>DASVAL010000102.1:0-33045 GCA_036376355.1 Planctomycetota bacterium
CCGGACGTCCGGTGCACGAAGTGCAGGTCGGCGCGCTCGCCCGAGCTCTCGACCAGCCGCAGCTCGAACGCGTGGCCAGCGGTCGGTGCAACGAGCTCGACTTCGAGCCCGCCGTCGCCGAGGTGCCTGCCGTGCACGGCCGGGCCCGACCAGTCCGGCACGAGGGCCGCCGCGGCCGGCCCGCCGCCCGCGCAGGCCGCCGCGAGCAGGCACGGCGCGAACCGGAGCGTGCGCCTCACGGCAGCCTCGTGATCACGAAGCGCGGCGCCTGCCGGCCGGCCGACATCATCGTCGACAGCTCCTCCATCGCGAAGTCGCGGCCCGTCAGGCTCGCGCCGGGGCCGAGCGTGATGACCTGCGGCGAGTCGAGGCTCGGCCACACACCGAACAGCTCGCCGGGGTCGCCGATCACCTGGTCGTTGTCGCGATCCGTGCCGGCCACGAGCAGGTAGTCGCCGGGCGTGATCGAGCCCATCGCGAACCCGAAGCTGCTGCCCGCCGTCGTCTGGACCTCGAACCGCGACTCGAGGGTCACCGGGTCGATCAGCAGCACGAACACCGTGTCGGTCGATGCCGGCGACGCGCCGACCTGCAGGTTGAAGTCGATCTCGACCGAGACCGGCACGGCGCCGTCGAGGTAGTTCAGCGTGAGCCGTGTCTGGTAGACGCCGGTCGCGAGCCCGGCGCGATTCACGGTCACGTCGAGTCGATCCTCCACGATGCCGTTGCTCGCGGTCGCATCGACGAGCAGCCCGTCGAACCACGGCGCTGCGGGCTGGAACGAGAACGTGTCGAACACCAGGTTGCCGGTGCCGCGGTTCTCGAGCCCGACGGAGACCTGCGTCAGGTTCGCACCGAAGTCGACCGCGGCCGGAGTCGCGACGAGGATCGGGTTCGAAGCGGCACCGCCGCCGGCCGCCTGCAGGGCCGCGAGCGCGTCGACGAGCCTGCCGTTGTTCGGCAGCCCGGCCACCGGCACGGCACTGGTCGTCAGGATCGTGCGGATCTGGCCAGCGGTCAGCGCCGGGTTGCGCGCCTTCACGAGCGCGGCGATGCCGGCGACGTGCGGGCTCGCCATCGACGTGCCGTTCTCGAACGCGAAGAACACCTGGCCCTGATCGTTCGCCATGCACGAGAGCACGCCGTCGGGGAACGTGTCGCCGTTGCGATCCGCGGTCATGTCGCCGCCCGGCGCCCAGATGTCGACCGTCGGGCTGAAGTTCGAGTACGGGGCCCGCGCGCGCACGAGGTCGGTCGCGCCGACCGACAGCACCGAGTCGATCGCAGCGGGCGTCTGGATCGAGCTCGAGTTGTCGTTGCCGGCCGCCGCGACGAGCAGCACACCCGCGTTCGCCGCGGCATTGCACGCCTGCTCGAGCACCGCGCTGGCGCCCGGACCGCCGAGACTCATGTTGATGACGTCGGCGCGCTGCGCGGGCAGCTGCCCGCTGCCGTTCGGCAGGCGCGCCGCATAGAGGATGCCGTTCGCGATGTCGTCGACGGTGCCGCCGCCCTGGCCGAGCACGCGCACGGTCATCAGCTTGCAGTTCCAGTCGACGCCCGCGACGCCGGCGCCGTTGTTGCCGTTCGCGCCGATGGTGCCCGCGACGTGCGTGCCGTGGAAGCTGCTGCCTTGCGGCGTCAGCAGGTCACCGACGTCCTCGGGGTTCGGGTCGCGGCCGTCGCCGTCGCGCGCCCTCGCCGGACTGCTGATCATGTCGAAGCCGCCGCCCGTGAGGCGGCCCGCGAACTCGGGGTGCGAGGACACGATGCCCGTGTCGAGCACGGCGACGATCACGTTCGCCGAGCCCTGCGTCAGGTCCCACGCCTGCGGCAGGTTGACCTGCGCGTAGTGCCACTGCTTGTCGTAGAGCGCGTCGTTCGGCTCGACGGTCGCCTGCAGCACGTAGTTCGGGCTCGCGCAGCGCACGCCGGGCATCCGCGCCATCTTGACTGCCGCGTTGCAGGTCGCCCACTCGGCGCTGTCGGCGAGTGCGGCACCGAGCGCCACGCGGCCGCGCCCGGCGGCCTCGGCCGCGCGGTAGACCGCGACGGGCCCGCCGGAACGCACGAGCTCGTACTGGTCGCTGTCGAGTTCCGTGGCGGCGGCACCTGCTTCGAGCCAGACGACGACCTCACCGGCCGCCATCGGGCTCATGACATCGGGCGTGGCCGCGAAGGATCCCGGCGCCAGCACCGGCAACCGCAGCTGGCCCTCGATGCTGGCCGTGGCCGTTCCACCACCACCGCCGCCACCCCCACCGCCGCAGGCAACCGCGCAGAGACCGACCGAAGTGAACAGACAGGAAAGACGCGCAGACGTGTTCTTCATGGCAATTTGAGCCGACAGAACGGCGAGGACTCGTCGGCGTGGCAGCGGTGTGTTCGGTGTCGTGGTCCCTGCGACGGCTGGCACGCCCGCCGGGAATCGAGGACTCCGCCCCGTCTCCGGCGGATTTCTTGCAACGTCCCGCGCTGCCACGTGCGCCGAGCTACCGAGGCTCGATGCGCACGCGGGTCCAGTAGGACCAGTCGTATTCGCCCCTGCCATTCGGCCCGCAATCGGTCGTGAGCACCAACACCGAACCGGCGGCGGCTTCCACGGTGACGGAAAAGCGCTGCGTGCCGCGATCGTCGGATCTGTCGAGCGGCTGCAACAGGCGCCGCAGGACTTCGCTGCGCTCGCTGCCGGTCTCGCGCACGACGTGGAAGGTGACGCCATCGGTGTTGCCCTCGCCCTGCCAGGCCCCCGGCAGGATGCCGAAGGCGCCGGAGACGACGTTGACACCGACCGTCAGGCGGAAGCACAGCTCGGACGGCGGGTGCGCGAAAAGGACCCTCTGCCCATCCACGTCCATGGGCTCCAGGTGACCGGTCGTCTGGAAGGGGACTGTGTGGAACATCGACCATGGCGAGCGGTCGGAGCGGAACGCGTATACCGTTCCCGATCGGAGCCACGCGCGCCAGGGCGCCGTCGCGACGACCTCGGCGCCAGGAGGGACCGTGTAGCCGGTCTTGTAGGCGCGCGGGTCCATCCACAGGTGCGACGGGTCCTCGGCGCTCTGACGCGCTGCGCGCTCGTGCAAGGGAAGATCGAGCAGGTAGGGCCGGACACGCAGCTCGCGGCGATAGTGCGGCGCGAAGCACCAGAGCGCCGCGTGCTCGAAGCCGGCGTTGATCCACTGCGGCGGGAGTCCGGAGCGGAGGAGTTGTTCCCTCGCCTGCCACCGCGCGCGTCCGCGCGCGAAGTAGTCCTGGGTGCCGACGATCGACATCAGTGCGACGATCAGCAGCATCACCCAGGCCGCCGGCGCACGCAGCGCTCCCGATCCGCGTGGCGCCATCGCGAGCACGAACATCGCGGCCATCGGCACAACGGGCACGTCGTAGCGATCGAAATCGTTCCTCTGGACGACGATCAGGCCGAAGAGCAACAGGGCGCATGACCCGGCCTGAGCGGCCGGTGAGAAGGGGAGCCAGGGCCGCTCCCTTCGCGTGCGCAACGCGTCCCGCATCGATGCCGCCGCGAGGCCAGCGAGGAGCCCGAGCGACACGATCCCGATCAGCGTCAGCACCGAAATGACCGTGATGGAAAGCGATCCGATCAAGAGCTCGGGCCCGCACAGTTCGCGGTAGACGGTCTCGAATCCGAGGTACAGGTCGCCGGCATGACTGCCACGCAGCGGAGCGATCTCCATCCCGGCGACGAGCGGCACAGTCGCGGCGATCGTCACGATCGCCGCGGTGATCCTGGCGAGACGCGACGCCCAGAGCAGGCGTCCGGCGCGCGTCGCGGCGAGCCCCAGCACGAGCGGCGCGACGAACACGCCGAGATTGATCGCGTGCGACAGGACGCGGGGCAGGATCGTCGGGATCATGATCGCCCGGAGTTCGGGCACGAACATCGACTCGATCAGGTCGAACCGCCAGAACGAGGCATTGAAGGGGCGGCCGTTGACCCGATCGAGCCAGCCGTTGAAGCCGGCGATCGCGATCACGAGCGGTGCCATGAGCACGACCAGCTCGATCGCGCGGGCGCGACGCAGAATCACGGGGACGAGGAGTGTTCCCGCGAGCACGAGCACGGGCAGCGCCGCGGTCTGGCGAAACAAGTAGGCGAGCGACGCGGCGAGCCCGGCGGCGAGCGCCCATCCCGCGCCGCCGCGTCGCGCATAGGCCGCCTGGGCGAACATCACGACGAGCATCAGCGCAGCGCCGGGCACGTCGGTCATGAAGGTGCAGGAGAGCGCGAAGACCAGCGGGCTCGAAGCGAACAGCAGTGCGACGAACACCGCCTCGGCGCGCCCCCGGCCGATCGCGCGCGACCAGCCGTAGAGCGCAAGCGATCCCAACAGCGCGAGCGCGAGCGTCGAGAGCCGCAGCGTGTGGTACGAGAGCCCCAACACCTTCGCGAAGGCCGCGCCCCAGGCGATCTGACCGACGAGCGACATCGCTGGCCAGTCCGAGAGCCGCATCTCGCCGTGCTCGATCAGGTCGGCGACCGTCGCTTGGTAGTCCCAGTCGTCGTTGATCGGAAACTCGCCGTGCGGGGACACGAGCACGACGGCGATAACGAAGAACCCGGCGATGAGAAGCGCATCGAGGACTTCGTGAGTGCGGGTCTTGGCCACGTCCATCCACCGAGCGAGACCTTATCGAGCGCCGCGACGCCTGTCAGGGAGCGCAGGCGCGCGTTGGCCGACGGCCATCAGCAACGCGTCGATGACGATCGTGGCGTGCAGTGTCGAGGCCATCCTGCACAAGGAACTGCACAACGCCCCACCCCGCGAACTCGCTCCTGCGAGAACCACCCGATCCGACGCTGTTCTCGTGGGTCTGGACTGGCACGCCCGCCAGGAATCGAACCTGGGACCACCGCTTTAGAAAAGCGGTGCTCTATCCAACTGAGCTACGGGCGCTTCCTGCGGCCACGATAACGCTGGTCCGCAGCGAAGGCACGCTGGCGCGCCGGCGTTGCAGAGGAAACGGCGAGTCGGCCATTCCCGTCGCGGCAAGCGCTCGCTATCCTGCTTGCCCGCAAAGCTCCAGGGCGCACCCGCCCGAAGTCAGAATCTCCGAGGCGGGCCTCGATCCGAAATGACTGCAAACCCATTCGCCCTGCTCGGACTCTCCGCGCCGATCGTTCGCGCCCTCGAAGCGCGTGACTACGCGACGCCCACGCCGATCCAGTCCCGGGCCATTCCACATCTGCTGCAGGACCGCGATCTGCTCGGCATCGCGCAGACCGGCACCGGCAAGACGGCGGCCTTCGCGCTGCCGATGCTGCAGCGCCTCGCCGCGCGCGACCGCCGGCCGATGCCGCGCATGCCGCGATCGCTCGTGCTCGTGCCGACGCGCGAGCTCGCGACGCAGGTCGCCGACTCCTGCGAAGCCTATGGCCGCTACCTCGGCCTGCGCGTCGCCGTCGTCTTCGGCGGCGTGGGCCAGAACCCGCAGGTGCAGGCGTTGCGCGCCGGCCTCGACATCCTCGTCGCGACGCCCGGGCGCCTGCTCGACCTGATGCAGCAGCGGCACGCAGACCTGAGCGCGATCGAGATCCTCGTGCTCGACGAGGCGGACCGCATGCTCGACATGGGCTTCCTGCCCGACGTGCGGCGCATCATGTCGGCGCTGCCGAACGACAGGCAGTCACTGCTGTTCTCGGCGACCATGCCGCCCGACATCACGGCGCTCGCGAACAGGTTCCTGCGCGACCCGCTGCGCGTCGAGGTGTCGCCGCCGACGAAGACCGCGGACCTGATCACACAGAGCGTCTGGTTCGTCTCGAAGGCGCAGAAGCGCGACCTGCTCGCCGAGTTGCTCGCCGATCCGGCCTTCGAGCGCACACTCGTCTTCACGCGCACGAAGCACGGCGCCGACAAGGTCGTGAAGCACCTGCGTTCGGTGCGGATCCCGGCCCACGCGATCCACGGCAACAAGTCGCAGAACGCGCGCGAACGTGCGCTCGACGACTTCCGTTCGGGCCGCGCGCACACGCTGGTCGCCACCGACATCGCCGCGCGCGGCATCGACGTGCCCGACATCTCGCACGTGATCAACTTCGACCTGCCGAACATCCCCGAGAGCTACGTGCACCGCATCGGACGCACGGCGCGCGCCGGGCGCGACGGCATCGCGATCTCGTTCTGCGACCACGAGGAGCGCGAGTACCTGCGCGACATCGAGAAGCTGATCAAACAGCGCATCCCCGTGGCCGGCGACTGGACGCGCGGGCATGCGCCCGCGACGCCCGGCAAGGTACCCGCGAAGGCGCACGATGCCGACCGGCGGCCGCACGACACGCGCGACGAGGACCTCGTCGGCACCGTGTCCGAGCCGCGGCGGCCCGCGCAACGGCAACGGCCCGAGCACCGCCAGGAGCCCGGCCCCTACCTGCCGCGGCCGCCGAAGCCGAAGCAGCCGGGCTCGCCGAAGCAGCATGGCCAGGGCGGCCATCATCCTGCTGGTCACGGCCGCCCGCGCCGCGGCCACCAGCACCGCCCCGCAACGCCGCACTACGTCGATCCCGAGCAGCGTCGCAAGCCGGCGCCGCAGGCGCCGCACCTCGACGAGCAGGAGTGGCGCGGGCCGCGACCGGGCCAGCAACCCGCGCAGCGGCGCCCCGAATCACACCGTTCGCCGCGCCGGCCGCGGCGCTGAGATCCTCGCCACGGCAGTCACTTGCCAGGCGACGGGGCGCCCGTCGTCTCTTGGCGGCAAGCAGCGGCCGGTCGTCATCGCAGCACCATCTCTTTCGCGATGAGGCCGTGGTCGTGCCGCGGTCGCCAGACGAAGGCGTGGTCGAGCTCGTGCAGCAGCGACGATGCGAGTGAGTACCTGGCCTGGAACGCAGCATCGCGCAGGGCAAACTCGGCCTCGTCCGTGAGCAGCACCCTGTCGCCGTTCGCGAGCGCGTGCCTGACGTAGGCCACGCACTCCACGGGCGATGGTGCAGGCCCGCGCGCGACCTGGCGCACGGAAACCGCCGGGACGGCCGGCTCGCGCAGGCGCAACGCTTCCTCGAGGCGCGGGCCCGTCAGCAGGAGGAACGGCTTGCCCTGCTTCGCGGCGTCCACCCAGTTCATGTAGGTGCGATATCGCGCCCAGTCCGACCGCACGTCGATCTTCGCCCACGCGACGGCCGCACTGAGCAGCACGAGGAACCACACGAGGCCGCGGCGCTCGCCGAGCGCGTGCATCGCGAGCAGCGCAGCCGGCGGCACGAGCGGCAGCAGGCAGGCGCCATCGTTGCCGAGCGACGCCGTCGCATGGTTGCCGAGCAGCAGGTATGCGGCCAGTGCCACGTGCAGTTCGAGCGCCGGGACCAGCCGTTTCGGATGCAGCAGCAGGCACGCGGCCACGAGCGACAACGGCAGGCAACCGCGCAGCCATTCGCGCGCGAGCAGCAGCAACAGCGCGCCGGGGTCGCAGGCAGCGACCTCGGCAAGCCCGGGAAAGCCGGCGCCAAGCCCTCGAGCGAGCGCGAGTGCCGCGATGCCCAGATGGACCGCGAGCGCCAGCGCGATCTGCGCGCCCCAGCGCGAGATGGCCGGTCCGTGCGGGCGTTCCGCGCCGAGCCACAGGACCGGCGCCACGGCGAGCGGCAGCAGCGCACCGAGCGGCGTCGACGCATGCGCAACGCCCGTGACCGCTCCAGTCAGCAGCGCCCACGGCCAGGCTCGGCGACCGTCGCCGCGATCGGCGGCACGCGAGCCGCTGCAGGCCCAGCCAGCGGCCGCCCAGCACGCGAGCGCACTGAGCAGCCATGGCGCGACGTGCAGGTGCACGCTCGTCGCCGCGAACGCGACGGCAGGACACGTCGCGGCCAGCAACGTGCACTGCAGCGCGGCGCGGCGCGACGGCAGCAAGCGGACCGCGGTCGCGAACACCACCGCGACACAGGCGGCGGCAGTCGCCGCGACGAACCACAACGCGGCGCTGTGCGTGCTGATGCCCGTGGCGGCGAGGCCGTTCACGCACACGCGCATGACCGCCGCGAGCCCGGTCGTTGCATCAACCCCGGTCGCAGGCTCCTTGCCGAGCACCTCCAGGGCGCCCTCGGGCAGCGCAAACTGGCCCAGGCTGCGGTAGACGAGCAGGCACGGCACCGCGATCTTCCAGGCGCCGAGCCTCGGGCACAGCGGACCCGGTGCCGCATACAGGCCTGCCGCCGGTTCAGTCACCGAGCAACTCCTTCACGCGTTGCGCGATGAGTTCGCCGAGCAGCCGCTGTCCCTCGGCGTTCGGATGGCCATCGGCCGGCACGCACATCTTGCGCGAATCGAGCCCGCGCACGAGCGGGAGGATGTCGAGCACGCGGAAGCCCTCGGCCGCGCCCGCGGCGGCGACGCGTTCGTGGATCGTTGCCACCGCGTAGGTGTCGTCGAACGCTCGCGTGAAGTCGGGCAGCATCGCGACCAGCATCAGCACGCCGCGCGCATGGCAGAGCCGGTGCATCGCGACGAGCGCCGCGCGCGCCGCGGGCCACTTCGGGCTCCCGGGCAGATAACCGGCCAGATCGTCCGGATTGTCCTGCAGCTTGTCGTTCGCGAACAGCGGCCGGTCGTCGACGAGCAGCCGCGCGAGCCAGTTCAGCGCCGCCTTGCTGTCCTCGAACAGCATGGAGCCGCAGTGGCGATACACCTCTCGCGGCGGCAACGGCACGATCACGATCGGTTCCGCGTCGTTGACGACGTAGCCGATCACGCAGACGCGGGGCCGGTAGCGCTCGAGCAGCGAGGGCAGTCGCGCTGCCTCCTGCTCGGTGTTGTACCCGGTCACTCCGGTGTTGATCACGACGGCGTCGACGCCGCGGCAACGTAGCTCGGCCTCGACGCGGAATGGGTAGGCCTCGCCTTCCTCGACCGCGCATCCGAACGTGTACGAATCGCCGAGGAACAGGATCCGCACGGCCTGATCGTCCATGCGCGGTGGCCACGCTTCGTGGTGGCGGAACCCGGCCGCGTTGGTGCGGTAGCGCACCTCGAGCGGCGGATGACCTTCGGGCTGCGGGATCTTCTCCTTGTAGTCGAGGTTCGGATTCAGCTCGTAGAGCCAGGGCTCGTCGGGCTTCGATGCGATGTGTCCCTGGTCGAATTGCTGCAGCTGGGTGCGGTAGTCGGCCTCCGCGACGCCGCGCCAGATCAACTCGCTGACGCCAAGGCTCACGCCAGCGGAGCCCACCAGCAGCAGCACGCGCAGCACGGGGCGAAGACGCGACACGCGGCCATCGTCGACAGCCCTTTAAGGAGCGTCAAGTGGCGCATGCCTTCTGCAGTCCGCATGGCTATCGTGCCGCGCGCATGAGAGTGCGCGCGATGGCCGCGAGGAAGACATGAAGAGCTCCCGCACGCTCTCTGTCGCGCTGCTGCTGCTGTTCTTCGCGTCGGGGTTCGCGGCGCTGCTCTACCAGGTCGTGTGGCAGCGTATGCTGACGCTGATCACCGGTCTCGACCTGCAGGCGACGACGATGATCGTCGCCGCGTTCATGCTCGGCATGGGCTTCGGCAACCTCGCGGGCGGTCACCTCGCGGACCGGCTGCAACCGCGCCGGCTGCTGATCGTGTTCGCGGTCGCGGAGCTCGGTGTCGCGATGTTCGCGCTCGCGAGCAAGGCGCTCTACATCGACTGGTTCTACTGGTCGCTGACGCCGCGCGTCGAGTCGCCGGGACTGCTCGCGATCACGGCATGCCTGACGCTGCTCGTGCCGACGTTCTGCATGGGACTCACGCTGCCCGTGCTCGCGAAGGTGGTCACGCACCAGGTCGAAGCCGCTGCGGGCAGGATCGCCGGCCTGTACGGCTGGAACACGCTCGGTGCCGCGGCCGGCGCCTGGCTCGGCAGCGCCTACCTGATCCGCGGCTTCGGCTACGAACAGTCGCTCTGGTGCGGCGCTGCGCTGAACCTCGCAGCGGGCCTCACGGCCCTGGCTCTGCTGCGCAGCACCGAGCCGGTCGCGGTGCCCGCGGCCGGCAACCCTGCGGCGAATGCTGCCTCGGCCGACACTGCGCCCGCGCCAACGGCGCTGACGTTCCGCACCTGGCTGCTGCTCTACTTCGTGTCGGGATTCGTGGCTCTCGGCCTCGAGATCGTGTGGTTCCGCCTGCTCGGCATGATGCTGAAGTCGACGGCGTTCACGTTCCCGCTGCTGCTCGCCTTCTACCTGCTCGGCGTCGGCGCCGGCAGCCTCTTCGGGCGGCCGCTCGCGCGGTCGTCGCGCGACCCGATGCGCGGCTTCCTGCGCATGCAGGCCTGGATCCCGCTCTACGCGGCGGCGTCGGTGTTTGCGATGACGGTCGCGATCGACCACGTGGCCCTCCTGAAGCCGGCGCGCGACTACCTCGCTGGCTCCGACGGCGTGCGTTTCGTGTTCGACTTCGGCGTGCTCGACAGCAACCAGGCACTCTTCTACCTCGGCCTGCCCGCGCTGCTGGTCCTGCCGCCGACCGTGCTGATGGGCATGAGTTTCCCGTTCCTGCAGCGGGCCGTGCAGTCGGACATCAGCCGCCTCGGCCGCCGCGTCGGCTGGCTGCAGGCGACCAACATCCTCGGCTGCACGGTCGGCGTCGTGCTCGTCGGCCTGGTCATGCTGGACCGGCTCGGAACGCCGGGCACGCTCGCGGTGATGGCCGTGCTCAGCGTGGCGTTCTCGGGCCCGTCGGCGTGGAACGCGCGCGAAGCGGCGCGCCGGCCGCTCCGCCTCGCAATGGCGCTCGCACTCGCGCTGGCCGGCGCGTGGATCGTGCCGGCGGCGGACCGCCTCTGGGCCAGCGTGCACGGCGCGACGCCCGAGAAGATCATCCACGCCGAGGACGGCTCGGGCGTGGCCGTCGTGCGCAGCGACGAGGGCGAGTGGAAGCGCAGCACCGTGTTCGCGAACGGACTCGGCCAGAGCTGGATCCCGTTCGGCTGGGTCCACACGTGGCTCGGCCTGATGCCGGTCCTGCTGCACCCCGAGCCGAAGACCATCGCCGTGATCGGGCTCGGTTCGGGCGACACCGTGTTCTCCCTCGGCGGCCGCCCCGAGACGACCGCGATCCACTGCATCGAGATCATGGGCAAGCAGGTCGAGACGCTGCGCACGCTGAACGCGCGCGCGCCGTACGGCGGCCTGCGGAGCCTGCTCGACGACAAGCGCATCATCCAGGTCCACGGCGACGGGCGCCGCTACGTCATGCAGGGCCGGCGGCAGTTCGACATCATCGAGGCCGACGCGCTGCGCCCGCACAGCGCCTATGCCGGCAGCCTGTACTCGCGCGAGTACTTCGAGCTCTTGCGCCGCAACCTGGCGCGCGGCGGCTTCGCGGTCACCTGGTCGCCGACCGAGCGGATCCAACAGACGTTCCTGTCCGTGTTCCCGCACGTCGTCCACGTTCCACCGATGTACATCGGCAGCAACGAGCCGATCGTCTTCGACCCCGACGCCGTGCGAACGCGCGCTGCGAGCGACGCCGTGCGCTCCTACTACGCGCGCGCCGGCATCGACATCGGGCCGATGGTCGAGGAGCTGCTGGAGAACTTCCGCCACGTGCCGCGGCCCGACGGGCCGCCGCCCGACTCGCTGCTCAACACCGACCTGTTCCCGCGCGACGAGCTCAGCGCGCAACGCTGAGCAGCTCCGCCCGCGCGCGGGCTGGTCCGCTCACGAAGGACCTGCCGGCGGCTGCGTCCGGTAGCGATCGTGGATCCACAAATACTGCTCGGGCGCGCGCCGCACGATCTCCTCGATCATCTGGTTCACGCGCACGACGCCGGCAACGAGGTCCTTCTGCTTGTCGCCCGTGCGCTCCAGCACGAACGGGTCGGACAGGACGAGCTCGAAGCGGAAGCCGCGGCCGCGCCGCAGCCCCACGCCGATGACGATCGGATAGCGGCGCCGCAACGCGAGCGTGATCGCGCTGCGTTCGCAGCTCGCGGTCTCGCCGAAGAACGGCGCGAACACGCCGCGCAGGCGCTGGTTCTGGTCGACGACCATCAGGCCCACGTTGCCGGCCTCGAGTGCCTTGGCGAGACCGCGGATGCCGCCGCGGCGCGGATGGATCGTGAGCCCACCGCGAGCGCGGTTCGCGAGAATCCAGCGCTCGAGCAGCGGGTTCCTCGAGATGCGCCCGACGCCGTGAGCCGTGCCGACGCGCTGCGCCACGGCGACCGCCCCGACCTCCCAGTTGCCGAGGTGCGCGGTCAGGCCGAGCCAGGGCCGTGCGCTCGCGAGCGTGCGATCGGCCTGCCGGTAGTCGAGCACGCTCTCGATGCGCCCGCCGCGCGCGAGCAGGCGCGTGAGCCGCGCCATGTCGAGCGGCACCTTGAACAGGTTGCCGGTCGCGCGCGAGCCGATGCGCAACAGCTCGCGTTCGGCGAGCTGTGGGTACGCGTTGCGCAGCATGTGCAGCGCGTAGCCGCGGCGCCGGCGGTCGAACCGGAAGAACAGGCGGCCGAGCAGGTCGGCGAACGTGTAGCCGATCCACTGCGGAACCCACGCCGCAGTGCCGATCGCCGCGCGGGCCAGCCAGTAGACGATCCGGTGCGAGAAGCGGACCTTCACAGCAGGAACTCGCTTGCAGCAGGAGCTGCCGCGAGGAAACGCAGGTCGATGCGCAGCACGTGCCGCGGCACGGGGAACGCCGTCATGCGCGCATCGTCCTTCTCGGTCGTGACGAGCAGTGCCCCGGCAGACGCGGCAGCCGCCGCGGCCGCAGCAACCTCGGCCTCGGTGAAGCGATGATGGTCGCGGTGGCGCAGCTCGCGCACGACTTCGGCACCGAGCGCTTCGACCACGGCGCGAAAGCTCTGCGGCCGCGCAATCGCGGCGAGCAGCACGCAGCGCCGGCCGCGCAGCTCGGACAGCGGCAGCACGGCCCCGTCGGGCTGCCGCACGACGTCGGCCGCCGAGTGCTCGCAGGCGTGCACGGCCAGCTGCTTGCGTGCGATCTCGCGGATGCGCGCGACGCGCGCCGCGAGCTGCTCGCGCGCGAGGCCTCCGGCGCGCGTCAGCAGCACGAGCCCGGCTCGCGCGAGGCCCGAACGGAACTCACGCAGATCGCCGGCCGGCAGGCAGCTGCCGTTGTGGAACGGCATCAACGCGTCGAGGCAGACGACGTCGAGGTCGCGGTGCAGTGCACGGTGCTGCATGCCGTCGTCGAGCACGACGTAGTCGGCGCCGCGCTGCACGAGCCGCCGGCCCGCCGCGACACGATCGGGATCCTGTTCCTGCAACAGCCACGGCAGCCGCCGCTGCAGCATCGCGCCCTCGTCGTTCAGCAGCGCGCCGGGCGCGCGTCCGTAACCGCGCGCGAGCACGCCTGGCGTGCGGCCCGACGAGCGCGCCAGTGCACACACGAACGCGACCGCCGGCGTCTTGCCGGTCCCGCCGACGGTCAGGTTGCCGATCGAGACGACGGGCACCGGCAGCCGGTGCACGGCGCGCAGACCGGAGTCGAAGGTCCAGTTCCGCGCTGCTGCGACGAGGCCGTAGAGCAGCCCGAGCGGCCACAGCGCCTGCCGCAGAGCCGATCGCAGAGCCGGTCGCAGAGGATGGCCGACGTCCGGCGTCATCACTTCGCCGCGAGCGCAGCGATCTCCGCGGCAGTCGTGGCAGACGTCGTCTCGACGCCCTCGATGCCCTTGCTGAGCGCGATGCGCTTCACCATGTTGACGAGCGTCGGCTTCGGGCCGCACTCGACGAAGTGGCGCACGCCGGCGGCGAACATGCCTTCGATCGTCTGCTGCCAGAGCACCGCGCCCGCGAACTGGCGCTGCAGCGCCGACCGCGCGGCCGCGGCCGTCGTCACGGGCTTCGCGTCGACGTTGCACCAGACCGGGAACGCCGGGTCGCGCATCTGTGCTCTGTCGAGCACCTTCGCGAAGCCGACGCCGGCCTGCTGCAGCAGCGAGCAGTGGAACGGCACGCTGACGTTCAGCTTCAGCGCACGCTTCGGCGGCGCGAGCGCGACGATCTGGTCCATCGCGGCGATCGCGCCCGACACGACGATCTGCTCGGGCTCGTTGACGTTCGCGATCTCGCAGAGCCCGGCGTCGACGCGCGCGACGAGCGCCTTGACCTCGTCGAGGCCCATCTTGCGCATCGCGACCATGCCGCCGGTGCCGACCGGCACCGCGGTCTGCATGCGCGTCGCGCGTTGCCGCACGAGCCGCACGGCGTCCTCGAACACGAACGTGCCCGCGGCCACGTGCGCCGCGTACTCACCGAGGCTGTGCCCGGCGGCGAGGTCGGGCTTCTGGCCGAGCGCGCGGAAGGCCGCGATCGCGACGGCCAGCGTCGCCGGCTGCGTGTTCTCGGTCAGCGCGAGCTCGACCTCGGGCCCCTGGAAACACAGCGCCGCCAGGTTCTCGCCGAGTGCCGCGTCGGCCTGCGCGAACGTCTCGCGGGCGATCGGGAACCGCTCGGCAAGATCCTTGCCCATGCCGGCGAACTGCGAACCCTGACCGGTGAACAGGAATGCGCGCTTCATGGAGCGACAGCATTCCGCCTCTGCCCCTCACCGATCAAGCAGACAGCCCGGAATCGCGCGGCGGTCGCGCGGCCCGCTCAGCGAGTGCGCGAACGGCGGCTGGTCGGCTCGGCCGGCCCGCTCTCGGGCGTTTCGGCGGGCTTCGGCGACGTGTCGACACCGAAGTGGGCGCAGGCCTTCAGCCAGTCCGCGTACTTGTCGACGAACCGCTGCTCGGCCTCGCTCGGCTTGGCGCCGATCACGACGAAGCGGCGCGAGATCTCGTCGCGCTTTGCCGCGCCCCAGCCGGCACTCGGCGGATAGGCCGTCACGAGCGTGAACCAGAGACGGCGTTGCTCTGCCTCGGCGTCGAGCTCGGCGTCCTTGCTGGCACCGTCCTTGTCCTTGGCACCCTTCGGGTCCTTCTCGTCCTTGCCGAGCGGGTTCTTGAGCGGGTCCTTGCCCTGCTCGACGGGCGAAGCACCTGGCGGCGCCGAGGGAGGCGGGGCCGCCGGAGCCTGCCCGCGGCTCGCCTCATCGCGCTGCAGCTCGCGCTCCATGTCCTCGAGGTCCTTCTGCGACAGCCGCTGCAGCACCTCGTACTCGGAGAACTGCGAGAACGGAACGAACACGTAGTTGCGCGCGCCGGTCGCGTACCAGAGCCGGATGCCGGCGCCCGGTTCCTTGGCCTGGGCGTCGACGAAGCGCAGGCCGTCGACGCGTTCGACGAGCTTGCCGTCCTTGACGACTCCGCGCAGCGTGTTGTCGTTCTTGAGACGCACGGCGACGCGGACGTGGCTCTGCAGCGGCTTGCCCGTGTCCATGTGCTCGCGCATCGACGCCGCCCGCTCCTCGACGACCTTGGTCGGGGCGATCACGGGCTTTTGCGGAGCCGTCGGTGTCTGCGCCAACAAGCAAGAAGACGCCGCGAACGCGGCCGTGACGTGGAGCCACTTCATGCCTACCCTATCGGCTCTTCGGGGCCGCCGACTTCTGGCCGGTCCCGGGGCGGGACTCCGGCTCGATTCCAGCGTCCGGAGGCGCCGATAGAGGCGCCCCGTTCGGGCCACGCCGGGCCCCCAGCAGGAGGCACGTGAACTCCACGTCGGCATTGCCCGGATGGCGCGCCGTCGTCAGCAGCACGCCGCCGCACAGTGCGAACGGCGGCGCGGTCACTCCGACGAGCAGGTCGGCGTGCAGCGCCGGCGCATCGTTGACGAGCAGGGTCATCGGCACGCTCCAGACCGGGCCGGCGTCGATGCCGACCGGCGACGGAGCCTCGGTGGCAGCGTGGAATCGCGGCCGCAGCACGACGCGCGCGCCGAAGTTGCTGACGACCGACCAGAACGACGGCTTCTGCACGACTTCCCACAGCAGCGGCGCGAGCACGGAGTCCTGCTGCACGACCTGCAGCAGCGCAATCGTGCCGACCGTCGCATCGGCGAGCGGGCGCACGTCCATGCCCTCGTAGAACTCGTCGCTGCGGGCCGTATCCGGCCGCTCGCCGAGACGCCGCTGCACGAGCTCGCAGGCTTTCGCGAAGCCGCGGTCGAGCAGGTCCCTGGGCAGCAGCGGTTCCGAGCTGGCGAGCAGCAGGCCCGCGCCGTCGGTGACCGTGGCCACGACGCGGCTGAGACGCGAGCGGAACTCGCGCGGCTCGCCATTGACGCGGACCGACCATTCGAGCGGCGGAAGCGGGTCGCCGGCGGCCACGTCGCCGTCCTCGCGCGCGATCGCGAACGGCTCGGTCACGCGCAGGTGCAGCAGCCAGTGCCACGCCTCCCGACCGCGCCGCAGGCGCAGGCCGTAGAGCACTTCGTCGCCGACGCGCCACTCGGCATCGCTGGCCGGCGCATCGAAACCGTGCAGCATCTGCACCGCGCCCGGAAACGAGTCCGGGGACAGCGGGTCGGCAGCCGCGACGATGCGCACTTCCGGGCCGTTCGCACGGCAGCACGCGAGCACGAACAGGCACGCGATCGCCAGCGATCGGGTCATCGGATCACCTGCCGCCCCCACCCGGCTCGTCGCCCTTCTTCTCGTCCTTCCTGCCGGCCTGCTCCTGCGCGGCCTTCAGGCGTTTGGCGCGCGCCTTGTGCAGCTCCGGCTCGATGCGGTGGAACACGAACTGCACCGGCGTGTCGTGCTTCGGCATCTTGTTCGTGAACCACCAGTTCTGCTGATCGCGCGCGTCCTTGTGCACCATCGTGGCGAGGTGGTTGTCCGGCGACATGTAGCAGGTGCTCACGAGATTGCCTTCCATGTCGGCCGCGTAGACCTCCGGCTCGTCCTTGTAGAACCGCGCCAGGCGGCCGCCGAGGTAGACCCACGAACAGTCGACGACGGGCTCCTGCGTGGTGAGGTCCATCACGATGTCCTCGACGCAGTACTCCTCCCACTTGTCCTGCTTCTCCTCGGGCGTCTTCCAGCGCACGGTCATCCAGAGCTGCATGCCCTTCGGTGGAACGATGACGAGCGGGTCGGCACCCTTCTCGATCTCCTCGATCGACGGCGGCGGCTGCTTCTCGATGGCCTGCGCATTCTGCCCCGGCTGCAGGCCCAGCATCAGCAAGGCCGCGTTGAGCACGCTCGGCTTGCTGCGCGTCACGAACAGGGCCTCGTGCCGCTTGCCGCGCCGGTGGATCAGCAGGTACTCGATCTCGTTCTGGGGCTCGTTCGCGGTCGCGGCCACGGTGACCGTCTGCGCCTTCGGGTCGAGCTCGATGCCCTCCTTCTTGAACTGCGCGAGCACCTCGTCGAGCACCTGCTTCGGGTCGGCGGCCTGCTGGGGCTTGCCAGGGTCCTGAGCCTTCGGAGGATCCTGGAGTCGGAGGGCGTCCTGCGTCACGAGCACGAGCGCGAGACTGGACAACACGTGAAGGGCTCTCATCGAACGGATTCCTTGGGCTTGCTGGACGGTAGCGAGACGAGGCTCTGGACGTCGCGACCGGCGAACTCACGCACGAGCGTAGCGGCAACCTCCGCCTCGGCGTCGTTCCCGGCGGCCTTGGCGCGCGAAAAGGCGAGGCGGTGCGGGGCTGCCGCGAGCGCGGCCCACGGATCGCGGCCCGCGCCGGGGTCGCGTTCGCCGAGGAAGATCCGCGCCGTGCGGCGTTCCTCCGGCAGCCGCAGCATGGCCCCGAGCGCTTTCTGCGCATGCGCCCTTGCGACCGCGAAGTCCGCGCGGCGCTCGGCATCCTGCTGCAGGAACCAGTGCGCCGGCCCGACGCCGACCTCGGCGGCCTCGGGCAGCGCGAGCATCAGCGGCGCCGTCGCGATGCCGACCGCGGCCAGCACGCCGCGATCGGCCTCGAGGTTGCCCCAGAGGACCCTGAGCCGCTGGCGCGAGATGCGCGTGTGGCGGCTGTCGCGCAGGACCTCGCCGGCGACCTCGCCGAACGCCGCCGCGACGGCCGCGGGATCGCCGCCGCGCAACCGCTGGGCGACCGCCGCCATCATCGGGAACCCGAACCTGCCGTTGGCCCAGCGTTGCGCAGCACGCGTTTCGCGCTCGGGGTCGCCGAGCGGCGGCAGCAGCACGAGCTCCGCGAGCAGCCGCAGGTCCGCCGCCGACGGCGGCTGCGCGGTCGTCGCCGCGAGCTCGTAGGCGAGCGAGCCGAGCCGTTCCGGCAGCGGCCCGCCGGCGATCGCGCGCCGCAGCTCGGCGACGAGCTCGGTGCGTTGCGGCCCCGTCGCGAGCGCGCGCAGCGCCACCTCCTGCAGCTCGAACACGCGGCTGTCGTCGCCGCGGCCGGCGCCGCTGTCCGCGGACCAGACCTGCTGCAGTCGCGCGAGCACCGCGGCATCGGTCGACGTGGCGGCCCACGCCGTCATCTCGACGGCCACGTCGTCGTCGGCGACGCGAGGCAGGTCGTCGAGCAGCGCCAGTGCGAGCGGCGCCGGCAGCGGGTCGGCGAAGTGCCGGCACCGGCGCACGAACCCGGCCGGCGAGGCCTTTGCGCGCGCCGCGAGCTCGGCGAGCTGGCGCCGGTCGCCGAACGCGACGAGCGCGAGCCGCACGTCGTCGAGTGCCTTCGCCGCGGGATCGGCGGCCTTCGATGCCAGCTCGGTCAGCAGCAGCTCGTGCACGAACGGCTCGCGCCGCCGGCCGAGCGCGTCGACGTAATCGGACCATCCCTTCGCGCCGCGCAGCGACGGCCACAGCCGTTCCAGCGCGTCCTGGCTGCCGCGCTGCACGAGCGCCATCGCGGCGGCCTCGAAGAACACGCCGTCGGGCTGACCCTGGCCTGCCAGCACGCCGAGCAGCGCCCGCTCGACGTGCTCGCCGAGCACGGCACGCCGGGCGAGCGCTTTCACGGTCGCGGTCGAGCGTCGCGCATCCGCTGCGAGCCACTCGACGAGCCGCGGCCCCGGCAGCTCGTCGACCGCGGCGTCGAGCAGGCGCTGCAGCAGCGCGATGTCCGCACCGTCGGCGGTCGCGAAGTCGATCATCCGCTCGTCGACGACCTTCGCCTGCAGCAGCGCGTCGAACGCACCCTGCCTCGACCTCGCATCGGCCTGCTCGTCGGCGAGCAGCCGCAGCGCGCGTTCGCGCCGTTCGGGCCGGTCGAGCAACGGACCCGCGTAGGCGAACCAGAGCGCCTCGAGCGGCGTCTCGCCGTCGAGCATCGCGCGCGCGCGCGCGCGCACGAGCGACGCGTCGAGCGCGGCGACCCGCTGGCAGATCGTCGCCGCGGCCGGTCCCGGCAGCGTCACGACGAGCCCGAGCAGGCGCTTGCAACCCGCATTGGACAGGCGGTCGAGCAGCGGTCCGACCTGCACGAGGTCCACCTGCCCTTGCAGCAGGCCCGCGTGCAACCGGCCGAGCATCGCGTCGGCGACGTCGGCGGGCGTCACGGCCGCCGCGGCCAGGAACCCGTCGCCGGCCTGCCCCGACAGCAGCGTGTGCAGCAGCAGGTCCACGTCGGCCGCTGCGAACGGCCGGCCCTGCGCCGCGAGCGCGAGGCATCGCTCGTCGTTCGTGCGGCCGTCGGCCGGCTGCGTGCGACGCGCGGCCCAGTCCGCGGCCGCCGGGCGCGGAGCGATCGCGAGCTCCTCGAGCACGGCGCGCGCGGCCGCCGGCGACTCGTCGAGTCCCTGCAACAGCTCGGGCGGCAGCTCGGCCCATTCGTGGCGCACGATCGCGGCCGCCGTGCGGCGCAGCGCCTCGTCGGCATCACGCAGCGCGGCCAGCGCCGTCGCGAGATCGAGTGCCGCGTGCTCCTGCAGCAGCGCGAGCTTGCGGCAACGTTCGTCGCCCGGCTGCCGCACGTCGGCGACGAACGCGCGCACGGCGTCCATCGCGGCCTGCGCTGCCAGCTGCGGCGCGAGCAGGCACACGACGCAGGCCCACCTCATCCGAGCACCTTCGCGATCGCGAGCGGCAGATCCGACGCGAGCAGGCCGCGCTGGCCGAGCTCCTTCGCGACCGCGTCGCCGGCCCTGCCGTGGACGTTCACGGCGAGGCATGCTGCGTCGAACGGCGCGAGGTCCTGCGCGAGCAGCGCGCCGAGCAGCCCGGCGAGCACGTCGCCCGAGCCACCGGTCGCCATCCCCGGGTTGCCGGACCGGTTCGTGTAGCAGCGTCCCGCGTCTCCGACGAGCGTGCCCGCGCCCTTCAACACGACGACGGCGCCGCTGCGTTCGCACAGCGCCCGCAGAGCCCGCGGACGATCGGCCTGCACACTGCCGCTGTCGCTGCCGAGCAGCCGGCCCGCCTCGCCGGGATGCGGCGTCAGCACGAGCGGAGCTCGGCTCGCGAGCGGCGCTGCGAGCGGTGCCAGCACGTTCAGCGCATCGGCATCGAGCACGACCGGGACGCGGCTCGCACGCAGCACCGCGCGCACGAGCGAACGCGTCGCCGCGGTGGCACCGAGGCCGGGCCCGACGACGACCGCGGTCGCGTTCGCAACGGCCTTCAGCAGCTCGGCGGTGCTGCGCGACAGCGTGGTCGCTCCGGGCACCGCGAGCGGCAGCAGCGGTTGCAGCGCCGCGGGCAGCGCCACGCGCACGAGCCCCGCACCTCCGCGCTGCGCGCCGCTCGCACAGAGCACGGCCGCGCCGAGCATCTGCTCGCTGCCGGCCACGACGAGCACGGTGCCGAAGTCGCCCTTGTGGGCGTTCGCAGCGCGCGGCCGCAGGCGCGCCAGCGTGCGCACGGCTTTCATGCCAGCGGCCACGACACCACGCACTGCACGTCGCCAGTGGGCTTCTGTTGCGAATTCTGGATCGCGAGCCGGTGGAACGGGCGCGTCGGCGCCGGCACCTCGCCCCCATCGAACGCGCCGAGCGCCGCGAGCAGGTCGACGACGACCGGCTGGTACCCGCGTTCGTTGCCGTCGTCGATCTTGACCGCGATGCCGATCGCGGCCGGCCAGCGGCGGCGCCGCGGGTCGGGCGCCAGTGCCGCGCAGTAGACGCCTTCGGCGCCGTTCTTCGCGAAGACGCGCCCCGGCCAGCACCGCAAGAGCGCGGTGCAGAACCGCCGTTCGCCGGCCAGCAGCAGCGGAGCGCGGCCGGCGGCGTCGAGGATCGTGCGGCATGCTGCCGCTCGAACGGCGCCGAGGCCGTCGGGGTTCGCCAGGCGGCAAAACGCCCGCGCGAGCGCCGAGAGCGGCAGCCGGAACGTCGGCGCCCCGCAGCCGTCGAGGCCGACCTCGGCCGGGGCCGGCAGGCCCGCCATCGATGCCACGGCCGCAGCGACCTCCTGCTGGCTCCGGCACCGCGGATCGAGGTAGTTCGCGAGGTCGTCGCCGCACGCGTGCGCGAGGTGCAGGAACCCCGCGTGCTTGCCGCTGCAGTTGTGATGCACCCGGCCCGGCTTCTCGCCGCGGCGCACGAGCTCGAGCCGGCTTTCCGCGTCGCGCGGCACCTGCGGACCACACCCGAGCTGGTGCTCGCCGAGACCGCCGCGCGCGAGCAGCGAACGCACGGCCGCCGTGTGCACAGCAGCGCCGTCGTGGCTCGCGCACATCACGGCCGTCTCCTCGACCGGCACGGCCATCGCTTCGCCGAGCCCGCGCTCGAGGAACGGCAGCGCCTGGAACGGCTTGGTCGCCGAGCGCGCGAAGACCGGGCGCTCGACGTCGCCGACGCCCAGCACACGTTCGTCGGCGTGCCAGACCGCGACGGCGCCGCGGTGCCACGACTCGATGGCGCCGCTGCGCGTCGTGACCGCCAGCACCGGGTTGCCTTTCGCGAGCTCGGCAGCCAGGGCGGCAGAGGGCATGGTCGGGACGGTCACGGGTCTCTCTTATACCGGAGCACGGGCCTTTCGCGGCCTCGCACAACCAGGGCAAGGCGCTATAACGCGGTGGTCCTCACGGGTCCTATGCAGCTCGTCGAAGTCGAACTCTCCCGAGTCGTCATCCACCAGAAGGGTGACCAACAGTTCATCCACCTGCGCGAGCGGCGCGGCAGCCGTGGCTTCCCGATCGTCATCGGCTACGCGGAGGTCGAGGAGATCAACCGCAAGCTGCACGGCATGCAGCCGCCGCGGCCGCTCACGCACGATCTCGTCGGACGCATCCTGTCGACGCTCGGCTACCGCCTGCATCGCGTGATCATCACCGAGCTCAGGGACGACACCTTCTACGCGACGCTCGTGCTGATGCAGCGCGACGCCGGCACCGCGGCACCGGGCAGCGAGCGCACGATCGACTGCCGGCCGTCGGACGCGATTGCGCTCGCGGTGCAGACCGGCGCGCCGATCTTCGTGTCGCGCGACGTGTTCGAGATCGTCGCCGCGGAGTAGGGTGCGATGGCTTTGCGCGCGCTGCCGCGCTAGCGTGCGCGCGACACGCGGCCCGCGGTGGGATGGCAGAGTGGCCGAATGCGGCGGTTTTGAAAACCGCTGAGCCTTCACGGGCTCCGGGGGTTCGAATCCCTCTCCCACCGCCACTTCGTTGCTGCGCCGGCCGTGAAGGCCCGCCGAAGGTCTCGAGAAGAGACGCTCGCTAGCCATTCGCAAACAAGCCTTTGCTGGACGGGGCGCCGGGGCGCGGTACGCAAGCATGACAGTCGCGGCAGTTCCCGCGAGCCGGAGCCCCGCACTCCGAGCGTAGGGCCAGCTCCCCCATGGCGCCGTCATTCATTGCACAGAGAGTCCTCAAAGACGCCTGCGAACAGTCGCTGCCGGCCACCACCCTGCGGCCACGCGTAGCGGGCAAGTTCCTGTTCCTCGGCAGCGAGCCGTTGTTCCTGAAGGGAGTCACCTACGGCACCTTCGCGCCGAACCGCAGCGACGGCACGCCCTTCCCGGAACTGCCCCGCGTGCGCGCCGACTTCGCCGACATGCGGGCCGCCGGCATCGACACGGTGCGGATCTACACGCCGCCGTCGGACGCCGTCGCCGACGCAGCCGCCGATGCCGGCCTGTTCCTCGTGGCCGACTTCTGCTGGGGCATGCGCACCTGCGAGCTCGACGACGCGGCGTGGGTGCGCACCGCACTGCAGTGGACGCAGCGGCACGCGCGGCGGCTCGCCGACCACCCGTCGATCCTGATGTTCTCGATCGGCAACGAGATCCCGCCGCTGCTCGCGCGCTGGTACGGGCGCGAGCGCATCATCCGGCACCTGCGCGAGCTGCAGGACGTCGTGCGGCAGGAGGTCCCGCAGGCGGTCGTCACCTACGCCGACCACCCGCCGACGGAGCACCTGCGGCTGCCGTTCCTCGACGTCGTCTCCTACAACGTCTACCTCGAGCGCGAACGAGACTTCCGCAGCTACCTCGCGAGGCTGCAGCTGCTGGCCGGCAACCGGCCGCTGTTCCTGTCCGAGCTCGGACTCGATTCCAAGGGCGGCAGCTCCGAGGGCCAGGCGCGCGCGCTGGACTGGCAGCTCCGCGCCGCGATCGAGCACGGTGCCTGCGGAGCCGCGGTCTACTCGTGGACCGACGAGTGGTCCGTGCACGGACATCCCATCGACGGCTACGGCTTCGGCCTCGTCGACCACGAGCGCCGGCCCAAGCCCGCGCTCGCGGCAGTGCGTTCGGTCTACGAAAGCGACCGCTACCGCCTGCGCAGCACGCCGTGGCCGCGCGTCTCGGTCGTGGTCTGCACCTACAACGGCGGCCGCACGCTCGACGCCTGCCTGCGGTCGCTCGCGGCGCTGCGTTACCCGGACCGCGAAGTGATCGTCATCGACGACGGCTCGACCGACGGCACCCCCGCGATCGTCGCGCGCCACGACGTGAAGTGCATCCGCGTGCCGAACGGCGGCCTCAGCCGCGCGCGCAACCTCGGCATCGAGGCCGCGACCGGCGAGATCGTCGCCTTCCTCGACAGCGACGCGCGCGCCGACCCGCATTGGCTCTACTTCCTGGTCACGGAGCTCGAACGGCAGGACGCGGCCGCCGTCGGCGGTCCGAACCTCGCCGTGCCCGGCGACGGCTTCGTCGCCGAGTGTGTCGACCACGCGCCCGGCAACCCGACGCACGTGCTGCGCGACAATGCGCTGGCCGAGCACGTGCCGGGCTGCAACATGGCGTTCCGCAGGAAGGCACTGCTCGAGATCGGCATGTTCGATCCGACGCACCGCGCCGCCGGCGACGACGTCGACGTGTGCTGGAAGCTGCTGCTGCGGCGGCAGCGCATCGCGTTCAGTGCTTCCGCCGTGGTCTGGCACCACCGCCGCGGCACGATCGCGGCGTTCCTGCGCCAGCAGTACGGCTACGGCTTCGCCGAGGCGATCCTGCGGCGGCAGCACATGAGCCGGTTCAACCAGTTCGGCGACCTGGTCTGGGCGGGCAGCATCTACGACGCCAGTTCGACGGCGCTGCGCGACCTCGGCCTGCCCGCGCTGTTCCGGCCCCGGATCTACCACGGCCCGCTCGGCAGCGCGCAGTTCCAGTCGCTGTACCAGCCGTTCGCGGTGTGGTGGTTCCAGGTGTTCACGACGGCGGAGTGGCAGGCGACGACGTGGTGCGTGCTGGCCACGGCCGCGCTCGCAGCCGGCCCGGCGGAGCAGCCGGTCGCCACCCTGATCGCCGCCGCGGTCGCAGGCGCGATGCTGGCCGCGACGATCGCGGCGGCGCTGCTGCCGGGACGACACGCCGCCAGCGTGCGGCAGTGGCGGCCTTCGCAGCGGCTGCGCGGCGTGCTCTGCGTTGCGCTGCTGCACGTGTTGCAGCCGCTGTCGCGGGCCTTCGGGCAGATCCGCGGTTTCTGGCGCAGCCGCGGCGGCAAGTTGCCTTCGCACGACCAGCAGCTCTGGGGCAACCTCGGGCAGCGCCACGAATGGCTGCATCGGCTGCACGACCAGCTGCGCGAGTCGGGCTGGCGGTGCACACTCGGCGACGCCTGGCAGGACCACGACCTCGCGGTCGACGGGCCGGGACCACACCGGCTGCGCCTGATCTCGGTGGCCGAGGAAGACCTCTCACGCAGCCGCTACTGCGTGCGCTTCCGCGTCGAAAGGCGCCGCAAGCTCTGGGAGCCGCTGCTCTGGCTGCTGCTGGCGCTCGGCGTCGCAGGCGTGGTCACGCATCCGTTCGCGCTGCCGATGCTGCTGCCGATCGGCTGCGCGGGCTGGTGCCTGTTGGCCGCGAGGCGCAACATGGTGGCCGCCGTGGCCCAGCTCGCAGTCCAGGTCGGTGCGCCGCTCGGCATGACGCCGGTGCGGGGGACGCAGTGATGCTGCAACGCCTGCTCCCGTACTGGCGCCCAGCGCGCGGCGCGACGCTCCTCGGCATGCTGCTGCTGCTGGTGGCCGCAGGCCTCGAACTGCTGCTGCCGTGGCCACTGAACAAGGGCCTCGTCGACGTGCTGTTCGGCCAGCAGCCGGCGCCCGCGTGGCTCGCCGATCTGTGCCCCCCGTTCGCCGAACGCGACGCGGCCGGCATCATCATCGCGGTCTGTGCCTCGATGGTGCTGCTCGCCGCCGCGCACAAGCTCGCGCACGTCTGCAGCCAGTACCTGCTGATCCGGGCCGGCGCCGTGATGGTGCGGCAGCTGCGCACCGAGGCTTGCGACCACGTGCACCGCCTGAGCCTGACCTACCACGACAACAGCAAGGTCGGCGACTCGATCTATCGCATCGCGTACGACACGACGGCGGCCCTGACATTGCTCGCGCAGGCCGTTGCACCGCTGCTGACCGGCGTGTTCGTGCTGGCCGGCATCCTGATCATCACCTGGAGCATGGACTGGCTGTTGACGCTGGTCGCGGTCGCCGCCGCGCCGATGTTCTACTTCGCGATCCGTTGGTTCGGGCGCGCGATCGCGCAGCGCACGACCCGCCACCACGAGGACGAAGCCACGCTCGTGTCGCGGCTGCAGGAGTCGCTGACCTCGATCCGCGCGGTGCAGGCCTTCTCGCGCGAACCGGAGGCCGGCGCCGCTGTCTCGCAGATGGCCGACCGCAGCCTGCAGTCGATCAGCCGCCTGACGCTGACGCAGCTCGCGTTCGGCTCGGTCGTCGGCCTGGTCATGGCGGTCGGCACGGCGGCCGTCGTCGGCGTCGGCGCCTTTCGCGCCTCGCAGGGCCTGCTGACCATCGGCGACGTGCTGATCTTCCTGGCCTACGTCGGCATGCTCTACCAGCCGATGAACGCGTTCTGCCAGTCCGCGGCGGTGATCCGATCGACCACTGCGCAGCTCGGCCGCGTATTCGAGGTGCTGGACCGCATGCCGGCGATCGCCGACCGCAGCGGCGCGCGCGCGCTGCCACGCGTGCACGGACAGCTGTCGTTCCGCGGCGTCGAGTTCGCCTACGAGCCCGGCCGGCCCGTGCTGCGCGGCGTCGACCTCGACGTCGCCGCCGGCAGCATCGTCGCGATCGTCGGCGGCAGCGGTGCCGGCAAGACCACGATGGCGAGCCTGCTGCTGCGCTTCTACGACCCGCAGGCGGGCGCCGTGCTGCTGGACGGCCACGACCTGCGCGACCTGCCGCTGTCCTGGCTGCGCGCGCAGGTCAGCGTCGTGCTGCAAGACGCGCTGCTGTTCTCTACCTCGATCGGCGAGAACATCGGCTACGGCCGCGCCGGCGCGAGCGCGGCCGAGATCGAGCACGCGGCGCGGCGCGCCCAGATCCACGACTTCGTCGCGAGCCTGCCGCAGGGCTACGACACGCTGCTCGGCGAACGCGGCGTCAACCTGTCGGGCGGACAGCGCCAGCGCATCGCGATCGCGCGCGCCTTCCTGAAGGACGCTCCGATCCTCGTGCTCGACGAACCGACCTCGGCCCTCGACGTCGACACCGAGCAGGGCCTGCTGGCGGCGACCGCGGAACTGGCCCGCGGCCGGACCACGATCGTGATCGCACATCGCTTCTCGACCGTGCGCATCGCCGACCGGATCGTCGTGCTCGAGCAGGGCCGCATCGTCGAGCAGGGTTCACACACCGAGCTGATCGCCGCCGACAGCCGCTACCGCGGGCTCTACGAGAGGCAGATGGTCAGCCGGTAGCCGGGCGCGCTTCCGCAGGCGTCACCGGCGATCGGCTGGCTGCGCGGCGGCGACCTTCGCCTTCCATTCCGCAGCCTTCACGTCGTGGCCCGCGCCAGGCTCGACGGCGTGCCAGGTTTCGTGCAGGTCGACGAGGCACTGCACGCACTCGCGCGTCTCCCTGTGAGCCGGGCCGCGCACCTTGCTGCAGATCGCGTGCGCTTCGACGAGCTTCGCATCGGCCAATGCGAACTGGCGGGGCTGCGCGCCCGCGAGCGCCTTGCCGAGAGTGCGCAGCAAAGGCGCCATCCGGTCGACCCTGCCCGTGAACGCCGCGCGCGCCGCGGCCTCGGCCGGCTGCAGCAACGCCACCGCCTCGTCGTGGCGTCCGGTCCCCACGAGCAGACTGCTCAGGTGGAAGATCGTGATCACCGTGTCCACGTGATCGCCGCCGAGACGCCGCCGGCGCCGCTCGAGCGCCTCGCGATGGTACGGCTCGGCCTCGGTCAGCTTGCCCTGCCGCTGCAGCAGGTGGCCGACGTTGTTCATCGCGGTCATCGTGGACGGATGGTCGTCGCCGACGACCTGGCGGAACTTCTCCAACGCCTCGCGCAGGAACGGCTCGGCCTCGGCGAGCTTGCCCTGCTCCTGCAGCAGGCCTCCCATGTTGTTGATCGAGATCAGCGTGCTCGTGTGATCGTCGCCGAAGACCTCCCGGCACGTATCGAGCGCCTCGCGGTAGTACGGCTCGGCCGCCTCGAACTCGCCGCGCGCCACGAGCAGTGCGCCCAGGTTGTTGATCAGGTTCAACGTTCCGCCGTGACCGGCGCCGAGGGTCCGCCGGCTCGTCTCGAGCGCCTCGCGGTAGAGTGGCTCCGCCTCGCCGAACCTGCCCTGGGCCTGCAGCAGCATGGCCAGGTTGTTGATCGAGGACAGCGTGCTCGAATGCTCGCCGCCGAGGATCTGGCGGCGCTTCGCGACCGCTTCGCGCAACAGCGTCTCGGCCTCGCTGAGCCTGTTCAGAGCGATCAGCAGGAGGCCGAGGTTGTTGACCGCGGTCAGCGTCCTCACGTTGTCCACGCCGAGCATGCGCCGGAACCCCTCCAGTGCCGCGCGATAGTGAGGCTCTGATTCGGCGAGCTTGCCCTGCTGTTCGAGCAGCGCGCCGAGGTTGTTCAGCGAGCCCAGCGTGTCCGCGTGGTCGCCGCCGAGGATCCGCCGGCGCCGCTCGAGTGCCTCGCGGCAGAACGGCTCGGCCTCGGCGAACTTGCCCTGCCGCCTCAGGAGCTCGCCCATGTTGGCGATCGCCTTGACCGTGTCCGGGTGGTCGTCGCCGAGGACACGTCGCAGACCGTCCACCGCCTCGCGCAGGTACGGCTCGGCCTCGACGAGCCTGTCCTGCACCTGCAGCACGGCTCCCAGGTTGTTGACCGAGACCAGCGTGCGCCGGTGGTTGCTGCCCTCGATCCGCCGGCGCTTCTCGAGCACCTCGCGGAAGAGCAGCTCGGCCTCGAGGAACTTGCCCTGTTCCTGCAGCAGCGACGCCATGTTGGTGACCGCGAGGAGCATGCCGCGGTGGTCGTCGCCGAGACGTCGGTTCTTCTCGAGCGCCTCGCGGAAGAACGGCTCGGCCTCGGTGAGCCGGCCCTGCGCCTTCAGCAGGTAGCCCATGTTGTTGATCGAGATCAGCGTGTCCGCGTGCTCGTCGCCGAGCCTCCGGCTCCGGATCTCGAGCGCTTCGCGGTAGAGCGGCTCGGCCTCGGCGAGCCTGCCCTGTTGCTGGAGGAGCAGGCCCATCCCGTTGATCGAGATCAGCGTGTCCTCGTGCTCGCCGCCGAGCCAGCGGCGCCGGATCTCCAGCGCTTCCGTCTGCGGCGCCATCGCAAGCTCCGACAGACCGAGCTCCTTGAGCGTGCCCGCCACGCTGTTCAGCAGCCGCGCCTTCAGCAGCGGCTGCTCGACGAAGCCCTTCCCGACCGCCGCGAGCGACCGGTCGAACAGGTTCTCACGCAGCATTCCGAGCGCGAGGCTCGTGAAGTTCACGCCAGCGAGACCCGCTTCGAGGTCGGTGCGGTGGTTCCCCTTGGCGCTCTCGAGCAACGAGCGGCGCAGGCGCACACCCATGCCCTCGAGGTCGAGCTCCGCCCACTGCGCTTCCTGGAACGCGATCACCTGCGCGAGCTCCTTCACGCGTTGGTCGGCCTCCGCGGCGCTCCGTTGCGCTTGTTCCTTGGCCTTCTCCTCGGCTGCCGCGAGCTCGCTCTTCTCCTTCGCCAGCTTCGCGTTGTCCTCGGCGCGCTGCGTCGCGAGCTTCTCGTGATGCTCGGCGATGTTCTTCTGCTCTAGTGCATCCGCGGCCTTGTCCTCGGCGCGCAGGTACTGCACGAACGTGCCGACGCTGCCGCCGATCAGGGCGAGCAGGACCGCGGTGGCTGCCAGCACCTGCCCGCGGTACCGGCGCACGAGCTTGCGGAGCCGGTAGCTCGCGCTCGGCGGACCAGCGAGCAGCGGCTCGTGGTCGAGGAAGCGCTGCAGGTCCGAAGCCAGCGCATTGGCGGTCTCGTAGCGGCGGTTGCGGTCCTTCTCGAGCGCCTTCAACGCGACCCAGTTCAGGTCGTGCTCGAGGGCCCGCATCAGCGCACCCGTCGACATGCGCCGCGCGGCCGCGATCTCCGGAGCAGCGGCCACCGACGACTTCAACTTCGTGCTCGGCTTCGGCGGCTCGACCTCGCGCAGGATGCGCTGCACCTCGAGCATGCCGGCCCGGCGCAGCTCGTGGCCCGGGAACGGCAGCGCGCCGACCAACAGTTCGTAGAGCATCACGCCGAGCGAGTAGATGTCGGCGCGCGTGTCGATGTCCTGGTTCGTCGGATCGGCTTGCTCGGGAGCCATGTACTCGGGCGTACCGACGACCTGCCCCGCCTCGGTGAACAGTGAGGCCTCGACGAGTCGCTTGCCCATCGCCTTCGCGAGCCCAAAGTCGATGATCTTGATCTGCAGCTTCCCGCCCTCGTCGCTGACCAGCACGTTGCCGGGCTTCAGGTCCCGGTGCACGACGCCCTTCTGGTGCGCGTGCTGCACGGCTGCGCAAACCTGCTGCATCAGCATCAACCGCTGCGGCAGCGACAGCTTGTTCTGCTCGCAGAACTGCGTGAGCGGGATGCCCTTGACGAGCTCCATCGCGAAGAACGGCTGGCCGCGCTCGCTGGTCCCGCAGTTGAAGACCTTCGCGATCCCGTCGTGCTGCATCATGGCGAGCGCCTGCCGCTCCTGCTCGAAGCGAGCGACGACCGCCTTGCTGTCCATGCCGAGCTTGATCAGCTTCAGCGCGACGCGCAGGTGCACCGGCTCCTGCTGCTCGGCGAGGTAGACCGTGCCCATGCCGCCCTCGCCGAGCGTGTCGAGGATGCGGTACGGACCGATCTGCTGCGGGCGTTCGGCGCTGTCCGTCACTTCGGAGCCTCCTTCGGAGCCTCGGCAGCGAGCTTCGACCTCCACTCCACCGCTTGCACGTCGTGACCTCCTGCAGGTTCGGCAACGTGCCAGGCTTCGTAGAGGTTGACGAGCGCCCGCGCGCAGTCGCGTGTGCTCTGGTGAGCTGGTCCGCGTGCGTTGCTGAAGATCGCGTGCGCCTCGCGCAGCTTCGACTCGGCCAAGCCAAAGTCCTGTGGCCGTGCCAGCACCGCGTAGGCCTTGCCAAGGGTCTCGAGAGAAGACGCCAGCCGACCGGCATTGCCACCTGTGAACACCCTGCGCATCGCCGATTCGGCCGGGGCCAGCAACGCGACGGCATCGCCGTGCCGCCCCATCTGCGCGAGAACGACCGACAGGTTGTTGATCGAGGCCAGCGTGTCCGGGTGGTCCTCGCCGAGGATGCTTCGCCGCTTCTCCAGCGCTTCGCGAAAGAACGGCTCACACTCACCGAGCTTGCCCTGCGCCCTCAGCACCGAGCCCATGTTGTTGATCGAGCTCAGCGTGTCCGAGTGGTCGTCGCCGAGGACGCGTCGGAACTTCTCGAGCGCCTCGCGGATGAAGGCCTCTGCCTCGCCGAGCTTGCCCTGCGCCCGGAACAGGAGGCCCATGTTGCTGATCGCGATCAGCGTGCCCGGGTGCTCGTCGCCGAGGATCCGTCGCCGCTTCTCCAGCACCTCGCGGTAGAGCGGCTCCGCTTCCGTGAGCTTGCCCTGCTCGACGAGCAGCACGCCCAATGTGCTGATCGAGGTCAGTGTGTCCGGGTGGTCGTCGCCGAGCAGAAACCGGCGCTTCTCGATCGCCTCGCGAAAGAGCGGCTCCGCTTCGGTGAGCCTGCCCTGCGCCCGGCGCAGGGAGCCCATGTTGTTGATCGAGTTCAGCGTGGACGGGTGCTCGTCGCCCAGGATCCGCCGGGACTTCTCCAAGGCCTCGCGCAGGAACGGCTCCGCCTCGCCGAGCTTGCCCTGGCCATGGAGCAGGACGCCCACGCTGTTGATCGAGAGCAGCGTGCTCGGGTGGTCCTCGCCGAGGATCCGCCGGCGGTTCTCCAGCGCCTCGCGGTAGTACGGCTCTGCCGCGCTGAGCTTGCCCTGCGCTTCGAGCAGGGCGCCCATGTTGTTGATCGAGAGCAGCGTGTCCGGGTGGTCGTCGCCGAGGATCCGCCGGCGCTGCTCCAGCGCCTCGCGGAGGAACCGCTCACACTCGCCGAGCTTGCCCTGCGCCCTGAGCAGGCCACCCATGTTGCTGATCGAGGTCAGTGTGTGCGGGTGCTCGTCGCCGAGGATCCGTCGCTGCTTCTCCAGCGCCTCGCGGTGGAACGGTTCTGCCTCGCTGAGCCTGCCCTGGGCCTTGAGCAGTCCGCCGAGGTTCTGGATCGAGACCAGCGTTTCCGAGTGGTCGTCGCCGAACAGCCGACGGCGGTTCTCGAGTGCCTCGCGCAGCAACGGCTCCGCCTCGCTGAGTCTGCCCTGTGCCTGGAGCAGGATGCCCAGGTTGTTGATCGAGACCTGCGTGTTCACGTCGTCGTCGCCAGCCCATACGCGCCTCTCGAGCGCCTCGCGGTAGAGCTGTTCTGCCTCGCTCAGCTTGCCCTGGGCCTGGAGCAGGAGGCCCATCTGATTGATCGATGCCAGCGTGCCCCGGTGGTCGTCCCCCGAAACCCGACGCCGGATGTCCAGCGCCTCCGTCTGCGGTGCCATCGCCCGATCCAACAGCCCCAGTTCGCGCAAGATGTCCGCCACACTCTGCAACAGCCACGCCTTGACGAGCGGCTGCTCGGCGAAGCCCTTGCCGATCGCAGCGAGCGACCGGTCGAACAGGTTCTCCTGCAGCATGCCGAGGGCGAGGCTCGTGAAGTTCACGCCCTCGAGGGCGGCTTCGAGGTCGGCCCGGCGCGGTTCCTTGGCGCTCTGGAGCAAGGAGCGCCGCAGGTGCACACCCATGCTCTCGCTATCGACCTCCTTCCACTGCGCTTCCTGGAACTTGAGCACCTGCTCGAGTTCCCTGGCGCGCTGTTCCGCTGTGTCAGCGCTCTTCTGAGCTTGCTCTCTGGCCGTCGCTTCCGCCTCGGCAAGTCTGCTCTTCTCGTGCGCGAGCTTCGCGTTCTCCTCGGCGCGTTGCGTCGCGAGCCGTTCGTGCTCCTCGGCCTTGCGCTTCTGCACCAGTGCGTCGGCCGCCTTGTCCTCGGCGCGCAGATACTGCACGAACGTGCCGATGCCGCCGCCGAGCAGCGCGAGCAACACGGCGCTCGCGGCCAGGAACTGCCCCCGGTAGCGCCGCACGAGCTTGCGCAGCCGGTAGGAAGCACTCGGCGGACCGGCGAGCAGCGGCTCGTGGTCGAGGTATCGCTGCAGGTCGGCAGCCAGCGCGTTGGCCGTCTCGTAGCGGCGGTTGCGGTCCTTCTCGAGCGCCTTCAACGCGACCCAGTTGAGGTCGTGCTCGAGCGCCTTCATGAGCGCACTCGTCGACATGCGCCGCGCGGCCGCGATCTCCGGCGCAGTGGCCACCGACGAACTCAACTTCGTGCTCGGCTTGGGTGGGTCGACCTCGCGCAGGATGCGCTGCACCTCGAGCATGCCGGCCAAACGCAGCTCGTGGCTCGGGAACGGCAGGGCAGAGACCAGCAGTTCGTACAGCATCACGCCCAGCGAGTAGATGTCGGCGCGCGTGTCGATGTCCTGGTTCGTCGGATCAGCCTGCTCGGGCGCCATGTACTCGGGCGTGCCGACGATCTGCCCCGCTTC
>DASVAL010000114.1:0-21266 GCA_036376355.1 Planctomycetota bacterium
GAACTTGATCGCATAGTCCTTGCCGATCGACTGCTTCCGCGCGCGGAACACGAGCCCGAACATGCCGCCGCCGAGCTTCGTCGTGATCTCGAAGCCGGACACGTAGCCCGGCTTGCGGTAGTCGCGGTAGAACGCTTCCCAGTCGGCGGGGCGCTGGGTCGGACTGGGCTGGGGCAGCGACATTCGGGGCGAAGTGTAATCCGCGCGACGGAAGGACGCCCGCTACGGGCCGGGGTCGGGAAGATTCCGGCAGCCGGAAGGTTCGCGTCGGGGCTGGGGGTGGAGTGAACTGGCGGTTCGCGTGCACGCCGGATGACCCGGCACAGCGTGCAGGAAGCGCGAGATGGACCGTCGCGGGGCGCGGGGAGTCGCGCCTCCCATGTCGTGGCCGGGACGCGCGCGGTGAACGCAGGTGCCGGCTCTCGCCGCCGGATCGCCCCCACTTCCCCGCGCGAGAAACCACCGCTCCGGGGTCCAGGGTGTACAGACATGACCTTCGTGACGGCCCTCGATGTCCAGAACCTGCTTGCCGCCGAGCCGTTCGTGCGTTCGCTCGCGCGCTCGCTGCTCGCCGAAGACGCGGACGAGGTCGTGCAGCAGGTCTGGCTCAAGGCACTGCGCCGCGAGGGACCGCGCGTGCGCGATCTGAAGCAGTGGCTCGCGCAGGTCGTGCGCAGCGTCGCGGCGAACATGTGCCGCGCGACTACACGGCGCCGCCGCCACGAGACCGCCGCTGCCGGCTCGGAGCTCGCGTGCTCGTCGCTGCGGTTGTGTGAGCTCGAGGAGCGCCGGCGATCGCTGCTCGCAGCCGTCGATGCGCTGCCTCACGAGCTGCGGACGGTCCTCCTGATGCGCTTCTTCGACGGGCTGCCACCGCGCGTGATCGCGCGCAGGCTCGGCGAGCCCGTGGCCGTGGTCTGGCGGCGGCAGCAGCACGCGCTGGCGATGTTGCGGGAGCAGCTCGACATCGAAGCGGGTGGCGACCGCAGCCGCTGGCACCTCGCGCTGCTGCCGCTCGCAGGCGCGCCGCGCGGGCTGCCGTGGCGTGAACTGACCCAGCCGGCAACGCCGGTGTTCTGGACGGGAGTGCTCGCGATGACGAAGACCTGGTTCTGCGGCGCGGCGATCGTGCTCGCGGCGATCTTCCTGCTCGGCCTGTGCACGAACGACACGCCGCCCGATGCTACCGCGACCACGGGCGCCCGCGAGCCGGCTCGCTCCGTGCAGGCCGACCTGCCTGCGGTCGCGGCGCTCGAACCTGCGTCACCAGCGCCCGAACGCGAAGCCGCGCCGGCGCCCGAAGCGCGCGAAGCAACGGGCAACGTCGTCGTGCGCGTGCGCTACGCGGACGACAAGTCGCCGGCTTCCGGCGTCGTGGTGTTCGTCTGGCCCGCGGACCAGCAGCGTGTATTCGCGGCGCGGCGGGTGTCGACCGGCGAGGACGGTGTGGCAACGATCGCGGAGCTGCGGCCCGGGCGCGTCCTGATCACGACGGACCGCGGCTTGATCGGCAGCGAATCCGCCGACATCCGCGCCGGGGAGACGAGCGAAGCGACGCTCGAGCTCGCCGGCGTCCCGGTCACCGGCGTCGTGATCGACGGCGCAGGAACGCCAGTCGCCGGGGCGCTCGTCGAGACGATGCCGCCCCTCGCGACGCGGCCAGAGCTCCTCGCGGTGACCGGCCCCGACGGCAGCTTCCGCGTGCGCGCGATGCGCATCCCGTTCATCCTCGGTGCGCGCGCTGCCGGCCTCTCGGCCTCGGAGAGCAAGGCCGTGCTGTCGGAGACCGAAGCGGCCGGGATCCGGCTCGTCCTGGGCCCCGCGGGTGGCGTCGTCGAGGGCCGCGTCACGGGTTGGAACGGGCCGTGCGCGGCCGCGATCGTGCAGGTCGGGAACCATCCCGAGCCCGGGCTCGTGCGCAACGCTCCGTTGCCGGCCGTGGTCCGCTGTGACGACGAAGGCCGCTTCCGCGCCGTCGGGCTCGGCGCCGGAGCGCAGCCCGTGCAGGTGCGCGCGAGGGGCTTCGCACCGTGGCGCGGAACCTGCGAGGTGTCGCCGGGCGTGACCAGCAACCTCGAGGTGCAGCTGGTGCCCGGTGCGACGATCCGCGGCCACGTGCGCGCCGCCGATGGCACGGCGGTCGCCGAGGCCAGGCTCGGCGTGGGCGACTTCGCCGACCTGTTGGCGTGGTCCGGCGCGAGATCGGACAAGAACGGCCTGTTCGTGCTGACCGATCTGCCGGCCGGTCCGCTCGAGCTGCTGGCCTCGCACGAGCACGCGGGCAAAGCGTCGCGCAGGGTCGACACGACGGCCGGCGAAGTCACCGCGTGCGACCTGCAGCTGTCGCGCGGGCTCGAGCTGCGGGGCCGCGTCGTGCGCGAGGACGGTGCTCCGGTGTCGCGTGCCGAGGTGATCTGCTGGTGGAGAGGTGGCAACCGAGGGACGTCGACGGATGCTCTCGGCCGGTTCACGATCGCCAACTGCCTCGAGGGCAGCTCGGAGTCCACGGTCACCGTCAGCGTGGGCGGACCGGGCATCGAGGAGCTGCGCCAGGCGTCGATCGATCCGCGCGCCGGCGAAGCCGAGCTGCGCGTGCGTGCGATCGCGGCACCGAGTGCACGGCTCACGGGGACCTTCGTCGATCCTGCCGGCCGGCCGATGGCGGGCCTGACCGTGCTTGCAGGGCGGGAAGGACGCTCGGTCACCGAGAGGGTCGAGGCCACGACTGGCGCCGACGGACGGTTCGCCTTCGGTCCACTGGTGCCGGGTCGTTGGTACCTGCATGCGGATGGCGGCGGCCACGCGAAGTTCCTCGGCCGGTTCGAGCTCGCCGCCGATGCGGCGCACGACGCCGGCACGTTGCAGCTCGTCGCCGGCGGCCGGCTGCGCGTCGGCATCGTGGCTGGCGATCCTGCGGGCGTGCAGTTCCTCGTGCAACAGCCCGAGCACGCTCCTCCTGCTGGTCCGCGCGACCGCGCCGCGGCAAGCGTCGACCTGCAACTCGGCGCGAGCGAGCTGCTCGGCCAGCAGATCACGCCGGGCGACGACGAGCTGGTCGCGTACGGCAACGGCACTGCCGAGCAGACGCTGCCGTTCACGATCCGCGCCGACGAGGAGACGCGGCTCGAGCTGCGCCTCGAACGCGGTGTGCGCCAGCTCGTCGAGGTCCTCGTCGCGGCCGAGGTACGCGGCGAGCCGATCGAGGTGCTCGTGCAGCGCGGCGACCGCCTCGTGCGCCGCAAGCCGCTCGGAACGGCGAACGCCGAGAAGCGCAAGGTCGAGCTCTGGCTCGCGCGAGGCGACTACTCGCTGGTGGCGCAGTCCCGCTCGCGGCGCGCCGAAGCGACGTTTCGCATCGGCGCCGAGGAGGGGCCGCCGGTCCGCGTCGAGCTGCGGTGAGCTCGCGCCCGTGCCGGCTCGTTCACTTGCCCGACGCCGCCGGGAGCACCGACAGCAGCCGCTCGAGCGGTTTCGACGCGTTGCCGGCCTCGTCCGTCGCCACGACGCTCACGCGCACGACCGGCACGAGCTTCATTCCGGGCTTCGCTGCCTCGACCTTCACCATTCCCGTCCACATCGCGCCGACGAGCGACGCAGGCCGACCGTTGACCGTGACGGACTTCACGCGGCTCGCGTCGGTCACCGTACCGCGAACCTCGACTTCGCCAGCGCGCACGGGCTTGCTGGCGTCCGGCGCCAGCCACTCGATCACAGGCGGCGTCGTGTCGGCGACGCCGATCTTCAAGCGGCTGCCCGTTTCGTTCGTCTTCGTGCCCCCGGTCCCATTCGCGTTCGCCGTGAACCACCCGTCCTCGTAGCCGGCGACGAGCACGGCGATCACGACCAGGGCGGCAGGCAACCACCACGCCCAGGACGACTTCGCCGGCGTCGCCGGCGGTTGCTGCACGGTCGCTGCCACCTGCTGCGGCGTCGTCCCCTCCCCGACCGGCGCGACAGGCACGACTGCCGCCACGCCTGACAACAGGTTCTCGTGCGGTGCGGTCGTCGGTGGCTTCGACCTCGCGAGGCGTCGCCGCTTCCGCGTCCGGCGCGGCTTGTCCGCGGGCTCCGGTCGGGGGCGCGCGTCGGGCGCCACCACTTGCGGGACGGTTGGCAGTTCCGAGGCCGGTGGCGAGTCCGGCACGGGTTCACCCGCGGGCCGTCGCTCGGCGCGCCGGTCGATCGCCTTCGTCTCGATCTCGGCGCGGATGCGGCGCAGGGTCTCCCTCGTCACGGGCTCGGCGCGAGGCACGGTCCACGTACCCGTCGGCCAATCGTCCAGCACGCCCTCGTCCTCGGGCGCGAGCCCGCGCAGGTCGCGCAGCAGTTCCTTCGCGTCGGCAAAGCGCTGCGCCGGTTCCCGCTGCACGCAGCGTTCGAACATCGCATGCACCTCGGGCCGGAGATCGGGCCGCACGTCGCGCAGCGACGGATAGTCCGCCTCCTTGATGCGCTTGGCGATCGTGTACGCGGACCCCGTGCCGGCGCCCGCGCGGCCCGTTACCAGCGAGTAGAAGGTCGCCCCGAGCGCCCACACGTCGGCCGCCGCAGTGACGTCCATCGTGTCCCACTGCTCGGGCGCCATGAACGGCGCCGTGCCCATGACTCGGGAGACGTCCATCGACATGGTGCGCCCGTCGAGGTGGTACGTCGACTTCGCGAGGCCGAGGTCGGCGACCTTCACGCGGCCATCGTGCGCGATCAGGATGTTGTCGGGCTTGATGTCGCGGTGCACGATGCCGCGCGCATGCGCCTCGGCGAGCCCGGCACAGGCGCCGTGCAGGATCGCGAGCGCATCGCGTTCGGAGAGCGGACCTCTTTCCCGCAAACGCTCGCCCGCCGAATGCCCGAGCACGAACTCCATCACGATGTAGTGCAGCCCGTGCTTCACCTGCGCGTGCTTGATGCTCACCACGTTCTGGTGGCTGATGCTGGCCGCGGTCCGCGCCTCGCGTTCGAAGCGCTTCACGAAGGTCGGGTCATCGGCGATCGGCGGGGGCTTCAGGACCTTGACCGCGACGTCGATGCCGAACTGCAGGTGGATCGCGCGGTAGACCGCCCCCATGCCGCCAGCACCGACCTTCGCATAGAGCACTGCGGGGTCGAGCACCTTGAAGCCCTCGATGATCGGGGCATCACGCAGCAATGGGTCGTCGCAGAGTTCGGAACGCGGCACTTCTGGCTTCGGCGTCGGCATCGTGACGGGATTTCCCGCCGCGAGCATAGCAGCAGGGTGCGCGAGGATCTCTGCATTGACCTCGCGCACGCTGCAAGCGGGACGGCGGCGCGTAACGCGCCGCCGCGTCCGCGTCACCGCGTCACTTCGCGCCGATCGTCAGCGCGACGGCCGCCGAGGTCGAGAACACGAACGACAAGTCGAACTGCGCGGTCTGCTCGAACACCTGCTGGCCGACGAGCGCCGGGTCGTTCGGGATCGGCAGCAGCAGGTCGGCCGTCGTCGTGAGGTTGCCGATCAGCGGCATCGCGTCGGGGCTCACGAGCAGCATGCAGCTCGGCTGGGTCGTCGCGAGCACCATCGACAGCGGGAACGGCTGCGGCAAGGCGCTGAGGCCGATCAGACCGAAGCAGAACCCGAGCGGATCGAGGTTCGTGACGTGCGTCGCGTGCGTCTCGCCGATCCACGCCGCGTGCGTCTCGGCGAGCTGCATCACGCCGCCGCCGCCCGCGCAGCCCGTGCCGAACGGAGCGTAGCCGGGCCAATCGTCGGTCCGGTACTCCCACGTGTCACCGATCGGGTTCACGCCCGACGAGCCGCCGAACACGAACGTCTTGCCGAGGCCGACGACGAACGCGACCGCGGGTCCCGTGCGCCCGGTCAGCGCGCCGGTCGGCCGCAGGATCCAGTCGTTGCCGTCGTGCTCGTAGGTCTGCGGCGAAACGGTCGCCGTCGTACGCGTGCCGCCGACCAGCACGTAGCGGTCGCGCAGCAGGTCGAACGTGAGGCCGAAGGCGATCAGGCCGGTGCCGCCGTTCCAACCGGGCAGCGTGTTCGTCGGGACCTGCGTCCACGTGTTGCTGTCCCAGCTCCAGGTCTCGGCGAGCGCCGTGCTCGCGGTCGAGTTCTTGCCGCACGTGTAGATCGCGCGGTTGCGAATCAGGTCCCACTCGAGCCAGCCGCGCGCTCGCGGCGAAGGGCTTGCCGCCGGCGTGAGCTGCGTCCAGGTCGAGCCGTCCCAGGTCCACGTGTCGCCGTAGAAGGTCGAGCCGTTCAGGCTGCCGCCGAACAGCACACACTTGCCGAGCGTCGCGTCGTAGCACATCGCCGACCAACGGCGCGGCGACGGCGAGAGCGCGGGCGAGAGCTGCGTCCAAGCAGCACCGTCGAACTCCCAAGTGTCACCGACGTCGGCCGTGCCGGTGCCGCTGATCACGCGGCCGCCGAACAGCACGTAGCGGCCGCGCGCGGCGTCCCACGCCGAGGCATACCAGTCGCGCGCCGGCGGGTTGTTGGCCGCCGGCGTGTGGTTGATCCAGTTCGCGCCGTCGAAGCGCCACATCTGGTTGCTCAACGCGACCGGCGAAGCGGCCGTGAGGCCGCCGAACACCCACATGCCGGCGCCGTCGGAGACGCCGTGCAGGCCGGCGCGCGGCGAGGGTGAGGTCGTCGGAAAGAGCTGAGTGTGCGAAGCCTGGGCGCAAGCGAGCGCCGCAGTCGTCAGTACGGTGATCAGTGTCAGAGCGGGTTTCATGGCGATGGGAATGCGTTGGCGGAAACATCCAGGCGACGAAACCCCGACCGGCGGCCAACGGATTGCGCTGCCCGCTCGGGAATCCACCACCGGCGGCACGGGCGATGCCGGACTGCGCGCGTCTCACGGCGGGACCGCGGCCGACGACGGCGGAGGGCTGCCTTCAGTTCGCCGCGTTGGAGCCGATCTATCGTCGTCATCCGACGCCACGGAGAACCATGAAGGACCTCGCCTGCTCGCTCTCGCTCGCCGTTCTGTTGCTCACCGCGCCGTTGGCAGCGCAGGACCCCGCGCCCGGCCCCGAGGGACGGCGTCCCGATGCGTCGCGCAAGGCCGATGCGAAGGCGAAGGACGACGACTGGTGCGGGTGGCACGCGTTCGCGAGGAAGCACCCGGACGCGGCGAGGCGTGTGCTCGCGAAGGCCGACGCCGACCACGACGGTGAGATCGGCCACGCGGAGCGTCACGCGGCGAAGGAGGCCATGAAGGAGTGGCGCCGCGAGCACGTGCAGGAGGACTGGAAGGAGTTCGCCGAGGAGCACCCCGAGGCCGCGAAGAAGCTGCGCGCGGAGATCGACAAGGACGGCGACGGCAAGCTCGAGCCGGCTGAACGCGAGCTCGCGCACAAGCGCATGCACGCGTGCCGCCAGGAAGGCGGCGAGCGGCGCAAGGACGGGGCCGAGAAACCGCGCAAGGATGGCGCCGAGACACCGCAGAAGGACCGGACCGAGAAGCCGAAGAAGGACGGCGCCGGGAAGCCGCCCGACGCGGCGCGCAAGTCGGCGAAGGGGCACGACGACTGGGGCGGCTGGCGCGCGTTCGAGCGGAAGCACCCCGAAGCCGCGAAGCGTGTGCTCGCGAAGGCCGACGCCGACCACGACGGCGAGATCGGCCACGCAGAGCGTCACGCCGCGCTGGCGGCGATGACGGAGTGGCGCCGCGAGCACGTGCAGGAGGACTGGAAGGACTTCGCCGAGGAGCACCCCGAGGCCGCGAAGAAGCTGCGCAAGGAGATCGACAAGGACGGCGACGGCAAGCTCGAGCTGGCCGAACGCGAGCTCGCGCACAAGCGCATGCACGCGTGCCGCGCCGAAGGCCACGACGAGCAGAAGGGCGCCGACAAGTCCGGCGACGAGGAGCGGCCCGGCAAAGGCCGCGGTGACGCCAAGGGCGACGAGAAGCGCCGCAAGTAGCGGCGCGCTGTCACCCGGGGCGCCGCGTCACTGCTCGAGCCGCGCGAGCACGCCGGCCGCGACCGCGGCGAATGCGGCGTCCTCCACGGGCGCGTTGTTGCACAGGAGCTGCAGCACGTGTCTGCCCTTGCGCACGAGCACGAGCGTCGCGCGATTGCCGACCGGCACACCCTTCGGCAGCTCCTGAACGATCCGGCGCGACGACGCGCCGGCGACCTGCGGGCCGTCGCCGACCTCGCCGAGCCTGCCCTTGCCGAGCTTCTCGAGGTCGCTCCTCGCGCCGTTCTCGACCAGCAGTGCAAACGCCGCTGCACTCGCTTCGTCGTCGAACGTCAACGCGTAGAACGCGCGCCACGAGAGCGGCGTCGGCGCCACGGCGAACCACTCGCCACCGGCCTGCCACTTCGCGAGCAGCGTCTCGAGCTCGGTGAGCATGCGCGCGTTCTCGCCGCGGATCATGAGCCCGCTGAGCTCACCACGGCCGACCGTCCAGTTGCGCCCGGCGAGGACCTCGTCGACGCCGGCGAACGCTTCGGCGAGGCTCCGGCGCGGCGGCCGGTCGCCGCCCTCGAGCACGAGCCGCGTCGTCGGCAGCTCGGTGCGCAGGACCTGCCAGCAGCGCTCGTCGCCGCCGTTGCTGTGCTGCGCGGCGAAGAACGAAGCGCCGCTCAGGTAGAGCATGCCGTTCTGGTGCCGCACCCGGCGCATGGTCAGGTCACAAGGCGGAAACGCGGTCGAGTCGCGGTGGCCCGCGAACACCGCACGCAGCGCCGGGATCACCTCGACCAGGTCGAGCTCGGCCGCCGCGCGTTCGCTGCAGAACACCGCGTGGCCCTCGATCAGCATCGCGAACGCCTCGCCCGAGTCCTGGCCCGTGCAGCGGGCGACGCGCTCGGCGAGGCCGATCTCCTGGTCCTGCAGCGCGTGCACGAGCTCGTGCACGACGACGAGCGTCAGCACCTTCTCGTGGTCGGCGTCGCCGCACTCGACGGCCCCCAACTGCGTGCCGACGGCGTGCGGCATCACGTAGACCTCGCGGCTGTTCACGCCGTACTTGGCGAGCACGGACGCGGCGAACATGTCGGCCCGCAACTGCAGCGCCTTCTCGATGCGCTGCGCCGGCTGGCCCGCGAAGAACGCCTTCGTGCCGGGAAGCAGATCCTCGCGCAGCGAGCGCATCACGTCGCCGACGTCGGCGAGCGCGACGACGGGCGGCTTCGCGAACTTGCGGCCGCACGCGCGCTCGACCGCCGGCACCGCGCGCGCGACCATGGCTCGCAGTCCCGCGTCGTCGATCTGCAGCCGCGGCTTGGTTTCCTGCGCCGGCAGCAGTGCCACCGCCATCGAGAACAGCCCGATCTCGTGCCATCGCATATCGGGGCGCAGCCTACCAGCCCGCGGCGGGCTGGTCGCCGGCGCGGTGCCGTCGCGGGTCGGCCGCCGATGAGCCAGGACAATCCTGCGGGCCGTGCATCCCCGCCTTGCGGCGCGGTGTGTAGGGCGCACGATGGCGGACCACCCGATGGACCCTGCGCTGGCTGGCGACCTGAGCGAGCACGCGCGCGCGCTGCGTGCGCTCGCGCAGCAGCTCGTCGGCGACCAGTGCGCGGACGACCTCGTGCAGGACACGACGCTCACCGCGCTGCGGTGGCCGCCCGAGCGGCGTGAAGGGATCGGCGCCTGGCTGCGGCAGGTCCTGCGCCGGCTCGCGAGCAACCACCGGCGAGCCGCGGCGCGCCGCGCGCGGCACGAACGCCAGGCCTCGCCGCCGGCAGTCCAGGACACCGCGGCGCGCGTCGCGGAGCAGCACGAGCTCGTGCAGAGGGTCACGCAGGCGCTGCTCGCGCTGCCCGAGCCCTACCACGGCACGCTGCTGCTGCGGTTCTTCCAGGACCTGACGCCGACCGAGATCGCGCACGCGACCGGCGCGCCGCTCGCGACCATCAAGAGCCGGCTACAGCGCGGCATCACGCTGCTGCGCGAACGGCTCGACGAGTCGCCGGGCAGCAAGGACTGGCGCGCGGGCATGGCCGCCGCGTTCGGCCTCCGCGACGTGTTGCAGCCCGGTGTCGTTGCCGCCGCGAGTGCTTGCGTCACGGGAGGAGTGCTGATGGGAACTGCAATGAAGCTCACGGCCGCGGCGCTCGCCACGGCCCTCGTGGTCGCCGCGTGGATCGTGTGGAATCCGGGGCCGCCGGCAGGCACGCGCGACGCGGTCCGCGATCCTGCGAAGCCTGCGCCCGTCGTCGCCGCGGCGTCGAACACCGACGTCAGGGCACCAGTCGTCGGCGAGCAACCCGTTCGGCAAGCAGCGCCGGCACCCGTCTCGGCGGGCACGCAGCCGCTCGCGACGCTTCGCGGCCGCTGCGTCGACGAACGCGGGCTCCCTCTCGCGGGTGTCCTCGTGAAGCTGACGAGCAACGCCCGCAGCAACGAGTTGCTCGACGCGTGGACGAAGGACCACGACGCGCCAGCGAAGCTCGGCGAGTCGCTGACGAGCGGCAACGACGGCACGTTCGTGTTCCGCTTCTGGCCCGCGCCGCCGATGCAGCACTTCCTGCGGCTGCAGTGCGACGGCCGCGCGCTGCTGTCGGGTCGCGTCGAGGGCGGCGGCGAGATGGTCGCGGGCAAGGAACGCGATCTCGGCGACCTCTGCCTGCCGGCAGGCTCGACGATCCGCGGGCGCTTGCGCGACACGAAGGGCGCGCCGGTCGCCGGCGCGGAAGTCCACTTCGTCGCGCAGACGCCACCGGTCGACGGCATTCGGGTGCACGAACGCGCGAACGCCCGGACCGGCGACGACGGCCGCTTCGCGACCTGGATCCCGGTGCCACCCGGCGAGTACGGCGTCCGAGCAGGTGACGCCCGCGCGATCTCGGCTTCCGGTCCGGCACTCGACGCGAAGGTGACGCCGGCGCGCGTGTCGCTCGGCGGCGGTGTTCCGTTCCCCGAGGTGGAGCTCGTGATCGATCGCGCGCCGGCGCGGCCGACGATCCGCGGCGTCGTCGTCGACGAACGCGACCAACCGGTCGCTGACGCCAACGTGACGATCGTCGGCTACGACTGGGGTCCCACGCCCTCGAAGGGCGTCGTGAAGACCGATGCGAACGGCGCGTTCACGCTGCCGGGAAGCGAGCGCTCGCCCGACAAGGTCACGCTGCGCGCGCTGAAGCGCGGCTTCGAGGACACGCTGGCCCCCGAACCGGTCGCATGGGGAAGCCCTGACGTGCGGCTCGTGCTGCGGCGCGCGCTCGCGGTCGAGGTGTCCGTCGTCGCGGCGGACGGCGGGGTACCGGTCGAGCAGTTCCAGGTGCGCATCGTGTCGCCTGGGAGAGTGGGAGTGGACTTCGGCGTGCGTGCCCGCGGCCGGCATCCGGGTGGCCGCGTCGTCGTCGACGGTGTCTTGCGCGGCGACTGGACCGTCATCGTCGAGCCGGCGGGCGACGAGTTCGCGCCCGTCACGCTCGCGCCCGTGCACGTCGCCGATCCGGGGCCCGTGCGCGTCACCGTGCAACTGCAGCGTGCCATTGCACAGTCCGTGCGCGTGCGCACGGCCGCCGGTGCACCGGTTGCCGGCACGCGGGTCGAACTCGCGCTGATGCGCGACGGCGTGCCGACCATCGACACGTACGCGCATTCGCTGACGTCGACGCTGTGGCTGCAACCCGGCGTGGCACTGCTGCAGGACCAGGGCGTCACCGGCGCCGACGGCTGCGTGCGCGTGCGGGGTCCCGCGAACACGCCGCTCGCGCTGTTCGTGCGCGGGCCTGGCCACGTGCCCGCGATCGAGCCCGCGGTCGTGCTCGACGCGACGCGCACGATCGAGGTGACCGTCGGCACCGGCGCGAGCCTCGCCGGACGCGCATCGCCGGCCGAGGCGATCGCGGAGCTGCGGACCCTCGCGGGCCTGCCGGAGCAAGGCGCCGTCGGCGCGACGAAGAAAGGCCTGTTGCCCGGCATCCGGCTCCACCGCAACGCCGACGGGAGGACCAGCTACTGGCCGGACTTCCCGGCCACGATCGGCGACGACGGCGCGTTCCGCATCGACGGCGTCCCGCCCGGACGATGGGAAGTGCTCGCGACGTGGTTCGAACCAGCGCCTGGAAGAGATGGTGCGTGCATCGGGCAGAGCGCGCCGGTCGCGGCCGTCGAGCTGCGCGATGGTGCGACCATGGAGCTCGACGTCGACCTCTCGGCGCTGCTACCGGGCGAGATCGACGGGCTCGTGCTGCACAACGGCACGCCGGCGGCGCAGCGGCAGATCCAGTTCGACCTCCAGGGCAAGGCCCCGAGCTACGCGTGCTTCGCGACGACCGACGACGCGGGCCGCTTCCGGCTGCGCGCGCGCGGCGGCGATTACATCGTCAGCGGTCACACGGATCGCACGCGCCTCTCTGCCGACGAGCGTGCGCACGTCGTCAAGGGGCAGACCGCGACGCGCACCTTCACGTTGCAATCGGGCACGCTGTGTTGCCGCGTGATCGACGACCAGGGCAACCCGGTGCGCGGCGTGCGCGTCGACATGCTGCAGGAGGGACCGGAACCCCGGCATTGGACGTGGTTGGCGCGTACCGACGACAACGGGATCACGCTCGTCGAGGTCGCGATCGCGCCCGTGCAACTCGCGGTGCTGCCCGAGCGCCTGCAGGACCCGGCCGCGCAGCAGGCGCGGCTCGCGCAGGGCGAAGATGCGTTCGCGTCGGAGCGTCTGCAGCTCGGCCGCTTCACCGCGACGCCGGGCAAGACCACCGAGCTCGAGCTGCGCCTGCCGGCCGCGTGGCGGCGCTAGCGTCACCGGCCAGGCTTCGCGACGCGCCGGGCTCCCCGCAGCTCGCCGGTCGGCACGCCGCGCGCCTTCGCGAGCGGATCGACGTACCAGCGGTAGCCGCCGACGTCGGAGAAGAACACGTACGGCCGATGTGCTTCGATCCACTTCGCCCACGCGTCGGCATCGGCGCCGCCCGGCCCCTCGGGCACGTAGCGCGCGAGCACGCGCTGCGCCTGCGCGGCCTCGCCGCCGCCCTTGCGCAGCGCATGCTCACAGCGATCGAGGCACTGCGGGTCCCGGTTCGCGATCCCCCACCGGCGCAGGTCCTCGTCGACTTCGAGCCGGCCGTCGGCGCCCGAGACGAGGAACGGCTCCCACTCGCGGAAGCGCACCTCGCGCCGCTTCAGCGACAGCGGAGTCAGCTCCGCGGCGAGTGCCTTCGGGAACCAGGTCTCGAGCGAGTCCACGCGCGACAGGAACTTGAACGCGTTCTCGCGCGGCATCGCGTCGCGCTTCTGCATGCGGAACTGGTAGGCGAGCCGCACGAGCGGCCGGTCCGCGCCGCACCGCGCCGCGTAGGCGATCGTGTTCACGAGCAGCGCGTCGCCCGTGTCGTTGAGCCGTGCTGGCGTCTCCTCGAGACCGAAGTGCACGAGGAAGCCCTGCCGCCAGATCGCCGCCGCGTCGGGCGCCTTGGTGTTCTGGCCGAGCACGAGGACCTCGACCTCGGGCGCGTCGAAGCCCCACGGGTAGATGCACCAGCCTGGGTCGCCGTCCGCGTCGCCGTCGACGAGCGGCACGAACTCGACCTTCGCGAAGTCGAGCAAACCCTGCCAGTCGCCGCGCATCGACACGACACGCGGACTCGCGGGCAGCGACCGCGGCCCCTTCCAGACGTCGTGCTTGCGCAGCCCGTGCGCGAGAGGGCTCAGGCAGGTTCAACCAAAGCCGCCGAGCACGTTCCACGCGATCGCCGTGTTGAGGCCGGCGCTGCCGAGCAGCACGACCGGCTTGCTCCAGCCGTCGAGCGCGCCGAGCGGCGACCTCGCGCGGGCCCAGTCCTCACCCGTATGCCAGTCGAGCAGCACGACGTCGGCGTCCTTCGCCGCGGCGGCCGTGAACCCCTCGTGCGTCGTCGCGGCCACGCTCGCGAAGTGTCGCTGCAGGAAGTCCGTGAACTCGCTCGCGCGCCCCGCGTGCGCCTTCTCGCCGACGAACAGCAGCCGCTCGGGCAGTCGCGCTGGCTCCTGCGCCGCGAGGGCCAGGCCGGAGAACAACGCGAGGAGGGTGCGCATGCGAGGGGCCTGTTGCGAGCGGCCTCGACATGCTGCAAGCACGCGCCGGCACCGTCAAGCCTCCGCAACCACGCGATGAAGAACGCATCGCGTCGCAAGCGCGAGGAACCGCTCCGGGCCTACGGAAGCCGCGGCACGCTGATCCGGCGCTGCGGCATCGAATCCGTCGCGGCGAACGCGCCGCCGTAGCGCCGACTCCCGCGGCCACAGCCGCGATGCCGCCAACCGACGCCGCGCGCAGCGCCGCCGCGCGTTCCTTCGCGCGAGGTTCCTGGCCGCGCCGGCGAGGATGCCCGACAACCACGGCAGCAGCGGCTGCTTCGCGTCGAACTCGTTCGCCTTGCGCATCGCGAGCACGAACGTCGCCTGCAGCAGGTCCTCCGCGTCGTCGGCCGTGCGTGCAACGTGCATCGCGAGCCGCAGCAGCTTCGGCGCCGTGCGGTCGAACACCTCGCCGAGGGCGTCGACGTCGCCGCGGGCGGCGTAGCGGACGAACAGCTCGGCGGACGGGTCCATGCACGACAGTGTCGTCGTGAACGGGCGCCGCGTCACCGGATTCGCTCGCTTGCCGCTCGCGGCGCGCCGCCGTCAGCGCGATTGCACGAGCCGCTTGACGGTGTCTTCGGTGGCCTCGACGACGCGTTGGCCGCCGGGCAGCGTCGCGTCGGCGTAGGCCGACTTCAGCAGGCTCCACGCGGTCTCGGCATTCTCGCGGTGGCGCTTCGCGATGAACGCGTCGCCCGGCTTGCGCTTCGCGATCTCGTCGTAGGTGATGTAGAGGCGCGTCTCGACCTCGACCCTTCGCCCCAGCGCGACGGCACGCAGCGACGAGCCCTCGCCCGTGTCGGACGAGTCGGCGCCCTTGAGCACTTCGTCGAGCTTCTTCGAAGCGTCGCGCAGCAGCAACACGGCCTCGTCGCTGCGCTGTTTGCTCTGCGCCTGCATCGCCTCCGACTGGATCGCCGCCGCGATCGAATAACGAACGTGACCGAGCAGCGCGTCGGCGCCTGGCTTCGTTCTCGCATCATCGGCCTGCAGCTCTCTCTCGACGGCGCGCAAGGCACCGAGTGCATCGGCAAGCTTCGGCAGCTTGCGCGCCAGGTGCATGCGGTCGCGCAGCGAGGCCACGGAACCCTCGGCGGGCGGCGGGATCTCGGGCGTCACGTCGGCGCGCAGCGCCCTGATCGCCGCCGAGTGGGCTTCGATCGAGTCCTTCAGCGACTCGAGCTGCGTGCCGAGGTCGGCGGCCAGGCTCGCGAGCTTCTCGCGGCCGGCCTGCTTCGCGGCCGCTTCGCCCGACCGCGCCAGGTCGAGCGCCGATCTCGCGCGCTCGCGGACCCGCTCGGCGTGCAACAGCAGCTCGTCGACCTGTTGCGCGGCCTGGCCGAGGGCCGCCCTGGCCTTCGTCTCGTCGGCACCCTTCGTGGGCGCTTGGGGCAGTGCGACGGCGAGCAGCAGCGAGATGGCGCAGATCATTGGCGAAGGGACCTCTCCAGCCGGTTTCGCGCGGAAGCTACTCGTGCCCGCGTTGCCGCGCGAGCCCCCGCCGATGGCCCGGGCGCGGCCCCGTTGCGTTCTTCCTCGCCGCGCGCGCGACGGCGAGTAGCCTTGCGGCCCATGGAGTGCCAGGACATCGGCATGACGCGTACGTCGCGGCCGATGCTGCGTGAGGACCTGACGCTGCTGCGCCATCTCGCGAGCAGCGAGGGCGCCGTCACCGTCGTGGCCACGGCGCGTCCCGCGTGGTTCCCGGCCGTGCCGCGCGCGACGTTCGCGCCGGCACTCGACGTCGAGGCGTGCCGCCGCGTGCCGCAGGGCACCGTCGTGCTGCTCGACGGCAGCGTGTCGCCCGACGGCCTCGCCGTGTTGCACGAGCGTGGCCTCGAGTTGCTGCAGCACGACGGCTGTTCGTGGCGGCGGCTGCGCGCACGCAATGCCGGCTCCCGCTGGCGCCTGTTCGTGGAACGCAATCTGCCGCTGCTCGCGCGGCAGCTCGGCGTGCTGCGTCTGCTGCCGCCGTTCCGGCACGACGGCGGCTCGTGCTGGTGGACTTCGCTACGCGGTCTGCGTCTGCCGGCGCCCGGCAGCGACCGCTCCGCGGTGCTGTTCGAGGACGGCGTGCCGCTGCTGCTGCGCGACAGTCCGCACGCCGACATCCGCGAGCAAGGCCGCGGCCGCCACTCGGTCTGGCAGCGGGGCCTCTACTTCTCGGCTTCGGACAACAGCGACCCGCACCACAACGGCCGGCGTTACGAGCTGCGGGTGCTGCGCCAGCGCAGCGACGACGCGCTGCAGTCACCGGCGTGCGACGAGCCGGCGTTCACCGCGCGATTCCAGGCGCTCGCGGCCGCTCGCACATCGGCCGCGAGCTCGACCGCGAACCCGACCGCGAGCCCGAGCTCGAGCCGCCGCGTGCTGCTGCTGCTGAGCTCGCTCGGGCCCGGCGGCGCGGAACGGCAGTTCTGCTACCTGGCCAGGGCCCTCGCCGCGCGTGGTCACCACGTCGCGATCGCGGCGCTCGACGGTTTCGCGGGCGCGCACGGTCACTACGTGCCGATGCTCGCGGGCAGCGGCGTCGAGCTCCTCGATGCGACGATTCCCGCGCCGGGCTTCGATCCAGCCGCACTCGAGGCGCGCAACCGCGGCGCGTGCGAGCTGCTCGAGCACCTGCCGCAGATCTTCGCGGCCGAAGCCTGGCGCGCGGCGACGCACGTCGCGGCCCGGGCTCCCGACGTGCTGCACTGCGCGCTCGACAAGCCGAACCTGCTCGGTGCGATCGCCGGTGTCGCCGCGCGCGTGCCGCGCATCGTGCTGTCGGCGCGCAACGTGAACCCGACGCACTTCCCGTACATCGACCAACCGTGGTTCCGCCGGTGGTACCAGCACGCAGCCGAGGTGCCGGGACTCGTCCTGTCGGCGAACTCGCAGGCCGGCGCGCGCGACTACGCCGCGTGGATCGGCGTGCCGGCGGCGAGGTTCGAGGTCGTGCACAACGGCCTCGACGCCGCGTCGATGCCGGTGCCTCCGGACGAGCAGGTGCGCGCGCTGCGCAGCGAGCTCGGCATCGCGTCCGACGCGCCCGTCGTCGCGGGGCTGTTCCGGCTGTCGGCCGAGAAGCAGCCGCTGTTGTGGCTCGACGTGATCGCGCGCCTGCGCCCGAGGTTTCCGCGCCTCATCGCGCTGCACAGCGGTCTCGGCGATCTGCGCGAACCGTTCGCAGCGCGCGTGCGCGAGCTCGGCCTGCTCGACGTCGTGCGGTTGCTCGGCCGCCGCGACGATCCGCTTTGCGTGCTGCGCGCGGCCGATCTGCTGCTGCTCACGTCGGCGTTCGAAGGCCTCCCGAACGCCGCGCTCGAAGCGCAGTGGCTCGAGCGGCCGGTCGTGTGCACCGACGCCGGCGGCGCGCGCGAAGCCGTGCGCGACGGCGACACCGGCTTCGTCGTGCGCGAGCCCGACGCGAACCTGCTCGGCGATGCCTGTGCACACCTGCTCGCCGATCCGGACCGGCGTGCGCGCATGGGCAGGGCCGGCCGCGAGCTCGTGATCCGCGAGTTCGACGTCGAGCGCATGGTCGCGGGCAGCCTCCGGCTCTACGGCGGTCCTGCCGCCGGCTGCGGGTGAGCGGACGCGTGGAACCTCGAACGGGCAACATCAGGCGCGAGAGCAGTGCGCGCGAGCGTGGTGTGAGCCGCGGCACGCAGCGTGGCCGGCGAGCTCTCTCGGCGAAGCAATGGCGCCTGGCAGGCTACGGACTCTGCGCCGCCGGGACTCTCGTCTGGGCGTGGCGCGGCATCCACCACGCTGCGCTGCCGTACGAAGACGGGTCGTGCCTGTTCCAGCGCTACTACCAGGAGCTGTCGCCGTCGTCGTGGCTCGATACGTACGCTGGCTACGCGTCGGTGCTGCCGAACGTGCTCGGCTCCCTGATCTGCCGCCTGCCGGTGCCGTGGATTCCGTGCGCGATGGCATTGACGGCGTGGCTGCTGATGTTCGTCGCCGTGACGCGCTTCCTGCGGCCCGGTTTCGGCGCGGTTGCGCCGGTGCGCGTGCGGGCCGTTGCGTGCGCGTCGCTCGCGTGCCTGCCGATCGGCGAAGGCGGGATGTCGACGATGGTGATGACATCCCAGTTCTCGCTCCTGCTCTGGCTGTATCTCGTCGTGCTGTACCCGCGCCCCGGCACAGGCATGAAGAGGTGGATCGAATGCACGCTCGTCGCGCTGCTCACGTGGTCGCACCCTCTCTCGGTGCTCGCGCTGCCGCTCAGCCTGCTGCGCCTGCGCGACCCGCGCGCGAGGGCAATGGCCGCGACCCAGGTGCTCGCTGCCGCGGGCTATCTGCTGTCGGGCCGTGAAGCCGGCACCGAGCTCCTGTGGCACCAACTCGCGACCGGAGCGCTGCCGTTCCTTCTCGTGCGCGTGGGCTTCGATCCACTCTTCGGGTCCGCCACCAAAGCCTGGTTGTGGGAGGCCGACCATGCCTGGCTCACGTTCGTCGTGGGGGCAGGCGTCCTGACGCTGCTCGTGCTCGCATGTCGCGCCGCGTGGCCACGCTGGCATCGGCAGACGCGTGGCTTCCTGCTCGCGTTCGCCTGGCTCGCCCTTGCGAACTCGGCCGCAGCATTGCTGACCCGTCGCGTCGACTTCACCGGCAACATGTGGGGTCACCGCTACGTCTGGATCGCGTGCGTCGGCCTCGTGTTCGCGGTCGTCCTCGCCGCGCGTTCACGCTGGTCGCTCGCTCGCATCGGCATCGGGCTCGCCGTGTGGGTCGCGTGGCTGTCCTGCGCCGACCGCTATCGCTACCGCGTGCCGCGCGTTGCCCCCGAGTTCCGCGCGTTCGTGAGCCAGCTGGTAACCGAGGAGCAGCGGCTCGGCGGCCGCCGCGCAGTGTCCGCGAGGCTGCACCGCGAGGACTGGCCGATCGAGATCACACCGCGCTGAGCCCGTTCATGATCCGGCCTCTATCGGCGAGGCGGGACGATCGACTGACCCGCCCGGCTCGCGCGCTCAACTGCCCGCGAACGCGGCGTCGATCTGCTTCTTCTTGGCGCGGCCGGCCTTCGTCGCGGCCAGCGCGGCCTTGAAGTCGCGCATCGCGTAGTAGCGCACCTTGTTGACGCGCTGGTGCTTGCCCTCGGCGTCGAGCGCGTTCAGCGCCTCGCCGATGCTCTTCGGCCCGACCGCGTCGTGCAGCGCGAGCAGCCGCGCCATCACCGCTTCCGTGTCCTTGCCGCCGGGCTCGACCTTCTTCGCCGCGAGCTGCGTGCGCTCGAACTCGACCGAACGCCAGCGCACGTCGCTCACGTGCTTCAACGGCGCCGCGTCCCTCTTCGTCTTCGCGAGGTGCTCGACGATCACGACGCCCGTGTAGTGCGCCCACGCATGCCGGTCCTCCTCGTTCTTGGTGTCGCCCCACATCGCGATCACGTGGCCGAGCTCGTGACAGAGCCCGTAGAACAGGAACTGCCCGGCCTGCGTCGGCGAGCGGAACGCCTTCGCATCGATCACCGGGAACTCGACCTCGCTGTGCCACGGGAACTGCGGCGCGAAGTGCGGCGGCTTCGTGATCTTGTCGACGAGGTGCACACGCAGGCGCAGCTTCTTGCCCGGCAGCTTGCTGAAGTTCGTGAGCCCGAACACCTCGTCGTAGGCGTCGAGCACGAGGTCGAACACGTCGGCGATCGCCGTGAGCCCCTCCTGCTCGACGCCGTCGGTTCCGATCGCGAGGAATCGCGGCCGCGACAGCGCGATGCCGAGCTGCTTCGCCGCATCCGGGCTGAGCGTCGCGAGCCGCGCGCGCAGCGGCTCGAAGTCCTCGACGCGGTCGAGATCGAGCGCGGCCTTCGCCGCAGTGGCCAGTGCCGCCGTGTCCGGCCCTTCGGCCTTCGCGAGCTCGGCCACGAGCTTCGCGGCGCTCGCCGGCAGTTTCGCGGCGAGCTCGCGTTCGTCCGCCACGACGGGTTTGCGTGCGTGCGCCTCGTTGACGGCCTCGACGGCCTCCGCGTATTCGCGCGCGAGGCGCTCCGCCGAGCTGCCTTGCGCGAGCACGAGGCCGAACGGAGCCAGCACGGCAAGACCGCGGGCCAGTAGTGACGGGAGCGGAGCGAGCACGCGGCGCGCACAGTACCGACGACCACCTGCTCGCGACAGCGCCTCGCTCACCGCACCAGCCCGCGTTCAGCCGCCGGCGAGCACGACCCGGTGCCCGGCGCGCTCGAGGAACGCGACGATCTTCTCGCGGTGATCACCCTGGATCTCGATGGTCCGGTCCTTCGCGGTGCCGCCGCTGCCGCACGCGGCCTTCAGCTTGCCGGCCAGCGTCGCGACCTCGGCGGCGCGCAGCGGCAGGTCGAACACGACCGTGACCGTCTTGCCGTTGCGCACCTCGCGGCGCACGCGCACGACGCCGTCGCCCGCAGGGATGGTGTTCGCGGCGATCTGCTCGGCGCAGCGGCATTTCGCGAGCGGCTTGCGGCAGCGGATGCACGTGCCGCCGGTCGCGGAATCCCAGACGAGGCCCATCGACACAGTCTCTTTCCCTTCAAGGCGCCAGGCAACGGCGGCGGGCAAACGCAACCCGGCGCCGGACGACGGAGCAGCCAGCGCGCTGCCGGCATGCGACGAGGCCACGCTCGCAGAACCCGGCTCAGGCCAGCAGATCGTCGAGCGTCGCTGCCGTGAGGATGCGGCGCATCCAGGAACCGACCTCGGTCGGGCTCGCGGCCTCGATTCGCTGGACCAAGGAAGGCGGTATCGAGCCAAACCGCTGGTCGATGAGCGTGAGCAAGGCCAGCTGGACGCCCTCTTGCCGCCCTTCCTGCCGCCCTTCCTGCCGCCCTTCCTGCCGCCCTTCCTGGCGGCTTTCTTCGATGAGCTTCTCGCCGACGGTCATGTACTGCTCCTCGCAGGTCTTGCTGATGCGCGCGTAGGCGGCGCGCAGGTGTCTGGGGTCGTCCTTGCTCACGGTGAAGACGTACGAATATAGCTTGTTCATGATCTCTTGCCCGCCGGGGACCTGCATGAGCCGCAATACCAGCGGGCGCCAGGCGAGCAGCAGTGTTGCGGTCGCAACCTGCCGTCGCAGCTGCTGCAGATGGAGCAGCGGCAACAACGTCTGCACCGTGAGCCGGCGCCGGCGGAGGCCAGCCTCGTCGGTGGCGCCGAGGTCGAGCAGCCTGCACTGGAACGTCGGCTGCATCGCGAGCAGCTCCTCCGGCGCACCCTCGGCATCGAGCAGCTCGGTCAGGTTGCACGGTGAATCCCACGGGCCGTCGCCAGTGTGCACGAGGATCGGCAGCACG
>DASVAL010000090.1:0-51621 GCA_036376355.1 Planctomycetota bacterium
CGGTGCCGTCGGTGACGAAGAGGCCGACCTCGAGGTTGTTCACGAAGGCGCGGAAGAACACTCGGTTGCCCGCGGTCACGAAGCCGTTCGGGCGCGATCCGCCCGTGCCCGGCGTCAGGTCCGCGAACAGTCCCGTGCCGCCCGGCGTGCCGTCGGTGCGGCACAACTCGATGCCGGCACCGTTCACGGTCGCCGAGAAGTACGCGTGGTTGCCGAGCGCCGCGAAGCCGTCGAAGAAGCCCGACGTCGTGCCGGCTTGGAAGTCCGCGAGCGGCTGCGTGCCGGCGATCGTGCCGTCGCTGCTCCACGGCTCGAGGCCGCGCGTGCTGTCGCTCGCGCTGAACACGACGCGGTTGCCGAGCACGACGAGGTCGTCCGGGTTGCTGCCGTTGTTGCCCGGCTGCAGGTCGAACTGCGTCGTGCCCTGACCCGTGCCGTCGGTGACGAAGAGCTCGACGCCGCTGCTGCGCGTCGCCGTGAAGAACATGCGGTTGCCGGCCGGCGTCAGCTTGCGCGGCCCCGAGTTGCCGGTGCCGGGCTCGACGTCGGCGCCGAGCGCCGTGCCTGGTGCCGTGCCATCCGTGCGCACGAGCTCGATGCCGTTGCCCGGCCAGAAGCCGCCGAACCAGAGCTGGCCGTTCCACTGCACGGCGTCGGCCGGCGAGCTGCTGCCGCCGAGCGGATTGACGTCGAGCAGCACGTTCGTGCCGTTCTGCGTGCCGTCGCTGAACCACGGCTCGGTGCCGAGGCCCGGCGTCGACGCGCGGAAGAAGAGCCGGCCCTGGTAGTCGAGCATCTCGCGGATGTCGGTGTCGCCGCGCGTGCTCGCGAGGTCGTAGAGCAGTCGCGTGCCGGCCGGCGTACCGTCGCTCGTGAACAGCTCGTTGCCGAGCGCCTGCGAGGTCGCCTGGTAGAGCAGGCGCGCGCCGAACGGCGTCAGGTTGGCCGGATTGCTGCTCGGCGACGTCGCGAGCACCTCGACGGTGCCGGCTGTCGTGCCGTCGCTGCGCCAGAGCTGCAGCGTGCCGCCGGTCACGCGGGCGACGAACGCCGCACCGCCGAAGGCCGCCGTGGGCTCGGCGATCGTCGCGAACGGTCCCTTCACGACGCTCGTGCCCGCGGTCGTGCCGTCGGTCCTGTAGAGTTGGAACGCGCTGCTCGCGCCGCCGCCGAAGTACGCGGTCGGGCCCTGCACCGCGAACGCCATCGCCGTGCTGCTGCCGGGGCCGCTCGTCGCGTCGACGAGCCGCTGCGTGCCACCGAGCGTGCCGTCGCTGACCCATGGCTCGAGGCCCGTGGTGACGTCGTTCGCCCAGAACAGCACGCGGTTGCCGAACGCGGTCAAGCGATCGATCGCGGAGCTGGCGCTGCCGCTCACGATGTCGCGCACGAGGAACGTGCCGCCGGCCGTGCCGTCGGTGCGCCACAGCTCGCGGCCGTTCGTGTTCTGCGCCGTGAAGAACATCTGGCTGCCCGCGACCGTGAGGTCCTCGGGGCTCAGCGACGCCGGGCCCGCGGCGAGCTCGACGCCGATCGCCGTGCCCGCGGTCGTGCCGTCCGTCCGCCAGAGCTCGCGTCCGGTCGCGGAAGTCGCGGCGACGAACCAGACCTGGCCGTTCCACACGACGAGGTCGGCGGGCGCCGACGAGTTCACGCCCGCGGCGAGATCGGCGACGGGCTGCGTGCCGGCAGCGGTGCCGTCGCTGCGCCACAGCTCGGTGCCGTTGTTGGCCGTCGTTGCAGCGAAGAGCACGAGGCCGTTCCACGCGACCATCGCCGTGATGTCGGCGCCGACGTTCGTGCCAGACGCGAGGTCGACGACGAGGCGCGTGCCGCTCGACGTGCCGTCGGTGACCCAGAGCTCGCGGCCCTGGCCCTCGCGCCGCGCCGTGAAGAACACGCGGTTGCCCGAGACCGTCAGCAGCTGCGGGTCCGCGCTCGCGCTGCCGGGGTTCACGTCGCGCAGCCGGAACGTGCCGAGGTCCGTGCCGTCCGTTCGCCACGGCTCGCGGCCGTACTGGTCGGTCGCGGCGAAGAACGCGATGCCGTTGCAGACTGCGGCGAGGCCCGGGTTTCCGGCGACGGTCGATGCGCTGGCCGGCGTCAGGTCGCGCACGAGGCTCTGGGCCTGGAGGGTGGAGGGCAGCGGCAGGATCGCGGCAGCGAGGAAGCCGGTGAGAAGGGTCGGGAGGTGGGAACGGTGCATGAAGGGTCGCCGCGCGGGGGCGGCAGGACCTTCAGGACCCGGGCGCGCCATTCGTCACACTCGAGGTGCGACTCGTCGCGGTGCCGCCCGCCGACCTCGCAACGTGGCCTGGCACCGGGCCGAGCGAGCTGCCGCCGGCGGTAGGATGGCAACGCGCTGCAGGAGGCTTCATGACGCCAGCATCACTGTCCTACCGGCCCGCAGTACGTGGACTCGTCTTCGCTCTCGTCGCCCTCGGCCTCCGTGCGGTCACGATGGGCATCTTCGTCCTGATTGCGATGCGTGAGGCCAGGTCCGGGTCCGGTTTGTCTTCCACGCTGGACGTCACGCTGTACGTGGTGCCGGCGATGAACCTGGTCGCGACCTTCATGGCCCTGGCCGGCTTCGGGTACTCGGCGATCGCCGCGCATCGCAAGGAGTGGGGCGTGACGCTCGTGCTCGCGTTCGTCTTCAGCGTTCTCGCGGCCGTGGGCGATGTCGATACCTTCGTCTACGGGGCCATCTAGGCGAATGGACCCACGCGACCTCGAGACTCCGTTCCGGGAGTTCGTCGCTGCACTGGGTCTCGACCTGGAGACCACGTCGCCGTCCGAGGGAGTCCCCGCGATGCTGCAGTTCTTCTGCGAGCAGCGAGCTGACGGATGCGAGGAACCCGGGACGGACCAGCTGCTGTTCCAGTGGGGCGCCTACGACTGGGGCCCGGGAACTCACTTCGAGATCGACATCACGCGACAAGTGATCCTGCCGGACGAGGAGGACGACGACGCGATCTGGCAGCTGCACCTGACGTACCGGTTCATCCCCACGGACGACCTGATCGCGCTCGGCTGGGGCAACCGGTGGTGCGAGTCCGCGCAGGGCTGTGATGCGTTCGCGAGCGTCATCCGTGGCACACCGGCGTTCCGCGCCGTTGCGAGCCGAGTCCCGCTATCAGTCGACGTTTTCTACGAGTGCGCTGGCTGATCCCGGCGCGCGGTTCGGTGAGCGCGGCGGTAGCCTTCGGGCGAGCACGAAGCCGAGGACCCAGATCGCAGCGAGCAAGACGAGGATGCCCGACAGCAGCGGGGCCACCGCAGGCACCCAGGCCGTCAACACGTCGCGCAAGGCGCCGCCCATGGGCTCCCTGGTCGCTGGGTTCAGTACGGCGGCCTTGGTGTCCCCGAGCACGACGGCAGAGGCCATGGACGATATCGGCCAGCCCGACGACCACGGCGGAACCCAGACCATGAGCGCCGCTCCTGCCGCCACGAGGCCCACGTAGACGGCGCGGTGGCCGGCCGCGAGGAACGACAGCGACGCACCGACGAGCGGCAGCACGATCAGGTTGGAGTGCCGAGCCCAGTCCCAGGCAATGCAGAAGATCGCGGCGATGCCTGCGAGCACGAGCCACAGCTGCCGCCGCCCGGGGTCCTGGTTGCGCGTGTGCTGCTGCCACGCGAGCACGGCGAGGATCGGACCGAACGCGACGACGAGGTGCGTGATCGCCAGCGTCACGATCACGAACGTGCCGCCGGGGAACATCGGGTTCGAGAAGAAATAGTCGGCGTTGTACTTCTGTGCCGGGGCGAGGGCCTTCACCGCGAGGTAGAAGGCGCCGTAGATGCCGAGCGCGAGGCCCGCTCCGAGCACGTCGGCGCGCGAGGAGCCGTTCACCTGCCGGCGCAGGTGCCACAACCACGGCAGCAGGAACGCCGCGAGCTCGTGCGTGAACAGGTTCGCGAGGAACAGGCCCCAGAACAGCACGGGGCGCCGCGCGGCGAGCCACGAGCAGAAGAACAGCGTGTAGCAGAGCGGATCGACGAAGCCGACCCAGTGCTGCTTGTACATCTGGATCGGTGCCGTCAACGCGACCGCGAGCGTGATCAGCAGCGCGTCGAGCGCGGAGGCACCGCGGCGGCGCCCGAAGAAGCAGACCGTGCCGAGCAGCAGCACGGCGAGCCCGCGAGTGAACAGCACGAAGTGATCGCCACCCATGCCGACGCAGTGCGCGAGCACCGGCGCGAGGATGCGGTGCGGGAACTGCCCGGGCAGCTCGAGCGGAGCCTTCGACATCTCCTGCCACTGCAGGCCGAACGTGACGGCGGAGGCGCCAGGCGCGACGAACAGGCAGGACGCGGCGTAGCAGGCGACAGCGGCGGCGGCAGCGAACGCGAGATCGCCCGCGAGGCGCGAGTTGGGGCGATCCGGCGACGGGGAGTCTGTGTGCATGCAGCGGACGACTGCACGCTACGAACGGCCTTGGAGGCGGTCAAGGCGACGGCCTGGTGGCCATGGAGCCCCGAGCGACGCTACCGTTGATGGCCGATGGACTCGAATGCAGCCGACGAAGGACCGGCGCTCGCCACGACCGACACGGGTGCTCACCTGTGGCCGGCGCTGCGATTGTGGCTCTGCTACGAGGTGCTGTGGGGCGCGTGGTGGTTGCTGATGTCGATCCCCGAGGGGCCTGGCTCCTACCTCACTGTTGGCGGCCACCTCGTCGTAGCGGCGTCGAGCTACGTGCTGATCGGCCAGTACGACTGGTTGTGAGCGCACGGCCGCCGTTGCGCGCGCGCCGTTCGCTACCGCTTTGCCTTGGCCTGCTCGAGCTCGGCCCTGAGCCGCTTCACGAGCGCTTCGAGCTCGGCTATGCGTTCGCGCAGCTGCTTCTTCTCGTCGCCGTCCGCCGCCTGCCACTGGATCCGCGGCAGCTGGATCTCGCCCACCTCCGGGGCCTGCAGCACGACGCGCGGCAGCTGGATCGCGAGCGGCTGGATCGCAATCGGCTGGAAGGCAATCTGCTGCCAGGCGCCGGGGAAGGCCTGGTTGCCGCCCCGCTGCGCTTCTGCATCGGCGTAGGTCGAGCTCGCGTCGGCGCGCTCGGCCCAGTGCATCTTGCCCTTGTCGTCCTTGATGCCGACTGCGTCGATCTCGTTCCAGCCGGGCGCCACCTCGCTCGCGAAGTACAGCTTGACGCGCTCGACCTCGAAGCCGACCGGCAGGTCGATCTGCAGGATGCGGCCCGGGTCGTTCGGCACGGCCTGGTCCTTGGCGCGCCAGAGCTCCAGCTCTTCGCCGTCCGGCAGCAGGATCGCGACGGACCGGACGGCGCCGGGCTTGAAGGTCTCGTGCACTTCGAGCGAAGTGGCGCGGACCGGTGGGCTGTACTCGAGCAGCAGCCACTCGTTCGCCGCGTCCTCCTCCATCGTCGCCCAGGCCGAGCCGTGGTCGCCGGGGGCCGGCACGTCGGGCGGCCCGCACGCGGCTTCGGGTCCCCACTGGCGCTGCAGTGCAGCGCTGTCCGGCCCGTCGCGGAACACGAACCAGTACGGCCGCTGCCAGACCCAGAAGCCCGCCGGCACGTTGGCGGTGCGCTGGTAGGCCGCGACCGCCGGCTTCTCGCCGGCCTCGTGGTGGTCGGGCAGCGTCGGTTCGTCGGCGCGGAACTGGCAGCGCAGCATCCGATAGCGGCCCTCGGCGCGAGCGAGGCGGCTCGCCGCGAACAGGTCGGGGGCCGCGCGCTGTGCGGCGGCGTCGGCGAGGGGCAGGGAGACGACCAGACAGGCGAACAAGAGCTTCATTGCGGACCTCCGCGATTCGCGCCTGCCACGCATGGTAACGGAAACTACTCCGGTGGCGGCCGGCAAGCCGGGCACGCGGATTGACCGGAGGTTGCGGGCAGTTACCGTCCTGGAGCCAATCGGCCGCGTTACGCGCCGATCCCACTTTCCCGTCTCCAGGAGTCCCGACCGATGAAGTCGTTCCGCCTCGCCCTCATCACGCTGTGTTCGTTTGCCAGCGTCTGCAGCGCCCAGTTCATACCGGGTGTCACCGCGACCTCGAGCATGGGCACGTTCTCGACATACAACATCGCGAACCTCACGAACGGCGTCGGGCTGTCGTCGATGACCCTGAGCGGGCTGCACTCGGCGACCTGGCAGGACATGTGGATCACCAACCAGATCACGACCGGCTCGATCACGTTCAACCTCGGCAGCGTGGTGCCGATCGCCGTGATCGCGGTCTGGAACTACAACTCGTCGATCAGTCTGCAGCGCGGCGTGGCGCTGATGGACGTGTACACCTCGGTGGACGGCGTGAACTTCACGTTCCTCTCGACGGAGGCGCCGCCGATGGCCACGGCAGCGCCGGTCGGGCCGCACCTGATCGGCGGCAACGGCGTTCCCGCCCAATACGTCCGGTTCGACGTGCTGCAGAACTACGGCAACAACTACACGGGTCTGTCCGAGGTGCAGTTCGAGCCCGGCAGCGGCGTCACCGTCGGGTCGAACACGACGCTCGGTCAGGGCTGCATCCGCTCCTTCACCTCGTTCTACGAGTCCTTCGCGACGTCCGCGGCCTTCGACCTCGCGAACAGCGCGATGAGCATGGTCCCGGTCGGCGGCGGCAGCTACATCGTGCTGAGCGGTGCGACGAGCTACGTCGCGCCGTCGGCGGGTGCCGTAGCGCTGACCCTCGCTGACAACGCCGAAACACCCGTCCCGCTGGCGATCCCGTTCCCGCACGCCGGCGGCTCGGCGGCGAGCCTGGTCGTGTGCTCGAACGGCTTCGTTTCGGTCGCGAGCGGCAACGGCGTGAGCTCCGCGCCGACAGCCACGACGCTGCTCAATGCGCCGCAGACCGGCTGGTGGGCCGCACACAACTACAACCCGGCCGCGGCAGGCAGCGGCGTGGTCAAGGTCGAGCAGATCGCCGGCACGGCCTACATCACCTGGGACGGCGTCTACAGCAGCGGCACGACGACGCCGAGCACGTTCCAGTTCCAGTTCGACTGCGTATCGGGCGCCGTGCACCTCGTCTTCCAGACGATGAGCACGCTCGGCAACGCGCGGCTGGTCGGCTACTCGCCGGGCGGCACGAGCCTCAACCCGGGCAACACGGATCTCTCGGCTGCCCTGCCCGGCTCGTTCACGACCGGCACGACGGACATCCTGCCGCTGACCCTGTCCGGCACCACGCGGCCGGTGATCGGCACGCCGTGGAACCTGAACGTGACGAACGTGCCGGCTACGGGCGTGATCGGGCTCGACATCTTCGGCCTCATCGACCCGAGCATCCCCGACCTCTTCTTCCTCGGGGCGCCAGGGTGCTGCTCGCGCTCGTCGCTCGACGTGATGAACCTGTGGATCGTCGCCGGCTCGACGCACGCCTACTCGCTGCCGCTCGCGAACGACCCCGCGATCGTCGGTGTCCACGTCTACACGCAGGCGCTCGTGCTGCAACCCGGCGTCAACCTGCTGCTCGGCGGCGCGATCACGTCGAACGGCATCGACGGCAAGGTCGGCAACCTGTGAGCTGGGCGGCGCCTCGAGGCTGAGCTCCTTCGAGCTCGGCCTTGCCGGCAACTCGTGTGCGCCGGCCAGGGGGCGGCCCCTTTCGGTTCTTTGCGCCTGGGCGCAGGAGGCCGTCACGCGACGCGAAGGCGATATGTGCGAGCCCGGGATGGGCCCGGATTCCCCTCGCTGAGTTGGCTGATTGCGGCGATTCGGCTCCTTGGGGACGGGCCATTCCTCCGTCCCCGAGCCCCCCGCCAGCCATGCGCACTCTCCGCTCTGCCCTGAGTCTCCTCGCCGTCTCCTCGTTCCCGCTGCCGTCGACCGCGCAACAGGTCGTCGCACCCGACAACTGCGTTCTCGGCGCCGTCAACTCGACGACGACGGCGTGGCGCACGACGGACGGCCACTTCCAGCTCGCCTACGACTCGACGCACTTCACGAACGCGGGCGTCGCGGGCCCCGTGCTGCTGACGCGGCTGCGATTCCGTGCGCGCGACGGGGAACCGACGCCCGGCGGCCAGGCCTTCACCGGCGTTTCCGTGCGGCTCGGCGACAGCGCGGTCAACTACGCCTCGATGAGCAGCACGTTCGCGACGAACTTCGGCACGATGGGCCCGCTGGGCACTGCGAACGTCGTCGCCGGTGCGGCCGCGGGTGGCGTGCCCAACGACGCCGTGATCGACATCGATCTCGTCGCGTGCGGCGCGGCGACGATGTACGACCCGTCGAGCGGGAACGACCTGCTGATCGACATCACGTTCACGGCGCCGACGCCGGCCACGAACCTCGTGCCGTTCTCGGCGGGCTCGGCGACCGCGGCGACGGCCCGCGCGCGCATGTGCTCGGCGGCGACCACGACCGCGACGACGGGTGTGCTCGGTGCGCCGCCGGTCGTGATGATCGACTTCGCGGGTGCCGGTGGCTACGCGGCACCAGCGGCCGCGCGCATCGAGCGCTTCGGCTACGGCTGTGCGGCGCCGCTGCGCTCGTTCTACCAGGACTGGCAGATCTCGGAGACGTTCGACCTCGCCAACACGAGCCTCCTGATGCTGCCGAACAGCGTCTCGGCGCCGACGTCCTACACGGTCATCGCGGGCGGCACGCCGCCGGACCTCACGAAGGTCAATCCGACGGCGAACTCGGTCGCCGACAACGCGGTCGTCACGCATGCGCTCGGCTTCACGTTCAACCACAGCTCGGGCTCGACGACGAGCATCAATGCGTGCACCGATGGCTACGTGTGGCTCGACACGGCGATGACGCTCGCGGACAGCACGCCGGCGGTCGCCGAGCTGCTCGGCATCTCGGTCGCGCAGACCGCGCGCATCGCGCCGTTCTGGTACAACTTCCACTGCGGGCGCAACACGGCGTCGTTCGCGAACGCCGGCCTGCACGTGATGACCGACACGTCGGGCGGCCCCGGCAACGCGGTCGCCTACGTGACGTGGTTCAAGGTCGGCCGCAGCGACGTGACGCCCGCGGGCGCCTCGGTCAGCGACCTGCAGTGTGTGCTGCACGAAGCGAGCGGCATCATCGAGGTGCGCTTCGGCTCGATGCAGGTTGGCGCGCAAGCGCTCGGCATCACGGGCTTCTCGCCGGGCCGCGTCGGAACGGTCGCGTCGTTCCACCCGGGGCCGCGCGATCTGTCGCACGAGACGCCGTTCACGATCGAGGCCGACGGCGGCGCGCACGCGCTGACGCTCGGCACGAACACGATGGCGCGTCCGATCGTCGGCACGTCGATCACGCTGCAGTCCTACAACCAGCCGGCCGGAACCGTGCTCGGCCTCATGTGCCTCGACGTGCAGTCGCTCTCACCCAGTGTGCCGATCCCGGGGCTGCTCGCGCCGGGCTGCGGCCTCAGCCTCATGCCGGGCAGCTTCTTCATCCACGAGATCGTCGTGAACCCGACCGGCACGTACTCGGCGGCGCCGATCGCGATCCCGGCCGCGTGGCACGGCCAGTCGTTCTACGCGCAGTACGCGGCGTGCGACGCGCTGCTCGCGAACATCTCGATGAGCAACGGCTTGAAGCTCACGGCCGGGCTCAACTGAGCGCGACCCGTCCACTGGACACAAGAGGCGCCGTGCACGACCTCACGAGATCGATGGGAGGGATCGCGGCAGCTGTCGCCGCGGCATGGCTCGGCGCTTTCGCGGCCGCGCAGGCGCCGTTCGCGCTGTCGCAGTGGATCCAGCCCGTGCCGGCGCACTCGGTGCTCGCGGAGCCCGGTTACTACGTGTGGTGCGGCAGCGTCGTCGAGGACGGCGGCTCGTACCACATGTTCTACTCGCGCTGGCCGACGAGTCCGCAGTCGTTCGGCGACGGCTGGCTGTTCGCGTCCGAGATCTGCCACGCGATCGCCGCGTCGCCGGGCGGCCCGTTCGTGCCGACCGGCGTCGTGCTCGGCAAGCGGCCGAACGATCCGACGTTCGCGTTCTGGGACAGCCAGACGCAGCACAACCCGCACATCCGCCGGTTCGGCGCGAAGTTCTACCTCTACTACATGGCGTCCGTGGATCCGGGTGCTCTCGTGTGGCCCGGCATCACGCAGCGCAACCGCATCCAGCGCAACCAGCGCATCGGCGTGATCGAGGCGAACTCGATGCAGGATCTGCTGGCCGGCAACTTCGTGCGGCCGAACGCGCCGATCCTGACGCCGGTCTACAGCACGTCGGCCGCGACCGATCGCACGACGAACCCGACCGACTACGCGTCGAACCGGATCGTCAACAACGAGAGCGTCATCGAGCGCCCCGACGGCTCGTTCCAGCTGATCTACAAGAGCAACTGGCCGCAGGCGCCGTCCTACGGCCACGGCTACGCGCTCGCGAGCCATCCTGCGGGCCCGTTCACGCAGATGCCGCCGCCGATCTTCAGCGACCAGGGCCGCGAGGACGAGAACCACTGGTACGACGCCGTGCGCGCGAAGTACTTCCTCGTGTGCAAGAACTTCGGCAGCGGCGGCACCGAGCAGCTCGAGTCCGCGGACTCCGTGAACTGGGTCTCGCAGGGACTGCAGTTCTCGCGCGTGATCCCGTGGGCGAACGGAGCTCCCGAGCTCGTCGAAGCGCTCGAGCGGCCGCAGCTGCTGCGCGACGCGCAAGGCGTGCCGATCATGCTCTACATGGCCGTGCGCCGCGCACCCGGTGGCGGCGTCGTCGAGGCGTTCAACGTGCACATCCCGCTGCGGCCGCCGGCCGGGTGCGCGACGCCGCTGAACGGGCCTTCCGACGTCGAGACGACCGGAACGCTCGTCACCGCGGTGAACCTCGGTGCCGTGGCGCCGGTCGCGCTGAACGGGCTCACGTTCGCGCCGTCGGGCGCGAGCGCGGCGTCGCTCGCGGCGTGGGGCTTCGCGCAGCAGGGTGGTGCCAGCGGTGCCGCGCTGAACGCGGGGCTCGTCGACACGGTGTGGACCGGCGATCCGCGGTTCGAGGACTTCCTCGACACGATGGCGTGGCAGACCGGGACGACGACCGCGGGAGCGACCCTGTCGTTCCAGCTCACGGGCCTCGTCCCGGGGCATCGCTATCGCTGCCAGCTGTTCTTCGCCGAGTCGCGCACCGGGACCCTGTCGCGGCACGGCCCGCAGGCCGTGCGCGTGGACACCGAGTACGTGTCGGGCTTCGACTTCGGCTCGACGAGCTCGCTGGTCGCCGCGGGTGCGCAGGCAGTGCGCCTGTCGGTGCCGTTCACGGCGTCTGCCGCGAGCGTGCCGGTCGTGCTGACGCAGCTCGTGCCGAATGGCGCCGGGCTGCAGCTTGCGGCCTTCGCCGTGCACGACGTCACGGCCACCTCGACGATCCACGCGCCGGGTTGCGCGAGCAGCGGCGGCGCGAACACGCTGGCGGCGACGAGCCTGCCGTGGATCGGCGCGACGTTCCAGGCGTCGGGCACGGGCTTGCCGGCGACCGCGCTCGTCGTCTCGGCGACGGGAGTGCTGACGATGCCGCCGCTGCCGATGTCGGTCGTGTTCGCACAGGGTGTGCCCGGGTGCTCGCTCGTCGTGACGCCCGACGTCCTCGACGTCGTCGCGACGACGACCGGCACTGCCCAGACCGCGATCGCGATCCCGAACAGCCCGGCGATCGTAGGCATGTCGTTCTACCACCAGATGGTGCCGATCGAGATCGACGCGTCGTGGCAGTGGCTCGCGGTGACCGTGACGAACGCGCTGCGGCTCACGGTGGGCGCGTTGTGACGGCGTCGCTCAGGCTGGCGGGTTCCACCACACCTCACCCTTGCCGGCGATCGCGCGCGCGGCGCGCTCGCGGAGGGCGGCGAGGTCCGATGGGTTCATCGGCTCGAACGCCGAGGCGGCCGCGAACGCGGCGTCCTGCTCGGCAGGCGTGCTGAGTCCGAGCAGTGCGACGTCGGGGTTCGCGGTCAGCGTGTAGCGCACACACTCGTCGACGGTGAGCCGCGGCAGCTCGGCCATGGCCGTGCGCGCGGCCAGCGGGCGCTGGTAACCCTCGGTGTCGCCGAGCAGCTTGCCGGCGCCGAACGTCTTGAAGCACACCGTGCCGACGCCGCGCGCCCGTGCCAGCGGCAGCACGTACTCTTCGTAGCGGCTGTCGGCGAACGGCCCGATCGGGAACATCACGACGTCGCAGACGCCGGCGTGCAGCGCGTGCACGAGCACGCCGGGGTGGTGGCTGCTGATGCCGCGGAAGCGCGCGCGGCCGCCGTGGATCACGTCGTCGAGCTGGTCGAAGCCGCCGCCGGGCTCGAGCAGGCGCTGGAGGTCGGGCAGCGTCGAGCACGCGTGGAACACGAACAGGTCCACGTGCGCGAGCTGCAGGCGCGCAAGGCTCGCGTCGACCTGCGGCGCGACCGGCGCGTGCAGATGGTCGACCTTGTCGATCACGAACACGCTGTCGCGCCGCCGGCCCCGCAGTGCTTTGCCGACGATGTGCTCGCTGAGGCCGTCCTCGTAGTTCGGCGCCGTGTCGATCACGTTGATGCCGGCGTCGAGCGCACGCTGCAGCGTCGCGACGCAGTCGCCGACCGGCAGCGAACGGTCCGCGACGTCGCCGACGCCGAGCTGCGTCGCGCGGAAGCGAGTGCGGCCGAGATCTCGGGACGGGAAGAACATCACTTCGCCGGAAGTTGCAGGTCGATCGTGTGCGTCTTGCCCCGTTCGACCTCGAACGGCGCGCATGCTCTGTCGAAACCGTGCTGTTCACCCGGCTCGTCGAGCAGGTTCAGGTACGCGCCGCCGGGTGGCGCGCCGAGGAAGCGGTAGCGACCCTGCCGGTCCGTGATGACCTCGGTGATGCTGCCGCTGCGCTGCTGCCCGGTCGCGAGGTCCCAGTCGCGCAACCACACGCGCACGCCGGGTGCTGGCCGTTGCTGCGCGTCGAGCACGACGCCCTCGACGATCGCAGGCGCCGCCAGCTGCAGGTCCGGCGCGCTCACGGTCGCGCCGGCAGTGGCGATCGCCAGCGGCTCGCTGACGGCTGCCCCGTCGCTCGCCTTGACCATCACGCGGACCGAGTCGTCGAGGTGGTGGAGGCGGGCGAACTTGAAGTTCCCGTCGCGATCGGTCATGGCCCACGCCATCGTCATCCAGTCTGGCCAGCGCCCGTCGCGGCGCTCCTCGAGCTCCACGTCGACGAATGCGGCGGGCTGCCCGCCGGGCATCAGCAGCCGGCCCTTCACGGAACACGCTGGCGCGACGCGCATCGCGAGCGGCGAGGTCGGATCGACCTTGCACTCGTGAGCGTTCAGGAAGCGACGGTCCGAGCTGCCGTGCATGTTGCCATCCTTCCGCTGATCGAGGGCCCAGCGCGCGTCAGTCGAGTACACGACCGCGTCGCTGCCTACCGCGAGTGGGCAATGGAACGTCAGCTTGCCCTCTGCGTCGCTCGTCGCACGCGCCTCACGACCTCCGCCGATGGCCCGCATCACGAACGTGACGCCTTCGACCGGCTTGTCGTCCGGCCCCGCGACGGTCGCTTTCCATTCGAGGTCGGTGGCGATCGCCGGCGTAGCGGTGAACTTCAGCACGTGAGGACCCTTCTTCGGCTTCGCGGTCTGCTGTGCAGGACCGAGCACGAAACCGTCCAGGTACACGCTGACGCGATACTCGTGATCGGGCAGGCTCTCGAGCTCCAGGACGCCCGATGCATCGAGCTTCGATGACCCGAGCGGCGGCGGCAGCTCGCGCAAGCCGCCCTTCGCGTACGGCAGCAGCCGCACGCTGGCGTCCGTCGCCTTCGCCCCCGGCAGGCCCGCGACTTCGATGCGCAGGTTCGTGGTCGGCTCCGTGAGCGGCGCGAGCGCGACGTCGCAGTCGCCGGCGATGCGCTGCTCGACTTCGGCCAGCCCTTCGCCGTCGACCCATGCGACGACGCGCGTCGGGCCGAGGGGGACGCTCAGCAGCTCGAAGCGACCCTCGTCGTCGGTGCGCGCGTCGGCGTGCGAGTGGTGGAGCACGCGTCCTTCCGGGTAGGCGCGCACGGGAACGTCCTTCACGGGCTTGCCGTCGCGACGACGCAGCACGCCGCGCACCGTGACTCCGTCGTGCACCTCGATGCGCACGGCGAGTGTGTTGCGGCGCGCGAACCCCGCACTGCGGCAAGTGCCCTCGCCGCTCGCCTGCACCTGAACCCAGTCCATCCGTGGCGCCTTCAGCAGGAAGTAGCCCTCGCCGTCTGCGATCGTCTGCGCGACCGGTGCGGCGGGCGGCAGCGCCGTCGTGATCCACACCTTGGCCGCGGGCACACCTTCGCCGCGCAGGTCGACGACGCGGCCTTGGAGCACGAACGTCTCGGGCGCAGGCGTTGGCGGTGTTTGCGCGGCGGCGATTGCCGCGAGCGCTGTGGTGCAACAGGCGATCGGGAGACAGGACGGCGCGACTCTGCCCATGCGTGGACAGTAGCGTGTCGGCGCGCACGCGCCGAGCCGGGGCGACGCACGCTGCGGCGCTGCGTTCGGGCAGCGCTGCCTGGACGCTGGCGGATCGCGCCGTGAAGATCACCCGGCTCTCACTCATGACGTCACGCCAGATCCTCGCGGACTGCGCCATCGCGCTGCTGCTCGCCGTCGCCGTCACCGCGCTGAACTCCGCGACGTCGTTCGGGCGCGTCTTCGGCGGCGACGGCAAGATCCTGTCCGAGTGGACGGCGAACCTCGAGCACGCCAACTGGAACTACCACAACACGCTCTATCTGCCCGCCGCGCAGCTGTGCGCCGCGGTGCTGCCGCGCGGCCTGCTGGCCGCCGCGGACGACCCGCTCGCACTCGGGAAGTCGCTGAGCGCCCTGGCTGCCGGGATCGGCGCCGCGTTCAGCTATCTCTGCTGCCGGCTGCTCGGCGCGAAGCCATGGCCCGGTGTCGCCGGCACGGCGCTGGTCGTCCTTTCACCGGGTGTGTGGGGCTTCGGCTCGCTGATCGAGGTCCACACGCAGCACTTCGGGACGGTCGCGATCTGCGCGTTCGTGACGCTGCTGCTGCCGTGGCGACGGCCGGTCCTCGCGACTGCGCTGGCGACGGCCGTGTTCGTGATTCCGTGCATGTCGCACCAGACCGCACCGTTGCTCGGCCCCGGCTGGATCCTGCTCGTGCAGTGCGCGCGTCGGCGCGTCGGCCCGCCGTTCTCGTGGACGGCGCTGCTCGCAGTCGGCACGGCATTGCTGGTTGCCGTGGTGCTCGGCCACGTGCTCGTGCAGTGGCGACGCGGCCAGGGCCTCGGCATGGCTCCCGGCGAGCTCGCGGGCACGGTCATGATCTGGTATCAGGGATTCAGGCCATTCCTGCTGTGGACGGAGGTGCTCTGTCCGCTGTTCATGTGCGCGCCGGTGGCGATCGTCGCATGCTGCTGGCGCGCGATCGATCCGTGGCTGCGCGCGTGTGCTGCGCTCACGATGCTCTCGTTGATCGCGGGCATCCTGTGGTGGGGGATCGTCGAAGCCGGCGGCTACCTGCTCGGCGGGATGTTCGTGCTGGCGGCGCTCGCGGCGTCGCTGTGGTCGGTGCTGAGGCACCGGATCGCCGTGGCCACCGCGGTGCTCGCGATCGGCGCGCAGGCGGCGTTCAGCTGGAGTTGCCTTTCCGCGTGGAAGGCGGGCGGGTACCTGGTCGAGGACCGCGCCGCGCGCGTGAGGGCCCACCTCGGCACCAGCGGTGTGCTGCTGTCGTGCAGCGACCACGCGCCGAGCGTCGGCATCTGGCTGCCGGGTGTTCACGAGTACAGCCTGATTCCGTCGCTGATGCTCGGAGGGCCGCCGGACGACTGGTTCTCGGCGGTCCACGCGACGGCGCTCGGCTTCGTGAATGCGGGGCCGCTCGCGTTGGAGGCAAGCTACCGGTATCGCACCGACTTCCCTGACCGCGTGCGAAACTGCATGTCCCGGCTCGAGGCCGCGTTGCGCCGCGACTGCCGTGTCACCGAGTTCGACGATCCGTCGTGGCCGCTGCTGCTGATCGAGAAGCGCTGACCATGCCGTCGCGCCCATTCGTCGCGGACTGCGCCATCGCGCTGCTGCTCGCCGTGGCCGTCGCAGCGCTGCACTCTGCAACGTCCTTCGGGCGCCTCTACGGCATCGACGGCAAGTTCCTGTCCGAGTGGACGGCCGACCCGGAGCACGCCGACTGGAGATACCACAACACGCTCTACCTGCCTGCGGCACGGCTGTGCGCTGCCCTGCTGCCGCGCGGGCTGCTGGCCGCGGCGGACGACCCGCTGGCGGTCGGGAAGTCGCTGAGCGCTCTCGCTGCGGCCGTCGGCGCAGCGTGCAGCTACCTCTGCTGCCGGCTGCTCGGCAGCAAGCGCCTGGCAGGAGTCGCCGGCACGGCGCTGATCGCCGTCTCGCCGGGCGTGTGGTTCTTCGGCTCGGCGATCGAGGTCCATGCGCAGCACTTCGCGACCGTCGCGTTCTGCGCGCTCGTGACGCTGCTGCTGCCGTGGCGACGGCCGGTCCTCGCGACGGCGCTGGCGGCAACCGTGTTCGTGATCCCGTGCTTGTCGCACCAGACCGCACCGTTGCTGGCCCCGGGCTGGATCCTGCTCATCCAATGTGCGCGGAGGCGCGTCGGCCCGCCGTTCTCGCCGGCGGTGCTGCTCGCGGTCGGCGCAGCGGTGCTGGTCGCCGTCGGGATCGGCCACGTGCTCGTGCAATGGCGTCGCAACCTGGGTCTCGGCATGGATCCGGGCGGGCTCGCGCAGTTGGTCAGCGTCAGCTATCACGGCTTCCGGCCAGGCCTCGTGTGGAGCGAGGTGCTGGCACCGCAGTTCCTGTGCATGCCGATCGCGATCGTCGCGTGCTGCTGGCGCACGATCGATCCGTGGCTGCGCGCGTGTGCATCGCTGACGCTGACGTCGCTGATCGCGGGCGTCATGTGGTGGGGAGTTGCCGAAGATGGCGGCTACCTCCTCGGTGCTTCGTTCCTGCTCGCCGCGCTCGCGGCTTCGTTGTGGTCGGTGCTGCCGGGCCGGATCGCCATGGCCACGGCGGTGCTGGCCATCGGTGCGCAGGCGTTCGCCGGCTTCTGTCGCGTGCGCGATTTCGACGCGGCCGGCTTCCAGATCGACGACCGTGCCGCGCGCGTGAAGGCCCACCTCGGCACGAGCGGCGTGCTGCTGTCGTGCAACGACCACACGCCGGACATCGCGATCTGGCTGCCCGCGGTGCACGAGCACGGCCTGATCCCGTCGCTGATGCTCGAAGGGCCGCTGGACCAGTGGGTCGCGGCGGTCCACACGATGGCGCTCGGCTTCGTGAATGCGGGTCCGCTCGCGTTCGACACGAGCTACCGGTGGCGCCACGACTTCCCGGACCGCGTGAAGAACGGTCTGTCCCGCCTCGAAGCAGCGCTGCGGGCCGACTGCCGCGTGACCGAGTTCGACGATCCGTCGTGGCCGCTGCTGCTGATCGAGAAGCGCTGACGCGCGGCGGGACCCGATAGGCGCGCCGCCGGGTCACTTCGCGGCGGGCTCCGCCAGGATCTTGTTGGCCGTTGCGACCAGCGCGTGCTCGGGCGGGGCGATCGCGACGATCGCCGCCGCTGCCAGCCGCCGGATCTGTTCCGTGCGGTCGACCTGCCTGGTGCGGATGCGCTGCGCATTGTCTCTCTCGCTCACGTGCTCGGGTGGTTGCTGCTCGTCGAGCATGGCGCCGACCGCGTCGAGCAGGTCGGCGCATTCGCAACCGCGGGCCGCGATCACCTCGAGCGCGCGACGGCGGCGCGCCACCGAACGATCGGCCAGCAGTTCGCGCAGCTGATCGCTCGTGCTGTCGACCGGCACCGCCTTCGCGACGTGGAACTCCTGCAGCGCGATGTTGAAGGCGTTGAGGAACGCCACGTCGATCGTGCCCTCGATGCGGTAGCCCGCGATCGTCAGGTTGCCGACGGATTGCATGGTCATCGCGAACACCACGTGCTCCGACCACGGCGCAGTGGCCGCGAGCGTGCGCAGGACCTCGACAGTGCACTCGGCGGACAGCGTGACGAGGGCGTCCCCGATCCGCGGCACGGCCGGGGCCGCGTGCCGGCCGAGGCGCTGCAGTACGCCGAGCGCGGCAATGTTCGCGGCGCTGGCCCTCGAGAACGCCGCGATTATGCCACCGCCGGTCTGCGCGCTTGCGGAACGCGCGTGCGGTGGTCACCCGGTCACCCGATGGCGGCCCTTGCGCGATGCGAGCCCGACGCTACCGTGTCGCGCCTTCCTGGAGGCCACCATGCAACGCATCTGCATCGCTGTGTCCGCCTCCCGGTTCGCGCGCGACTGAGAAGCCGCGCGCTGGCCGGGTGAGCGTCGATCCGCAGGCACCCTTTCGAACGGGGCGTGCTCGCGCATGCCCTTCCTCTGCAGATGCAATCCTCCGACGACCGCGGCGGGCGGTCTCCGTACAGATCCCGCCAGCTCTGCGCCCAGGTGCACGACGCGTTGTCGTTCGCGCTGGGTGATTCCTCCGATCCGATCCTGATGGACCTCGTGCTCGAACGCGTCGAGCCGATGGAAGGCGACCGGCACGTGCTCGTCGTCGTCTCGGATCCGTGCGGCCACGGCCTGGCCGCGTCCCTCGAGGCGCTCGATCGTGCGCGCGGCTGGCTGCGCGACGCGGTTGCGGCGGCGGTCGTCCGCCGCCGCGTGCCGGCGCTCTCGTTCTCGGTCCTGCCGGCCGGAGGTGCGCGATGACCGTCGTGCACCGCTGGCTCGCGGAACCGCTTCCCGCCGCCGTGGTGAAGGCGCTCGCGCGCCTCGCCGTGGCGCCGGGCGTGAAGCACGTGGCGGTCATGCCCGACGTGCACCTTGCCGAGCACGTCTGCGTAGGCACCGTCGTCGGCACCGGCGATCGCCTCTATCCGCAGGCGGTCGGCGGCGACATCGGCTGCGGCATGTCCGTGCTGCGCATGCTCGCGACGCGCGACGCGCTCGCCGACGAAGCTGCCGCTGCGCGCGTGTTCGCGGCGTTGCGCGCGCGTGTGCCGGCGTGGCGGCAACGGCGCCGAGCGGGGGTCGACCTGCTGCCGCTGTCCGATGCGGCCCTGCAGCGACGGCTCGCGCGCGACGTGCAGGTCGAGCTCGGCACGCTCGGCCGGGGCAACCACTTCCTCGAAGTGCAGGCCGACGACGAAGGCGGCTTGTGGCTCATGGTGCACAGCGGCTCGCGCGCGCTCGGGCCCGCGGTGCGCGATCATCACCTCGCGCGCGGTGAGCAGGTCGGCAAAGGGCTCGTCGCGCTGCCCGCCGAAGGTGCTGGCCGCGACTACCTGCACGACCACGACGTCGCAATCGCGTTCGCGCGCGCGAACCGGCGGACGATCGCCGAAGCCGCCGCCCAAGCCCTGCACGAGGCGCTCGGCATCGACGTCGACTGGACGTCGTGGCGCGACGTGCTGCACAACTTCGTGCGGCGCGAACAGCACGCCGGCGTCGAGCTGTGGGTGCATCGCAAGGGGGCGTCGTCGGCAGGCGACGGCGAGTTCGGCGCGATCCCGGGGTCGATGGGCAGCTTCTCGTTCCACGTCGAAGGCCGCGGCCACGACGCAGCACTCGGCTCGAGCTCGCACGGCGCAGGCCGCCGGCTGCCGCGCGGCGAAGCGATGCGACGCCTTCGCGTGCGCGACCTCGAACGCGACCTCGGCGCCGTGTACTTCGAGCGCGAGCTGGCAGCGCGGCTGCTCGACGAGGCGCCCGCCGCCTACAAGGACATCGGCGCCGTGATGCGCGCGCAGCGCGACCTCGTGCGCATCGTGCGGCGACTGCGGCCCGTGCTCGCCTACAAGGGGGTCTGACCGGACGAACCGGACGACGCCGCGGATCTCAACGCCCCTTCGCCGCCGCTCGTTGGGTGAGCCAGTCGCGCGTCAGTGCAGGGGTGCCGGCGTCGAGACCCGCGAGCGCTTCGCGCCACGCCGGCTCCGCCGCGGGTGTTCCCGCCGCGGCCTCCGCGAGCTCGATGCGCGCGGCCGTGCGGCGCGCGGAATCGTGCGGCCAGGCGGCGGCCAGTGCTGCGCGCGCGGCAACGAGCGCCTGCGTGCGCTGCGGCTCGCCTGCCTTCGCGGAGCACAGCGCCGACGCCCGCGTGATCGCGGCGCGGGCGAACGCGTCGCACGTCGCCGGCGCATGCGGCACCTCCGATCCGGCATCGAGGAGCGCGAGGGCCTCGGCCGGCTTGTCCAGCGCGAGCAGACGCCGCGCGACCGCGTCGCGCTGGTCCAGCGTCACCGCGGCCGCCTTCCGCGCGGGCAGCGCACCTTCGCGCGCGAGCACGGCATCCAACGCGGTTTCGAGCGGGGCCGGATCGGCCCACGGCAGCTTCTCGGCGACAAGGCCCGAGCGGTCGATCAGGAACGCGGGGCTCGGCAGGTCCGAGAACAGCGCGCGCGACGCGTCGTCCATGCCGTCGATCCAGATCGGCAGCGTGACCTCGAGCTCGTCGCGGATGCGGCGCGCGAGCGCGCAGCGTTCGGCGAACGTGACGGGCTGAGCCACGTCCGCGAACGCCATGCGGCCGGCGTGCGGCTCCTTCTGCTCGATGACCGCGAACACGACGTCGCCCGACGCGTGCTTCTTCGCGAGCTGCCGCAGACCTGCGGCCGCGCGCCGGAACGGCGGTCAGGTGAAGCCGGCTTTGATCAGCACGACGACGCGGCCTCGCCACGCCGACAGCGCCTGCATGCGCCCGTCGAGGCCGGTCAGCACGAGGTCGGGTGCCATCGTGCCGACCGCGGGTGTCGAGGCGCGGAATTGCTCGAGGTCGTAGAGGTCCGCGGCGCGCTTCTCCATCTGGGCAGAGGCGGCGCCGGCGAGCAGAGTGAGCGCGAACGGACGGAGCAGGCAGTGAGTGGCGTTCATGCGGGGTTCCGGGGTCCGGGAAGATCGCGGGCGACGCGGAAGCCGATGTCGTCGGTGCGCACATCGGGCCGCTGCCGCATGCGGAAGGAGTTGCGCAGATACATGCCGTCGAGCACGAACGAGCCGCCGCGCAGCACGTGGAACTCGCCGGGGGCCGAGCGCGCCGGCTGCTGCGGGTCCGACCACGCGTCGCTCGTCCACTCGAAAGCGTTGCCGGTCATGTCCCACAGCCCGAAGCCGTTCGCAGCGAAGCCGGCCTTCGCGCCGAGCGCGCCCGACTCCTGGTTCGCGGCGTCGCGGCGGTAGACGTTGCCGTACGCGAACACGAACGACGCGGGCCCGCGCGCGGCCTTCTCCCACTCGACCTCGGTCGGCAGCCGGTGCCGCACGCCGGTCGTTTGCGTGAGCCACGCGCAGTAGGCCTGTGCGCCCGCGAGGCTGACCGTGACCACGGGCAGGCTCGGTGCGTCGGTCGACCACTTGCCGTTCGCGCCGCGCGAGCAGCGGAACTTCTTCGAGTCGAGCGCGCACCAGCGTGCGTCGACCTCCCGGGCGGCGTCGAGGAACGCGGCGAACTCGGCGTTCGTGACTTCCGAGCGCGCGAGCAGGAAGGCCGGCACGTCGACGATGCGTACGGGCCGTTCGTCCTGCTGGCCGATGCCGAGCGTGTCGCCGATCACGGCCGGACCCGCGGGCACGAACGCGAAGTCGGGCACGGTGCGCGCGTCCGGGGGCGGCGGCGTCACGGCGAGGCGAAGCGTCGCGCCGGCCGGCAGCGTGTTCGCGAACAGCGGTGCCGGGAGCTCGAGGTCGCCGCCGGCCGTGCGCGCGCGCAGCACGTAGGCGCCCGGCACGACGTCGAGAGCGATTGCCGTCGCGTCGCCGAGGTCGGCGACCGGCTTGCGCCCGTCGCCGTCGACGACCTCGAGCGAGAGCGGCAGGCGGGAAGGGTTGTCGACCTGCAGGTGCGCGATCCCGGCCTCGGGCCTGAGTGGAGCCGGCCGGCAGGCGGCTAGGCATGCAGCGAGCAGGAGCGGGATGCGGAGCGCAACGGTCATGGCGCCCGAGAGACCCGCGCGGGCGCCGGTCCTTACAGGAATCTGCCAGGCACTCAGTTCGGGTTCTTCTTGCAGACGAGCTTGCGCTTGGCGAGCAACGGCGTGAGCAGCCCGGTAACGCGCTGCTCGGTCCACGGCGGCTCGAAGGCGCCCATCACGGCGAGCACGCTGCCGTCCGGGGCCGCGGAGCGGCAGATCCAGGCCGCGCTCGAGCCGGCGTCGCGCAGCGTCTGTTCGCAGCGTTGCCCGAGCGCCTGGCACTCGGCGAGGGCGCGGCCTTTCTTCGAGGCGTGGAAACGCTTGTCCTCGATCTCCTCGCGCAGCGACTCGAGCGCCGACTGCGCGGCGCGGCGCGTGAACGGCGCGCCGCGGCGGCCCTTCACGAAGCGCTGGATCGCCTGCTTGCGCGCCTGCAGCGCCGGCAGGTCCTCGTCGTGCGCTGGCGGCTCGAAGTTGCTCTGGAAGGCGACGTGCTCGTGCAGCAGCTCCATCGTGTCGAAGGCGGGCCAGCGGTCCTGCCACGGCACGCGCGACGTGTCGTGCGGGAAGTGCCACACCTTGCCGCTGGCGTCGGCGGCGAGCACGTCGCCGAGCTGGTCCGTGCCGACGACGGTGTAGCCGTCGGGAAACGCAGCGAGGCCCTCGCGGCTGGAGTCGAGCCGGATCCAGGTCATGGCCCGGAAGGGTAGCGATGGTGCTCGGTGCGCCCAGCCCCAGTGGCGGTCATCGGTGGCGGTCATCGGCGGCGGTCATCGCCGCGGAACTGCAGTCAGGAAACGAGACGAGCCGCTCGTGGCGGCTCGTCTCTGCGTTCACGGTTCCGTGGACGGTCGGTCAGTTGCCGATCGTCATCACGTTGCCGTTCGACGTGACCAGGCCCAGCGGATTCGCGGTCGTGAATGCGACCGTCTGCGCGGTGAGCACGGTGCCGATCAGGGCCGGGACGTTCGGGATCAGCAGCGGGAACGTGCCCGTGCCGGCCGGCAGCGACACCGGGAACGTGAAGGCGCCGAGGTCGGCGGTCGTGTAGACGCGGCAGTTCGGCGCGCCGAGGAAGCCGAGGTCGATGCCAGGCACCTGGCCCGAGCCGAAGAACACGAAGGCGAGCGGCACGAGGTTCGGCACGTTCGAGGAGTCGAGCGAGAACGTGGCGCTGCCGAGCTGCGGCACGCCGTTGTTCGTGATCGCGACGCCCGGACCGACGCCGATGTCCTCGACGTTGAACACGTACGGGCCTGCGGACAGGTCCCTGGCCGCGGGTGTCGGCGAAGGCCCACCCCTCGAGTAGCCGACGAGGTAGTCGGCGCCGTCCGGCGTCATCGTGCCGAACACGAGCGTGATGTTTCCCGTCGCCAGGTCGAACTGCCACTGGAACGTGTCACCCGCGACCGGAGTCGTGCCCCAGCTGAACACGTTGGTGAACGTCACGTACGCAACGCCCGCAACCTGCTCGAACGTGACGCCGCCGCTGCCGACGATCGTGTTGTTCCAGTCGTGCCAGACGGCGACGACGGTCTCCGTCCAGCCCAGGAAGGTCGGGACGTCGGGCGTCCAGGAGTTTCCGTTGTTGTTCGCCGACAGCGTGATCTGCCCGTTCGAGCAGATCGACAGCGACGTGGTCGTGCCACCAGCGACCGGCATGGCGGAAGCCAGCGCGACGGTCGTGATGACGTCGTCACCCGCGGCCACGGGCGTGGCGCCGCCGCCAGGCGTGACGAAGGTGCCCGGAATCGAGTCGAGCACCACGTAGCCCGTGCCGCCGCGGATCATCGAGATCGTCTTGCCGGCGACCAGGTCCATCGATGCCGGCCCCGCGAAGAACTCGTAGAACGAGTCGTCGAGCTGGATGCAGCCCAAGCCGTAGTTCTGTGCCTGCGCACAGCCGGTCGGCGGCGCGGTGTAGACATAACCCGGATTGAGGGCGACGAGGTTGACGTCCATGCCGCCCATGTTGAAGGTGTTCGGGGCCGACCACTCTTCGAAGATCGTGTTGTCGAGCGTCACGCCGCCGGCGGAGAGATCCACCGCAGCCGGGAGGATTGCACCGTTGCCAGGCGAAGCACCGACGATCGCGGGCCATCCCGGCGGAGGACCGGTCCAGGTCGAGTTGTTGATGGCTGCCGAGCTGTACGAGAACTTGATCTCTCCGGTCGGGAACAGCTTGCACTGGACGCTGAACAGCGGCAGCGCCGCGCCGAATCCGTGCGCGTCCTTCCAGGTGATCGTGCACACGGTTGGCGTGCTGTTGATGAACACGCCCTGGCCGGCCATGTTGTCGACGCCCATGTCGGTCCACAGCGGGCAGATGCGCGGCGGGCCGCTCACTAGCTCTGCCGTCGTCGCCGTGTAGTCGTAGCCCAGGGGAGCGGGTACGCCGGCGTTCGACAGGTAGAACATTCCCTTCGTGGTGATGTGGACGTCGTTGTATGTCGCGCCACCGAAGGGGAACGCGAAGCCGATCGGCTGGATCGTGTATTGGTGATCGAAGGCGACGTACGGCAGCAGCGTGCCGATGCTCGGATCCAATGGGCACTGCGCAATCGCAATGGGCGCGAGCAGGCCGAGTGCAAGCGGGGTAAGTTTGTGCATGGAAAGGTTTCTTGGAGAGAGTGTGAAACGGGGGGCACGAGGCGATTTTGGTCGCCGGGCAAACACTAGCGGATTCGCGAGAGGGAGGACATGCCGCGGCGAAACAAGAACGTCGCAGCTGCGTACCGGTGGGATACGCGATTGCGAGAAGGTGCCGTGGCAGCGGGCGCTACAGCGGACGGCCGGTGCGCAACATGGTGTCCGCTGCGTGTGAAGGGGGCGGCCCAAGGCGTGTGCGCAGTGCGGTCGAGCGCGCTCGATCGCGCGCCGCGCGCGTGCGGTGAAACGGTTCAGCGGATTGCGGGCCCGATATCACCGTCCCGGGGCATTACAGATTCATCGGCGGCGCGCGGGTGCTTCGATCATTGCCTCGCGAAGCGGATCGTTCGGCCGCGGTGCGTGCTCGACACACCGGTGATGGCGCGCTGCGCATCGCGATGGAACTCGACGCGCAGGCCGCGGTCGGCCGGCGCGAAGAACCGGTCGTCGCCGGCGCAGCGCAGCTCGGCCTCGCCGACGCCGCGCAGCAGCCCGAACAGTCGCCCCTCGTAGCGGTGCAGGCAGCTGCACGGTCGCGCAGGGCTCGGGCGCGACCACGCCGAACGCGCACGGTGTGCCCGACAGCAGGCTCGCGTACGAGCCGACCCAGCGGTGCTCGCCGTCGAAGCCGAGATTGACGACCGCATCCTCGTGCAGCGTGCGCAGGCACACGACGCCCTGCAGCAGGTAGTGGATCCGATGCGCCGGTTCCCCCTGCTGCTGCAGCGATTCGCCGCGCTCGTACGACTGCGGCCGCAAGCAGCCGAGGAAGTGGCGCCACTCCGACTCGCCGACCTCGAGGAACTCCGGATAGTGCGCGCGGATCGACCGCGCCGCGGCCAGCAGCAGATCCGTCGAGGTTGCCATGGGGAGTGCGCGCGGGCCGGCCACGATACTGCAGGTCGGGCCCGATTGACGACCCGCGCGTCGAGCGCGATCATCCGCGCCCCGAGGAGACCATGCACCGACTGCTTCTCGCGACGACGTTGTCGTCTTTCCTGGCCGCCGCCGCGGCTCGAGCCCAGACCCCGCCGGGCGAAGCCGACTTCGAAGCCGGCCTCGCGGCCGTGCACGCACAGATGCAGAAGGCGAGGTGGAACGATGCGCGCACGGCGCTCGTCGCGCTGGTCGGCCAGCACGAGAAGCGGATCTACGTGCAGGCGCAGTGCGAGGCGATCGTCTCGGACCTGCGCACCTGCGCGTTCTACGCGATCGCGAAGGTGCCGAAGCTCGCCGAGTGCATCACGGGCAAGGTCACGTTCTACGACGAGGCGACGGGGCGCCTGAAGGTCACCTACTCGGACAAGCTCACGGATTGGCAGGGCGCGGAAGAGAGTCAGCTGCTCGTGAACCCGATCGTGTTCGCGGGCTCCTACACGGTGACGATCTCGGGCAAGCGCTACCCGGGGCCGGACAAGTCCCTGCGCGTCCTGTTCGACCTCGATCCGTCCGGCGACAGCTGGTTCCTCGCCGACTTCGGCTCGACCGGCGACGCGGGCGGCTACTTCCAGTCGGGCGTGATGCAGGGCAAAGGCGACGAAGAGCCGCACTGGGTCGCCGACGCCCGCCTGCGCGGGACTCCCCTTGCGCCGTTCAAGGCGGTCGTGCGCGTCGGCGACGGCCAGGTCGAGATGGTGCTCGACAACAAGTCCGTCGTGAAGACGAAGCGCGAGAAGGTCGAGTTCGGCCACGTCGGCCTCATGCGTAGCTCGTGCACCTCGTGCGACGAGATCGTGCTCGAGGGCAAGGTCGAGCCCTCGTTCCTGCAGGGGCGCGTCGACGAAGCGCTCGCCGCCCAGCGTGAGCAGTTCGACAAGTCGTTCGACGCGAAGAAGCAGCTGCCCGCGTGGCTGTTCGAGCGCCCCGACGTGCCGCGCATCGCGGCGCGCGACGACTCGTGGATTCCCGGCCTGACGAGCGGCGTCAGCCGCGCCGCGAACGAGATGCTCGAGCTCTGCCAGAAGGGCAAGTACGCGGAGGCCGCCAAAGCGCTCGCGCAGCTGCGCGACGGCGACATGGCGGCGATCTCGCGCCAGTTCATGAAGGCGTGGATCGCGGTGCGGTTCGGACGCGGCGAGCACGCGGAGCCGATCTGTGCCGAGCTGCTCGCGAAGGACGCCGAGATGACGCAGGCGAGGCTGCTGCGCGGCCAGGCGCTCGAGGGCATGGGACGCGTGGCCGAGGCGATCGCCGAGTACGAGGCCGCGGTGAAGCAGGATCCGGGCTGCGAGCACGCACACGACCAGCTCTGCGTCGCGCTCTTGCGTCGCAACCGCACCGACGACGCGCGGCGCGTCGTGCGCGAGGCGAAGACGAAGCACGGTCTGTGGGACGAGATGGCGCAGCTCGAGACGATGCTCGCGATGGCGGCGCGCGGGCCCAATTGGCCGCGGCGCTTCGTGAATCGCACGACGCACTACGAAGTCGTCTCCGACATCGACCAGAAGATGTGCGCAGAGGCATGCCGCGTGCTCGAGGCGTCGTACGTGAACCTGATGGCGCAGCTGACGTGGATCAAGGAGGACAAGAGCCAGCCGCGGTTCCGCGTGTTCCTGTTCTCGGGTGAGAGCGGCTACCAGGACTACGTGAAGGCGATCGTCGGCGAGGCGGCGCCGCACACGGCCGGCATCTACTCGCCGGTGCTGAAGCAGCTGCTGATCTGGAACGTGACGCGGCGCGAGGACATGGTGCGCACGATCCGGCACGAGGGCTTCCACCAGTTCCTCGATCGCATCATGGAGAATCCGCCGACGTGGCTCAACGAAGGCATGGCGGAGTTCTGGGAGACCGCGAAGCACGAGCAGGGCAAGCTGGTCGGCGGCCAGCTGCGGCGTGAGCACGTGGCGACGCTCACGCGCAGCAGGAACTCGCTGCCGAAGCTGAAGGACTTCGTCTACGGCGGCCGCGGCGACTTCTACGAGTTCGCGCAGCAGCGCTACGCGCAGGGCTGGGCGCTCGTGCACTTCCTGCGCAAGGGGCCGCGCGAGAACACGGCTCGCTTCGAGAAGCTCTGGAACGAGCTGCGCACCGCGAAGGGCGCGCACGCGGCGCTCGACGTCGCGTTCGCGGGCGTCGACTGGGACGAGTTCGAGCGGCAGTTCTGGCTGCACCTGACGTCGCTGAAGTGATTGCGCGCGCGGCCATTCGCCCGCGCAGGCGGCGCTACCGCAACAACCGCGCGAAGTGCTCGATCAGCACGACGTACGCGTTCTGCTCGAGCGCGTTGCTGCGCAGGAACTCGACCGGGTAACCCGGCGTGCCGAGGAACGGCCGCAGCACCCAGGCCAGCTGCACGGCGAAGAACACGTACAACACGGCCCAACTCGCGAGCGTCACGCGGTGGCGGCGGTCGCGCGCGAGCAGCGGCCGGTAATGCCGCGCGAGCACGACCTGGCCGACGACGGCCGCGAGCGCGAACAGGAGCCCGTCGAGCAGCGTCAGCAGGTAGCCGTCGTTCGTGCTCGCGAACACGAACACGACCACCGGCGCGAACGCGCCGAGCGCGATCGCGAGCGCGGCCTGCGCCGCCCACAGACCGCGGCAGGCGGCCGCGAAGTCCGCGCTGAGGCCGAGCAGCGCGTGCAGCACGTAGAAGTTCGGCAGCGTGACGAGGCACGAGCACAGCAGCAACAGCGGCACCTTGATCGCCGAGTAGACGGCCAGCGCTGGCTCGCCGGACGAGGCGCCGAGTGCGAGCCCGTGCAATGCGCCGCCGGCGAGCGAGAGCGCGATGCACTGGCGCACCGCGACGGATTCGCCGTGCAGCACCGACCGCAGTGCGGGCGCCACGGCCGCCACGGCGTCACCGGCCCGCGAACAGGTCGCGCAGCACGCCGAGCAGCGCCGCGAACACGTTGCTGTCGCGGGCCCGCAGCCACGAGAACTCGTGCCCCGGCGCGAGCAGGAACGGCCGCAGCAGCCACGCCATCTGCGCGCCGACCGTCCCGTAGAGCAGGCACCACACCGTCAGCAGGCGCTGGCTCGGCGGCTGCCGCGGCGTCTCGCCGGTGCGCAACAGTGCTCTGGCCGCGCGCTGCAGCACGACGAGCGAGACGATGCCGCCGATCGCGCAGAACAGCACGTTCAGCAGCAGCAGGAACGGATAGCTGGCAGTGCTCGCCGCGAAGAACGCGAACACGGGGCCGAGGCTGCCGAGGATCGCGAGCTGCACGACGATCGCTTGCAGCAGGAGCCGCAGCGTGCCGGTGCCGCCGAGCGGCGACCGGATCAGCGTCGCGAACACGTAGAGCGACGGCCACGTGACGAGGACCGTCAGCGCGAACACGAGCGGCAGCTTCACGACCGCGCTCAGCAACTGCAGCCACGGCTCGTCGCCGTCGTGGAACAGGCCGAAGGCGCCCAGGCTGCAGCCGTAGATGCCGGCCAGCAGGAGGCCCAGCAGCACGAGCTGGCGGCTCGTCGCTGCGACCGTGCCCTCGGTCGTGCCGGCTCGGCTCGCATTGCGCAGCAGATCGTCGAGCGTGCCCAGCAGGCCGCGGCCATTCGCCGCCCTTCCTTCCGGCGCGGTGTTCGGCGCCCCTGCGTTCGGCTCGGCTGCGGTTGCGGGCGGCTCGTCCATGCCGGCGAGCGTCTTCACTTTGCCATGCCAAGTCAAGACCCCCCGGCAACCCTGCAACCCGGTCGAGCTGCGGTGGTGGGCCACGCGACTCAGGCGCGCAGCAGCGTGCGCGCGAACTGCACGCCGCGCGGGCCGCACAAGAGCAGCAACGTCATGAAGCCAGGACAGCCGCGGAACAGCCAGCGCGCCCTGAGCTGCGGCTGCGACTGGGACGGCTTTGCGAGCAGTGCGTCGAGGCGGCGGAAGGTCTCGGGCAGGCGTTCGAGCAAGAGGCGCCGGCGCCGCCACCACGGCGTGAGCCGCAGCTCGGCCGCGAGCGCGATCTGGTACATGTCGAGGCGGACGCTCGCGTACTCGGCCGGCGGCGTCGTGCAGCCGAGGCGCGCTGCGGCGAACCGGCCGCGGCGCAACTCGACGTCGGCGAGGTCGCGCCGGTGCCACCAGTACGAATGGTCGTGCGGCACCGCGTCGAGCGCGTGGCGGCAGACCGCGGTCGCTTCGTCGAGCCGGCCGGCCTTGATCAGCGCGCCCGAGAGGTTCGCGAGCATCCAGCCTTGGACGTCGGGACGCCGCCAGTCGTCGCCGAACAGGCGGATCATCTCGCGCCGGCAGTCGTCGTCGAACGCGAGCGCGTACAGCAGTTCGCCGGCGGCCTGCGTGCTGCGGATCGGCGGGTGCAGGTTCTTCCTGACCCAGCGCGCGAGGCCCGGCACCTTCGTCACGTGGCGCACGTCGTTCAGCAGCTCCGCGAGCGGCTGCACGCCTGCCTTCGGCGTGAATTTCGCGTGGGCTTCGTCGACGCCGCGCCAGAAGCGCCGCCAGTGGCGCCGAGAGGCGAGGATGCGCAGCCAGTTGAACGCGACCGCGGGATCGCCGTCGGCCGCGGCCACGGCGCTGCGCAGAGCGCGTTCGTGTTCCTTGCCGTGCCGCTTGCGCAGCAATGCGTCGAGATCGCCGAGCACCATGCGTCGCCGCGGCGGGTCGTCGCGCAGTAGCCGCAGGAACGCGCGCTGCGCGATGTCGAAGCGTCCGACGCCGGCCGCGGCCTCGGTGACGAGCCGCGCGTGCTGCCAGTCGAGCCGCTCGGGCGTGTCGTGATCGGGCAGCAGCTCGAGCACGCGCTCCGGCTTCTGCTGTCCGAGCAGCAGCTCACAGAGCTGATCGCGTGCCCACGCGTAGCCCTGCTCGATCGCGAGCGCACGCTCGAACGCCTGTTCCGCGCCGGCCGCATCGCCGCGTTCGCGCAGGACGGCGGCGGCGTAGCCGCACAACACGCAGTCGTTCCGCAGTGCGGGCGGCGGATCGCGGTACAGCGCGAGGATGTCGTCGCCGCGGCCCTCCTCGTCGTAGAACGAGAGCAGCCGCCGCCAGCCCTGCTCGAAGTCCGGATGGCGCTGCAGCAGCTCGCGCAGCAGCTCGCGCGCTTCGTCGATGCGCCCGCTGGTCCGCACCAGCGCGACCTCGCGCAGCAGCAGCGGCGGATCGTCGCCGAGCAGAGCCTTGCCCGCGTCGATGACGGCGCGCGCTTCGTCGAGCCTCTTGAGCCCGATCAGCGCGTCGACGAGCATCAGGCGCGTCGAGCCGAGCCGCGGCGACAACGCGAGCGCCTGCTGCAGCGATGCGATGCGTTCTTCGTGGCGGCCGACCGCGGCCAGTGCGCGCGCACGCAGGTCGTGGCTGACCGACCAGTGCGGGTCGTCGCGGACCATCTTCTCGGTCAGCGCCAGGGCGTCGTCGTGGCGGCCGAGCTCGGCGAGCCAGGAGACGCGCGCCTCGAACGCCCACGAGTAGGACGGGTCGAGCTCGCAAGCGCGTGCCGCGCACGACAGCGCGCGTTCGCGCTGGCCGAGGCGCCACAGCGCGTCGGCAAGCATGCCGTGCAGAGTCGCGTAGCCCGGCGCGCGCTCGAGCCCGCGTTCGAACGTCGCGACGGCCTGCGGCAGGCGCCCCTCCTGGTCGAACGACTCGCCGATCTCGACGAACGCCTGCGCACACGCGGGATCGACGAGCAGCAGCGCCTCGAGTGCTCTGCGTTCGTCGGCGCGGCGGTTGCTCGCGCGCAGGCAGCGCGCGAGGCGCAGGTGGTGGTCCGTGCGCCAGCGTTCGGCCGCGACGAGAGCCTCCGCGAGCGGCATCGCCTTGGCCGGATCGTTGTGCAGCACGGCCTCGCAGCGCGCGACGGTGACCGCGCTGACGCCCGGGAACGCCGCCGCGAGCGCGTCGAACCACGCGTCGAGCTCCTGCTTCGGCAACGGCGCGAGGATCGGGACCAGCGGCTCGAGCTCGCCGGTCGCCGGCGCCTGTGGGCGTTCGAGCAGCAGGCGCATCGGCAGCCGCAGCGCCGTCAGCGCGTCGTCGCGGCTCGTCGCGAGATTCAGCAGCAGGCGCAGGCACCAGGTGTTGCCCGGCGCGAGCTCGATCGCGCGCGTCGCGGCGGCGCGCGCTTCGGGCAGGTCGCCGCGCGCACGCGCGAGGTCCGCGATGTCGGCCCACACCGGCGACGAACGCGGCGTCGCGATGCGCAGCTCGGCGAGCAGCGGGGCGGCTTCGTCGACGCGGCCGCGCTGCAGCAGGAAGCGCGCGAGCTTGCCGCGCAGCCAGTGCTCGTGCGGATGTTCACCGACGAGGCGGCGCAACACACGCTCGGCGCGCGCGTGGTCCTCGACGTGCCGCAGGAATTCGACGATCTCGACGGCGAGCGCCGCGTGGTCGTGGTGCTGCTCGACGAGCTCGTCCGCGCGCGCGAGCGCCGGTGCGAGTCCGTCCTCCGCGAGGATCAGGTGCAGCAATGCCGACTGCGCCGCGACGTGCGCCGGCATCGCGGCGACGGCGTCCTGCAGCGCCGCGCGCGCGCCGGCCCGGTCGCCGCTCGCGCTCGCGACGTCGCGGCGTCGCAGCGCGTGATCGACGGGACGGAAGCGATCGGGCTCGGCGAGCAGCTTGCGCGCGGCGTCGAGATGGCGGTGCCGCAGCAGGAGGTGACACAGGCGGTCGCGTTGCTCGGGTGTGTCGTGGCTCGCGAGCGCCTGCTGCAGCACCGCGATTGCGTCGTCGGGGCGGTGCATCTCCTCGAGCGCGTCCGCGAGCGTGCCGGCCGGCGCCGACGAACGGCCCGCAGCAGCGCTCACGCGTTGCTGCAGCCACAGCAGCCCCTGATCGGCCTTGCCGATCGAGCGCAGCGCGCGGAAGTACGAGACCGCGTGCCACTCGTCGGTCGGATCGAGCATCGCCGCCGTGCGGTGCAGATCGGCCGCCTCGGCTTGCCGGCCGTCGTCGGCGACGAGGCACGCATGGCGCTGCCACGTGCGTGCGTCGCGGCCGCGTGCACGCAGCGCGCGACGCATCATCGCGGCCGCCTCGGGCCGCAACCGCGCGTCGTGGCGCCACTGGTCGGCGAGCATCATGCGCAGGAACGGCGACCCGCTGCGCTGCACGAGCGCTTCGAGCACCGCGCGCGCCTCCTGCCAGCGGTCCTGGTTCAACAGCTCGGCCACGTAGCGGTACTGCCAGTACGCATCGTCGGGCGCTTCCGTGTGCGCCTGCCGGTACAGCTCGACGAGCCGGTTGCGTTCGCCGCGTTCGTCGAGCATGCGCGTCTCGATCTCGAAGCGCAGCGCGCCGGTCGTCCGCGCCAGCAGCGCCTCGACGCGCTGTGGCACGCCGGCGAGGCGGCGTGCGTCGATGTCGAGGCGCAGCTGCAGCCACTCGAGCGTCTCCGCTTCCGCGGGCAACGGCGGCAGTTCCATGCGCTCGGCGACCTCGGCCGGCAGCAGCAGCACGCAGTCACCGCCGCGGCGCGTGATCGCCGACAGCCATTCGGCGTCGACCTCACGCAGCTCGTGCACGCTCGGATCGCGCAACACGAAGGTCCGCAGCACGGGGTCGTAGCCGACGACGGCCTGCCGGTGCGCCGAGGTCTCGAAGCGCGTCGACAGCGCGAACGGCAGGCCGAGATCGAGCAGGCGCTTTGCGACCTCGGGATCGAACTGGAAGAAGCGCACGACGAGCCCGCGCTCGCGCGCCCACTGCAGCTCGTTCTGGCTCGCGGTGCCGTCCCACGTGATGCGCGCTGCGATCTCGCGCTGGTCGATCGGCGCGCCGAACCACGCGAGCAGCGACGCGATCGTCGCGGGTGCACAGGTCAGCTGATCCTGGCGCACGAACGGCACGGTGAGCACGACGCGCCGGCGCGCGCCGGGATCCGGCTGTGCCAGGTGCTGCCGCAAACGCTCGGCGGCGCCCGTCGCGAAGCGGCCGGCGGCCTCGGCGTGCTGCAGTGCCCTGGCGTCGTCGCCGCGTTCGCGGCAGGTGTGCACGAGAGCGAAGCGCCACGCGGCCCGCAGGCGCCGTTCGTGCCACGGCTCGGCGAGCAGTTGCTCCCAGACCGCGCAAGCCGCGCCGGAGTCGCCGTTCTCGTGGCACATCATCGCGTAGACGCCGTCGAGATACGGGCTGCGCAGCTGTTGCCTCGCCAGCGCGAGATGCTCGAGCAAGCCGGCGACGTTCGCGTCGTGCCGGACCCAGCACTCGACGGCGATCAGGTTCGCGTGGCCCGGGAACCGCTGCCTCGCGGCCGCGCACGCCGCGAGCGCTTCCGCCGTCTTGTCGGCCGCCTGCAGCGCCCAGATGCGCTCGGTCGCGACCCACGGGTCGTCGGGTGCTTGTGCCTCGGCCGCGTCGATCAGCTCGGCCGCCGCCGCGTGGTCGCGCAGGTCGTGCCGCACGCGCGCCTTCGCGAGCAGCCACGGCACGCGGTGCTCCACGGCCGCATCCGGGTACGCATCGTCGCGGATCGCGTACCACGCATCGGCGACGCGGCCGCGCCGCATCAGGTCGAGCACGGTGGTCGCGCGCACACGCAGGTCGTCCGGAAAGCGGCGCCGCAGCGCGCGTCCGATCCAGCGCCGCCGCACGTCGAGTCCGAGTTGCCGGCACAGCTCGTGGAGCCACAGCAGATCCGCACACGAGCCGCCGGTGACGAGCGCGGCGGCGGTCGGTGCCACGTGCGGCCACGCCGCCGACCAATGGCCGCGGGCGGCGAGCTCGATCGCGGGTGCGGGGACGAGGGCAGTGCTCACGGCTTCGCGGATCACGGTCAGTCGCGGGTGGGAGTGCGAACCATATCGACGGCCCGCACGGGTCGGCCGCTGCCCGCGGGAACAAAACCAGGGCGCGGGTATGGTTCCGGTTCCGTAACCGACGCTTCGTGCGTCTGCCGCGTTGGCGCGTGCCTGCGTCCGAGCCGTCTGCCGGCACCAATGTTGCCTTCGCCGCGACCCATGACCGACCCACTCCTGCGGACTCTTCGTGCCGCGGCTGCCACCGCCCTCGTTCCGCTCGCGATCGCGCAGCAGCCGCCGCTGACCCTCCAACCCCACCAGGTCCCCCGCAGCCTGCCGTCCCAGACCGTCGCGTGGAGCTTCTATGGGCGACCGGGCGACATCTACGCGCTGATCGCCGACGTGGCTCCGGGCTCGACGCCGCTGTTCGGTCAGACCTTCGACCTCGCGTTCTCGCCGTCGGTCCTGTTGCTCCACGTCGGCCTCGTGACCCTGTCGAGCCCCGGCTCGTTCACGTTCCCACCGAGCGTGCTGCCCGCCGGCACGCCGCTCTTCTTCCAGGTCGGCGAGTGGGACCCGAGCCTCGGTCTCGGTTCGGTGCTTGCGAGCAGCTCGGAAAGCGTGATCGTGCACGACGGAACGGCGGCAGTGGAGGTCGCATTCGGCATCGACCTGCCGCTGCTCACGGGCGTCTGGGACGACACCGTGTTCCACCGCCTGCAGGCGCGGCCGTCGGTGCGGCGCACGGTGCGACCGCTGCCGCCTTCGGCCTACGTCTTTCCGGTGGCAGGGCTGACGCCCGTGCGCGCGAACGGCGCGCTGGTCCAGCACGCGCTGCGCGCTGCGGAGCTCGGCGCGAACGGCGTCCGCGAGACGCTCGTCGACGTGCGCTGGCGTCCGCTGTTCGGTGCCGTGGCGCCGGAGACGTTCCCGCAGTTCGAACTGCGCGCTTCGCACAGCGACGTCGTGCCCGACTACACGATCGATCCATGGGGCTTGATCCCGGTCGCACCGCTGTCGGGCCTCTCGCAGACGTTCGCGCAGAACCCGCGTCCGGGCAGCACGGTCTCGATGTACTCGGGCAGCTACGTGATCCAGCCGCAGGCGCTGCTGCCGAGCGGCTACCTGCCCTTCCCCGCGCCGCAGGTGCCGTTCGTCTACGACGGCCAGAGCACGCTGCTGCTCGAGACGCGCTGCGATCCGCTGCCCGTGCCCGGTCCCGTGAACAACTCCGCGGTCCTCTACGGGCTCGTGCCCTCGTCAGGACAGCCGTACGCGACGGTGCACGCGTCGGGAGGTGCCGCCGGCCATCCAGGCATCGTCAACCCGGCGAGCGTGTCGACTGGTCAGGGCGGCTCGTTCCTGTTCGACCTCGAGCTCGAGTTCGTGCGCACGACTTCGGTCGCGACCTCGCGGTGGTTCTGGGCCACCGTGGCGAACCCCGATTACAGGCCGCACCACGTCGCGGCCTTCACACCGCCGGGCACCGCGATCGTGATCGAGTTCCGCGGCGGCGACGACGCGTTCGGCACGGGCGCGACCGCGTGGTCGAGCTCGCAGGACGTCGCGGACGGCAAGCTGTTCATACAATTCCGCTTCACGCTCGAAGCGGACCCGAACTCGACGGCCGTGCCCTGGATCGACACGCTCGTCGTGCCGATCCAGTGAGGCGGGGCGGGCGGCGACGGCCAGCTGCCCGAGTGGAACGGATGGCGCCGCGCCCCCGATCCGGGGGCCGTGGCATTGGTAGGCTCGTAGCCGATGAGCCCGCCACCCTTCGACATCACCGCGCACGTCGTCCGCCACGGTGCGGCGCTGCGCGCGCTCGCGATCGAGCTGGTCGGCGACGCCGCGACGGCCGACGACGTCGTGCAGCAGACGTGGCTCGGTGCGCTGCGCCGTCCGCCGCGGCACGACGCGGCGATCGGCGGCTGGCTCGCGACGCTGCTGCGCAACGTCGTGCGCGGGTTCAACCGCCGTGACAGGCGGCGCGTGCGGAGAGAGGCAGCGGTCGCGAGCGCGCGCGGTTTCGTCGCCGAGGATGGCGTTGCGATGTCGGCGCGCGGCGACACAGCACGGCGGTTGATCGCCGCCGTCGAAGCGCTCGAACCGGTGTATCGCACCGCGATCTGGCAGCGCTTCTTCGAGGGACGGCCGCCGCGCGAGATCGCGGCCGCGAGCGGTGTGCCGGTCGAGACCGTGAAGAGCCGGCTCAAGCGCGGCCTCGCAACGCTGCGCGAGCGGCTCGCAGAACACGAAGGCACCGACTGGCGCGCGGGCGTGGTCGCCGCGTTCGGCCTGCGCGACGCAAGTGTGGCGGGCACGGCAGCGGTTGCTGCAGGAGGAATGCTGATGGCGACGTGGGCGAAGGTGTCGGCGGTCGCGTTGGTGGCAGCGGCGATCGCGGCGATGGTGTGGTGGCCGACGCCCGAACCTGCCGCGGGGCCCGAATCGGCGCGCGTCGGATCTGCCGCGTCCCCGGCAACGGCGCCGCTCGGCGAGCGTGCACCGGCCGTGTTGTCGCCGAGCAGTCCCGCAGCCGGCGAGCGCACGGCTCCGCCGGCCGCAACGCCGCGCGATCCGAAGCTCGCGGTCGTGCGCGGCCGCTGCGTCGACGACGCCGGCAAGCCGCTCGCGGGTGGTCGCCTGCGGATCGACAGCAGTCCGGCGGACAGCGAGCGGTACGCGCGCTGGGTCCTCGATCACGGCGAAGTGCGGCCCGTGCAGCTCACCAGCGAGCCTACGCGCGACGACGGCGTGTTCGCGCTCGCGTTCTGGCCGCCGCCGCCGTGCAGGTATTGGCTCCGCGTCGAGCACGAGGCCTACGCAGGCTTCAGCGGGCCGTTGGAGATGATCGCCGAAGGGGCGACGATCGACCTGGGCGACTTCGTGATGTCGCGCGGGGTGCGCGTGCGCGGGCGGGTCGTCGACACACGCGGTGCGCCGGTCGCCGCGGCGTACGTCTACGTGCAGGCCGAGCCCGAGACTCGCCTGCGCGCGAGCTCCGCGCGCGGGCTCGATGCCATCGTGTACCGCGATGCGCACACGGACGACGCTGGCCGCTTCGACTTCGAGCGGCAGCTGGTGCCAGGCCGCTACACGCCGCTGGTCCAAGGGGACCTCACGGTGCAGTCGCCCGCGATGCTCGAGCTCGCCGTCGAGCGTCCGGTCGAAGACGTCGTGATCGTCGTCGCGCGACCCGAGGTCCCGACGATCCGCGGCAAGGTCGTCGACGAGATGGATCGGCCGGTGCGCGGCGTGACCGTCGCGGCGGGGCACGATGGCACGTCGTCGAAGGCCGACGGCACGTTCGAGCTGCGCTGCCTCGCGAGCGACGCGAAGCAGCCGGCGCGGCTCGCGACGGGCGGCGAACAGTTCACGAAGACCGAGGTTCCCGGCGAGGTCGCCTGGGGCACGCGCGATCTCGTGGTGCGTCTGACGCTCGGCAGCGAGCTGGCCCTGCGCGTCGTCGACCGCGACGGAATGCCCGTCGAGCAGGGTCGGGTTCACGTCGAGATCGCCGACCAGCGCCGCTCGGTCCCAGGGGGTATGCGTGTGCTGCGAACAAACCTCGTCGATGGCACAGCACGGTTCGACCGAGTGGAGCCGGGTCGCTACCGCGCGATCGTCGAGTTCAGCCGCGAGTCGGGCCTGCTGCCGATCTTCGCGCCAGTCGAGTGCACGGGAGTTGCGCAACAGATCGTGCTGCGCGCCGGCACGGAGACGGTGCGCCGGCTCAGGGTGCTGACGGCGGCTGGTGCGCCGGTCGCCGGCACACGCGTGCAGCTCTGCGAAATGCTGGGCAACGACTTCGATCCCGGGAACGTAGTGCACGAGCCCGGCACGTGGTTTCGCCCCACGGGGGGCGGTCGTGTGCTCGTGCTCGAAGAGGGCACGACGGACGCGGACGGATCGCTGCCCGTGCGCGGTCCGGCAGACCGCCCGATGGGCCTGCGTGTGCTCGGCCCCGGTCACGTGCCGGTCGAGCGTTGCGATGTGCTCTTCACCACAGATGCGGAGCTCGTCGTCACCGTGGAGGTCGGCGCGCGGCTGCGCGGCAGGATCGGACCGGACGGCGTCATGGACGAGCTGCGGCGTCTCGCGCACGGCGAGGACGCGAACGCGGCGGCCGAGGCGCGACGCCCGATCGTGCAGCTCTGCCGCGGCGAGAACCCGCGCCGCTACCTGCCCGCGCCGTTGCGTACCGACGCCGAGAGCGCCCGCTTCCGCATCGACGACGACGGCGCGTTCGACGTCCCCGGGCTGCCGGCCGGCCGCTGGCACGTGCAGGTCCGCTACTGGCACGCGAGCAGCGACGTGGCGATCACGAAGAACGTCGACGTCGGCGACGTCACGCTGCGCGACGGCGAGACGACGGTGCTCGACCCCGACCTGTCGCGCCTGCTGCCCGGGACGCTGCAAGCGCAGGTGCTGCGCAACGGCGCGCCATGGGCGAATGCGCGGCTGCAGCTCGACTGCGAGCGCGGTGTGCGTGCCGATGGCCGGCCCGACGTCGACCCGACGCCGATCGAGACCGATGCGGACGGGCGGTTCAGCCACGTCGGCGGCGCCGGCAGGTACTCGCTGCGGCACGTGGCCTTCGCGGGATCGCGGCGCGCGCACGAGACCGTCGACGTCGTGCGCGGTGGAACGGCTCGCGGCACGTTCACATTCGCGATCGGCACGCTCGCGCTGCGGGTGCTCGACCCCGCGGGGCTGCCGGTGCGCGGAGCGACGGTGCTCGTGCAGCCGGGTGACGGCCGCGGCGACACGAAGGACGACGGCACGGTGTCGTTCGAGCTGTCGGCGGGCACGGTGGCGCTGCACACGCTGCCGAAACGGCTCGCGGCACCCGAAGCGCGCCGTGGGCTCGCGAAGCAGGCAGCGGCAAGCGGCGTGCGCGATCCGTTCGCCGCGCACCTGCTGCCGATCGGCACAGCGACCGTCGTCGCCGGCGAGACGGCGACGCTCGAGCTGCGGCTGCCGCCCGAGTGGGAGAAGTGACGGCGGCGCCGGCTTCCGCAGGCGTGCGGATCCGCGGGCCCCGGCCTCACGGCCTCATCGGCAGTGGGTGCCGTCGCTGGTGCTGTGCGGGTAGGATGTCGAGCAGCGCGGAAGCGCCGATGTCCGGTGGTTCCGTCGCCTTCGAGCCGTGAGGCTTCATGGACCACGAACCTGGTTCTGCGCCGACGCCAGTGTGCCCCGGGTGCCTCGCGCCGATCGAGCGTGCGAGGTACTACTGCAAGAGGTGTGGTCGCGACACTGGCCAGTTCACGAGCTACTTGCCGTTCGTGAACATCCCGTGGATGGCGACAGGTTTCGGGACCGCGTGGCAGAAGGTCTGGCAGAGCAACGGGCCGCGCTGGTACGCACGAGTCGGGTACATGCTGTTCATCGTGCTGTTTGCACCCGTCATGTTGGTGGGGCTGCCCTTCGTGCTGCTGGCGCGAAGAGGCGAAGCGAGCCAACGGCGAGCATGAGCGGCGCGATCTGGGAGGACGTGGCCTGGAGAGTCGGGTCCCGCTCAGCGCCTGCGATCACCGCCTTCGTGGACACGGCCGCGGAACTGTTCGCGAACGGAGGTTGCGTGTTGCGTCTCTTCGAACCTCTCGACGCGCAGCGTCCCGATGCTGCCTTCGCGCGCGGTCTCGCGCCTTGCCTGGCTGCGTTCCTGGGCCGGCCCGAGGTCCGGCGGGAGCTCGAGGCGATCGAGATCCGTTCTGCGAAGAGCCTGCCGCCGGCGCACCGACTCATGACCACGTTCGAGCTCGAAGGTGCGCTGACCTCCGCGCTGCACAGTGGAGGGGCCTACACGCGCGCCGTCGGCGAAGAACGGGCTCGCGTGCTCTCGCGGCAGTTCGTGGATGCGCTCGTCGCAGATCGCCGCCTGACCTGTTCCGTGTTCGCGATCGAGGGAGCGTGGACGCGGTGGTTCCACGATGTCGCGTGGGACTACTCGTACGTGCTGTTGGATCCGGTGGGGCGAGCGTTGTGGATGCTGTTCATGACCGACACCGATTGAGTGGTTGGTGTAGGCTGTTGCGCCGGCGTGGTGCCGCTGGAGCCGAATGAACCGCAAGGTGCTTGCAGTGCTGGTCCTCCTCGCCGAGATCCTGGTTGCCGGTTACGCGGCGCTGATCGCGGGACTGATGTCGATCTGGATCGTGGACGACAGCGAGGCCTTCCGCATGAGCGATCTGGACTGGGTCGTCGAGGCTTGCCGGCGATTCGGCGTCGTGCTGCTCGTGTCGGTGGCATTCGCCGTCGTCGCGCGCCTCGCGCATCGGCGGTGGGTGGTGGTCCCGGGCTCGCCGGCCTGGTTGCGCAGCGTGCCCACGCTGCTGGGCGGGTGCATCGCACTCGCGGGAGCGGGCGGAGCGACCTGGTTCGTCGTCTCGAAGCCCTTCATGTAGCTGGGCAGCGTAGCGACAGCGCGCCTGCGACGCCGGGCGCTTGCGCGCTCCGCATGGCCGCCTGACGATCGCCGGCATGGGAAGCCACGCGCTGAGGACCAGGCCTCGACGACGTGGATGGCGCACTGGCCGCGGCTGGGCGCACGCCACCGCCGCCGGCCTCATGATGCGAGCCGGATGAAAGCGTGTCGGCCCGGTAACGACTCGCGCTCGCGTCCCAGCACGACCGCGGCTCGCGACCGGGCACGATCGTGCGAACGTGCGCACATCGGGCGCTCTGCCGGCTGCGCGGCATGGTGATTGCCTCGGCGGCGCGGTCTGCACGTCGCCTCCCCCGAGCAGACCAACGCCGCCCATCGCACTCCCTTGTTGCTCGGTGCTCGCAAGCCGGCTGCAACGAAAGCCGCGAGATCCGCGGGATCCGCGCGAGCAGTCCTCTCCGCGCGATTCCCGCTGCTGCTGCCGGAGCTCCCGCTCGCGCTCGTCTGGTTCTCGTTCGCGCTCGTCGCGGCAGCGCGCTTCCCGTTCCACGGCCTCTGGCACGACGACGCGATCTGCACGGCACTCGGCCGCAGCCTGTGGGCCGGCGACTACTGCATGGAGCAGCTGCCGGGCTGTCCTGTCGAGACGCGCTACCCGCCGCTGCATCCTGCGGTCCTCGGTCTCTGCTGGCAGCTCGGTGCCTCGCCCGACAGCGCGTGGTTGTTCGCGATTCCGGGCCTCGTGATCGCGGCCTGCGGCCTCGTGCTCTGGGGCCAGGTGCTGCGCCTGCACCTCGACCTCGGCCCGGCGCAGCGTCTCGCGGTGCTGACGCTCGCGGCCTTCGCGCCTGCGTGGCTGCAGGTCGTGCAGTGTGCGATGGCCGAGCCGTGGGTGTTCACGCTGCTGCCGTTGGCACTGCTCGTGCTCGGTCGCACGGGCGAAGGGCGCCCCGCGCTGGCCGGTGCGATCCTCGGTCTGTGCGCACAGGCGAAGTCGACGGCCGTGCTGCCGCTGCTCGCGATCACCGGACAGCTGCTGCTGCAACGGCGCGCGCGCGCCGCGTCGCGGTTCGTGCTCGCGGGGCTGCTGGTCACCGCACCGTGGTGGTCGTGGATCGCGTGGCACGGCGACGCCGGCGAGTCGAGGATCCTGCGCTACTACAGCGGCTACGGCGCCCTGCTCTGCAGCGACGCTGCGCAGTGGATCGGGTTGCTGCCCGATCGCATCCGCGATCTCGGGTCGGGCACGGTGCGGCAGGCGATCGCGGGGCTCTTCGCGCCCGAGGTGTGGCCGGCGCTGCCTGCCTTGGTGCGCGACGTGCTGGTCTTCGGCACCGGCGCTGCCGGCCTGCTCGCCATCGTTGCGAGCCTGCGCCAGCTGCGGCGCGGGCCGCTGGTGCACGGTGGTGCCTGCGGCTTGTGGCTCGTCGCACTCGTGCTCACCGACGTGACGTGGCGTTACGTGCTGCCCGTGCTGCCGGTGTTCTTCGCGCTGGTCTGCCGCTTCGCGGGCAGGTGGTGGCCGTGGTGCTTCGCGGCGTTCGCGCTGTTGTCGCTGCCGGCCGGGCTCGCGCAGCTGCAGCCGCATCCCGAGTGCTTTGCTCGCATGTGGCGCGAGGAGATCCCGGTGCAGGGTTACCGCGAGCTCTCGCGCGCCGTGCGCTCTCGCGTGCCGGAAGGCGCCGTGCTCGGCAGCGACATCGACGCATGGCTGTACCTGCAGACGCGGCGCCGCGCGGTCATGCCGGCGCCGACGCCCGAGAACGTGCCCGAAGGTCTGGACGCCGCAGCACTCGCGGCGCTGTGCGAGCAGGAATGGGAACGCCTCGGCGTGACGCACCTCGTCGTCGAGCCGCTGCTCGGCGAGCCCGAACGTTCGATCGTGCTCGAGGCGTGGCGGCGTGGCGACTTCACGGAGCTGGCGGCGGGCCTGCCGCCGGGCTTCCACGTGCTGCAGCGGCGGCGCTGAGTTGCGGCTCGCGCAGGCCGCACGCCCTCAACGCCACGGCTCGGACTCGGGCTGCTGGCGGAACTCGGCCCACTGCTCACCCTCGAGGGCGCCGCGGAACTTGAACTTCCCGGTCTTCTCGAGGAACTCGATGCTGGCGCGCACTGCCTTCCACTCCTTGGCCGCGAGCAAGACGTCGAGGCCGGCGTTGTGCATGTACTCGCAGTCGGGCTCGAGCTTCTGCGCTTCGCGCACGACCGCGAGCGCTTCCGCGACACGTCCCGCCTGCAGGAGGACGTTGGCTCGCAGCGTCAACAGCGCGGCATCCTGCTCGACGGCCGCAATGAACTCGTCGAGCAAGGCGATCGTCTTGTCCCACTGCTTGCTCAGGAAGTACGCGTCGACCAGCATGAACCGGAACATCGGGGCCGGGAATTGCGCGGCCGCTCGCTCCAGCTCCGCGATGTACTGCTTCTCGTCCCCGGCCTGACCCAAGGCACCGAGGTAGATCGATCGCACGCCACCAGTGTCCTGCAGCGCGGCCGGCAGCTTCGAATAGCCGGCGAGCACGGCCTGGTAGTCGCCCTTCAGCTGGTCGCTCGCGAGCTTGCTGCACGCTTCGAGATCCTTCGGCTTCACGGCGTTGGACCCGAACAGGCGCGACAGGAACCCGCGATCGAGGCTCGCGAGCGCCGGCAGGATGGTCTGCCGTGCTTGCTCTACGTAGCTCACGCCAAGAGTCCGATTGTGGAAGTCGACGACCTTCCAACCATCCGCGGTCGGCGCGAGCTCGAGGTCGATGATGCTGATGCCCTGCTCGTCGGCGAAGCGGAAGCGTGCCAGGAGGGCGCCGTCGGCGACGAGCGCGCGCTTGGCCTTCGGGACGTCGTTCTTCCAATGTTCGAACAATGCCGGCAGCGACTTGTCCATGCCCGCCCTCGCGCTCTCCTTGGCCTCGGCGAGCTTCTTGGCATCCGTCTGCAGCCCCTTGCACACCGCCTCGGCGATCGCGTCTCTGTCCCAGGCAGCGAGGCATGCGTCGATCTCGCCCGCGCGCAGTGCCTGCTCGAACTTGTTCGCGAACGCCGTCGCACTCGCGAGCTGCTCGGCCGTGAATTCGGGCTTCTGCTTCGGCGGCTCGGACTGCGCGGGCTGCTGCGTCGTGAGTGGCGCCGCGAGCACGAAGGTGCAGAGCAACTTGCCGGCGATCGCGCGGGATCGCTGCATTGCGCGGCCGGACCTCGTCGAAGTCCGCTCCATCGAGGCGCTACCTCGGATCCGCGGGCGCCTTCGCGCTCGCGCCGAGGTTCTCGTAGAGCCACACGTAGCTCACGCGCCTGGTCGGGGGCACGAGCGGCTCGAGCTCCTTGGTCAGCTCCTGCCGCTGCTTGTTGAGCTTGCTGTAATCCTCCTTCTTGCTCTCGTACGCCTCCGCCCGCTTCTTCCGGGCGGCGGCTTCGTCGAGACCCTTCGCGGCGTCCTGGATCGACCTGGACAACTCCGTCGTGGCCTTCGCGAGGTCCGCGAGGCCGGCCTGCAGCTCGCCGACGCGCTTCTGCTGCTCCGCCGTGAGCACGGGCTGCTTCGGCGTCACGATCGAGTAGCCGCCAGCAATGATGTCGAGGTCGCCGTCGCCGTCGTGGTCGCCGAAGTCCATGTAGAGGCCGACGTCGGGACGCTTCGGTTCCTCGCTGCGCGCGCTCGTCCGCGGCACGAGCGTGATCGGAGCCGCGTACGACGGCGCGGTCTTCGTGCCCGTGTTCAGGAACAGGAAGATTCCGCCGCCTTCGCCTTCGGCGCGCTCTCCTTCGACGACGCCCATGCTGCCGCACGCGAGGTCCATCAGGCCGTCCTTGTCCCAGTCGACGAGCCGCATCGTCGCGACGTTGCCCGGCACGTCGATCGGCACGCCGCCCGCGAGCACGGGCTCGTTCACGAGCCCGAACTTCGGTTCGCGCGCGGTGCCCTCGTTGATGCGGCGGAAGATGCGGCCGCTCTTGTAGTCGCCGAGCAGCAGGTCGAGATCCGCGTCGCCGTCGACGTCGAACGCGATCGCGGAGGTCATGTGGCCCTCGGGTCCGGAAACACCCGGCGCGTCGTAGCGCGTCGTCTTCTCCCACCTCAGCTTGTCGTGGTGCCACCAGGTATTGAGTGCGATGCGCGAGCCCTCGCGGTCGAGGATCTGCTCGGGCTTGCCCCAGCCCTTGTCGGTGCCGCGCACGAGGTGCGGCGAGCCGTCGTAGATGCCGGCGACGATGTCGAGCAGGCCGTCCGCATCGAAGTCCACGAACTGTGGACTCATGCCGATGCATCACCAGTTCTGCAGGTCGAGCAGCTTGCCCTCGGCGTCCATGACCTTGTACTCGGCGCCGAACGTCGTCAAAGCACCGGCCGTGCGTGGTGCGACGGTCAGATTGCCGGCGAGATCGCCGACGACGATGTCGGCGCGGCCGTCGCGATCCATGTCGTGGTAGACCGGCGACGGATAGGGCCGGTCCTTGCCGAGGAACTTGTCGCCGGCTTTCAGGCGAACGGGTTCGGCGAACGTCGGGGACTGTGCCACCGCGGCCGCGGAGGCAAGGACGAGCAGTGGCGTGAGAGTGAGGCGCATGCAGGTTGTTCTCGTCGCGCGCCGGTCGGCGCGTCGAACGGGTCGCGATCCTACGGTGAGCGACGCGTGCGAGTAAGGCCCCGGGAGACGCCTCGCGACTACCGCACCTTCGCGCTGCATGTGATGCTGGAGCACGTCCAGCCATTACAGGAAACGTCGCGCCGGCCGCTCCGATGTCGAAAGGCACTGCTCCAGCAGCAAGGGAGAACTACTGCGTGTTCGAGGGGTCGTTCCCGACCGCACCACGCTGGATCGAGGACGAGCCCGATCCCGAGCATCCGCCTGGCCGCGAGGTGATCGAGCTGCTGTTGCGCGCGGCCGACCCCGGTCTCGCGCTGGACGAGATCTGGAGCCACGAGGGTTTTGGCTGGTCGTTCAACTGCGCCGTGCGACGCACGACGGTCAACGTGCTGATCCAGCATCCCGGGCACTGGCTCCTGATCGTCCGTGCCGTGGGCATTCTGCCCAGGTTCTGGAAGGGTCAGACCTACGATCGCGCCGCGCGCGAGGTCGCGACGCGGCTCCATTCGGGGCTCGTCGCTTCGGATCGCGTCGTGCGCCTGCGATGGTTCACGGAGGACGGCTACGACGACGCGTCGGTGACGGATCGGTTCTTCTGATCGCTGCGTGGAGCAGCTGGCTCGCCCATGCACAGCGGAGCCGGGCTATCATCGCGCGCCCAGGTACCACGTGAAGATCCGCGTCCCGTTCCGCCGCCGCGTTCCGTTGCTCGTCCTGTTCGCAGCTTCTGCGTGCGCGTCGCCGGCATTCGTGCGCGTCGACGTCCCGCACAACACGACCGCGCCGAGCTCCGCGACGGTCGCGGGGCCGCGGGGAAAGCACGGTGCGACGGTCTCGTGCACCGCGACCGACACGGTGTTCGAGAAGGACGGTTACCGCGTGACGTTCGTCGGCCACCGCGGCTATCGCGGCACGATCGGCGACCGCCGCGGCCGCCTCGTCGTCGGCAACGTCGTGCTCACGTACGACGGCAGCGACATCGAGTTCAGCGGGCCGCTCGCAAGGGGCGAGATCACGAACCTGCGCGAGGGCTCCACCGTGGACATCACGCAGTCCGGCACCTCGCAGAGCCGCTGAAAGCCGCCATCCGGGCTGCTCCTGTCGGGTTGGACGACGGGTGCCGGCGGCTGCTCGCGATGCGGGCGCGAATCCCGAGCGTGTGCACGCTTCGCCGTCGATGAACCGAGGGGGGCGGTTTGTGCTCGTCCCCGAGCGCCTGATAATCACGCTCCCACTCCCGCAACCTCGGAGGTCCCTTGCTCTCGATCAGATTGCTCGTTCCCGTCCTTCTTGCGGCGCCAATGACCAGCCAGGTGGTGATCACCGCAACGATCCCGCACCAGGGTTCGTTCGCCGGGGCCGTCGCCTATGACGCGGTCACCAACGAAGTCGTCGTCATCGATCAGACCGCTGGCAACGTGAAGTTCTACGATCGTGCGACCAGCGCGCTGCTCCAGCAGTATCCGGTGCCCACGGGGAGCCTCGCGATCGGCGGGCAGGTCGACATCACGACCGGGCGGCTGTGGGTCGTCGGCGAGAACGAGATCGTCTACGAGATCGATCGCTCCGGCATCATCGTGTCGAGCTGGTCGTGCGCGCCGACGATCTCCGACGCCTCGGCGCTGGCGCTGGATCCGTTGAACGACACGGTCTGGATCTCGAACGACAGTGCGCACATCGTCGCCGAGTTCACGAAGACGGGCATCTACACGAGCAACCAGTTCGTGCCGATCGGCAGCACGGACGGCGACGGCCTCGCCTACGACCCCTACAGCCGCACGTTCCTGCTCGGCGAGGACACGTTGAACCAGATCATAGTCGTCGACCGCACTGGCGCGCAGGTGGCCGTGTTCCCCGTTGCCGGACTCGGCATCAGCCCGGAGGGGCTCGACGTCGATTCGACGACGGGCACCGTGTTCGTCGGCAACGGGAACATCGCGCCGGTCGCCGTGTTCGAGCTCGCCGGTGTGATCCAGGCGCCGCCTCTCGGCGCGTTCACGCGCTACGGGACGCCGTGCGGCGCGAAGATCGCCGCGAGCGGCATCCTGCGCGACGACGGCTTGACCGGCACGGGCACCTGGATCGGTTACGAGGGTGCGTTGCCCGCCGGCAGCCCGTACTTGTTCGTGATCGGGTTCACGCAGCAGGCCATTCCGCTGTCGGTGGTCCTGCCGTCGCCGTGCACGGCGTGGGCGTTCCCGGAGGCGCTCTCGATCTTCGGCCTGACGAACGCGAATCGCCGCGCCGGCCTCCGCCTTCCCGTGCCGCCCGGGAACATCGGGCTCACGCTCACCTTCTGGAGCGCGGACTTCGACTTGTTCGGGTTCTCGATCCCGAGCTCGTCGGACGGCATCCAGCTGACCATCCAATGATGCTGCGCCGCGCGATGGCCGCGGTCCTGGCGCTGGTGCCGGTCGTCGCGCAGGGCGAAGCCGCGTCACCGTCGACGCTGCGTGTGCGCTGCGTCGACGAGCGTGGTACCGCGGTCGCGAACGCGATGGTCGAGGTCTTCGTGCCGCGGCACCTCGACGGCGTCGTGCGCTTCGAGCATCGCACGACGCGCCGCAGCAACGCAGCCGGCGAATGCGAGGTGACGGATGCGGCGCGCATTGGCTGGGTCGGGCCGTGGGTGCACGCGCGCGTGCACGGGCTCGGCGTCGGCATGCGCACCACGGATCTGTTCGGCAGCGGCGACGTGCTCACGGTCGTGATGACGGCACCGCGCACGCTTCGCGGCACCGTGCACGTGCCCGAGGGCATGCGCGCGGACTCGGTGCAGGTGCGCGTGATCGTCGTGCAGGCGCTGGTTCCCGCGAACAGGGAGCCAGGTGCGCTGCGGCACTTCCTCGATCCGCAGTCGTCGTTGCACGACGAGTTCGAACGCGTGCTGCCCGGACGCCTGACCGCGAATGTCGCTGCCGACGGCTCGTTCGCGCTCGCCGAGGTCCCGAGTGACGTGCGGGTCGTGCTCGAAGCGCGCGGCGCAGGTCTCGCGCTGACGCACTGGGAGACGCCGGCGGCTGGCATGCCGGAACGCGTCGAGCTCACGCTCGCGCGCGAAGCCGTCTTCGCGGGGCTCGTCAGCGCGCCGGGCGGCAAGCCCGCGGAAGGTGCTGGCGTGGTCCTCGAGACCGATCCGGTCTGGTCGATCCAGAATCTACGCAGGACGTCGAGGTTCTCGGGCATCGCCGACGCCGAGGGTCGCTTCCGGGTGACTGGCTTGCCCGAAGGGCAGTACGTGGTGTCGCTGCGCTCGGGCGCCGGTTGCCTGCGGCCTTTGCAGGTGACTCTCGCGACGGCCGAACGGCGTGATGCAGCGCTGCAGCTCGAGATCGGCGTCGACGTCGCGGGCGTCGTGCTCGCCGCGGACGATCGTTCACCCGTCGCGAACGCGGGCGTCACCGTGTGCAGCGCCTCGAAGCGGTTCTTCTCGAAGGAGCTCGCGCGAACGCACACCGACGCCGCGGGCCGCTTCGTGCTGCGGGTGCCCGTCGGAGAGGCGTGGCTGCACGTCACGGCGGCAAGGTTCGGGCGTGCCGAGCCGACCGAGCTGCAGCTCGGCCGTCCCGCGCCGGCGCTGCGTTCGCTCGAGGTGCTGCTGCAGCGCAGCACGCCGGCCGACGTCGGCCAGCCGCCGCCGCCGGTCAAGAAGTAGCGCCCGCACCGCGCCGATCAGCGACCCGCGACGACGTAGCCGTTCGCGAGCGTGCTCCAGCGCAGCCGGTCCTGAACCGGCAGCAGCCGGCGGCGCAGGCGCAGCGTGACCGCTTCGTTGTCGTCGTCGCCGTGCTCGGGCTCCTCGCCGAACATCGCCGTCAGCGCCTGGTCGGCGACGACGCGCCGGCAGCAGTTTGCGCCGAGCTCGTCGATCCAGAACGACAGCAGCGTCAGGTCGCGGCCGGCAGGCAGGTGCCGCGCGTAGAACTGGTGCGTGACGTAGCGCCCGTCGAGCGACAGCTCGCGCAGTGTGCGGCGGATCGTCGCGTCCTCCCGGTGAAGGCCCGAGTCGAGCTGCCAGCGCAGTTCGGCGAGCGCGTCCGGTCCCGAGCGCTGCGTCGAACGCAGCACGAACGCCTCGACTGCCTCGCTGCGCCAGGTCTGCAGACGCGCGACCTCCTCGAGGTCGGTCTCGTCGCGGGGCCGGCCGGCCCTGCTCGCGAGGAACGCCGCCGCCGCGTCGCCGCGCCGCAGTGCGTCCACGACGGCGACGACCGCGTCGTCGGGAATCTCCCACGATTGCGTCACCACCGCGGGCATGCCGTGCAGGTGCGCGAGGGCACGCAGCGCGTCGCCGTCTTCGGCTGCGCGTGCGAGCAGCGCGGCGCGCACGTCGTCGCCGCCGAGTGCCGCGAGCTCGAACCAGCGATCCGCTTCCGTGCGCTTCGCCCACGCGAGCAACGGCCCGACGCTGTCGCGGTCGCAGAGGCGCAGCAGCAGGTCCGCGCACGTCCTCTGCACCGCTTCGTCGGCGCTGGCGAGCCCTTCGCGCAGCCGCGTCAGGAACAGCTCGGGCCGCGTCACTTCGAGGAACGCCCAGACGCCGCGGAAGCCGAGGTCACCTCGCGGTCCTGTCCACGGCTGTTCGGGGTCGGCGCTACCGGCGAACAGCACGGCCGCCTCGTGCGCGAGCAGGCGGTCGGCGAGGCTCGCCGTCGCGCACGCGGGGATCACGGCGATCAGCGTGCGCAGCACGGGTGCGTCGAGGTTCTTCGCTGCCGCAGCGAGCGGTTCGAAGTCCGCGAGCCAGGCGTCGTCGACCGACGGGACGCGCGGCGGGAAGATCTCGGTCCGCGCGCCCTCGATGCGCCGCAGGGCAGCGACCGCGTCGGCGGCCGGCATCGCGATCACCTGCGCCGCGAAGTCGCGCCGCCGCTCGGCGGATGCGACCGCGAGGCCGCACGCGAGGAAGTCGTCGGGGCCGGCGAGCAGCGCATCGAGCGCCTTCGCCTCGCCGCGGCGCGCGAGCCCCATGCACGCGGAGCGCTGGGTGTCGAGGTTCGCGCTCGCTGCATGCTCGCGCAGCAGCGTGAGCGACCCGGGGTCCCGCAGGTGGCCGAGCGCGGCCAGCGCCTCCGGACGGAATGCGCGGTTGCCGATCAGCCGCCGCAGCAGCGGCAGGTCCTGTGCTCCGGGCCGGCTCGCCATCAGCCAGCGGGCGACCAGCACGTGACGCGGCCGCACGGTCTTGTCGGCGACCGTGCCCTCCTTCGCGGTCGGCGGCGGATTGTCGAGGATCCACGCCAGCGCCGCACGCAGCGCGCCGGGCAGGCGCTCGCCGTCGGCCGCCGTGTCGAACGGCACGCCGCTGCACTTCGCCCACGTCGCGATCGCGAGCGGGCCGTGCTCGCCGCTGAAGCCGGCAGTCAGCGTCGCGTTGTCCAGCGCGAACCAGCGCACGTCGCCCTTTGCCGCGAGCGCGAGGTCGCAGTGAGCGGGCACGTGCTCGGCGCGCACGACGCGGTGCAGCTCGCCGAGGCAGTAGTTGGCTTCGGGCTCGTCGAGCGCCGGAATGCGTGCGAGCACCGTGGGCACGTCGCGGCTGCCCCAGAGCGTCTCGAGCTCCTCGACCGTCACGGGGCAGTCCTGATCGCCGAGGCGCGGGATCACGCGCGCGGCCGCGTGGCGCAGTTCGAGGGCGGGCAGCGAGAGGTCGCCGAGCAGCATCGAAGCACCGAAGATCACGCGTTCGTCCTCGCTGCCGAGCCCTGCGCGCAGCAGCCGAACGAGCACGCGCGGGTCGAGCTTCTCGCGCAACGTCCAGGCCTTCTCGCGAGCCTCGTCGCGATCGCTCGAGCCGATCGCCGCGAGCTTCGCGAACGGGTCTTCGCCGAGCAGCCGCGCGAGCTGCTTGCGTTCGTCCTGCGCGAACGCGGCGGCCGCGAGCATCAGGGTTGCCGTGAACGTGCGCTTCAGCATCGTGGTGCCCATGCGGCGTGCAGCGCGCCGGCGGTGATCGCGTCGTGCGACGCGTGCCATGTGGCCAGGCCCTCCTCGAACAGGATCGCCTGCGGCGACTCGTGCTTCACGCCGCAGTGCTCGGTGATCGCGCGCGCGGTCGGCCGGTCCGCGATCACGTCGACGAACAGTGCCGGCACGTCGGGCTGCTCGCGGCGGAACGCGTCGTAGCCGTCGCGTGCGGCAGCGCTGATCGCGCACGACGGACTGTGCTTGAAGAGCAGCACGCGCGGGTGCTGCCGCAGCGCGCGGTGGAACGCAGCGAGGTCGTGCAGGACGTGCTCGGGCATCACGCGATCTCGGAGGGTGCCGCTGCAGAGTAGCAGGCGCGCCGTCGCGCCGCAGGCACGAGCCTCTTCAGCGGCGCGCGGCCGGCACCACGAGGTCGGGCAGAACGGCGTCGCCCGCGGCCGTCAGGAGTCCGCACGGAGGCTCGCGCGGCGGCGGCTGCGCCTCGATGCGCACCTCGTACTGACCGGGCGGCAGCGGCCCGATCGTGAACGCGCCCTCGGCGTCGGTCGCGCCGGCGCGGTGCACGACGAGGCCGTCGCCGTCGATCCGCCACGCGACGAGCCG
>DASVAL010000136.1:0-47536 GCA_036376355.1 Planctomycetota bacterium
CCTGCACCGGCGGGTTCGGGGGCGGCGCAGTGCTGCTGGCGGTCAGCGCAGCGAGCACGTCGCGCGGCAGCACGAGATCGCCGCGCGCCATGACCATCGCGCGGAAGACCGTGTTGCGCAGCTCGCGGATGTTGCCGGGCCATTCCTGGCGGTAGAGCTCGTCCATCGCGTCGGTCGACAGCGAACGCGCGTGGCTCTGCCCACTCTCGACGACCTCGCGCCGGAAGTGCTCGACGAGATCGCCGAGCTCCTGCTTGCGCTCGCGCAGCGGCGGCACGCGCACCACCAGACCCTGCAGGCGGTAGTAGAGGTCCTCGCGGAAGCGCCCTTCGGCGACCATGCGCGCGATGTCGCGGTTCGTCGCGGCGATCACGCGCACGTCGACCTTGACCGGCTCCGTGCCGCCGACGCGGTCGACTTCACCTTCCTGCAGCACGCGCAGCAGCTTGACCTGGACGTCGAGCGGGATCTCGCCGACCTCGTCGAGGAACAAGGTCCCGCCGTCGGCCTGCTCGAAGCGGCCGATCTTGCGCCGCTCCGCGCCCGTGAACGCACCCTTCTCGTGGCCGACCAGCTCGCTCGCGAGCAGCGTCTCGGACAACGAGGCGCAGTGCACCTTGACGAGCGGCCCGCCGGCGCGCCGGCTCCAGCGGTGCACGAGGTTCGTCAGCACCTCCTTGCCGACGCCGGTCTCGCCTTCGAGCAGGATCGGCAGGTCGGTCGGCGCGACGCGGCGCAGCGTGCTGTAGACCGCGCGCATCGCGGGGCTCACGGCCGTGACGCCGGCGCGATGCAGGGTCTCGTCCGACTCCATCGCCGAAGCGCCCGGCGTGTGCAGCGCGAGCAGCCGCGCGCGCAGCGCCTCGAACAGGAACTCCGCGGACGGGGCCTCGTCCGGGAACTGCACGACGACGCCGACCGGAGGCTGGTCCTCGACCTCGTTCTCGGGCAGCTGGCGTGCGAGATCGGCCCACGCGGTGACGAAGTCGAGCAGGTGCTTCTCGGCGAGCGCGCGCGTCGAAGCCGGCAGCACGGCGTGGAACTGCCCGGCACCAGCGTGGCACAGCGCGGCGTTCTTCGGCAGGCGTTCGCGCAGCAGGCCCGCGAAGCGGCGCAGGCCGCGCGGCCGGCGGTCGCCGTCGCCGAGCGCGACCGCGACCATCGAGAGCGGCCGGCCACGCTGCTGCGCGAGCGACACTTCGTCGACGACGTGGCGGCGGAAGTACTCGGGCGTGAACGTCCCGGTCACGTGGTCGTGCACGGCGAGCCGCTGCAGCTGCGCGCGTTCGAACGCGACGGCGGCCTGCGCGACGACCGTGCTCAGCAGCTCGAGGTCGACCGGCAACGGCTCCGTGCGCTCGAAGCCGAGCAGCACGACGCCGCGTGCGTGGCCCGCGAACACGATCGGCAGCCCGGTCACGGACCTGCACGACGGCAGGATGTCGGACCACGGCGCCGGCAGCACACCACGCTGCGAGACCGTCGAGAACGGCCCCACGAGCTGTGCCAGCTGCAGGCTGCCGAGCGGTAGCGAGCTCGATTCCCCGTCGCGGCCCGCGTGCACGCCGAGGTGCTGTGCTCCGGGATCGGCGAGCACGATGCGGATCGCGTCGGCGGCCGTGTGGCTCGCGCAGAACCGCCGCAGCACGTCGAGCGTCGTCGCTTCGTCGTGCTCGGCTGCGAGCTCGCGCATCGTGCGGTTCAGCGCCTGCAGGTCCTGGAGCCGGCCCTGCAGGTCGGCTGCCATCTGGTTGAACGTCCGCGTCAGGCGCCCGATCTGGCCACCCTCCTCGACCGCGACGCGCGTGTCGAGCTTCCCGCGCGACAACGACTGCGCGCCGTGCTCGAGCTGCTCGATCGGACGGCTGATGCGGCCGCTGACGACGAACGACAGGAACGCCGCGAGCACGACCAGCGAGCCCGCGACGAGCAGGAAGAACCCGCGCACCGGCACGCGGCCGAACGCGAGATCCAGCGTCGCGCGCTGATCCTGCTGTGCGACGACGAGCACGCCGCGCGGCGTGTCCTGCAGGTCGCGCAGCACCTCGCTGCCGTAGACGTACGGCCCGCTCGACGACGACGCACGCGCGACGACCGGCTTGCGTTGCTCGACCGCGACCGCGAGCGCGTGTTCTCGTTGCGCCATGACCGGTGGATCGAGCGCCTGCCTCAGCATCAGGTCCGCTTCGGGCCGGCCCGCGCTCGCGGCGAGCGGATACCCGCGAACGTCGGTCAACATGACGAGGTGCCCGGGCGCCAGCGCACCGAGCAGGTTGCCGTCGAGCGGCCTCCCGGCCGTCAGCACGAAGCTGCCGCACGGCGACGGCTGTTCCGCGCGCACGCCGAGCATCAGCACGCCCCATTGCATGAAGACGCCAGGCTCCTTGCGCGCCGGCGCCTCGGTGCTCGCGAAACGCTCGTCGCCGGCCATGACGACGGTCGGCGGCGCCGCGATCTTGCCGGGGCTCGGCTGCCACTCGAGGCGCAGGAACCCACCGCGCCACTCGGGCGGCAGCTGGCCGGCGAGCAGCTTCTGCAGCTCGGCGCCGACCGCCGGTGCGATCTCCTCGCGCTTGCCCTCCGGCACCGACTGCATCCTGCCGGTCGCGAGGCCCGCGAGATCGCGCAACCACTGCTGCGCCGAGCTCTGCACCTTCGCCTTCTGGTCCTCGAGCTGCCCCATCGCGCTGCCGACCGTGCCGAGCATGCCCTCTTCGACGTCCGACGTGTGGCCGCCCTCGAGCACCGAGACGAGCATCAGCGACAACAGGCCGAGCGGCAGCAGCGACGCAACCGACATCACGGCCATGAGCCGGAACCGCAGGTTCGTCGCGACGAAGATCAGCTCGCTGAGCAGCACGAGCAGGAACGGCGTGCTGATCAGACACAGCAGGAAGCCGAGCTGGCTCGCCGACTGTTGCGAAGCACTCCACTCGCGATCCGTCGATTCGACGCTCAGCACGGCGCCGTCCCAGCCGTCACCGGTCAGCGGCGTGAACAGCACGACGCGGCGGCTGCCGTCCTGCAGCAGCGCCTCGGTGGCCGTGACCTCGGTGCCGGTGACCGCGCGCGGCAACGCCGCGACGTCCTTCTCCTGCTCGGGCGACAGCGTCGTCTCGCTGCGGTGGCCGCCGCGGTAGATCGTGATCCCGGCCGACTGCAGCAGCGCGCGTTCCTTCGCGCGCAAACGCCGCTCCTGACCTTCGCGCTCGAGCGGCGAGTCCGGCGGATCCTGCGGCGCCGCCATGCGATCGTTGCCGAACACGACGGAACGGAACCGCATCCGGTACTCGGCCAGGTTGCGGAACTCGATCGCGTCGAGCACGGCCTCGGCCGGCAGCTCGGTGACCGGATAGCCGAGGTTCAGGTGCTTCTCCTGCGTCTCGTCGATCCAGCTCAGAGCGATCGCGGCCGGCGAGTCCTCGGGTGGGTTGTCGCGCGTGTTGTAGACGGCCAGTTCGTAGAACATGCTGACCTGGTGCTCGAGCACGATGCGCTTCTGGCTGCCGTCGCGGAAGTGCAGCAGGATCTCGGCCACGCGCGCGCCGGGATTCGCAATCGGCAGGCCCGGGTACACGGCGCGGTAGAAGAACCACAGCTTCTGCGGCGGCTCGGCGCTCGACGGGATCGCGACCTTCGCGGTCGCTCCCGGCGCGAGCTCGATGCCCGCGTCCTGCGGATAGGGTCCGCGCAGGTCCGTCAGCACACCACCCTGCGACGGCGCTCCGAGCAGCAGCGGCTCGATCTGCCCCGGCTGCGCGCTCTCGAGCGAGAGACCGACGAGCCGCAGGTCCGTGCCGCGTTCGGCGGCGACCGTCAGCGCACGCAGCTCGCGGTCGAGCACGACGGGCACGACGCTGACCTCCCAGAAGTCGCGCCCGAGCGAAGCGCCGTCCGCGAACGGGCGATCGAGGTCGATGTCCTTCGTGCGCTTGTCGCCGGCGCCGAAGTCGAGTTCGAGTCGCAATCGCGGCGCACCATCGGTCGCGCGCGACATGAACGAGAACGACGGCGCGAACGGCCGCCCGACGACGAGGTGCAGCTTCGTGCCGTGCAGCGGCGGCTCGAACTGGAAGTTCTCGGTCCGTTCGGCGGCGAGCGGCAGCCAGTACGGCCGCACGGGCAGATCGTCGAAGCGCCGCAGCGGCGGCCCGAACTGGTCGGGCACCATCTGTGCGAGCGAGCGGTAGCTCGTGTACCTCTGGCGCGCGATCGACTTGCCCTGGAGCAGGTCCATCAACGCGCGATCGCGGCTCTTGCCGCGGTAGCTCGCGAGCGTTCCCTGCTCGAGCTTGCCTAGGATGTCCTGCAGCGAGCTCAGGTCGCTGTCGAGGTGATGACGCTGGCCGTCCGCGCGCCAGCCTGCGAGCAGACCCGGCAGCCAGAGCCCGATCACGAACAGGCTCAGGCCACCGCCGACCAGGCCGTTGCGCCACCACCGTACGCGGCCTCGGAACCGCGACCACCCGCGCAGCAGGAACACGAGGCCCACGAGCGTCGCGAGCGGCACGAGCAGGTACGGCAGGTCCGAGATCAGCTCGTCGGACAGCAGCGCCGCGCGCCGCGACGACGAGACCAGCGCGCCCGGCGCCGGCAGCCGCAGCAGGCCGAGACCGTGTGGCGCGGTCGGATCGCGCCCATTCCACGACAACACGGCGGGCCGCGCTGTATCGCCGTCGTAGTCGTGCAGCACCACGTTGAACCCGAGCGTGTCACAGCCGGGGCGAAGGCCCGGGAAGTGGTGGAACGGCACCGCGGCCTCGAACTGGTACGACCCCGCATCGAGCCGCCGCGACGCGACCGTCACTCCGGTCAGCTGGATGCCCGTCTGGCGCCCACCACCTTTGCCCGTGTCGGCCCAGTTCCAGGGCCGTCGGGGTTGCAGCGGCATCAGGAAGAGCGGGCTCTCCTCGGGCCGCAGCGCGCCGCCTTCGACGTCGACCGAGCAGCCAATGCACAACTCGATGCAATCGACACGGTCGCGCGCCGCGAGATTCTGGTCATCGGTCGTCTGGTCGTCGTGAACCGTCCCGCCGAGGTAGAGGTGGTTCGTGTCCCACGCAACCATCAGGGTCGCGGACAGATCCGCTGGCCCCGACCAGACCTCCTTGCCTTCCATCAGTTGGGAAGCCTGGTCGAGCTTGACGACGCCGTCTTTTGGCCAATCGGCCAGATCGCCGTCGATCACCGGCGACGCGCGACGGATGGCCAATTCCGGCGGCGGCGTCTGGCCAATTGCACCCCCTATCGCGAGCGCCAGACCGGTGGCGACGCCCAAGCGATTGGGGAGGGAGAGCATGGCCGGGAGATGGTAGCCCGGCCAGCGACCCAGAGGCAATCGGGGAGCTGGTGGCGCGCTCAGTCGCGCCGCGGCCGGCGCGGACCACGCGGGCGATCCCCGCGACCGCGCGGCGATTCACCGAGCACGTTGTCGATCGACTCGAGCTCGCCGATGTCCTGGGTCGGGCCGGGCTCAGCCGGCTGGTTCAGCTCCTCCTCGCCGTCGCCGAACTCGGCCATCGGCATCGAGGAACGCGGCGGGCGGTCATCGCGGCCTCGGCCGCGCCCCCGATCACCGCGATCACCTCTGCCGCGATCGCCGCGACCGCGGTCATCACCGCGGCTTTCGCCGCCGGGTGGACGCGCTGGCCGGCTGGACCCGATCTCGCTCTCGCGCTCGGGCCGGCGCTCGCCGCGCTCCATCGGCGGCTCGTCGGTGCGAGCCGACCGATCGCGGCGTGGCAAGCCCTCGCCGCGTTCGCGATCGAAACGCTCGGAGCGTTCGCCGCGCGTGTCGCGGTCGCGCCCGGGTGCCTCTTCGGAGTGCTTCGGCCGCTCGGGGCGCCCGCTCGCGTCGGGACGCTCGCGGTGCTCGGGACGGTGAGGGCGATCCAGGCGATCGGCCTGACGGCCGGGCTCGCCGCGTTCACCTTCCGCGGACTGGCGTTCGGTTCGGTCGCCGCGACCCATGGGATCACGGCCGTGACGCTCCTCGCGCTCGCGCGGGAAACGGTCGCCGCGCTCGGCCCGACCCTGCATTCCGCGGTCACCTCGTTCGGGGCGCTCGCTGTGGAACGGACGGTCGGCAGGACGATCGGTGCGTTCAGGTCGCGGCCCTCGCTCCGAGCGCGCGGCCTCTCGATCCTGCCACTCGGGCCGCGGGGTGCGCTCCGGGCGATCAGTGCGCATCGGACGATCGAACGGCTCCTGGCGCTCCTGGCGCTCCGGGCGCTCCGGGCGCTCCGGGCGCTCCGGGCGATCCGGGCGATCCGGACGATCCGGGCGATCCGGACGCTCGCCGCGTTCGGGGCGCTCGCCGCGATCAGGGCGCTCGCCACGCTCGGAGCGGCCGGCGCGATCGAAGCGATCCGAACGATCACCGCGATCGAAGCGGTCACGATCCGGACGGTCGCCGCGATCGGGGCGCGGGCCCCGGTCGGGCCGGTCCGTGCGCTCGGGGCGATCCATCAGCTCGTGGCGTTCGAGCCGCTCGCCGCGATCGGGCCGTTCCACGCGCTCGGGGCGATCGCCGCGATCCGGTCGTTCACCGCGCTCGGGGCGATCCCCGCGCTCGGGGCGATCCCCGCGCTCGGGCCGCGGTCCGCGCTCCGGGCGATCCCGCGACTCCGGCGGCCGCGCCTCGAGTCCATCGGCGGCCGGCGCGGACCCGCGCTCGGCCAGCAGCACGGCCTTGTGGCTCAGCTTGACCTTGCCGAAGTCGTCGATCGCGATGACCTTGACCTTCAGCGTGTCGCCGATGCGCACGACGTCGGTGACCGCGCGGATGAAGCCGTCGGACAGCTCCGAGACGTGCACGAGGCCTTCCTGACCCGGCAGGATCTCGACGAAGGCGCCGAACTCCTTGATTGCCGTGACGCGACCTTCGTAGAGCGTGCCGAGCTCGACCTCGCGCGTCATCGCACGCACGTGCTCGACGCACGCCTTGACCTTCTCGGCGTTGAGGCCCGTGATCGTGCAGAGGCCGCCGTCCTCGATCGAGATCTTGCACTCGAACGTCTCCTGCAGCTGGCGGATGTTCTTGCCGCCGGGGCCGATGATGAGGCCGATCTTCTCGGTCGGGATCTTGACCGACTCGAGGCGCGGCGCGTTCGGGCTGAGCTCCTTGCGCGGCATGCGCAGGGTATTGAGCATCACGCTGAGGATGTGCTTGCGGCCGACGCGCGCCTGCTCGAGCGCTTCGGCCATGATCTCGCGGGTCAGGCCTTCGCACTTGATGTCCATCTGCAGCGCCGTGATGCCACGGCCGGTGCCGACGACCTTGAAGTCCATGTCGCCGCACGCGTCCTCGCTGCCGAGGATGTCGGTCAGGATCGCGTAGCGCTTGCCCTCCATGACGAGGCCCATCGCGATGCCCGCGACCGGCTGCGTGATCGGAACGCCGGCGTCCATCATCGCGAGCGTGCCCGCGCAGACGCTGGCCATCGACGAGCTGCCGTTCGACTCGAGGATCTCGCTCGTGATGCGGATCGTGTACGGGAAGTCCTCGCGCGACGGCAGCACGCATTCGAGGCCGCGTTCGGCCAGCGCACCATGTCCGATCTCGCGGCGGCCAGGCGAGCCGACGCGCTTGACTTCACCGACCGAGAACGGCGGGAAGCTGTAGTGCAGCAGGAAGCGCTTGCGCGGCTCCGGCATCAGGCCGTCGATGATCTGCTGGTCGTCGGTGCCGCCGAGCGTCACGACGCCGAGCGCCTGCGTCTCGCCGCGCGTGAACAGCACCGAGCCGTGCACGCGGGGCAGCACGCCGACCTCGATCGTGATCGGCCGGACCGTCTTCGTGTCGCGGCCGTCGGCGCGCACGCCGCCGAGGATCGACTGGCGTTCGGAGTCCTTCGAGATCTCGGTCAGGATCTCGTTGACCTTGGTCGTCCAGGCCTTCGCATCGGCGTCGCTGGCCCCGTGCGGCGCATGGAACTTCGCGGTCACGCGTTCCTTGACGGCCTTCGTCGCGGCAGAGCGCGTCTGCTTCGTGCCGGGCGTCAGCGGTGCCTTGCGCAGAGCCTCGCCGAACTCGTCCTCGATCGCATCGACGAGCGCCTGGTCGCGCACGGGCGCCGTGAAGGCCATCTTCGGCTTGCCGGCCTTGGCGACGATCTCGTCGATCATCGCGGCGATCTCCTTGACGACGCCGTGCCCGAGCTCGAGCGCCTTGATCATCGTCTCCTCGGAGACTTCCTTGGCGCCCGCTTCGACCATCATGACGGCGTCTGCGTGGCCCGCGATCGTGAGGTTGAGCTTGTTGTCGGGCCCCTGGATCACGCTCCACAGCGGGTTGATCTGCGGCTTCTCGTCGACGAGGCCGACGCGCACCATGCCGAGCGAGCGGCCGTGCGGCAGCGAGCTCAGTGCCAGCGCCGCGAAGCACGCGATCGCGGCCACGACGTCGGGATCGTTCTCGCGGTCCGTCGACAGCACCTGCGACAGTACCTGCACTTCGCGCCGGAAGCCGTCCGGGAACATCGGCCGGATCGAGCGGTCGATGATGCGACAGGCGAGGATCTCCTTCGTGGTCGGACGTCCTTCGCGCTTGAAGAAGCCGCCCGGAATCACGCCGGCAGCCGAGGTCTTCTCGCGGTAGTCCACCGTCAGCGGGAAGAAGTCGATGTTGTCCGGCGCCTTCGCGCTGTTGACGGTCGCGAGCACCATCGTGTCGCCATATCGCGCGACGCACGCGCCATCGGACAGCTTGCCCATGCGGCCGGTCTCGAGGCTCAGCGTGCGCCCGCCGATCTCACGCTCGACGAGGACCTTGCCGGTCGCCGCACGCGCAACGGGTGCGCTCGCGCTTTCGGGGGCCGCCGATCCTTCGTCGGCGCGGCCCTTGCCCGCATCGCGGGATGTGGTCTTGCTGCGTGACGGCTTCTTCTTCGGTTGGGAATCCTCGGGCTTCTTCTTGCTTGCCATATCGTTCTCGTTGTCTCTCTTCACCTCTCGAACTGCGCCCCGCGGCTGCCCCTACGTGGGGCCCAGGCAACGGAACGCGCGCCCGGCCGCGGACTTCTTCGGCCGCCCGGGCACCGCACAACCGCCGACGAACCGTCGGTGCTTTGCGCGATGGTGGCTCTGGAAACCCCTCGGGGCTCAGGGCCTGATACTCAACGTCTCTGTGCTACGCCTCTGTGCTACGTCTCTGTGCTACGTCCCTGTGCTTCATCCTGCCGTCGGAGGGCCCGACAGCACTCACGCAATGCCGACTCGAGGTCGGCGCGCGAAGGTCGAAACCCCCGCGTTCGCGAATCCGGCGGCCGTCCAGACAGCATGGCTGGTCTGGCAGCCTGACCGTGACCCGCATTTGCTTGCTTACTTGCGCAACCCGAGTTTCTCGGCGAGTTGCTCGAACTTGGCTGCATCCACGCGGCGCAGGTAGGCACCGAGCTTGTTGCGACGGTTGACCTGCTTCAGCAAGCCGTGCCGACTGTGGTAGTCCTTCGGGTGACGGTGCATGTGCTCCGTCAGGTCCTGGATCCGTGCAGTCAGCACGGCGATCTGTACTTCCGGCGAGCCGCTGTCGTTCTCGTGGCGCTTGTTCGCGGCAATGATCTGTTTCTTGGTTTCAGCGGCGATCGTCATCCCTGCATCCTTGCGAAATGTCAGAACCGGCGTGCCAGAACAGGGTTTCCAGCGGTCGCGGTCGGCCTTTGCAGGCAGTTGCTGATGGAAAAGGGTGGGGAGGATAGCGAGGGCGGAACCGGCGGCGCAAGAGTCTGGCTCCCGAAACCTCTGCGGCCGAGGGGGAGCGCCACGTTCCGCCGCTGCATCGCCCTGGGGCGACCGCGCAGGTCACAGCGTGCGCATGGGCAGCTGCTGCATCATCTCCTGGATCGCCAGCGAGCCGCAGCTGCGTGCCATTCCGTCGCGGTCCCGCGGGGCCGCGCCAGCGCCGCCCGCCTTGACTTCACCGGTGATCGTGCCGCTCCACAGCGGCACGCCATCGCTGCCGACGAGTGCCGCCTGGAACTGGAACCAGACCTTGCGATCCACGATCAGCTTCGACTCGTCCCAGCGGTCGACGCGCAGTGCAAACACCGCGTCCTCGGCACTGTGCCCGGACATGCGCTGCAGCGTCGCGGGCGCGAGCAGCGACTCGCCGGTCCCGCCGACGTCGCGCAAACCGGCGTCGACGATCTCGGTCTTCAGCGGCGAGAACCTGCGATCCACGAGCAGCCGATTCACCTCCTGGCGCAGGAACACGAGGTGTCGCCTTGCGGCACCATCCGCGGTGCCGTCTTCGACGGGAAGCACCGCGATGTCGGTGGGACTGCGCGCCGAGAATGCCGGCGTCGCAGCGAACGTGGAGTTGACGACGACGGGCGCTGCCATCTGGCATCCCGCCAGCAGCAGCAGCGCCGCGATCGTGAACCCCCGACAGGCGAACGAGGACGAACCCGAAGAGAGCAGCGTGACCATGACCGATCCTTGGCAGACGTTCGGCGCCACCATAACAACAGGGCTTGGCCGCGGGAAGCTTTCGGGAGCCGTCAATTCGCCGTTTCTGGGCCCGCGCCGGCGGCGGGCCGGGAACGCGGGCAAGTTGCGCGCGGACAAGCCGATCGACAGCCGTTCGCACGAGCGCGCGATCGTCGCGTGAGGCGCAGCACGCGACCATCGCGTGCACGGTCGCTGGCCCGTCGCGAACGATGCCCTCGAAGAGAGCTGATGGTTTGCGTGGAGCGGGGACGAATCCCCGCAGCCAACCGACGGCATCGAGGTCCGTCGCGAGGTCAGCTCCACGCAAACCATCAGTTCCCGTCCAACGCAGTCGCCGCAGCCCCGCGCAGCCGCCACCGAGGCTGGCCCCCGCCGATCGCATCCGCTAGCGTGAAGCCATGCGCCTCCTTCCGTCGCTGCTCGGCACCCTCGCTCTCCTCGCACCTGGCTGTTCCTCCGAAGCCGCTGGCACGCCGTCGAATGCTTCTGCCGCGCCGAAAGCCTCGAGCTTTGCGCTGACCTACTTCACGATGCCTGGTTGACCCCTCTGCGCGAAGGTCGAGCCCATGGTGCATGGACTCGCAGAGGACTACGCCGGCCGCATGAAGTTCGAAGTCGTCCGCTACGACGAGGGCGACAGCCCGCAGCGCATCAAGGACTACGGCATCGACAAGCACGGCATGCTGATCGTCGACCAGGACAAGAAGAAGGTCTGGATGGAGTCGGGCCACAAGCAGACGCGCGAGGTCGTCGAGGCCGAGATCAAGCGGTTGCTCGCGAAGTGAGCTGGCGAAAGTGAGCGCCATGCGGCGGTCCGGCTCCGTGCCGCGCCGACGGATCAACCTGTGACCGGCGCCGGCTCTCTGACTAGAATCGCTCGACCTCTCTCTCACTGCATTCCGCCATCCAACGGACCCCACAATGCAGTCGATTCGCCTCCTCGCCGCGGGCGCGGCGCTGGCCGTTTCTGCCCTGAGCCAGGTCAACCCGTTCGTTTTCTATCCACAAGACCCCGAGCGCCAGACCATCACCTGCACCTCCTTCGTGGGGCGCCCCGACATGAGTGCTCGGGCCGAAGCGCTGATGGAGCTGAACGTCCAGCACTTCCGCGGCATCGGCGATGCCAACGGCATCATCCGGCTGTTCGGCGTCTACCACTGGCTCGCCGACGAGAAGCTGTCGACGATCGAGACCTATGACATCGTCGTGCGCGACGGCGCCGCGACCGGCGGGCCGGACATGAGCCAGACCGCCGAGCTCATCCGCGTCTCGGGTCTGACTTCGCCGCCGTCGACGAATCCGCAGCGCGGCACGTGGCTCATGTACGACGGCTTCGGCTTAAGCGGTGGCCTGACCATCTTCCCGACCGACCCGATGACCTTGGCTCCATCGCGTTACTACGTCGGCGTCGACCTGCCGGCCAACCCGCTGTGGCCGGCGACGGACGGCCATTCGCTGTTCCGCGCCGATCTGCTGAACGCCGGCACCAATTCGGTCTTCGGCGAGAACCATCGCGCCGGCGCACCGGATCCGACGTGGGCCGGCCGGCACACCGCCGCGTCGTTCTCGACGCCGTGGACCTACATCCTCGGGCCCTTCGTGACGAGCCCGAACCTGCACATCGGCGGCCTCGATCCAAGCAGCACGCGACTCGGTGCATCGGGCGCGAACCTGAGCATGAACGGCTTGTTCCCGGACATCAGCGGCACGCCGCGCCGCGACGGCCTGCTGATCCGTGTCACCGACAACCTCGCGCCGTTCGGCATCGTGTTCCTCGGCGCCTCGACGGGCTTCCGGTCACCCTTCTTTCTGGGCGGGCCGGTGATCGGAATGAGCTTCATCGGCGATCCCATCCAGCCACCGATCGCTCTCGGGTTCGCGGCGCTGTCGCTCGGTGCGCGCGATTTCATGATCGCGGCGCCGAACACGATCTCGCCAGCCGTGATGGGACAGAGCTTCGCGTTCCAGGCCATCGTCTGGGACCTCAACACGGGCGTCGCGGAGTGGACGAACGCACAGGCGACCCACCTGTGAGCGCCGTGGCGAAGAGTCTCATCGCACTCACGCTCGCGTGCGCAGCGGCGGTCGCGACCGCGATCGCGTGGCCCTCGGAGCAGCCGGAGACCGCACCACCCTCCGGCGATGCACCGGCACCTGCTGCGGCCGTAGCGGCGCCGGCGCCTGCCGCTGACGCAGTCGCGAGGACCGAGCGCGCGACAAAGAAAGACGAGAGCGTCGATCGTTCGCGCGAGCTCGAGTTGCCGGACGGAACCTTCGTGCCAGCGCTGAACGGCGCCGTCGGCGCGTCGGGCATCGCGAACTACTGGGGGCCGATGCCGTGGAGCAAGATCGTCGGCGTCGAACGCAGCTCCGCGGGGCTCGACTGGTATCGCCACGAAGACGGGTCGTACAGCACGACGCAGATGGTGTGGCGAAAGGACCTCGGACGATACGCAGCGATGACGCGCGTCGCGCACCCGGGGCCCGCGCCCGCGCCCGTCGCCGCGCCGATGGCGAAGCGCTGACGCGATCGGCGTGCCGGCTCGCGGGCGAGATCGCGCGAGCCATGCCATCATCGCGCCAGCCTTCGCCGCAGCTCTTCCGGCGCGGGGCGTCGTGTGCGTTCTCATCCCTTGCCAACAGTGGCTCCGCTTCGACCGAGCACAGCACTCAGGCTCGGTGGTTCATGAACCACACGAAGGCAACTACACCGACGGAAACTGCGGCCAACAACGAGTTGCAAACCGCGACGATGCGATGGTGCTTGCCACGCACGATGACCACCACAGCGCCCAGAGCGCTACACGCAAGCAGTGCCCACACGTGCAGGATCACGCAAGGGCTCGCCCCCAGCTCCGGAACGCCCAGCAACATGGCCGCAGCCACCGCCGACAGCACTCCGGTGATCATGCCGGCCACTGCGCGAACCGCGGAGGCACGCTCCCTGACCGCCTTGCCCTCACTGTCAGTGCGCTTCGAAGCCATGTCTCCGCTCCGGTCACCGCTGTTGAAGCGGTGAACCTGCAGAATGGACGTCGAATTGCATGGTGGGAACAGAAGGGCGATGCCCCTCCGCTGAGCCACTACCGTTTGCTGATGCCGAACTTCACGGGCGCCCCCGCGCCGGAACCAACCTTGCCTTCGGCAACAAAGGCATCAGCCGGTGCACCTGCAAACGTCGATTCGACCGCGAGCACCTGCTCCTTCACGTAGTCGAGGTGCGACTTCAGCGCCGCCGTCGTCGCCGCGTCGGCCTCGGCCCACAAGGTGATGCGGTCGCTGACGTGCAGCCCAGCATCCTTGCGCGCCTGCTGCACGAGCCGCACGAAGTCGCGCGCCACACCCTCCTGCTCGAGCTCCGCGGTCACCGCGGTGTCGAGCACGAGCACGACGTCGTTGCTCGACAGCGCCGCGGCGACGAGACCTTCCTTCGGCGCCAGCTGCAGCACGAACTCGCCGGCTTCGAGCACGCACCCGCCGATCTCGGCGCGGCTGCCGACTCGCTTCCACGCGCCGGTCCTCGTCGCCGCGAGCACGTCCTTCATCTTCGGTCCGAGCTTCGGCCCGAGCGCCTTCGCGTCGATCTGCAGCCGGAACGAGCCGAACGCGCCGATGTCGTCGGCGAACTCGACGGCTTTCGCGTTCAGCTCGTCCCTGAGCAGGTGCGCGAACGGCGCCATCTCCGCGGCGTCGGCGCCGGCCAGCGTGACCTTCGGCAGCGGCAACCGCGTGCGCAGCTTCTTCGCCTCGCGCAGCGACAGCCCGACCGAGCACGCGTCGCGCACGCGGTCCATCTGCGCGACGAGCTGCACGTCGTGCGGCAGGGCAGCGACGTCGGGCCAGTCGCCGAGGTGCACCGACTCCTCGCCCGTGAGGCCCGTGTAGACCTTCTCGGTCAAGAGCGGCAGCAGCGGTGCCTGCGCGCGGCACAACACGACGAGGCACGTGTAGAGCGTGTCGTACGCGTCCTGCCGGTCGGCGACGTCCGTCTCGCCCCAGAAGCGCGGCCGGCTCCTGCGGATGTACCAGTTGTTCAGCGCGTCGAGGTACTCCTTGCCGACCTGACACGCGCCGGCGAGGTCGTACTCGTCCATGCAGTGCTGCACACCCTCGACCATCGCGCGCGTCTTGCTCAGCGCGTAGCGGTCGAGCAGAGCCTGCTGGTCGCAACGAACCTTCGCCTGCACGCCGTCCGTGTTCGCGTACAGCGAGAAGAAGTAGTACGCGTTCCAGATCGGGTTCAGCACCAACCGCACGATCTCGTGGATCTGCTTGCCGTCCTTGCTGATCTCCAGGTCACCGCCACGCAGGATCGGCGAGCTGACGAGGAACCACCTCAGCGCGTCGGCGCCGGTCTTCTCGAACAGCTCGACCGGATCTGGATAGTTGCGCAGCGACTTCGACAGCTTCTGGCCCTGGTCGTCGAGCACGACGCCGTGGCAGATGCAGTTGCGGAACGGCGGCTTGTCGAACAGCGCCGTCGCGAGCACGACCATCGTGTAGAACCAGCCGCGCGTCTGTGCGACGTACTCGACGATGAAGTCGGCCGGGAAGTGGTTCTCGAACCACGCCTTGTTCTCGAACGGGTAGTGCACCTGCGCGAACGGCATCGAGCCCGACTCGAACCAGCAGTCGAGCACCTCGGGCACGCGCCGCATCATCGACTTGCCGGTCGGGTCGTCGGGGTTCTTGCGCACGAGCTGGTCGACGAACGGCCGGTGCAGGTCGGTGACCTTCACCCCGAAGTCGCGCTCGAGCTCCGCGATCGAGCCGTAGACGTCGGTGCGCGGGTGACGCGGATCGTCGCTCTTCCAGACCGGGATCGGCGAGCCCCAGTAGCGGTTGCGCGAGATCGACCAGTCGCGCGCGTTCTCGAGCCACTTGCCGAACTGTCCGTCGCGGATGTGCTCGGGGATCCAGCGGATCTGCGCGTTGTGCGCGAGCATCCTGTCCTTGAACGCCGTGACCCTGACGAACCACGCGCCGGGGATCGCCTTGTAGATCAGCGGCTCGCGCGTGCGCCAGCAGTGCGGATAGTTGTGCTCGTAGGTGACGTGGCGCAGCAGGACCGAGCGCTCCTTCAGCACGCGGATGATGTCCTTGTTCGCGTCGAAGACGAGCGCACCCTCCCACTCGGGCACCTCGTGCGTGAAGCGGCCGCGGTCGTCGACGGGGCAGACGAGCTCGATGCCGTTCGCTTCGCAGAGCTTCTGGTCGTCCTCGCCGAAGCCCGGCGCCATGTGCACGACGCCCGTGCCCTCGGCCGTGTCGACGAAGTCGCCGGCCAGAATCCGGAACGACTTCGGGTGGTCCTTGAAGTACGGGAACAAGGGCTCGTACGTCATGCCGACGAGCTGAGCGCCGAGCATGGTGCCCACGCGAGGGAACGAACCGAGCTCCTTCTGGTAGTTGGACAACGTGTCCTCGCCTATCACGAGCACCCGCTCTCCGGCGTCGAGCAGGGCATACTTGATTGCGGGGTTCACGGCGAGTGCCAGATTCGACGGCAACGTCCAGGGAGTTGTCGTCCATACGAGGACGTGCAGCCGTTTGAGCTCACGAGTCTCGGAGTTGAGCGTGAACGAAACCGTGATCGCCGGGTCCTGCCGCGGCCGCGTGGCGTCGTCGATGCGCGTCTCGAAGTTGCTGACCGGCGTCTGCATCGCCCACGAGTACGGCATCACGCGGTGCCCTTCGTAGACGAGGCCCTTCTCGTGCAGCTGCTTGAACGCCCACAGGACGCTCTCCATGTACGAGAGGTCCATCGTCTTGTAGTCGTTGTCGAAGTCGACCCAGCGCGCCTGGCGCGTGACGTAGCTGCGCCACTCCTTCGTGTACTTCTGCACGCTGCGGCGGCAGGCATCGTTGTACTTGTCGATGCCGAGCGCAGCGATCATCTCGCGCCCCGAGATCTTGAGCTCCTTCTCGGCTTCCATCTCGGCCGGCAGGCCGTGGCAGTCCCAGCCGAAGCGCCGCTCGACGCGGCGGCCGCGCATCGTCCAGTAGCGCGGCACGACGTCCTTGACGAAGCCGGTCAGCAGGTGCCCGTAGTGCGGCAGCCCGTTCGCGAACGGAGGGCCGTCGAAGAACACGTACTCGTTGCTGCCGTTGCTGCCCGCGGGGCGGTTCTGCACCGACTGCCGGAACGTGGCGTGCTCCTGCCAGCGAGCGAGCACCTCGGCCTCGATCTGGGGGAAGTTCGCCTGCGCTGCGACTTCGGGGTAGTGCTTGCTGGCTTTCGGCTCGGTCATGAGGCGGAGCAGTGTCGCGGCAGACGAGGGGCGGTGCAACGCCGCGGCATGCGGCGATTCGCGCGCCGCGTCAGACACGCAGTATGGCCAGCAGTTCCATCGTCGCGGCCACGCCGATGTGCAGGATCGCGCCGCCGGCGATCGAACGCGTGCGGAAGGCCACCTCGCCGAGGACGACGCCGGCGACGATGGCCGCGAACGCTTCGGCGGGCGGCTTGTGGTAGTGGAGCATGCAGTACGGGACCATCGCGACCCAGATCGAGGCGCGGCCGATGACGCGTCCCATGCCGAGCACGAGGAAGCCGCGGAAGAAGAACTCGAGCGCCAGGAACTGCAGCAGGTACGCGACCTCCCACGCGACGATGGCTCCGGTCGTGGCGTTCAAGGCACCGCGATAGAACGGATAGACGGCCTGGAAGTCCGAGCGACTGCCGGCGTAGAGCACGATCGGCAGCACGGCCGCGAACAAAGCGAGGTAGAGCCACCAGTGCCGCCGCTCGATCGCGAGCGTGAGTCCATAGTCGCGGAGCCGGTGCCGGTAGACGGCGCGCACGAGCACGGCCGGGACGACGAGGAACAGCACGATGGTCCACAGCGCCCACCACAGGTGCGGATAGAGCCCGAAGTGATGGCTCGACGCACCCGGGAAGTGTCGCGCGAAGAACTCTGGCCGGGCGAAGTACTCGAGCAGCGTCAGAGCGATCGCGGCATGCAGGGAGCCGACCACGACCACCCGGAGGTCGTTCGGTGCAACGCAGACGGGTCCGGGCGAGAGCGGGGTTTTCATGAGGGCGCCGCCTCTCGCGGGCACAGTAGCGGCCGCCCCCGTCCGGGGCACACGCGACCCGCCGCAGCCCCGTCGCCGGTCGCGTTCGCGCCCAGGGACGAGAAAACGACCATCAGGCGGCACGGGGCTGTTGACCAGGCCGAGGCCGAGCAGGACAAGAGCACCTCGCCCTCTCTCCCTCCCCCGGCAATCGGAGCCCATGACCATGCCAAGATCCGGACTGTCGATCCTCGTTTCCGTGCTCTCCCTCGGGATCCAAGCACTCGCGCAAGACACCACCGCGCCGAAGCTCATGCTGCACTACGGAGCCTTCGATCCACTGCAGGTCGAACCCGAAGTGCCGGCCGCCTTCACTGCGAATGCGACGAGCACACTCGTCATCGTGCAGTTCGTCTCGGAACCGACGCCGGCGGATCGGCAGGCTCTCGAGCTGCTCGGCGCCAAGATCATGTGGTACGCGCCGCACAACGGCCTCGTCGTGCGAACGACCGCGAGCCGCAAGATCGCGTCCCTCGAGCGCGTGCGATGGATCGGCGCGTTCCATCCCGCCTACAAGTTCGAGCCCGCGGTGCTCGCGTCGTTGCTCAGCGGATCCGCGCAGCCCGACCGCTACGTGATCGTGATGGTCGACCCGAAGCGCGACGAGCAAGCGCTCGTGCGCGCGATCGGCATCGCCGGCGGCACCATGTGGCGCTACGCCGGTGGCAACCTGCTGCTCGAAGCCGATCTGACCGCCCCGCAGGTCACGGCGATCGCGCGCGAGGACACGGTGCTGTGGATCCAGAAGGCGCAGCCGATCGGCGAAGACATGGTCAACGCCCGCATCCAGGGCGGCGCGAACTACATCGAGAGCATGGGCGGCTTCACGGGCAAGGGCGTGCGCGGCCACATCATGGAGGGCATCTACCCGACGCATCCTGAGTTCGTCGCGAATGCCTGGCGCACGGCGCCCGTGTCCGTGTTCAGCGGCAGCCCGACGACGCACGGCAACTCGACGTTCGGCGAGATCTTCTCGTCCGGCGTGGTCGCCGCCGCGCGCGGCATGTGCCCCGACGGCCAGGGCTTCTTCACCGACTACAACTTCATCTTCGCCACGGCGGCGATGAGCACCGCGCAGAACAGCCGCTACGGCGTCGTGCGCGAGATCACGGATCCGACGCTGCAGTGGAAGGTCATGTTCCAGACGGCGTCGTGGGGCTACCCGCAGATCACCGCCTACGACGCGCGCTCGGCCGAGATGGACTGGATCATCCACGAGTTCGACATCACGATCTGCCAGAGCCAGTCGAACACGAGCAACAACAACTCGCGGCCGCAGGCCTGGGCCAAGAACATCATCTCGGTCGGCGCGCTGAACCACCTGAACACGGCGAACGCGAACGACGACACGCAGAGCGGCACGAGCATGGGTCCGGCGGCCGATCAGCGCATCAAGCCGGACATGTGCGCCTACTACGACCAGATCCACACGACGAACGGCGCCACGACCTACACGACCGGGTTCGGCGGCACGTCGGGCGCCACGCCGATGGTCGCCGGCCACGTCGGACTGATCATCGAGATGTTCACCGACGGCCTCTTCGGCTACCCGGCGGCGCCGACCTGGCAGGACAGGTTCGGCTACAAGGCGCACTTCTCGACGACGAAGGCGCTGCTGATCAACACGGCGCGCCAGTACGACCCGGCGGTCAACGGCCCCGGTGCGACGAATCGCTACCGTCAGGGCTGGGGCTTCCCGGCGCTGCACGATCTGTACGACCTGCGCAAGAACATGATCGTGCTGGACGAGCTCGACGTGCTGCAACAGGGCGGGGCGCGGCTCTACTGGGTCCACGTCAAGCCGGGCACGCCGCAGTTCCGCTCGACGATGGTCTACGCCGACCTGGCCGCTGCAGCTCCGTTCTCGAGCCCGCACCGCGTCAACGACCTGAGCCTGCGCGTGATCGCGCCGGACGGCACGACCTACCACGGCAACAACGGCATGGCCACGCTGCCGGTCAGCCTCTTCACGCCACCCGGCGGCTCGCCGAACACGCTCGACACCGTCGAGAACGTCTACGTGCAGAATCCCGCCTACGGTCTCTGGCGCGTCGAAGTCAGCGCGCCGCTCGTCGTGATGGACCAGCACGTCGAGACGCCGGCCGTCGACGCGGACTTCGCACTCGTCTCGAGCGGCATCGGTGCGGGCCGCGACGTCTCGGGCGCCCAGTTGGACGTCGCGTCGACCGGCCAGGGCAACCTGTCGGTCAGCATCACGAACAACCCGGCCAGCTACGTCGAGGGCTTCACGCTGTTCTCGCTCGCAACCGCGCGGCCCGTCGCGATGGGCAACTTCCTGGGCCTCGAGGTCGACACGATCACGACGTTGAGCCTCGGCTCGCCGGCGGCGCCCGGCAACCCGCTGCACTTCACGTTCACGACGGACCCGAGCCTCTACCCGAACGCACCGTTCGTGTTCCCGCCGTTCGTCGCGCAGCTGCTGAGCGGCTTCGCCATCGATGCGGTGGCGGTCTACTTCGACGCCACGGGCAACGTGCACGCCTCCTCGAACGTCGATCGCGTCGTCATCCAGTGACGGCCCCGGCCAGACCGCGGGCAGTGCCCGCTTCGCGCCGCGCGCTCGTGCGCGGCGCCGGTCTCGCAGCAGCGCTCTTCGCGCTCGCGGCCTGTGCTGCTCCCGGCATCACGGCACGCCTCGAACACGACGTAGCCCACGTCACCATCGGCGGCGCACCGTTCGCGAGCGTGCACCTCGCGGCACAGCCGCGGCCGTACGTGTTCCCGATCCTCGGCCCGGACGGCGTCATGATGACGCGCAGCTTCCCGATGGCCGAGGTTGCCGGCGAGGAGCGCGACCACCCGCACCATCAGTCGCTGTGGTTCGCGCACGGCAGCGTGAACGGCTTCGACTTCTGGGTCGGCAAGGCACACCGCGAGCGGCTCGAGTGGAACGGGGTCTGCGACATCGACAACGAGCCCACGCGCTGTCGCCTGCGCTGCGGCTATCGTTGGCTCGCCGACGGCGACACGCTCGTCTGCACCGAAGAACGCGAGCTCGTGTTCGCCGGCGGCGACGCGCGCACGATCGACGTCAGCGTGACGCTGCGCCCCGGCTCACAGCCGCTGGTCCTCGGGGACACGAAGGAGGGCACGTTCGCGCTCCGAGTGCATCCCGCGCTCTGCGTCGAGAGCAAGACCGCCACCGGCAAGCTCGTCAACAGCGAGGGCCAGCAGAACCGCGACGTCTGGGGCAAGAAGGCGCGCTGGATCGACGACTCGGGCACCGTCGAGGGCAAGCAGGTCGGCGTCGCGATGTTCGACCATCCCGCGAACCACGGCTACCCGACGTGGTGGCACGCGCGCACCTATGGACTGCTCGCGGCGAATCCGTTCGGCGTGCACGACTTCGAAGGCAAGCCGGCTGGCACGGGGAACGTGACGGTGCCGGTCGGGGGTCGGCTGACGCTGCGTTACCGCGTGCTGCTGCACGGTTCCGGCTGGGACCAGCAGCGCCTCGAAGCGGCGTGGCAGGCGTGGTCGACCGGGCAGCCAGCGACCCCGACCCAGTAGCGCCTGCGCGCCTCACACCTCGGCCGGAACCACGAACCCTGCGCGATACTCACGCGTCGCGAGCCGGTTCGCGGCCGCGTGGTCGCGGAAGCGCTCCGTGCGCGCGTCCATCTCCAGCCGCGCACCGAGCTGCAGCCTGGTCTGCTCGAGGTCGACGCCGTTTGCCTCGAGGTGCGCGAACATGCGCGTGCACGCCTCGGCCGCATCGGCGTTCTTGCCGACCGCTGCCTCGATCTCCTTCCTGCTGCACGCGGTGCCGAGCTGGTGCGAGACGTTGCCCATGTGGCACAAGGCACTCGACACGTGGCCTTCGCGGATGTCGGCGCGCAGGTCCTCGACCTTGCGGCTTCGCACCGCGGCGATGAAGTTCTCGAAGTGGTCCTTGGCACCCTCGAAGCGGCGCACCTCCACGCCCTTGGCGTCGCAGGCGATCGCGCGCGTGTAGTCGGGGATGCGCAGCGTGCCGCCTTCGCAGTGCACGACGACGCCGATGCGGTTGTCCATGAACGCATCCATGCCCTTGCCCCAGTCGCCAGCCTGCGCCTGCTTGTCGCGCGGCAGACCACGCACCTCGAAGATCAGCGGCGCGCGTTCGTACTCGTGGTAGACGACCTGGGTGTTCGGCGTGTCGCCGTCGTCGGCGTAGCCGAGCCGCCCGCCGATGCTCAGCGTGCGCGATGGCAGCCCGGACTCGCCGAGCGCCCATCGTGCGAGGTCCATCTGGTGGATGCCCTGGTTGCCGACGTCGCCGTTGCCGGTGTCGAAGACCCAGTGCCAGTCGTAGTGCAGGCTCTTGCGCAGCAGCGGCTTCTTCGGCGCCGGGCCGGTCCACAGGTCGAAGTCGATGCTGGCCGGGACCTGCTGCGGCGCGTCGACCTTGCCGATGCTCTTGCGCGGCTTGTAGCAGAGCCCGCGCGCGAGGCGGATCTTGCCCAGGTTGCCGGCCTGGATCCACGCGATGCCTGCCGCGATGCCGTGGCTCGAGCGCGACTGCGTGCCGGCCTGCACGATGCGTCCGTACTTGCGCGCTGCGGCGACGAGCTGCGCACCTTCCCAGATGTTGTGCGACACCGGCTTCTCGACGTAGACGTCCTTCTCGGCCTGGCAGGCCCAGATCGACTGCAGCGCGTGCCAGTGGTTCGGCGACGCGATCGCGATCGCGTCGATGTCCTTGCGATCGAGCGCCTCGCGCAGGTCGGTGTAGGTGTCGACCTTCTCGCCGCGGTCCGCGAACTTCTTCGCGCGCCGGTCGAGCACCTCGCGGTCGACGTCGACGAGTGCCACGACGCGCACGCCGGCGATCCGGCGGAGCTCCTCGATGTGGTTCCCGCCGCGGCCGTTCAGGCCGACGCAGGCGACGCGCACCTCGTTGAGGGGACTCCAGGGTCCGCGCGCGAGCGAAGGCATCGCTGCGAGCCCGAAGAACGTCGAGCCGGTCTTGAGAAACCCACGTCGTGAAAGATCTGCCATGGTCACGGACTCGTTGCTGGCGAGAGGGACGGCGAGAGCATGTAGAGTAGGCGCCCGCCGTGGCTCTGCAACGCCCGCCCGCCATGGCGCCCGGCACATGCCCCACCAGCCGATCTCCGCCGCCTGCCTGCTCGTCGCGCTCGCCGGCTGTGCCGCGCCGCGAACCGCCGACGCGATCCGCGTTGCCCGGCTCGATGATGCCGATGGCAGCGGCTTTCACTCGTTGCGCGCGGCGTTCTGCGCGGCCAACCCGGGCTACGACGTGCAGTGGCACCCGCAGTCCCGCGAGCTCGCAGCGGCCGAAGCGGACCGTGTGCTGTTCGTGCAGGGACCCGCAGGCCGCACGCTGGCGCCGACGGTCGGCGACGTCGTGCTGCTGCGCGCGCGCGAGCGCTGGACGCTCGGCGAAGGCCCCGGCGTCGACCTGCTCGCGTTCACGTTGCCAGCGGAGCTGCCGGCCGAGCTGCCGTCGCTGATCCGGCCCGACTGGGATCCGCGCATCACCGACACGCCGGGTGGCTGCGCCGAGGAGACGGGTGCCTACCGCCGCATCCTGCTGACCTGGCTGCCGCAGAACGGACCCTACGTGCTGCGTGATCTCAACGCGCACCGCGTGCGCATCACGGACTCGTTCTCGCACTACCACCCGAAGCACGGTGGCTTCGACGAGTTCTACCTCGTGCAGATGGCCCCCGCGGGCGCGCGGCTGCTGACCTCCGAGCACGTGCCGGCGATCGAGTCCGGCGAAGTAGACCGCGAACGGGCGCGCGACCTCCTGCAGACGCGGCCGCTGCGCGCCGGCGATCTCGTCTACATGCCGCGCGGCACGATGCACCGCGGGCTCGGCGGCGCGCTCGTGCAGGTCATCTCGGTGCCCGGCTTCGTGCCGCAGCGCGAGATCGGCCTCGACCATCACCTGTGGGAGATCAACAAGCGACTCGGGCTGCAGGGCGACGAAGCGCTGCCGTTCCACGTCGTCGCCGCGCGAACGGCCGTCGTGAAGTGACCGCGCGGGGCCGCGGCAGCAGCGGCGTCTCGTTATCGTTCCGCCGATGCGGCTCAGCCTGCTCCTCGTGTGCACGCCCCTGCTCGCCGGCGCGGCACTCTCGCAAGACCAGCCCACGGCCCCGGCATCGCTGCGCCTGCCACTCGACGCGGCCGACGCGAGCTGGCGCGGCGCGAAGCCCGTCGCGGACGGCGTGAACGGCGGTGCTGCGCGCTTCGACGGAGTCAGGTCGCACATCGAGGCGGGGCCGTGCCCGGTCTCGTCGGCCGAGCCGTTCACGCTGCGGTGCCGCATGCGCACGAAGGCGAGCGGCTTCTGCACTCCGCTGATGGCCCGCGACGGCGAGGCCGTCGGCTTGTCGCTCGTGATGGGCCGGGCGCCCGGCCGCGTCTCGTTCGAGGCCTGGTCGTGGACCTCCGTGCGCTTGCAATCGCAGGCGCGCATCGACGACGGCGCCTGGCACGCGATCGAAGTCGCCTACGATCCGGCGACGAACATCGCGATGCTGTTCGTCGACGACGCGCCGCAGGGGTTCGCCGAGCTCGGCACCGGCGCGTCGCCGAAAGCACAGCTGCGGCTCGGCAACAACATCGGCGCCGACCAGCCGTTCGCGGGCGACCTCGACGACGTCGAGGTCCTGCGCACGACGGCGCATCGCGAGTCGTTCCTGGCCGTGACGCCGGTGCTGCAGCTCGAGGCGCGGCAGCAGGCCCTGCGCCGCGTGCGCGAGCAGGCGCTGCCGAAGATCACGCCGAGCCTCGCCGAGGGTGCCGCCGCAGCGTGGCCGCAGCGCAGGCTCGAGGTGCGGAATCACGTCGCCGATGCACTCGGCCTGTCGCCCCAGCCGGCCGCCGGAGCACTCGACGTGCGCGTGCACGCGGAAGTCGTCCGCGAGGGCGTGCGGCTGCAGCGCGTCAGCTGGGTCGGCTTTCCGGGCCAGCGCGCGACCGGGTGGTTGTGGCTGCCCGCCGCGGTGCCGGCAGGGCGCCATCCGGCGGTCCTGTGCCCGCACGGCCACTGGCAGAACGGCGCGCGGCACCCGGTCGTGCAGGCGCGCTGTGCGGCGTTCGCACGGTTCGGATGGATCTGCCTCGCGGTCGACTCGGTGCACGTCGAGCACGTCGCGAGCGGCGTCAACTCGGTCGGCGTCATGACGTGGCACAACCAGCGCGCGATCGATCTGCTGCTCGCGCGCGAAGACGTCGATCCGGCGCGGCTCGCGGTCACGGGTGCGAGCGGCGGCGCACAACAGACCTGCTACCTGATGGCGCTCGAGGACCGGATCGCCGCGGCGGCGCCGATGGTCATGGCGTGCTACTTCACGGAGATCGTCGACGACACGAGCGCACACTGCGGCTGCAACCACGTGCCGCGCATCGCATCACGCACCGACGTGCCCGAGATGTGCGCCGTGTTCGCGAAGCGCCCCGTGATGTTCGGCAGCGTCAGCGGCGATTGGACGAAGCACTTCCCGCGCGAAGGTCTGCCCGAGCTGCGTGCGCACTGGGCCCGCCTGCAGGGACCCGAGCCGCGCTCGCGCTTCGCCGAAGAGGACCACAACTACGACCAGCCGATGCGCGAGGAGGTCTACGGATTCCTGCACGACGTGCTGCTCGGGCCCGCCGCGGACGGACGACCGCGCACGAAGGTCGCCGAGCCGGGTTTCCGCACGTTCTCGCTGCAGGAGTTCGAGCCGCTGCTGCGCGAATGCGCGAACGTGAAGCTCGACGCCGACGCGATGGCGGCCGAGCACCTCGCGCGGCGGGCCAAGGTCGCCGGGCTCGCGGACCTCGCGCCGGGCCTCGAGCTGCGCTTCGAGCCGCGCACGGTCGAATGGCTCGACGACGTCGCCGCGCCGTGGCGGCGCGGCACCGTGAGGACCGCCGACTTCGTGCCGATCCCGCTGCGCTGCAAGACGGGCGAGCCGTCCGAGGCTCCGTTCACGGTCGTGATCGACCCGCGCGGCATGGCCCACCGGCAGACCGTCGGTGCGGCGTGGCTCGAGACGTTGCAGCGACCCGTGGTCGTCGACCCGCGTCCATACGGCGAGTGGGCGCGTTTCCGCTCGGCGTGGCAACGCAACGGCATCCTGCTCGGCCGCGGCGAAGGGTATCAGGCAGCGCTCGACGTGGCGCTCGTCTGCGCGAGCCTGCCCGGAGAGGCAAGGGTCCACGTCGTGGGGCTCGGCGAAGCCGGCGTCGTCGCGCTGCTCGCCGCGCACCTGTGTCCTCGCATCGTGCGCGTCGCCGCCGACGACCTCGGCGAGCCCTACGGCAAGCAAGGCAACCGGCTGCCGCTGTGCCCCGAGCTGCTGCGATTCCGCGACCTGCCGGAGCTGATCCGCACGCTGCCGGCCGGGTGCAGCTTCGAGCAACTGCCGGCGCCGAAGCGGTAGCAGCGCACGTGGTGCGTCGGTACAGGCTGCGGGCGCTGCACCGCCCTGGGGGCAGGGGCAGCGCCCGGTTCGCGACACCAAGCGCCGCATTGCGGCGCGCGACAGCTCAGTACGAGCGTTCGCCGGTGATCATGCGGCCGTGGTTCGAGATCTGGATGCCAAACGGGTTGGCCGCCAGGTTCTGCACGATCACCTGGTCCCAGAGCACGAAGCCGCGGAACACCGGGCTGCTCGGCAGCACGTCGATCTTCTCGGCGAGGCCCGCGGCGTCCGTCATGCCGGCGGTGAGGACCACCGGATCGACGTTGAGCGAGCAGCCCGGGGCGCCGATCGCGGTGAGGTCGAACGGCAGCGGCGTGGCGCCGGAGAACGTGCTGGAGAGACCCTGGATCCAGATGTAGATCGCATTGGACGGGCAACCGACCGCCTGCCGCGCGAACGCGTTGCCGAGCGTCGGCACTTCCGAGACCCACTGGCGCGTGAGGATCGGACTGCGCGCGATCGCGAAGGTGTCGGCCGGGGAATTGGCCACGGGGAACGCCGCGGTCGTGATCGTGCTCGTCGTGTTGGCCGAGATCAGGCGGAACAGGCCGCTGTTCGCGCCGCTCGTCATCTGCAGCGAGAACGTGCCGCCGATGTAGGCGCTGGCCACGAGCGCCGCAGTCGAACGCGTCACCGTCGTCGAGTTCGTCGTGATCACGTTGAACGTGTCGGTCGCGACAGGCGCCGCCGGCCAGGCCGGCGTCACGGTGATCGTGGTCGCGGTGTTGCTCGAGATCAGGCGGATCAAGCCGTTCTGCGCACCGCTGGTCATCTGGACCGAGAAGCCGCCGCCGGCAAAGGCGCCGGAGGTGAGCCCGGAGGTCGTGATCACCGTGGTCGTGCTGGACGTCACGGTGCCGCTGAACGCCGTCGTCTGCGCCGGCACCGAGCTGCTCAGCACGCCGGTCGTGCCACACGGGACGCCGTTCGACGCCAGGGCCGCGTAGCTCGCGGCGACATACGGCGCCGGGATCGCCGAGCTGAGCTGCAGCTCGTAGTTACCGGCCTGCGTCGCGGTGGTGCCGGGCGACAGGACTTCGAGGAAGAACGTGCCCGGAGTCAGGTAGAACGTCGTCGTCGAGCGCGCGTGACTCGTCGGGCTCAGGATGTTGCCCGTCGTCGACGTCAGCGCGATCGCGCCCGTGTCCGTGAGCAGGTTGATCGTGGAGTCCATCAGCGCCGTGGCTGCACCCTGGCGCGTCTGGTAGGTGATCGTCGACGGCGAGCTGATCACGATCGGACCCCAGACGTCGCGGGCATCCGCACCCGTGCTGATCGTGATGTTGCCCTGACCGAGCTGGCCGAACGTGAACGGGGTCGCCGTGGCAACCGTGTTGTTCGGCTCGACCTCGACCACCGTGGAGCCGGTGTCCATCGGCATGGTGAACAGCTCGAGCATGTAGTTCCCGAGCGGCACGATGCCGTTCGGCATCACCGTGGCGGCCGTGAACGGCGCTGCCGGCGAACGCACGGCGATGTAGAAGGTGCCGGCGGGCCAGGCACGCGCCGACGAAGTGCGCGGCGTCAGGTTGCTGCAGTTGGCGTTCGTGGTGCCGAGAGTCGTGGAATCGATGACCGCACCCGCCGAGTCATAACACTCGTACCGGTGGCCGTAGACCCACGGCGCATCCCCTTCGTTGATCTGGAACCACAGACCACTCACCGGAGCCGTCAGCACGACCTGGTAGTAGTCGACGTCGCAGAGCTCGACGACATAGTTGTCACCGGCGGCCGGAGCGGTCGGGAACGTCGAGCAACTGATGCTCGTCGCGGTGTTCGAGGTGATCTGGCGCGACAGGCCGGAGTTCACTCCGCTCGTGAAGCTCACGTAGAAGCGTCCGAAGCCGGACGTCGTCGGCGTCCAGGCGCCCGCGGTCAGCGCGGCCGTCGCGCGGATCAGGCCGGTGCCGTTGATCGCGACGATGTTGAAGGTGTCGCCCGGCGAGTTGGCCACCGGGAACGCAGCGGACGTGATCGTGCTCGTCGTGTTCGCCGAGATCAGGCGAGCCAGGCCGACGTTCGCGCCGCTGGTCATCACGATGTTGTGCGAGGTGGAGTAGGCGCTCGCCACGAGCGGAACGGTCGCCCTCGTGACCGTCGTCGAGTTCGTGGTGATCACGTTGTACGTGTCGCCGGGCGAGTTGGCCGCGGGCCAGGCAGCGGTCGTGATCGTGGTCGCGGTGTTGGACGAGATCAGGCGGATCAGGCCGACGTTCACTCCGCTGGTCATCTGGACCGAGAAGCCGCCGCCAGTGTAGGCACTCGCGACCAGCGCTGCCGTCGCGGTGATCACCGTGGTCGTGCTGGAGACCACGACGTCACTGAGCGCGATCACCTGTGCCGGCACCGCGTCGCTGAGGACGGTCGGCGCTGCCGTCACGTCGCTGAGCTGCTGCGTGGCCGGGCCGACGTTGCCGAGGTAGCGCGAGCCGCCGGCCAGAAGCGTCGTCGGGGTTGCCGTCAGGTGCGTGTCGTTCGGCTCGACTTCGTTGCCCGTGTAGACCACCGGCGCGAACTCCGCGATCTCCAGCGAGTAGAGACCCGCAGTCGTCGAGGTGAAGCCGACGACCTGGACCGTGTAGGTGCCCGCAGCGATGTTGAGCGTGATCTCGCTCGAGAACCCGTTCGTCGTCGTGCGCCCATCGTCGTCGATGCCGAGGTAGGTCGTGCCCGCCGCGTTGCACAATGCCATGCGCGTGTCGGTGTTGCTCGTGTGGATGCGGACGCGTGTGTAGGCCGCGACCGTGAACGAGTACCAGTCCTGTTCCCCGGCGACGAGGTTCGAGTCGACTTGCGTGCCGATCGTCACGGCCTGCGCCGTCGCTGCGGTGTTGTTCGGCTCTACTTCGGGGACACGTTGCGCCAACAATGCCGGCGCGAGTACGAGGGCTGAAAGGCAGAGAGAAGATTGGCGCATGATTGGGCTATGGATCAGTGATGCGGGGCAGGTCGCCGAGTTGCCTTTTCCCTTTGGGCACTAGCCACTGGATGGATCTACGAAGGCGTCGAGTCGGCGCGCATAGCCTACCATCCAACCGGCCGCGCAAGGAGACAGGAAACCCGCTGCGCACGCAGCGCGCGCCTCGATGCGCCGCACAGAATGTCGCGCGCATCGCGCGAAGCCTGACGGCAAGCGTCGTGACGCCAGTGCCAACGCGACCGCGCGCGCCCGGGCCGAACGCCGCACTGCGCGTCCCCTCAGCGGACCGCGAGCGCACGCAGCGCGAGCGCAGTCGCGAGCAGCGGATCGTCCTCCTTCATGGCCGTCGACAACTCGCTGCGGAAACTGCCGTCCGCAGCCTGACGCGCGGCGAGCATCGCCGCGATTCCTTCGCGCGCCGGCGCGTGCGCCTCGGCGAGGACCATTGCGTGGTAATGACGCAGCGCATCGTGCCACGGCTCGCTCGGCTCGTCGTCGATGCCGCCGATGCGCGTGGCACTCGCGTGCTGGCCGAGCCACGCGCGCGCGGCCGCCACTCTCGGATCCTGCTCCGCTACGCCGAGCGCCTGCAGCGCCAGCACGCCGTCGGCGGTCGCCGTCGCGTAGGCGCGAAACTGCCCACCCGCATCGCGACCGGCCTTGTTCGCGGCGGCGACGACCGGCGAGAAGCAGAAGCCGCCGTCGCCGCGCTGCAACCTGCCGAGCAGCACGAGCGCGGGACCGCGCACGGCTTCGTCGCAGCGGCCCGCGGCGCTGAGCGCCTGCAGCGCAAAGCGCGTGTGCGCGAGATCGACGTGCCCTGGCTCCCCGGGACCGAGACCGCGCGCGCCGAAGCCGAACGCGCCGTACGCGGGCGACTCCGGCAGGAAGCCGCGCGGCTCCGCGCACTGCTGCTGCGCGAGCCAGTCGGCCATCCTGCCGATCCGCGCCTGGTCGCCGCGGTCGCCGGCCCGCACGAGCACGAGCACCGCGACGGCCGTCGCGTAGACCGGGTACTCGAGCAGCTCGGGGTCCGCGTAGCCGATCGCGCCCTCTTCACCGATCGACCTGCGTACCGAGTCGAGCGCGCGCGCGAGCTGCTGCAGCGGTGCTCCACCGCTGACGAGCAGCGCGTGCAGCACGAACGGCGTCATCGCCTGACCCGAGCGCAGCACCGCGTACTGCTCGCTGCGGAACGAGCCGTCGGGCTGTTGCCGCGACCACAGCCACGCGGCAGCCCGCTCGCCGGCACCCTGTCCGGAGCACGCAGCGAGCAGCAGCACCGCGAGCGCGTGTGCTCTGCGCTTCACTTGCCGGCCAGCTTGCCGGCCTTGCCCAGCCACTCGACGTCGCGCTCGGCCGTCAGGCAGCTGATCGCCGTCGCCGTGCAGAACGCGGGGCTCGTGATGCAGTGGTGGCCGCTCCAGCTGCCGTCCTTGTTCTGCACCTTCGCGAGGCGCTCGTTCATCTTCGCGCTCCACTTCGTCCACTCCTCGCCGCCGTCGATGACGAGAGCTTCGCTCTTCATCTGGTAGCTCAGGAACTCCTCGCCGCCGTTGTTGCCGAAGCCGTCGAGCACGTTCTCGTCGAACGCGCGCACCTTGGCGGTCCTGTTCATCGTGAACGACTGCACGAGATCCTCGGACCGCGCCTTCGTCACGCCGAGGTGCTGCAGCGACTCCGCATCGACCTTCGCGTCCTTCGGCAGCTCGCCCTTCTGCTTCGCGGCGTCGACCATCTCCTCGACCGCCTTCGCCTCCGCGGCCACGCCGCGCATGTTGGCCGCCGACGCATACAGCGGAACGCCCGCCGCGGCATCGACGCGCACGTCGGCCACCCCGCCGCCACCCGCCCCGAGGGGCGCTCGGCGTCCGAGGCTCGGGACCGCCGCACCTGCGGGCCTCGCGGCGCTGGCCTCGGCCTGGCCGCGCTGGTAGTCGCGCGCCTGGTACAGCTTGCCGACGTCGATCTCGCGCCCCGCGTTCTGGCCGAACTCGAGCGCCGTGCTCATCTGCGCCGATTGCAGCACCGGAGCCCAGCCACCCGCGGCCCAGCTGCCGTCCTTGCTCTGCGAGCTCTCGATCTTGCGCAGGCACTTGTCGAGCGCCTTCTCGACGCGCGGCCGCATCCCGGCGTCGCTCGCGAGGCTCTGCGCGAGGCGCGCCAGGTACTGCGCGGTCAGCGCGGTATCGACGTTCTGCCCCATCTTCGCCTGCGGCTGCGTGCCGGTCTGGTCGGTGATCTGTGGCCCCTCGTCCTTCGCGGTCTCCACGGCGCGCAGCAGGTACTCGGTCGCCCGGCGCAGCGTCTCCGCGTAGGCGCCGTGATCGAGGCTGTTGCCCGCGCGCAGCACGGCGATCGCAGCGACTGCCGTCGTCGCCGGATCGGTCGGCACGGCGTGCGCGTCGCGGACTTCCTGCCGGCTGCTGCTGCCGGCCCCCCAGCCGCCGTCCTTCTGCTGCGCGCCCGCGAGCCAGTCGAGCGCGTGCTCGACGTGCGGCGCGAGCTTCGCCGCGGTCGCCCCCTCCGTTGCACCGGCCTTCCCGCTCGCTGCGCCGTTCGGACCGCCCGTGCCCGGCGCCGAAGCCAGGTTCGCATCGACCGGCGTCGCCTTCACCACCTTGTCGTTCTTGCCTTCGTTCGTCGCTTCGGAGCTCGTCCGGCACGAGAAGTAGATCGCGCCCACTACGACGAGGGCGCCCAACGCAAATCGCGAGTAGCTCATGTGTGTGTTCCTTCCATTTGGGGGGCGCGTCCAACGCAGTCGATCGAGAAAGTTCCGGGCCAGTCGGCGGTGCGGCAGCCAACGCCCGAGCGCTTCCGCCCGCCGGCCACTGGCCCAAGCACCATCTAGCCAGGCAGCGGGCGAAGGTTGTGTAAGCGAGCGGTCAGGTCATGGACGGCACCGCTCGCGGCGTCCTTCCGCTCGCGAACTCGGCAGTGCCGGCTCCGCTCACTCGTCGTGCGGATCCCGGATCTGCGCGTAACGCCACAGCTCGAGGTACTTGTCCCTGACGTACGGATGCAGCTGGTCCCCGAAGTGCTCGCCGAGCCGGTTGATGCGGATCAGCTGCATCGCGTCATTGAAGTCGAGCAGGCGATGCGGAGCCGACAAACCGCTGGCGATCTTCATCTCGGTCAGCTTCGCGAGCGATACGTACTGTGCGCCCTGGATCTCGATCGCAACGGCCGCCGGATCCGGGAAGGTCACGCCGCGCGGCGTGCCATCGCCCGGGATCCCGCCAGCCACGAGGAAGTAGATCGGCACACGACGCTCCTCATCCTTGACGCCGCGGCTGCCGGGGATCTCTTCGAACCACCCGCGGCCCAGCGAGTGGTGCTTGAACTTCGCGAGGCCCTCCGCCGTGATCAACACGTCGACGTCCGTCGTCGCTCGCTGGTACCCATGCGCGTTCAACGCCATGCCGCCGCAGATCGCGTACGGAATGCCGAGCTCCTCCAACCTCTTCGTCACCCGCGCCAAGGCGACGTGCACGTCCGAGGTGCCCATGAAGAACCTCCCGAGCTGTTCCAAACTTGCCAAGTACTCGGAGTCCGACATGGTCACCGCAGTATCGTGGCCCACAGCTCCAAGTGGGCAAGCGGGGGCAGGCCTGCGGGGGGTTTTCGAGCGCGGGTTGGCTCGTTAGCGATCCGGACTCACTTCGTGGCAGCGGTTGCGAACTGGATGTTCTGTACGCCCGCTGCCCGGATCAGATCGATGGTGCTGACGATCGCCTGCCAGGGAACACCACTGCCCGCATCGATGACGCCCGGCACGTCATCGCGACCAAGTCGCCTCCAGCCTTCCGCAGAAGCCTCGAAGAGGGACTGCAACTGCTCGTCACCCTTTGCTCCGTCGGCGATCACCCTCTTCCCGAATGCCCGAACGACTTGACCCTTGGCCCGATCCACGAACAGACGGGCCCGGATCTCCTCGACCGCCCGCGGCTCCTCGGGCTTCGGCTCGGCCTGCGCCGGAATGGGGAGCGGAACAGCAAGGCGCTGTTCGCGCGCGGTGTCGGCCGACGTCACGGCGAACTCGACGCGGTGGATGCCCGCATGCGCCACCATGCCAATCAGGCCTTGCACGCGCCCGTAGCCTGTCTGCGCAGGCACGCGGATCGAAAGCGTCGACTCCGAGACGATCCCGGCTTCGGTCTTCTCGGCCTTCGAGGCAGCTGCCGACTTCAGCTCCTTCTCGATCTCGGCCACCTGCGTCATTGCCAACCTCACAGGTTTCCCCGCACCCGCCTTGCGACCAGCGACTTGCAGCTCGACGAGCCAATGGCTGGCGTCACATGCATCAGTATCCGCGGCGCACTTCGCATCACCCGGTGCTGAGTGCTGCAGCTCGACCACGATGTCGACCGGCGCCTTGGGCTCACCTTTACACGAGATGGCAAGCGTTGGAGCGGTCTGCTTCGGCGCGTCACCCGCAGCCGGCTTCTCCTGTGAGAACGCGGGCGCTGCGAGCTGTGCGCACACGAACAGGCACGGCCAGGAAACCGCGCAGAAGGTGGCGTTCATCGTGATCCTCGACGAAGGGAGCCAGGATGGTCGGTGTCGGCGAAGAGTGCGTCAAGGCGCGGCGAGCCACGCGAGCAACGCGGCGACGCGCTCTGCGGTAGAACCATGCGCATGGACTTCGATCTCGACCGCGGGCTGGTGCTGCTCGAGCGCACACCGGTGATCCTGCACGCGTGGCTCGACGACCTCGATCCAGCCTGGCTCCATGCCAACACCGGGGAGAAGACCTTCAGCCCCTACGACGTGCTGGGCCACCTGATCGAAGGGGAACGCACCGACTGGATGCCGCGCCTGCAGCGCATCCTCGAGCACGGCGAGTCGCTGCCGTTCGAGCCGTTCGATCGCTTCGCGATGTGGCAGTGGAGCCCGGGACGTCCCGTCCGAGATCTGCTCGACGAGTTCACATCGCTGCGGCAGAGCAACCTCGACGCACTGCGCGACCTCGCGCTGCAGCGCGCGGACTTCGCGCGCCGCGGCCGCCATCCTGCGCTCGGCATCGTGACGCTCGGCCAGCTGCTCGCGACGTGGGTCGTGCACGACCAGAACCACCTCGCACAGATCGCGCGCACGCTCTCGTTCCAGTATCTCGACGCGGTCGGTCCGTGGCGCGAGTACCTGTCGATCCTGCCGCGCGCGAACGCTTGACGAAGCACACCGAGGCCCACCAACATCGCGCCATGGCGAAGACCTTCCTCGGCGTCGTTCACCTGCCGGCCCTGCCGTCGGCGCCTTCGCACCGGGACATGGCGACCGTGCTCGAACGCGCGCTCGCCGATGCGAAGGCACTGCAAGCGGGCGGCGTCGACGGCATCGTGGTCGAGAACTTCGGCGACGCGCCGTTCCACAAGGGAACCCCGGACGACCGCGTGCCGCCCGACGTGCCCGCCGCGCTCGCGCTCGCGGCCCACCTCGTGCACACCGAGACCGGTCTGCCGGTCGCGATCAACTGCCTGCGCAACGACGGCCTCGCCGCGATGGCGGCCGCCGCGGTGGCCGGTGCTTCGTGGATCCGCGTCAACGTCTGGAGCGGCGTCTACGCAACGGACCAGGGCCTCGTCGAAGGCGAGGCCGCGCGCGTGCTCGCCTACAGGAAGCAGCTCGGTTGCAAGGTGCGCGTGCTCGCCGACCTGCTCGTCAAGCACGCGAAGCCTCTCACGGCGCTCGATCCCGCCGACGCGGCGCGCGACCTCGCGCTGCGTTCGGGCGCCGACGGACTGATCCTCACGGGCAAGGCCACCGGCGCACCCGTGGACAGATCACTGCTCGACACGGTGCGCGCCGCGGTCGGCGCGTTCCCGGTCTGGATCGGTTCGGGCCTGACGCCGCAGAACGCCGGCGAACTGTGGCCACGCTGCGATGGCGCGATCGTCGGCACCTCGCTGAAACGCGGGGGTGACGTGCACCAGCCGGTCGATCCCGACCGTGTGCGCGAGCTGCGGCGCCTGTGCCGCGCGTAGCGCGGCCGCCGCCCCGTTACTGGATCAACGGAACCTCGCGGCCGACGCGATCGCGACGACGCCCCGCCCGGCGTCGCCGCCGAAGCGGTCGACGATGCGCTGCAGGCGATGACGGAAGATGCGCTGCAAGTCGGGCTCGACCAGCCAGCGCGACAGCAGCGACGCGAACGGCCCCCCCGGTGGGGCGAACTCGATGTGGTCGCCGATCGTCGTGCCGCCGCGCACGCGGAGCCGGTAGTCGATGCGTGCGTCGACTTGCATCGCGATCGGCGGCGGGGTCAGGATCGTGAACGACAGCCAGGAGGACGACGATCGAACGGTGGCGCGCGCCGAGGCGCTGCTCGCCGGTCGCTGAACGGCCGCACCGCCGGCGCGGGGCGAGGCGGAGCGCTCGGCGCCCCGTCAGAGCGACGGCCTTCACTGCTCGTCTTGTACCCCCGGACAGCACGGCCAGATTGCTTGTCGAATCGAACACCATCCTGGTCGCGCGGGCCGAAGGACTGGATGCTGGTGTCCGCTGCGTACACGTGGTTCCGTCCCACTCCCGGGTATCAGCCAGCACGCCCGTGCACGCGGAGCTCGGCCGCGTACCCTGGCACCGACATGATCCACCACCCCCCACTGCTGCTCGCCGCCCAGCTCGTGACGATGCTGGTCGGTACCGCGGCACTCGGGCTTCGCGCATCCTGCCCGCAGACCGTTCCCGACCTGACCCGTGGTGAACCGATCCCGGCGAAGGCAACCCACGACTGGACGCTCGGCGCAACGGGCCTGCGGGGTTGGATGGCAAGTGAGAAGCTGGTGACCACGGTGGCACGGCAGATCGCGGTCACCGCGGTCGCGCCGGGTTCGCCCGCCGACGGCGTGCTCGCGGTCGGCGACGTGATCCTCGGCGTCGACGGGCAGCCGTTCACCTTCGATCCGCGCACCGAGTTCGGCCGCGCCCTGACTGCAGCGGAATCGGCGGCAGGCGAGGGACGCCTGTCGCTGCTGCGCTGGCGCGCCGGCGAGACGAAGACCGTGGCCGTGCAGCTGCCCGTGCTCGGGTCGTACAGCGCGACGGCGCCGTACGCCTGTCCGAAGTCGCAACGCATCCTCGACCAGGGCTGTGCTGCGCTCGCGCGCCGCATGACGGCACCGTCGTACCGGCCGGACCCGATCCCGCGCTGCCTGGATGCGCTCGCGCTGCTGGCGAGCGGCGATCGCGACCACCTGCCGCTGGTCCGTCGGCAGGCGCAGTGGGCCGCGGAGTTCACCACCGACAGCTTCCAGACCTGGTACTACGGCTACGTCTGCATGCTGCTGGCCGAGTACGTGTTGGCCACCGGCGACGACTCGGTGCTGCCCGGGCTGAGGCGCCTCGCGCTCGAAGCGGCGAACGGGCAGAGCCGGGTCGGCTCGTGGGGCCATCGCTTCGCGCAGCCGGACGGGAGGCTCGGCGGCTATGGCATGATGAACGCGCCGGGCGTGCCGCTGACGATCAGCCTCGTGATGGCGCGCATGGCGGGCGTGCGCGACGAGGCGGTCGAACGCGCGATCGCCCGCAGCGTCGCGCTGCTGCGCTTCTACATCGGCAAGGGCGCGATCCCGTACGGCGACCACCACCCGTGGATCGAGACCCACGAGGACAACGGCAAGTGCGGGATGGGTGCCGTGTTGTTCGACCTGGTCGGCGACGGACCCGGGGCGACGTTCTTCTCGCGAATGTGCGTCGCATCCCACGGCGCCGAGCGCGATACCGGCCACACCGGCAACTTCTTCAACGTGCTGTGGGCGCTGCCGGGCGTCGCGTTGTCAGGGCCGCACGCCACCGGTGCCTGGATGCAGGAGTTCGGCGCATGGTACTTCGACCTCGCGCGACAATGGGACGGCACGTTCCGTCACCAGGGGCCGCCGGAGGAGGGTGACGACAGCTACGCGGACTGGGACGCAACCGGCGCCTTCCTGCTCGCCTATGCGTTGCCGCGGCGCAAGATCCTGCTGACCGGCAGGCAGCCGAGCCGCATCGACGCAGTCGACGCTGCGGCGGCGGCAGCGCTGATCGCCGACGGGCGCGGCTGGGACAACCGCGACCGCATCAGCTTCTACGCCAGACTGGACGGACAGGAACTGCTGCAGCGCCTCGGCAGCTGGTCGCCGGTGGTCCGCGAGCGCGCGGCAATGGCGCTCGCGCGGCGGAAGGCCGACGTAGTGCCGGCACTCATCGAGATGCTGGGGTCCAAGCCCATCGAGGCGCGCTTCGGCGCCTGCCAGGCGCTCGCACAGCTGCGTGGTCGCGCCGCGCCTGCGGTGTCCGCCCTGATGGCAAGCCTCGGACACGAGGACCTCTGGCTGCGGGTGAAGGCGGCCGAGGCGCTGGGGCACATCGGGGCGGCGGCGACACCGGCGGTGCCGCGGCTGCTGACAACGCTCGCACGCGCGCCGGCGGGCACGGACCCACGCGGCATGGAGCAGCGCTACCTGTGCTTCGTGCTGTTCGATCGCGGCGACGGCATGCTGCGCCGCCCGCTCGAGGGCGTCGACAAGGAAGCGCTCTACGCGGCGATCCGGGCTGGTCTGCGCAACGAGGACGGCCGCGCCCGCAGCGCCATCGCGTCCGTCTACGACACCATGTCGTTCGAGACGCTGCAGCCGCTGTTGCCCGCGATCCACGCTGCCATCCTCGAGCCCGCACCGAGTGGGATCATGTTCGCCGACGGCATCCAGACGGCCGGATTGAAGCTGCTGGCCCGGCATCGTGTCGCAGAGGGACTTGCCGCGTGCGTGCACTACGTCCGGCACATGAAGCAGCACGGCAGCGAGAAGCGGGTCCCCGAGGTGCTGCAGATCCTGCTCGGCTACGGCGCGCACGCGCAGCCGTTCATCCCGGAACTGCTGCGGATCGCCGACTACTTCGACAACGAAGAGCCGGACTTCCCCGAGCAACTGAGCCGGCGCAAGGCCGCAGCGGTCCGCGACGCGGTCCGCGCGATCCAGGCCAGCGATGCGCGCCCGACCCTGATCTCCATCCAGTAGGGCGACCATCACCACGGCACGCCCATGAACCACGCGAAGCAATCTGCCACGCGGCGCATCGCCGCGTTCGTCCTCCACGCACTCGTCGCGGCGACCTTCGTCGTGGCACAGCGGGGCCTGCCCGAAGCGGACGTCGTCGACGTTCCGGCGGTCGGCGAAGGCCTGTGCGTGCACAACCTGTTCCAGTCGAACATGGTGCTGCAGCGCGATCGCCCGATCCGGATCTGGGGCTGGGCCACGCCCGGCGAGCAGGTCACGGTGTCGTTCCACGACGAGCAGCAGCGCGCGACGGCGGCTGCGGACCGCAGCTGGTCGGTGACGCTGGCCGCGCGGGCTGCGAGTTCGACGCCAGGCGTGATGACGATCGCCGGGCGCGAACGGACGTTGACGCTCGACGACATCCTGCTCGGGGACGTCTGGCTGCTCGGCGGCCAGAGCAACATGGAGTTCCCGCTCGAACGGGTCGACAACGGCTGGCTCGAGATCGTCGCGGCCCGTTTCACGGGCATCCGGATCCTCACCGTGCCGGCCCCGCAGGGCCCCGAACCGCGACCGGGGTTCCCGCGCCTGTTCGAGTGGAGCAGCTGGTTCCACCAGCACTTCCGCAAGGGCGACTGGGACGTCTGCAGCCCGGATGTCGCGCGGGATCTGTCCGCGATCGGCTACGTGTTCGCCCGCCGCATCCACATGGCGACCGGCGTTCCGATCGGCGTCATCGATCTGTCGCGGGGAGGCACCACCGTCGAGACGTGGACCCCGGATGCCGTGCTGCGGGGTATCGACACCAAGGAAGTCACGGCGCTGCTGGCCGACTGGAACGCTCGGGTCGCCGCGTGGGATGCCGAACGCGATCTCGCGCAGCGGCGGCGCGACCACGAGGCGCGGGTGCGGGCGCGAACGGAACGCGGTGAGTCGATCCCGGCGGACTGGCAACTCCCGAACGATCTGCGGCCGGGTCCGTCGTTCGACCAGAACCGGCCGGGCACCTGCTACAACAACATGGTCACGCCCATCGCCGGCCTCGCCGTGAAGGGAGCGATCTTCCATCAGGGCTACAACAACGCCAATGGCGGCACGGCCGGTGCGTCGATGTACCGGCAGGTCTTCCCGCGCATGATCGGCGCGTGGCGGGCCGCGTTCGGCGACCCGGAGATGCCGTTCGGCATCATCTCGCTGTGCACCGACGGACCGCGGCAGACGCTGGACAACTACGTCGAGCGCATGTTCGACGACGGGGTCTACATCCGCGAGGCTCAGTACCAGACGTTCCTCGACCTCTGCGCGGCCGGCGACGAGAACATCGGCTATGCGTGCAGCTACGACCAGCGGCGGTCGTGGTATCACCCGCAGCAGAAGATCCCGGTCGGCGAACGGATCTCGCGCTGGGCGCTGGCGACGCAGTACGGCCTGAGCCGGCAGATCCGCTGGCGACCGCCGACCTGCGTGCGCGTGGAGGTCGCAGGCGGCAAGGTCGTGCTGCACTTCGACGGTGACGTCGCGGCGGCCGACGTCAACGCGGCGATCGAGGGCTTCGCGATCGCGGGTGAAGACCGGCGCTTCCAGCCGGCCGAGGCCGGGTGGCTGGAGACCACGGACGCCCAAGGCCAGCCGCAGCGGAAGCGCAGCGTGCTCGTGCTCACCAGTCCACACGTGCCGGCACCGATCCACTTCCGCTACGCCTGGGGCCGCAACCCGATGGGCAACCTGCAGTCGGCGGATCACAACGACCTGCCGTTCGCCACGCAGCGCAGTGACCGGTGGCCGATGGAAGAAGTTCCCCTCGGCGTGCTCGGTGACGAGCGGGTGCCCGACGACAAGCTGACCGGCCGCCAGCGCGCGCGGATCCGCGACGCGCTGCGGCGCGAAGACCTGCTGCGCCGGCTCGCCGAGGCGAGGTCGCTGCTCGAACAGCATGGCGGCGACGGGGCCACCGGCCGGAAGTGAGCGCCCGCCTCAGACCTCCGCCAGCGGCAGCGTCGCGTCGCCGAAACGCGCCAGAGGTTGGCAGATTGGCGAACCCGCGTCGCTGAAGCGCGTGGGCGACGTGCAACTGCTGGTGGATCCCGATCGCATGCGCGAGCTGCGGCGCCGGTGCCGCGCGCACCGCGCCGCACCGGGACGCGAGCGCTGCAACGCGCGCTGGCCAGGGGCCTCGGCGCGATCCTGCCCGGCGCCCGCATTCTCGGCTCGCCGGCCAACTGGGTCCTCGTGCGGCTGCCCGCGCACGGACCCGATGCGGCCGCGGTCGTGGCGGCGGCAGACAGATGCGGCCTGTTCCTGCGCGACTTCCGCAGCATGGGCATCTCGGACCGGCGGACCTTCCGGGTCGCGGTGCAGGCAGGGCCAGTTCCAAGAAGAACTGCTGGCCCGGCTCCGCGATGCCCGTTCGGGCAGTCCGGCTGGCTCGATGGCAAGCGCCTAGCCGGTCGTTCCGTATCTGATTGGCGAAGCACGGACCGGGTCCCTACTCTCCGGGGCCCAGGCCCCCCAGATGTCCTCCCTCCCCACCCGCCGCATCACGCCCGGTCCGAAGCCGGACTGGCTCAGAGTGCCGATCCCGGCCGGGCCGGTGGTCGCAACGCTCGAGAAGATCCTGCGCGACCGGCACCTGCACACGGTCTGCGAGGAGGCGCGCTGCCCGAACATGGGCGAGTGCTGGGCCTCGGGCACGGCGACGTTCATGGTGCTCGGCGACACGTGCACACGCGGCTGCCGGTTCTGCGCCGTGAAGACGCACAGCAAGGGCAACCCGGTCGACGCCGACGAGCCGCGCAAGGTCGCCGAAGCGTGCATCGCGATGGGCCTCAAGTACGTCGTGCTGACGATGGTCGACCGCGACGACCTGCTGGACGGAGGTTCGAGCCACGTGGCCGCGACGATCGCCGCGATCAAACAGCGCCGCCCGGACCTGCTCGTCGAAGCGCTCGTCGGCGACTGGCGCGCGGAGGATCCCGCCACGACCGGGCAGCAGATCGGAACCGTGCTCGCTGCCAGGCCCGACGTCTACGCGCACAACATCGAGACCACAGCACGCCTGACGCCGCGCGTGCGCGACCACCGCTGCAGCTACGCCGGCTCGCTGCAGACGCTGCGCACGGCGAAGAAGCTCAGCCCCGGCATCGTCACGAAGTCGTCGATCATGCTGGGCCTCGGCGAGAGCGAGCGTGAGGTCGAGCAGGCGATGGACGATCTGCGCGAGCACGACGTCGACGTCGTCACGTTCGGCCAGTACCTGCGGCCGACGATGCTGCATCTGCCCGTCAAGGAACACGTGTCGCCGGCGCGCTTCGCTGCGCTCGAGCAGCGCGCGCAACGCAAGGGCTTCCTCTACGTCGCCGCAGGCCCGCTCGTGCGGTCCAGCTACAAGGCCGGCGAGTTCTTCATCGCGGGCATCGCGAGGCAGCGCCGCGAACAGGCTGCTGCGCGCGAGGCCCCGCAACCAGCTCCCGCCACAGAAGCATGACGGAACTGCTCTCGATCCTCGATCAGGATGGCAAGGCCCAGAAGGGCAAGGACCCGAACCTGCCCGGCCCCGAGCTGCAGAAGCTCTACCGGCTCATGGTCAGGACGCGCGCGCTCGACGACCGCGGCCTCGCGCTGCAGCGGCAGGGCCGCATCGGTTTCTACCTGCAGTCGACGGGCCAGGAGGCCTCGCACCTCGGCGCGGCCTATGCGCTCGCGGACAGCGACTGGCTGTTCCCGGCCTACCGCCAGCCCGGCATCCTGCTGCTGCGCGAGGTGCCGCTGCAGATGATCGTCGCCGAGTGGTTCGGCAACTCGGGCGACACGAGCAAGGGCCGCCAGATGCCGGTGCACTACAGCTTCCGGCAGGCGAACTTCGTCTCGATCAGCTCGCCGATCGGCACGCAGCTGTCGCAAGCGGCCGGCGCCGGCATGGCCGCGCGGATTCGCGGCGACGACACGGTGTTCATGACGTTCTGCGGCGACGGTGGCACGAGCAGCAACGACTTCCACTGCGGCCTGAACTTCGCGGCCGTCTACAAGGCGCCGGTCGTCTTCGTCTGCGAGAACAACGGCTGGGCGATCTCGGTGCCGAGCTGCAAACAGACCGCCAGCGAGTCGATGGCGATCAAGGCCGCCGCGTACGGCATGCCGGGCGTGCGCGTCGACGGCAACGACGTGCTCGCGGTCTACCGCGTCTGCAAGGAGGCCGTCGATCGCGCGCGCCGCGGTGAGGGCCCGACGCTCGTCGAGACCGTGACCTACCGCATCGCTTCGCACAGCAGCTCCGACGACGCCGCGCGCTACCGCGACGCGAAGGAGTTCGAGGCCTGGAAGAAGAAGGACCCGATCGCGCGGTTCCGCCAGTACCTCGAGCACAAGAAGCTCTGGAACGACGCGCTCGAGCAGGAGTGTGTCGAGAGCGCGAAGGCAGCCGTCAACGAGGCCGTCGCTGCGGCCGAGGCGCTGCCGAACGTCGAGCCCGGAACACTGTTCGACGACGTCTACATGAACCTGACCCCGCAGCTGCGCGAGCAGCGGCAGGAGCTCCACGACCTCATGGCGAAGGGCGGCGTCGGCGCCGACGTCGGCCACTTCCCTCTCTAGGCATCGGCCTCTTCGAAATCGGCACCGCTGCGGCGGCGCGAACCAACATGACTGCGACCCATACGAAAGCCGGCGAAGCGAAGGCCGGCACGAAAGTGATGACGGTGCTCGAGGCGATCACGGACGCGATGCGCACCGAGATGCGCAACGACGACCGCGTCGTCGTGTTCGGCGAGGACGTCGGCAAGAAGGGCGGCGTCTTCGGCGCCACGATGGGCCTGTTCGACGAGTTCGGCGAGAAGCGCTGCTTCGACACGCCGCTCTCCGAGTGCGGCATCATCGGCACCGCGATCGGCATGGCCGTCTACGGCATGCGCCCGATCGCCGAGATCCAGTTCCTCGACTTCATCTACCCGGCCTTCGACCAGATCGTCAGCGAAGCCGCGAAGATGCGCTACCGCAGCGGCGGCGAGTACACGTGCCCGCTCGTGATCCGTTCGCCCTACGGCGGCGGCATCCGCGGCGGCCACTACCACAGCCAGTCGAGCGAGGCCTACTTCTGCCACACGCCGGGCCTCAAGGTCGTGATCCCGAGCACGCCGGCCGACGCGAAGGGCCTGTTGATCGCGTCGATCCGCGACGAGGACCCCGTCATGTTCCTCGAGCCAAAGCGCATCTACCGGCACGGCAAGGGTGAGGTCCCGCTCGGCGAGCACGTAGTGCCGCTCGGCAAGGCCCGCATCGCGCGCGAAGGCACCGACGTCACGGTGCTCTGCTACGGCGCGATGGTGCCGGTCTGCGAGCAGGCCGCCGACGAAGCGCAGAAGGCAGGCCGCAGCGTCGAGATCGTCGATCTGCGCACGCTCGTGCCGCTCGACGAGCAGGCCGTGCTGAGCTCGGTCAAGAAGACGGGCCGCTGCGTCGTCGTCTACGAGGCGCCGAAGACCTGCGGCTACGGCGCCGAGCTGTCCGCGATCATCGCCGAGAAGTGCATCGAGCACCTCGAAGGTCCCGTCGTCCGCGTCGCCGGCTTCGACACGCCGTTCCCGTACACGCTCGAAGCGCTCTACATGCCCGACGTGAAGCGCGTCGCGGCCGGCATCGAGAAGACGTTCGTCTGGTGAGCGAACGGGAGCCGGGCAGCTCCACGGCACGTCGACAGCACCCCCACTCGAGAATCCCACTCACGCGTCACAAGCACGAGTCAACCAAACATGGTTCGCAAGGAATTCAAACTGCCCGACATCGGCGAAGGCATCGCCGAGGGCGAGATCGTCAGCTGGAAGGTCAAGGCTGGCCAGGCCGTGAAGGAGGAGGACGAGTTCGTCGAGGTCATGACCGACAAGGCGACCGTGACGATCACGGTGCCGTTCACGGGCGTGATCGCCGAACTGCGCTGCAAGGAAGGTGACGTCGTGCCGGTCGGCGCCGTGATCGCCGTCATCGAAGCCGGTGCATCCGCGGGAGCCGCGCCAGCCCCCGCGGCGCCGGCCGCGAGTGCACCGAAACCCGCGGCCACGCTCGTGCCGGCCTCCCCGCCGAGGGCTATCGCAACGCCGGCTGCGCCGGCTTCCGCAGCTCCTGTCGCAGCGGCGCCTGCCGCGAGAGCCTTCGTGCAGAGCAGCCCCGGCAAGGTGCTCGCGGCCCCGGCGACGCGCCGCCGCGCGCGCGAGCTCGGCATCGACCTCGCGACGGTGCCGGCCACGGGGCCGCGCGGCCGCGTCACGAACGAGGACCTCGCCAACGCCGGCAGAGGCCCCGCCGTCGCGGGCCGCCCGGCCGCCGCTCAGATGCCCGCGCCGCCCGCCGCCCCGCGCTTCGCGCCGGTCGGCGTGGCGCCGGCACCGGCCGGCCGCACCGAGGAGCGCGTCCCGTTCCGCGGCCTGCGCCGCAAGATCGCCGAAGCGATGACGCGGTCGAAGCACAGCGCCGCGCACTTCACCTACGTCGACGACATCGACGTCACGGATCTCGTCAAGATCCGGACCGAGCTGAAGAAGATGCACGCCGCTCAGGGCATCAACGTCACCTACATGCCGTTCATCATGAAGGCGATCGTCGCGGCGATGCGCGCGTTCCCGGCGATGAACAGCTCGCTCGACGAAGCGGCGAACGAGCTCGTGATCAAGAAGTACTACAACTTCGGCATCGCGACCGACACCGACACGGGCCTCATCGTTCCGGTCGTCAAGGACGTCGACCGCAAGACGATCCCCGAGCTCGCGAAGGACATCCAGGACATCGCGGCGCGCACGCGCGACGGCAAGGTCACGATCGACGACCTGACCGGCGGCACGTTCACGATCACGAACGCCGGCAACATCGGCGGCCTGTTCGCGACGCCGATCATCAACTTCCCCGAGGTCGGGATCCTCGGCGTGCACGCGATCAAGGACACGCCGGTGATCCGCGACGGCCAGATCGTCGTCGGCAAGAAGATGTACCTGTCGGTGTCGATCGATCACCGCCTCGTCGACGGCGCCACGGGCGCGCGCTGGATGAACGTCGTCAAGGAACATCTCGAGCAACCCTGGCGCCTGCTGCTGGTCTGATGCCGCCTTCGAAGATGGTCAAGAAGGGCAAAGCCACGAAGCCGGCTGCCGCTGCGCGGTCCAAGGCCAGGAAGGCGATCGAGCCCGCAGCGAAGAAGCCGGCGCTCGCGGCAGGTGCGCAGCAGCCGGCACCCGCATCGGCGCCGTCCTCGCCGGCCCTCGTGCGTGTGCTCGACGACGACGGCACCGTGCAGGAGGGCAGGGACCCGGACCTCGCCGAGGACGTGCTGCTGTTCCTCTACGAGCAGATGGTGACGGTGCGCGAGTTCGACCGCCGCATGCTGATGCTGCAGCGCCAGGGCCGCATCGGCTTCTACGGTCCGATCCTCGGCCAGGAAGCGGCGACGATCGGCTCGATCGCGGCGCTCGAGCCGCGCGACTGGATCTTCCCGGCGCTGCGCGAGGGCGCCGCCGCGATGATGCGCGGGCTGTCGCTGACCGAAGCGATCAACCAGCTCGTCGGCAACGGCGCGGACCGCTGCAAGGGCCGCCAGATGCCGTGCCACTACACCTACAAGGAAGGCCACTACTACGGCATGTCCTCGGTCATCGGCACGCAGGTCTCGCACGCGGTCGGTGCCGCGATGGCCGCGCGCATCCGCGGCGACGACGTCGTCGTGCTCGGCTACCTCGGCGACGGCGCGACGAGCTCGAACGACTTCCACTGCGGCATGAACTTCGCCGCCGTGTACCGGAGCCCGTGCGTGCTGTTCTGCCAGAACAACCAGTGGGCGATCTCGGTGCCGATCAGCAAGCAGAGCGCGTCGGAGACGCTGGCCCAGAAGGGCATCGCCTACGGCATGCCGTTCGTGCGCGTCGACGGCAACGACGTGCTCGCGGTCTACTCGGTCACGAAGGATGCCGTGGCCCGCGCGCGCAGCGGCGAGGGGCCGACGTTCATCGAGGCGGTCACGTTCCGGCGCCTCGGCCACAGCTCGAGCGACGACCCGACGAAGTACCGCGACGAAGCCGAGGTCAAGCTCTGGGAGAAGAAGGACCCCGTCGACCGCTTCCGCAGCTACCTCGCGAAGAGGGGTCTCTGGGACGACGAGAAGGAGGCGGCGTTGAAGCAGCGCATCGCGGCCGCCGTCAACGACGCGATCGCCGCGGCCGAGAAGAACGGCCCGCCGGCCGAGGAGAGTCTCGTGACCGACGTGTATGCGCAGGTCACGCCGCAGCTCAAAGAGCAGCTCGCCGAAGTGCTCGCGCTCGAAGGGCGCTCGGTCAACGAGGGCGCGTTCCCGCTGTAGGGGCGAGGTTCGCGGCCTCCGGCGACCCTCCCGACCGAGCCTGCATTGATGCTCGAGGTGGCATCCGGCTCCAGCGTGGATATTATCTAATGGCATCGGACTCCAGCCGCCGAAGGATTCGCCATGGCCATCCGGAAGAACCGCTTCGCCGCCCTCAACATCTCGCTGCCAAAGCAACTGCGCAGCTACGTCGAACAACGTGTGCGGCGCGGAGGGTTCGGCAACGTCAGTGAGTACATCCGCGTGCTGATCCGCCAAGACCAGGCGGCGCCGGCGTCGGCCGCCCGCGAGGCTTCCATGCCAGGAGTGAGTGCAGCAGCGCATCCGACGCCTCCGCTGGAGGTGCACGAAACAAACGAAGCCACAGGGGTCGTGGACTTCTCGACCGACGAATGGCGCGAGTGGCGTGCAGCCTTGCACCGCGGTGGTCAACTGCTGATGAGCGAGCGGGCCCGCGATGTCGCCGCTCTGTTCCGCACCGCGCTCGAGTCGACGCGGATCCGACTACGTCACGAAGATCCACGGGCCGACGAGGACACGATCACGATGCGGGTCGTGGCCTGGTTGCACGAGCAGGAAGTGCCGGCCGATCACCCCTGGCAGCCCGTCTCGAAGGAGCGCTGGCGCAGGATCACCGGTGAATGACCCCATCAACTGTGCTGCCAGGATCTACCTGGATCTGACGCGCCTGGGAGTTCGTTGTGCCCTGGTTGGCGGTATCGCGGTCGGACTGCGCACGAGACCGCGGACTACCAAGGACGTGGATTTCTCTGTTGCGGTGGCGTCCGATCGGCAGGCTGAGCAGATCGTGCACAGGTTGTGCGGTGCCGGCTACACCGCGCGCCAGATCCTGCAGCAGGTCGACACTGGCCGCCTGGCAACCGTCCGGCTGGTGACGCCCGAGTCAGCAGGCGACGAGCCCGATCTGGATCTGCTGTTCGCGGCGTGCGGCATCGAACCGGAGATCGTCGATGCCGCCGAACCGGTTGTGATCTGGAGCAGCGTCCGCGTCCCCATCGCTGCCATCCCGCACCTGATTGCGATGAAGGTGCTCGCCGAGAACGATCAGTCACGCGGCCAGGATCGCGTCGACCTCGTGCAGTTGATCCGGCGCGCGGACGATGCGGCGCTGCGGGCAGCGCGCGCCTGCTGCGAACTCATCACTGGACGGGGCTATGCCCGCGACAAGGATCTGCTCGCCGTCTTCGACGCATTCCTCATGCGGGCCAGTCGGCGGATCTGAGCGCCGTTTCGGACGTCCGAGCGGAGCTGCCCCTCCCGCTTACATCACGCCCTGCGCCAGCATCGCCTGCGCGACCTTCAGGAAGCCGGC
>DASVAL010000146.1:0-12713 GCA_036376355.1 Planctomycetota bacterium
TTGCTGCTGCCGGGCAGCTACACGATCGAGATCCACGACCTGCAGACGCTACGCCTCGTGCGCAGCTTGGCGCTGCAGGTCGGCAGCGAACCGCTCGCCATCGACGTGCCATGATCACGACCTCGTCATCCGGGATCTCGAGGCTGCTGCGCGTCCTCGCCGTGCTGCAGGGCATCGCGATCATCGTGGTCGCGGTGATGCTGCTCGGCGCCGACGTCCCCGTTCCGGCGAACGCATCAGCTGCGCCAGCGCCCCTGCTGCCGGAGGCTTCGAGCCCGATGCACGGCGCCGCTGCGGCGCCGCCCACGCCGGCCGCGAAGCACGCCGACGCCGCACCGCCACGAGAGCAGGCACCCGCCACCGACGCGGCGCCGGCACGTGATGCCGTGGGAACCATCCTGTACGGCCGCGTCGTCGACGACGGCGGCCAACCGATCCCCGAGGGCTGGGTCTGGCTGTTCCGGCCCGGCGAGGTCCGGGAGCTCACGACGATAGCGATGAGCCCTCGCCAGCCGTGCTTCGCGATCTCGGGACTCGCGCCGGGCGACATCACCTTCCGCACGCGAGCGACGGGCTACAAGGAGTCGTCGGGCACGATCACGATCCCTGCGGGCGTGCGGCGGCTTCGGCGCGACTTCGTGCTCGCGAAGTCGTGGCAGCTCACGGTCAAGATCCTGACGCCGGACGGCAAGCCGATGCGCACGGCACTCGCGGAGCTCGCGAAGGAACGTCCGATGCTGCAACGCGTCGAGGTCGGTGCGATCGCGACGGCGGCGAAGCCAGAAACCGACTTCCCGCTCACGGGGAACCGCGACGTCACGGGCGGCCTCGCTCGCTGGCGCGACGCGGGCCAGGAGGCACTCTGGGGCGACGGCAAGCAGATGCCGAAGGACGTCGCCGGTGTGCTCGAGCTCGACGGCAAGCAGCCGGTCTGGGTCAGCGCCGTGCTGCGCCACCGTGTGCTCGCGTCGGCGCGGGTCGAACCGGGCCAGGCCGAGGTGACCCTGACTCTCGCAGTCGATCAGGTGCTGCGGGATCTCGGCACGATCCGCGGCCGCATCGTCGACGCCGCGACGAAGGAACCCGTCACCCTCGCGCGCGTCGGCTTCAGCGACTGGCAGTCCAGCGGACCGGGCGACAAGGCCGACGAGCAGGGGCGCTTCGAGGTGCGCGACCTGCGGCCCGGCCTCTTGACGATCAGCGTCACTGGCGCCAAGCGAAGCGCGCCGCCCTGCGGACTCGTCGCTCTGGAGCCAGGCCAGGTGCTCGACCTCGGCGACGTGCCGCTGGCCGAATATCGAACGATCATGGGGCGCTGCGAGGGCATCACGGGCAAGGTCGAGAGCTGCCGCCTCGCATACCTGTGCCTCGACCAGCCGCCGCACCGGAGCCTGCGCCCCAACTCGAGCAGCACACGCCTCGAGGCCGACGGCACGTTCAAGCTCTACTTGATCGACGGTCGCTACCGGCTGCGTGCGTCGGGTGCCGGCAGTGCCGTGATGGACATCGACACGCGCACGCTGCTCGAGGGGCCGGTCGTGATGCAGCTCGCGAAGGAGGCGAACCTGCGCATCGACGTGCAGAGCAACGGCGAGCCGCTCGGGCTCGCGGTGTTCGACGCCGGCGGCCGCGAGGTCTACCGCCGCGACCTGCACCACGGCTGGAAGTTCTCGGAGGCGTTCCTGCTCGGCGACTACCGCATCGAGCTGAAGGACAGCCGCGGCAGGATCCACACGCGCCGCGTTGCGCTCGGCGACGGCGGGGCCGACCTGCGCGTGCCGTGACGTGCGTTCCGCCTGCCAAGCCAATCGCGGCGCAGGCTGCTACACTGCAGCCTCCCTCCCGCTGGATTCGCGCATGCGCCCTCTGCTGCTGCTCGTGATCGCCGAGTTCGTCGTGCTCGTGCTGCTCGCCATGCAATGGGGTGCCGGGGGCACGACCGCGCTCGCGAACGACCAGGTGTCGGCACCCGCGAAGACACCCGCCGCAGCAGCCACACCCGCCGCGGCCGATCTCACCAACCCACGAGGCGCGGGCGCACTGGCTGAACGCACTCCCGCGGCGACGCCGGACGCGCGCGTCGCACCGAACGATCCGTTCGGCATCCTGCTCGGCGGCACGGTTCGCGGCACCGACGGCACTCTCGTCGAAGGTGCGAACGTCGGCATGCGGCGCGATCGCGAGTACCACACCGGCAACAGCGCGGCGCCGGGTGCATTCGCGATCGCCCGCCTGCAGCCGGGTGAGTGGACGCTGACGTGCCGCGCCGACGGCTTCGTTCCGCACGAAGCCCCGTGCGTGCTCGACGAACGCGCGTTCCAGCGCGTCGACATCGAGCTGCAGCCGAGCTGGATCGTGCGCGTCAAGGTGCTGGGCGCCGACGGCAAGTCGATCGTCGAGGAGCTCGAGCAGAAGGTGATGTTCAGCCTGCCCTACGTGGTTGCCACCGTGACCCCATTGGCGGGCGACCTGCCGCCGACGGAGCACTCGAGTCTGTCCCGCTTCGGCCTCGGCGAGTGGAGCTCGTATGGCGGCCTCTGGGGCAAACAGCCCAAGCTGAAGGAGGAGGGCTATTGCGGGGAGCTGCGTTTGCACCGCGCGCCGCCGGTGCACGCGTCGCTGCTGCTGCGTACCACGCTGCTGCAATGCCAACGCATCGAGCCGGGCCAGAAGGAGCTCGTGTTCACGATCGAGGCGGAGGACGTGTTGAGCAAGCACGCCACCGTCAAGCTGCGGCTCGTCGATGGCACGACGGGCAATCCGATCGCGGGCGCAAACGTGAACGTCCGCACGTCGGCGGGCGGCGGCACCATGGGCAAGACCGGCGACGATGGCCGCGCGATCGTCGAACCCGTCTTGCCGGGCATCAACATGCTCGAGTGCGACCAGCGATCGGCCGAGCAGGAGGGCCTGTTCCGCTACATCCGCGTGCCGGCTGGCGGCACTGTCGACCTCGGCGACATCACGTTGACCGCGCACACGAAGATCAAGGGCTGCGTCGTCGATGGCGACGGCAAGCCCGTGAACGGTGCCGTGGTCCAGTTCACGGAGCTCGACTGCCGCTCGTTCGCGCAGCCGCTCGTCGACTTCCGCAGCGCGTCGACCGACGCCGACGGCAAGTTCGAGATCTGGGGCAGCGGCCGCCATCGCTACGTCGTGTTGGCGCGCTCGCCCCAGAACACGGACTACCGCACCGGCTTCGCGACCGTCGACGCGACCAGGGGCGCGCCGGCCGCGGTCACGATCAAGCTCGCGAAGCCCACGACCGTGAACCTGAATGCCGGCTTCGACATGACCGTGGGCCGCGTCGTGACCGCGCTCGCAAGCGACGGTTCGCCGGCCGCCGTCGCAACGCTCGGCGCCGCGTACCGGCCGAAGTCGATGTCGCTGGTGCCGGGCAGCTACACGATCCAGATCCACGACCTGCAGACCGACCGGCTCGTGCGCAGCCTCGCGCTGCAGGTCGGCGGTGAGCCCCTGACCATCGACGTGCCATGACGACCAGGTCGCCATCCGGGATCACGATGCTCCTGCGCGCGCTAGCCGTACTCCAGGGCATCGCGATCGCGGTGCTCGCCGTGATGGTGGTCGGCGCCGCTGGGCCGGTGGCCGTCAACGCGTCGCCGCCGCCAGCGTCACCGTCGCGCGCGGCGGCACAGCCGGCCCCCGGAGCCGGAAGCGCGGCACAGGGCGGCGGCACGCCCGCGCCAGCGGCGTCGACCGAGCCTTCGTCCACGCCAGCGAAGCCCACCGCGAACGAGTCAGCGGCTCGCGATGCGCTGGGGACGGTGCTCTGCGGCCGCATCGTCGACGAGGCCGGCGAACCGATCCTCGGCGCCCGCGTGTGGTTCTCGCGGCCTGGTGACAACCAGCACGTTGCGTCGGCATCGATGAGCGAGCGCGAGCCGTGCTTCGCGATCGCAGGATTCGCGCCGGGCGACATCGCCTACCGCACGCTGGCGACCGGCTACAAGGCATCGAGCGGCTCGATCACGATCCCGCCCGACACGCCGCGGCTGCGGCACGACTTCGTGCTCACGAAGGCGTGGGAGATCGCCGTCAGGATCCTGACCCCCGACGGCAAGCCCGTGCAGGCCGCGCTCAGGGAGCAGGCGAAGGGGCGCCCGATGCTCTACCACGTCGACGTCGGCGCCGTCGCGACAGCGACACAGCCCGATGGCGACTTCCCGGTGACCGGGTTGCGCGAGATCAGGGCCGGCATCGGCCGCTGGCGCGAGGGCTCGGACCAAGACGCGCGCCCCCGCGACAAGGGGCAACCGGCGAACGACGTCGCCGGCGTGCTCGAGGTCGACGGCCAGCAGCCCGTGTGGGTCAGCGCCGTGTTGCGCCACCGCGTGCTCGCGTCGGCGCCCGTCGAGCCCGGGCAGGACGAAGTCACGCTGACCGTCTCCGTCGACCGCGTGCTGCGCGATCTCGGCACGATCCGCGGCCGCGTCGTCGATGCCGCGACACGCGCGCCGGTGACAGGCGCGCACGTCGGCTTCGGCGACCAGCAGTCGGGCGGCGGCCGCGACCAGGTCGACTCTGAGGGCCGCTTCGAGGTTCGCGACCTGCGGCCCGGCCTGCTGACGATCGAGATCATCGTTGGCAATCGGTGGGTACTGCGCGACCTCGTCGTCCTGGAGCCAGGACAGGTGCTCGACCTCGGCGACGTACCGCTGGCCGAGTACCGCACGATCACGGGGCACTGCGAAGGCCTCACCGGCAAAGCGGAGAGCTGCCACGTCACGTCCATGTCGCTCGACCCGCCGCGGCACCAGAGCATGCGCCACGACTCGGGCCACGCAACCGTCGCAGCCGACGGCACGTTCAAGTTGTACGTGACGGATGGCCGCTACCGGCTGCGCGCGTCGGGTGGCGGCGGCGCCGTGATGGACATCGACACGCGCACGCTGCCCGACGGGCCACTCGTGCTGAAGCTCGAGAAGGAAGCGAACCTGCGCATCGATGTGCAGAGCAACGGCGAGCCGTTCGAGCTCGCGGTGTTCGACGCGAGCGGCCGCGAGCTGTACCGGCGCGAGCTGCTCAGCGGCTGGAAGTTCCCGCTGCCGTTCTTGCGCGGCGACTACCGCGTCGAGCTCAAGGACAGCCGCGGCAAGGTCGAGACGCGCCGGGTAACACTCGGCGAGGACGGCGCCGACCTTCGGGTGCCGTGACGCGCTCGATTCCATCACCGAGCCACGCCGCGATCGCAGGCTGCTACAGTGCGGCCCTCCCCCTCCTGAGGATTGCGCATGCGCCCTCTGCTGCTGCTCGTGCTCGCCGAGCTCGTCGTGCTCTTGCTGCTCGCCCTGCAATGGGGCGCCCGCGGATCCACCGCGCTCGCGAACGCCAGCTCGGCGCCCGTGAACACGCCCACCAGCGCGCCGGTTCGCCCGGAGGCCGGGCTCGCTGGATCGGCCAGCAGCAGGCCGGCGGAACGCACGCCCGCGCCGGCGACTCTGGACGCACGCGTCGACGCAACCGACCCGATCGGCATCCTGCTGACCGGCGCGATCCGCGGCAGCGACGGCACGCCGGTCGAAGGCGCGAGCGCCGGCGTGCGCCGCGACCGCGAGTACCGCAGCGGCAACAGCGCCGGGCCGGGCGCGTTCGCGATCGGCGGCCTGCAGTCCGGCGAATGGACGCTGACGTGCCGCGCAGAGGGCTTCGCGCCGCATGAAGCGTCGATCACGCTCGACGACCGCGCGTTCCAGCGCGTCGACGTCGAGCTGAAGCCGTGTTGGACGGTGCGCGTCAAGATCCAGGGAGCGGACGGCAAGTCGCTCCTCCAGGAGCTGCAGCGGAAGACGAATTGGGGCATGCCGTACGTGATCGCGACCGAGGCTCCGCTCGCCGGCGACCTGCCGCCCACGGAGCAATCGCGGTTGATCCGCTTCGGTCTCGGCGAGTGGCGCACGTACGACGGCATGGGCGGCAAGGCCCAACCGAAGCTGCAGGAGCAGGGTTACTGCGGCGAACTGCTCATGGACCGCGCGCCGCCGGCGCACGCGTCGCTGATGCTGCGCACGACGCTGCTGCAGAGCCAGCGCATCGAGCCGGGGCAGAAGGAGCTCGTGTTCACGCTCGAGGCGAGCGAGGTGCTGGCAAAGCACGGCACCGTGAAGCTGCGGCTCGTCGATGGCACGAGCGGCAATCCGATCGCCGGCGCCGGCGTCCAGATCGCCACGGCGCAAGGCGGCGGCACGGGCGGCAAGACCGGCGACGACGGCCGCGTGGTGATCGAGCACGTCCTGCCCGGCATCGGCATGCTCCAGTCGCACCAGCGCTCGCAGGAGCTCGAAGGCCTGTTCCGCTACGTCCGCGTGCCGTCCGGCGGCACGGTCGACCTCGGCGACGTCACCCTGACCGCGGCCCAGAAGATCACCGGGGTCGTCGTCGACGGCGACGGCAAGCCCGTGAACGGCGCGTCGGTGCAGTGGACCGAGCTCGACTGCCGTTCGTTCCCGCAGGCGCTCGTCGACAACCGCAGCGCGCTGGCCGATGCAAACGGCAAGTTCGAGCTCTGGGCCGCGGGCCGTCATCGCTACGTCGTGTTCGCGCGCCTGTTCGGCGGCAACGACACGCGCTTCGGTTACGCGACCGTCGATGCGACAGCCGCCGGGCCGCCCACGGTGACGATCACGGTCGGCAAGCCGACGAGCGTCAAGTTGGACACCGGCTTCGACATGACCGCCGGCCGCCTCGTGACGGCGCTCGCGAGCGACCGTTCGCCGGTCGCCGTCGCGACGCTCGGCACCGAGTACCGGCCGAAGTCGATGTTGCTGCTGCCGGGCAGCTACACGATCGAGATCCACGACCTGCAGACCGACCGGCTCGTGCGCAGCTTCGCGCTGCAGGTCGGCAGCGAACCCCTCGCCATCGAGGTGCCATGACCACCGCTCCTCCCTCCGGAATCACGATGCTGCTGCGCGCGCTCGCCCTGCTGCAGGGCGTGTTGATCGTAGTGCTCACCCTGATGCTCTCCGCAGCCGACGATCAAGCACCCGCGCACGCGTCGCCGGCGGCATCGTTGCCGGCGGGTGCTCCGGCCGAGCCGGCTGCCGCGGCCACGAGCCCCGCGCACGGTTCGGCGACGGCGCCGCAGCAGCTCGCAGCAGCCGCGAGCCCCGTGCAGGACGGTGCTCCGGGGACGGCCGCGGTAGCGGGCGAGGCTGCGTCCGCGAGCGTCCTGACTGGCGGAGCTGCACCCGCAGCAACGGCCGGCGACGCGGTGGGAACCGTGCTCTACGGCCGCGTGCTCGACGAAGCCGGCCAACCGATCCCCGAAGGCAACGTCTGGTTCTCGCGCCCTGGTGACAACAAGCAGCTCGCGTCCGTGTCGCTGAACGCACGCGACCCGTGCTACGCGATCGCGGGACTCGCGCCCGGCGAGGTCGCCTACCGCACGCGTTCGTCCGGCTACAAGGAAGCGGCGGACACGATCGCGATCCCACCCGGCACGCCGCGGCTGCGGCACGACATCGTGCTCACGAAGTCGTGGGAGATCCTCGTCAGGATCGTGACCCCGGATGGCAAGCCGGTGCACGCTGCCCTGAGGGAGGCCCGGAAGGACCACCCGGCGCTGGTCCACGTCGAAGTCACCGCGCTCGCGTCGGCCACGCCGCCGGAAGGGGACTTTCCGCCCTCGGCCTCGCGCGAGGTCACGGCCGGCATCGGGAGCTGGCGCTCCGCCCAGGGCATCCAGGCGCGCATGCGCAGCGGCAAGCAGCAACCTGACGACGTCGCCGGCGTGATCGAGGTCGACGGCAAGCAGGCTGTGTGGGTCAGCGCAGTGCTGCGGCACCGCGTTCTCGCCTCGGCATCCGTCGAGCCCGGACAGACCGAGATCACGCTGACCGTCCCGGTCGACCGGGTGCTGCGCGATCTCGGCACGATCCGCGGCCGTGTCGTCGACGCCGCGACGCGCGAGCCGGTGACCGATGCGAACGTCAGCTTCGACGACCTGCAGACGGGCAGCGGGGGCGCCAAGGTGGACGCGGAGGGCCGCTTCGAGGTGCGTGACTTGCGACCCGGCCTGCTGAGGGTCGGTGTCAGGGCCCCGAAGCGCAGTGCGCCGCGCGACCTCGTCGCGCTGAGCCCCGGTCAGGTGCTCGATCTCGGCGACGTGCCGTTGGCCGAGTTCCGCACGATCCCGGGGCGCTGCGAAGGCATCACCGGCAAGGCCGAGAGTTGCCACGTCAGCTACGTGTCGCTCGAACCGCCGCCGCACGCGAGCATTCGCCGCAGCACGGAGTCCGCGAGAGTCGAAGCCGACGGCACGTTCAAGTTGCACATGACCGATGGCCGCTACCGGCTGCGCGCGTCGGGTGCCGGCGGTGCGATCGTCGAGATCGACACGCGCGCGCTGGGTGATGGGACGATCGTGCTGAAGCTCGAGAAGGAAGCGAACCTGCGCATCGATGCAACCGGCAGCGGGTCGTTCCAGCTCGCTGTGTTCGAAGCCAGCGGCCGCGAGCTCTACCGGCGCGACCTGCGCGGCGGCTCGAAGTTGTCGTTGTCGTTCCTGGTCGGCGACTACCGCGTCGAGGTGAAGAACGAGCGCGGCAAGGTCGAGACGCGGCGCGTCACTCTTGGCGACGGCGGGGCGGACCTGCGCGTGCCGTGATCCGGACCGTGTCCGCGGACCCCGCCGGCGGTCAGACCGACTGGTTGCGTAGAGGGTCCGCGGAACCGGATGCTGCCGCGACGCCGGACTGCGCCGCGAGAGCGCGGCGGACCAGCACGCCCGTCACGCCGACCGCGATGAGGCCTAGTTGCACCCAGTAGTAGGTGAAGAGCGCGGTCTTGGTCGCGCTCGAGAAACCGTAGGCATGCAGGCCGATGCCGAGCAGGTTCACGTGGAACCACGAGAACGCGACGACGAGACCGGTCAGCGCGGCGCCGAGACAGAACCCGAAGTCGCGCACCCACCCGCACATGCGCGCGTGCATCAGCGAGACGAGCGCGATGCAGATCAGGAAGGCGCCGTTCTCCTTCGGATCCCAGCCCCAGAAGCGGCCCCACGAGTCGTTGGCCCACACGCCGCCGTAGATCGTGCCGAAGACCGCGAAGATCAGTCCGAAGGCCACGAGCCCGTACGTCGCGCGCACGATCGACTTGTGGAACGCGACGTCGTCGCGCCGGACGCCGAAGGCCTGCATCAGCAGCCACGCGGTGCCGACGAACGCCGCGAACATGGCCGCCGCGTAGCCCATGTTCATCGACGTGACGTGCGTCGCGAGGTAGTAGTTCGTGTCGAGCACGGCTTGCAGCGGCGCCATCTGGTCCTTGCCGTCACCGACCTCGAAGGCGCGCGCGAGCGCGATGATCAGCGCACCGAAGGGCGGCGCGAGCGAGAGCACGAAGCGCCGGCGCATGATGATCTCGACGACGACGGCAGCACCGACCCCGATCGCCGCGATGAACAGGAACGTGTCGTAGAGGTTCAGGATCGGCGGCCGCCCGCGGATCACGCAGCGCAGCACGATGTCGGTGATCAGGAACACCAAAGGCAGCACGGTCGCGGCGACTCCTGCGAGCCACAGCCACTTCGAACGCGGCACGATCCAACCGAGCGCGACCACGATCAGGGCCAGCAGGAACCAGTGCAGTGCCTTGTAGTGCCAGGCGGATGCCAGGTAGTAGTTCTCGAGCTCCACCTTGCCGTACTCGCCGCGCTCCGTGGCACGCTTCACGACCGCGTTGCGGAAGCCCTGCAGCTCGCGTTCGCGCTCCGCGTGATCGGTGGCGAGCATGCTCTGCTGAAGGTGCCGGAGCATCTCCATCTGGCCAGGCTCCGGCTTGCCGAACAACCCCGACTGGACGACGTCACCGAGCGACAGCCAGCGCTCTTCCTGGCCGACCGTGCCGGAAGGTGGGAACAACGCCGCCGGGTCCGGGCCCTTGACGAGCTCCTCGAGCACGCCCGCGATGCGCATCGCGTTGCCGATCGCGGGGTCGCTCATCTTGTTCTCGTATTCACGCAACAGGCCGATGAACTGCGGCCCCTTCTCGACGAGCGTGAGCAGGTTGGCCTGCTCGATGCCGCCGAGCCGCGCGCGCAGTTCCGTTCCCTCGAGCGCGAACGGATGCCCGAGGACCTGGAGCTGGCGATGCACGCCGTAGTAGGCCTGCACGCGCTCGTTCGTCATCACGAGGTGCGACTCGACCGGTCCGCGCTTGCGCGCCTCGATCTTGTGGTACCTGCCCGCGAGATCCCAGAGACGCTCTGCCGGCACGCCGAGCTTGCCCGGCGTCACGAGATGCTCGAACGTGATGTACTCGAAGTCGAAGCGCTGCCCCTGGTGATCGATGCCGATCGCGTCGAGCACCTCGACGTTCTCGATCCGGAAGAGCGGGTACTTCGCCGCCTGCTCGGGGAAGCACCAGACGTCGAGCAGCCACTCGACGGGCGTCAGCGTGACGTCCGCCTTGCTGTCCCCGTCGAAGTCGAGCTTCATGTCGCGCCGGCCGTGCACCGCGTACAGGGTCGATGCAGCGAACGCGGAGAGCGGCTTGATGCGCCCGGACTCCTGCAGCGGCAGCGTCGCCATCAACTCGACCAGCTCTGGCGTCCAAGGGTTCGCGCGCGTCGGGAGGTCCGCGGCCTGTGCGTCCTGCGCACGCAGTCCGGCGCACAGACCGGTGTACAGCGTGACGAACGAGGCGAGCAACCACACAGAACGGCGGCGCATCATGACATCTCCGGAAGCGAAGTGCGGCGAGTGCTCGAGCCCAGGAAGCGCAGCAGCTTGCCGATGAAGTGCAGCAGCAGGCCCGCGAGGATCACGTAGGATGCGTACTTGGGCCAGTTGTCCGAGGGGTTCTTGGCGACCTCGAAGACCGAATACCACGGCGGTCCCAGCGGCCTGCCCTGCGGCGTCGCCGGCCCCCAGCTGGTCTGGAAGAACACGTGGTCGTGGCTGCGCAGCGGGTGGTTCATGTAGATGTGGACCTTGCGCTCCACGCCGCCATCGTTGACGGTGACCCAGCTGCTGAAGTCGCGCGGCGTGATCGTGCCGGGATGCTCGGCCTTCTCGAACTTGTCGAGGCGGATCGGGAACGGCAGATCCCAGACGATGCGGCGCAGGTCCAGGCCCCAGGTCACGCCATCGACGCGGAAGGTGTAGGGTCGCCGGTCGTCGGCCATCGGGCGGTGCTCGTGCCCATGGAGGATCGTCTCGTGCTCCTTCCTGCCGACCTTCTCGACGACCTTCACGTAGCAGCCGGCCGTGTTCTCTTCGCGTTTTTGTCGCAGAGGCTCCTCCCTCAGGAAGAACCCTGCACCCGAGGCATCCGTGACGACCGGCAGGCGCGCGTCGACCATCGGGCCCTTCTGCATCGGCTCGCAGTTGTCGAGCCAGTTCGAGACGACGAGCTGGAACGGCAGGTCGGGCGCCGTGACGGTGACCTTGCCCGAACCTCTCGCGCCGTCCTCGAACCGCAGCGACCCGATCGTGCGCTCGACGATGCTGTCGCCGTCGAGACGCAGCAGCGCGAGCTCGTAATCGTGGAAGCTGACCATCGTCGACGTCTCACGGCCCTCGAAGAGGGCGACGTGCCCCGCGTACGAGAAGTGCAGTTTGACGAAGCCCGCGACGAGAAGCAGCGCGATGCCGAGGTGCGTCACGAGGATGCCGATGTTGCGCCAGCGCCAGCGATGGCGCACGACGCCGCCGACGACGAGGTTCACGAACAGCGCGAGCATGATCGAGTAGCCGCCTGGCAAAGGCACCTTCAACGTCATGTCGCGGCTCAGATGCCATTCGGTGTCCCAGACCACCCACAACGACTCGAAGAAGTCGCGCTGCACGGCGAACAGGCCGAGCGACTCCTGGGCCATGGTGCCGGCATACGTCAGCAGGCCGAACGCGAGCAGCAGCACGACGGTCAGCTTCAACGACGAGCAGAGCTCGAGTGCCTGCTGCAGCCAGTGCACGCGGGCGCCCGGCAACGGTTGCGCCGCGGGCATCGGCGCGGATGGTGGTGACGCCGGTGAGTTGACGGTCGTCATGGGGTCCTCCGCAACGAGCCGAGGAACTGCAGCAGGCCCTCGCGCTGCGCTTCGACTTCGGTCGCCTTGCCGACGAGCTTCACGAACGTGATCGAGCCGCCGTCGACGAGCGCAGCGACGAGCAGACGCGCCGCCGCGATCTCCTTGCCACTCATGCTGCGGAAGTCGCCGGCGACGTCGAGCAGCGTGCCCTCGCCGCCGAGCATCTTCACCTTCGACAGGGCCTGGTACTCGGCGTCCGACATCGCGCCGAGGCCGAGCTCACCGCGCCAGATGTCGAGCGTCGGCCGCAACGTGCCGCCGAGCTGCGACAGGTAGACCTCGCCTTCGCTGCCGAACGTGTAGTGCAGCGCGCGGTGCGAGGGCGCCTTCACGGTCCAACCCGAGGGGACCGTCGCCGTGAAGCCCGCCGTGCCGCCTGCAGTGCCAGCGCCTGGATGTCCGGCTGGCAGCTCGGAACCCGACGTGGTGCCGGCGGCCTGCTCGGGGCGGGGCGGCTGCTTCGCCTGGGACGCTTCCATCCGCAGCGACTTCGCGACCGCGAGGAACTGCTCGCGGTTCTGCTTCACGATGGCTTCGGGCCCCGTGAACTTCAGCGACGTGACCTTGTCCGCCTCCGCGAAGAACGCGAGCAGCATGCCGATGCCGGGCTTCCCGTTGAAGGTGCCGGCGAGGTCGACGAGGCGCCCCTGCCGTC
>DASVAL010000002.1:0-99688 GCA_036376355.1 Planctomycetota bacterium
TGCTGATGGCGAGCCACCAGTTGCTCGAGGTCGAGGAGATCTGCGACGAAGCGCTCGTGCTCCAGGACGGCGAGGTGGCCGCGCGCGGCGCCTTGTCGGATCTGCTCGCGACCGACGCGCACGCGCTCGTCGTGCGCGGCCTCGACGAAGCAGGCCTCTGCCAGCTCGCGGAGGCGGCGCGCCGTCAGGGCGGCGAAGTGCTGCGCACGGAGCGGCCGCGCGACCATCTGTTCGCGCTGTTCCGCCGGCTCGCGCAGCGGCGCGGCGAGGACCGCCGCTCGTGATGCAGCAAGCAGCACGCGGACCCTTCGCGCTCACGTTCCGGCGTTGCCTGCTCGCCGCGACGCTGCCGACGGCCGCGGCGGCGCTGCTCTCGCTGCTCGTCGCCACGCTGCTGCGAACGGAGCTCGCGGACGCCGGCGAGGCGCCCGGTGCGATGACGACGTGGATCGCGCTGCCGCTGTTCGTCGCGGCGCTGACCTGTGCCGGCAGCGCGGCGAGCTTCTGGCCCGCGTTCGCAGATCGGCGTCCCGGCGCCGACTGGGTGATCCGGCTGCAGCGCGGCGCGTTGCGCGGCAACGGCGCGGTCGTCGGTGCGGTGCTGTGTGCGCAGTTGCTGCTGTGCCTGCCGCTCGCGTTGCTGCTGCTGCCGGCACTCGGGGCGCCAGCGACCGCGAACGCGCACTTCGTGCTGCCGCCGCCGCCGCTGCCGGTGCTCGACCAGCACCAGCGGCTGCTGCGCCTTCCCGGCCCGGGCCTCGCATGCACGGAGCTGCAGCTGCGGCCGCTGGCTTCGCCGCCCGAAGGCCCGCTCCTGGTCCCGAGCCGGCTCGCGGTGCGGGCCGACGGCGTGCCGCTCACCGCGCTCGAGGTCTCGTTCGAGCAGACCGGGCAGCTCGTGCGACTGCCGTTCGCGGCGACGGCCTTCCGGGAGCTCGAGCTCGAACTGCTCGACGGCACGGTGCCGCTGTTCTTTCCGCACGGCGCCGTCGTCGCCGTCGGCGCCGCAGCGTTTCCGGGGCTCGGCAACGGGTTGCTCGCGATGCTGCTGGCCCTCGTGCCGACCTTCCTGGCGCTCGCAGTCGGATGCCTCTGTGGCGTGAGCGCCGCGATCCCGACCGTGCTGACCGTCGTCGCGATCCTGCTGTTCCTGCAGATGCTCGGCGGACTCGGTCCATGCGGCCCGGCGTTGCTGGTCGTGATGCGCGGGCAATGGCTGGGCAGTGGGTCGCTTTTCCCATCCTGCTACCCTTCCCTGCTGGTAGCGTCCGTCGCCATGATCCTGGCCATGGTGCTCCGCACGAGGTCCGGCCGATGACGCGCAACCCGCTGCTGGCCGGCGCCGCCGCAGCGTGCTACCTCGCCGCCGGCCTGCTCTGCCCGCCGACCAGCGAGACCCTGCGTGAGTTCGCCGCCTGGTTCGCGCGCCCGGCCACGCTGCCGTTCGCCTGGAGCGCTCTCATGGAGGCGCGGCAGAACGGCAACGCGGTCGAGATGTTCGCGCGCGCGCGCCAGATCCTGCACCTGCTGCCGACGTGGACCGACGGCTACAGCGCGTTCGCGTGCAACTTCGCGCTCGACGAAGGGCTCGCCGCGGCAGGCGAAGCACGCACGCAGCGAGCGCACCAGCGGCTGCAGGTGGCACTGGCCTGGCTCGAGGACGCCCGCAGCAGCGCCGGGCGCCGCGAGACCGAGCTGCTGCAGACGATGGCGTTCCTGCCCGAGCTGGCCGTGCGACAGGAGCCCGGGCTCGCCGCGTTGCTGCCGGCCGGTGGAGCCGCAGCGATCGCGGACCGCTACCTCGCCGAGGCCGAGGCGCTCGCGCCGAACGCCGCGGTGCGCGAGCAGCGCACGTTCCGGGGGCCGCTGCTCGCAGCGGGTTTCCTCGAGGCCGGCGATCGCCAGCGCGCGCTGCTCGTGCTCGACACGGCCATCGCGAACAGCGTCCACGTGATCGACCAGGACCTGGCGACGGAATGGCGGCAGCGGCTCGTCGAAGTCTGCCGCCACCTGCGCGGCGAAGCGGTGGACCTCGCCGCCGTCCGCGATGACCCGCGCATGGCCCCGCTGGTGCCATATCTGCGCTGACCACCGGCATGTTCGACGAGATCGTAGACGCCATCACCAAGTACCCCTACCTGGGGGTGGCGCTGGTCTTCCTGCTGTGTGGGATGGGCCTGCCGCTGCCCGAGGAGATCGTGCTGCTCGCGGCCGGCTACGTGTGCGCGACCTCCGAGAACGCGAAGCTGCTCTGGATGATGCTCTGGTGCGGCGGCGCGATCCTGGCCGGCGACCTGATCCCGTACGTGCTTGGCCGCGTCTTCGGCGTGCGCCTCTTGAGGCTGCGGTGGTTGCGCTGGCTCGTGACCAGGAAGCGCCTCGCGAGCTTCGACCGGTGGTTCCGCAAGCGCGGCGACCTCGTGATCTTCATCGCGCGTTTCCTGGCCGGCATACGCGTCGTCGCGTTCTTCACGGCGGGAACGATGAAGATGCCGTGGCCCCGCTTCGTGCTGCTCGACGGCCTCGGCATCGTGCTGATCGTGCCGCTCCTGACCTGGCTCGGTTACCACAGCGCGGGCTTCATCGAGATCATGATCGCGACCGTGCAGAAGCTCGAACGCGGCATCCTCTGGCTCAGCGTGACCGGTGGCGTGCTGTTCGTGGCCTCGCTCTGGTTCTGGCGCCGGCGCCGGCAGCTCAGGCGGAAGCCGCAGCCGGCCGAGGCATTCGTGCAGCCGCAGCGCCCCGTGCAGGGTGAGGCCGCAGCCGCGTCCGGCGACGAAGGCGACCTGCCGCCAGCGGCCGCCGAGCCGCCAACCGCCCAGCCGCCAACCGCCGAGCGGCCAGCAACGCCGCCGCCGAAGCCGGCAGAGCCGCAGCGAGCCGAGCCGCAGACGCAGTCGGATACGCATCGACGGCCGGGCTAGGACCGACCTCGGCCAGTGCGGCCAACGCAGTTGCGCTTGCCTCGGAGTCCTAGCGCCCGCTAACGTCCCGCCCCTCGCTTTCCCAGCCCTCCACGGCCCCACGACCGTCATGTACTACTTCTGGAACATCCTCTCCCTGGTTATCGCGGCAGCTGGAATTGCCTACGCCGTCAACCTCTTCCAGCAGATCATGCGGAAGGACGCGGGTGACGAACCGATGCAGAAGATCGCGCGTGCGATCCAGCAGGGAGCACGCGCGTTCCTGCACGCGGAGTACAAGTGGCTCGCCGTGTTCATCGGCGTCGTCTTCCTGCTGCTCTGCCTCGGACCCGACGACCAGAAGGAGTCGTTCCTCGGCTGGCGGACGGCAATCGGGTTCGTGCTCGGCTCGGTGTCATCGGCCGCAGCGGGCTACTTCGGCATGTATTGCGCGACGCGTTCCGCGGTGCGCACGACGCAGGCCGCCAAGACGAGCCTCGGCGGCGCGCTCGACGTGGCGTTCAAGTCGGGAACGGTCCTCGGCATGACCGTCGTCGGCATCGGCCTGCTCGGCATCACGCTGCTGATGATGTTCTACCGCACCGAAGGCGTGAACTTCGTCAACTACGTGCTCGGCTTCAGCTTCGGCGCCAGCTCGATCGCGCTGTTCGCGCGCGTCGGCGGCGGCATCTACACGAAGGCCGCCGACGTCGGCGGCGACCTCGTCGGCAAGGTCGAGGCCGGCATCCCCGAGGACGACCCGCGCAACCCGGCCGTCATCGCGGACAACGTCGGCGACAACGTCGGCGACGTGGCCGGCATGGGTGCTGACCTGTTCGAGAGCTACGTCGGCGCGATCATCTCGACGGCCGTGATCGGGTGGGCACTCGTGCCTGGCACCCTCCAGGGGGAGGCCGCGATGGACGCCCAGACGAAGCTCATGCTCTACCCGGTCGTGCTGTCCGCGATCGGCATCGTCGCGAGCTTCCTCGGCACGTTCCGCGTCAAGGCGGACGACGAGAGCAAGCTGTCCGCAGCGCTGTTCGGCGGCCTCGTCGCGGCGTCGGGGTTCCTGATCGTCGGCGGCGCCATCGTCACGATGATCATGGGGCCCGAGCCCGCGGTCACCGCCGGCAAGCCCGAGGTCTACGGGGCGTGGAACGTCTACTTCGCGATGGTCATCGGCCTCGTCGCCGGCGTGGCGATCGGCAAGGTCACCGAGTACTACACGTCCGAGAAGATGGCGCCCGCGCAGACGATTGCGCAGCAGTCGCAGACCGGTGCTGCGACGAACATCATCTACGGCCTCGCGACCGGCATGGCCTCGACGTGGATCCCGGCCGTGCTGCTGGCGCTCGCGATCTTCCTCTGCAACGAGCTCGCAGGCATCTACGGCATCTGCATCGCCGCGGTCGGCATGTTGAGCACGCTCGGCATCTCGCTCGGTGTCGATGCCTACGGCCCGGTCGCCGACAACGCCGGTGGCATGGCCGAGATGACGCACCAGCCGCCGGAAGTCCGGAAGCGCACCGACTCGCTCGATGCAACCGGCAACACGACGGCCGCGATCGGCAAGGGCTTCGCGATCGGCTCGGCCGCCCTGACGGCGCTCGCGTTGTTCGCCGCCTACAAGGTCGCCGCGAAGGTCGAACTCGGGCTCGACAACGCGAACGTCGTCATGGGCTTGTTCCTCGGCGCGATGCTGCCGTTCCTGTTCAGCTCGATGGCCATGAAGGCCGTGGGCAAGGCGGCCAACGCGATGGTCGAGGAGGTCCGCCGGCAGTTCCGCGAGATCAAGGGCCTCAAGGAGGGCACCGGTGGCGAGGCCGATTACGGGCGCTGCGTCGCGATCTCGACCGAGGGCGCGCTGCGCCAGATGGTCGTCCCGGGTCTGCTCGCGATCGTCGCCCCCGTGGCGACCGGCATGATCTTCGGTCGGGCGGCAGCCGGCGGCCTGCTGGCCGGCGCCACGGCCTCGGGCGTCATGATGGCGCTCTTCATGGCCAATGCGGGTGGAGCCTGGGACAACGCCAAGAAGTACATCGAGGCCGGCCACCTCGGTGGCAAGGGCAGTGACACGCACAAAGCTGCGGTGACCGGCGATACGGTCGGCGATCCGTTCAAGGACACGGCCGGCCCGTCGATCAACATCCTGATGAAGCTGATGTCGATCGCGGCCCTGATCGCGCTGCCGCTCTTCAAGTAGCCGGCGCGAATTGTCGATCACCTGGGGCACGGGGGCGTCCGTATGGCGCCTCCGGGACGTCTCGGGATGCGAACACCAACCGGGGGGTTACGACCGTCGCCGCGTTCGCTATCCTTGGTGCGTCGCGTGTAGTCACCATGCCCTGAGCTCCAAGATTTGAGCATCCCAACATCCGAGCGTTCCTCCCGAATCCCCAAGCCTGCGGGGCCACAGCGAGTTCCCGACCCGGCCACCCTCCAGATGGCGCGTTCCATCGCGCAACGCCTGGAAGAGAAGAAGGCCACCGACATCGTGATCCTGGATGTGTCGGGGCCCTTCGTGATCGCCGACTACTTCGTGATCGCGACCGTGCAGAGCACTCGTCAAGGCCAGGCTCTCGCGAAAGAGCTCGATGTCGAGAGCAAGGCCGTGCGCGGCCGCCGTCGTCGCAACACGGGCGGCATGGAGACCGAGGCGTCGAACTGGGTCCTGCTCGACTTCGATGACATCATCGTGCACCTGTTCCTGCCCGAAGCGCGCGAGTACTACGGGCTCGAAGCGCTCTGGGCGGACGTGCCGCGCGTGAGCTACGCATCGACGGCGCCAAAGCCCGTGTCGCGCACCGAGATCCGGCAGCCCACGTTGGACGGTTTCGGTGCGTTCCAGCCGCACGGAGGCCGGGACGGCGCGCCCGGCGACCCCGAAGGAAAGAACGGGAGCTGCTGAGCCGGCGACTGCCGTGCATCTTGCGCAGTGCCTTTCCCGGGCTATGGCTGTTCAATCGGCGGGGCCAACGACGATAGAAAGAAACCCGACAGACATTTCCACCTGGTGACCACAGGTATGTCATGACCGACAGCATCCGATGGCAGCACTTCGAACCGGCGACCATGAAGGCCGCCGCCGCTGCAGATCGGCCCATGCTCATGCTGATCACGGCGCCCTGGTGCCAGCACTGCCGCGAGCTGCTCGCCACGAGCTTCGCCGACCCGCAGGTCATCGCGGCGATCCACGAGAGCTTCGTTCCGGTGCTGGTCGATGCCGAGCGCCGGCCCGACGTCAACCAGCGCTACGGAACGGGCGCCTGGCCGACGATCGCGTGGCTCACGCCCGACGGCGAGCTGATCGCGCACGAGAACTTCCTGACGACCGAGGCGCTGCGCAGCAAGCTCGAGCGCGTGCGCACGATCTGGCAGCACGAGAAGCAGGACATCCGGAAGGGCCTCCGCGAGCTGTGGTCGCACCGCGACGAGCGCAAGCCGGCACAGCGGGACCGGCTGCGGCGCGAGATGGTCGACGACATCACGGACGCCATCTACGAGAAGTTCGACCACCGCTACGGCGGCTTCGGCGACGGCATCAAGTTCCCGCACCCGGAGGCGCTCGACTTCGCGCTCGTGCAGGTCAGCAAGCGCAACGACGATCGCATGCGCGAGGTCGTCACGCTGACGCTGAGTCGCATGATGGAGAGCCCGCTGCACGACATCGTCGAGGGCGGCTTCTTCCGTTTCTCGCGCACGCCGGACTGGCACTCGCCGAACCACGAGAAGCTGCTCGACCAGAACGCGCTCGTGCTGCGCGCCTACCTCGAGGCCTACCAGGTGTTCGGCGTCGACGCGTACCGGCGCGCCGCGGAAGGCATCGTGAACTGGATGCTGACCACGATGCGCGACGAGCACACGGGAGCCTTCGCGGGCAGCCAGGACGGTGACGCCGACTACTTCGTCTCGGGCAAGGCCGAGCGGCGCCACCGCGAAGCACCGGCCCTCGACCGCACCGTCTACTGCAATGCGAACGCGCTCGCCGTCTCGGCGCTGCTGAAGGCTGCCGCGGTCCTCTCGCAGCCGGATTGGCGCGAGAAGGCGATGAGCACGCTGCGCTTCCTGCTCGAGAACCTCTACGACGGGCAGGACGTCTACCACTACTGGGACGGCACCTACCACCTGCCCGGCATGTTGAGCGACCAGGCGCACCTCGTGCGCGCGCTGATCGATGCCTCGCAGAACACGGGCGACTCGGATCTGCTGCTGCCGGCCGAAGCGATCGCCGAACGCACGATCGCGCGCCACAAGGCGCCGAGCGGCGGCTTCTACGACATCCTCTCCAACCCTGGAAACCAGGGCTCGATGCGACGGCGCAACCGCTCGATCCTCGACAACGCGACGATGTCCGAGTCGCTCGTGCGGCTGTCCTACCTGTCGCGCCGGACCGAGTTCTACACCGAGGCCGTGCAGGCGCTCGAGTCGTTCGTCGACGACTACAAGGAGTACGGCTACTACGTCGCCGGTTACGGGCGCGCGGTCGACCTGATCTTCTACGAGCCGCTCTTCCTGACCATCGTCGGCGACCGTGATGCCGCCGAGTCGGTCGAACTGCGGCGCACGGCGCTGTCGACGTACGTGCCCTCGCGCATCGTGCAGATGCTCGACCCGAAGCACGATCCGGTGCTGCTCGGCCGCAGCGGTCTCGAGGTCGAGGCGCAGCCGGTCGTCTACGTGACCGTGGGCCGCACGACGCACGCCGTGGCCCGCAACCCCGACGAGTTGCTGCAGGCGATCGAGACCATCGAGGCGAAGCGGCGGCAGCCGCCGGAGTGAGGGGCGTCGCCGTCGGCGACCGGAACTTACCGCCCGCTCACACTTCGAGGCGCGTCGGACCGGTTTGCTCCTCGTCGGCGACGAGCTCGATGAGGCCTCGCTTGAGCTCCTCGCTCGCGATCTTGATGTAGTTGCGTTCGCGCGTCTCGAACAGCGGCTTCTGGCCGCGGACCAGCTCGCGGACGCGCTTCTGCAACAAGGCCGTCAGGCGGAACGAACCGCCGACCTGCTTGACGAGCTCCTGCGGGAGGCTCTGTTCCATAAAGGGGTGTGCTGCTGCGAGACGGTAGGACGGAAGGGCGGAGAAGAGTAGGCAGGCGTCCCTGCCCGATCAATGGCCCTGTCGGCCAATCCCTTGTCGGAGCGGCAGGGCGCCGCGGCACCGGCGCTACAGGCGTGCCAGCAGGATCTCTGCGATCTCCATTCCGATCCGGTCCTGGGCCTCGCAGGTCGAGGCGCCGAGGTGCGGTGTGCAGACGACACGGGGGTGGCGCGCGAGCTGCAGGTCCCGCGGCGGCTCCTCGGCGAAGACGTCGAGGGCGGCGCCGCGAACCTTGCCCGACTCGAGTGCCGCGAGCAGCGCCACCTCGTCGACGACGCCGCCGCGCGCGCAGTTGATCAGCATGACCCCGTCCTTCATTCGCGCGATCTCGTCGGCCCCGAGCGCGGCGCGGCGCTCCGCGTGCGCCGGGATGTGCGCGGAGATGAAGTCCGCGCGCAGCAGCAGTTCCTCGAGCGGCACCATCTCGATGCCGAGGAAGTGACCCACGGGATCGCGTTGTTTGTCGGTGCCGAGCACCATCATGCCGAGCGCCGACGCACGGCGACCGAGCGCGCCGCCGATCCGGCCGACGCCGACGATGCCGAGGATCTTGCCCTCGAGCTCGATGCCGTCCGAGAGCTCCTTCTTGGACCAGCGGCCCGACTTCAGGCTCGCGTCGGCCAGCGCGATGTGGCGCGCGAGCGCGAGCATGAGCCCGAGCGCCAGCTCGGCGACCGAGGCGGTCGACGCGCCGGGTGTGTTGAGCACCGGGATCTCGCGCGAGGCCGCGGCCTCGACGTCGATGTTGTCGGTGCCGACGCCGCCGCGCACGATCAGCCGCAGCCTGCGGGCCGCCGCGATCTGGCGCGCGCCGAGCATGGTCGAGCGGACGACGACGGCGTCGTAGTCGCCGATCACGGCCTCGAAGTCCGCCGGCGAGAGGCCGAGCCGTTCGTCGACCTGGAGCCCGCCAGCGCGCATGCGATGGATCGCCTGCGACTGGATCGCGTCGCAGACCAGGACCCTCCTGCTGCGGTCCGGACGGGCGGCGGACTCGGTCCCCCATCGCCTGCACGGGTCCAACTCGACGTTTCGCGCTGCGGTCATCGGGCCACCTCGATCGTCGGCGCACGGTCGGCGAGCTTCACGGGGTCGGACATCGCGACGAGCACTTCACGCTGCCCCTCGAAGCGCTCCCTCGCATGCGCCATGCGGATGTTGTCGACGAGCATCAGGTCCCCGCTCTGCCAGGGCTCGGTCGCGGCGTTCGCCTCGTAGGCGTCGTTGATCAGGTGCACGACGTCCGCGCCGATCGCGCTGCCGTCGCCGAAGCGTGTGGAGAACGGCAGCCCGTCCGCGCCGTAGACGTCCACGAGGTACTCACGCAGCTCGGCCTCCATCGTCCACTCGCTCAGGAACGCGATCTGGTTGAACCAGCAGCGCTCGCCGGAGCGCGGATGGCGCACGACCGCACTGCGCCGCTGCCAGGTGCGCAGGCCGCCGCCCGGCTGCCACTCGAACACGATCGCGTTCGCGCGGCAATAGCTCTCGACGGCCGAGCGGTCATCGGTGCCGAAGCTCTCCGCGATCGACGCGCCGATCTCGTCGTTGTAGTTGCGCACGAGGATCCAACCCGAACGCTCGCAGCGCTCGACGAGATCCGCGGGCAGCGCACGCAGCACGGCCACCGAGTCGGCGACCGGCGTCGCGCCGCCGGCGGAGGGCGCCGTGAGGCACGCGAACAGCATCCGTGAAGGGAACTCGAACGCGTAGCTCAGCTCGTGGTGCATGCACATCGGCTGGTTCGGCGGCCACTTCGACGACGAGTAGAGGTTCTCCGACCAGCGGCGGCGCTGCGCGAACGCCTCCCTCTCGATCATCAGGCTGCCGAGTCGCCGGAACACGGCCTCGACTCCGGCCGCGTCGCGCAAGCCGAGACCGCGAACCACGACCGCCCCGTGCCTGTCGACGGCGTCGTGCAGTTCCTCGCGGTGTGCTGTGGCCCAACGCGCCGCGTCGCCGGCAGCGTCGGCCCGCAGCACGAGCGGCCTGCCAGCTTGCATGTCCGCATTGCGCACCTGGCTGGTTGTCGTCATGTGGCTTCCTCGGTTGTGGTGCTCCGATCGCGTCTGGCGTCGATCAGCGCCGCGAGATCGGCGAGCACCGGGTGTTCGTTCAGGTCCTTCAGCGACACCGCGCGGTCGAGCTTCGTTGCGAGCCGCAGCGCCGACAGCGATGTGCCGCCGAGGTCGAAGAAGCTGGCGCCGCGGCCGATCTCCGGCTGCGGGATGCCGAGCACCAGGGACCATGCGGCTGCGAGATGCTGCTCGGTCGGCGTCGCCGGCCTGCTGCGGTCCTCGACCGCGAGCTCGCGCTGCACGGCAAGCGCCGTGAGCGCCTTCCGGTCGATCTTGCCGTTGCCGGTCAGCGGCAGCTTCTCGCAGAAATGCAGCGCGTGCGGAACCATGTACGCGGGCAGCGAAGCGCGCAGCTGCTCGCGCAGCGCGCCGGCGTCGGTATGGCGCTCGCCGGAGTAGAACCCCGCGAGCCGCTTGCCGCGGCCTTCGCGCTCGACGACGACGACTGCGCCTTCGCGCACGCCGTGTTGCCGCAGCAGCGCGTTCTCGATGTCACCGATCTCGATCCGGAAGCCGCTGATCTTGACCTGGGCGTCGCGGCGTCCGAGGAACTCGAGCTTGCCCTCGGGCAGCCATCGGCCGTAGTCACCGCTGCGGTACAACCTCTGCCCCCTGCGGTGCGGATCGGTCATGAACGCGCGCTGCGTACGCTCGGGGTCGTTGATGTAGCCGCGGCCGACACACACACCCGAGAAGACGATCTCGCCTGGCGCACCGAGCGGCACGGGCTGCAGGTGCTCGTCGGCGACGTAGACGTGCACGTTGTGGATCGGGCGGCCGAGCGGAACGCGTTCGCGGCGCGGCGCGCTGTCCATGATCTCGTGATTCGTGTCGTCGGACGTCTCGGTCAGCCCGTAGGCGTTCACGAGCCTGATCCGCGGCCGCGCTGCGAACCAGCGCTCGGCCAGCTCCTTCTTGAGCGCCTCGCCGGTGACCGAGACATAGCGCAGGTCCGGCAACTCGCGCGGGTGCTCGTGCAGGAAGGACAGCACGACTTCGAGATACGAGGGCACGACCTGCAGCACATTGACCCTGCCGTCCGAGATCCGGTCCACGAAGCGCTTCGTGTCGAGGATCGCCGCCTGCTCGACGATCAGCGTCCGCCCCCCGACGAGCAGCGCCGAGACCAGCTGCCACAACGAGATGTCGAAGCACTGCGGCGCGGTCTGCGCGACGACGGTCCCTTCGCCGATCTCGAGGTCGTCGATCTTCGCCCAAAGGTGGTTCCACATGCCCGCGTGCTCGCACATCGCGCCCTTCGGCTCGCCGGTCGAGCCCGACGTGAAGAAGATGTAGGCGAGCTGGCCCTGCGTCACGGGGATGACCGGATCGGTGTCGAGATGGTGCTCCTTCCCGACCGCGTCGATGAAGAGCCTGCGGATCCCCGACGACCACGAGAGAGCCTGATCGAGCGTGCCGGTGCTGTCGTGCTCGGCCAGCACGAGCCGGCAGCCGGCTCGCGACAGCATCTGCGCGATGCGCTCCGCCGGGAAGTGCGGCTCGACCGGCAGGTACGCGCCACCGGCCTTGAAGATCGCGAGCACGGCTGCGAGCCAATCGAGGTTGCGCTCGGTCACGACCGCGACGACTCCCTCGCGCGGGAGCCCGCGCGCGAGCAACGCGCGCGCGATCCGGTTCGCGCGGCAATTGAGTTGCTCGTAGGTCCACTGTTGATCGCCACACACGGCTGCAATGGCGCGCGGATGCGCGCGGACCCGCTCCTCGAAGCGCGCATGGACGCGTCGGTCCGGCAGCTCGCTGGACCGCCCGGAGAGGCACTGCAGCTGGAAGCGCATCTCCTCGGCCGAGAGCAGGGTCTGCCACGAGTGCTCTGCGTCCGGATCGGCGGCGATCAGCGCGAACGCCGTGACGTGATAGTCGGCGATCCGCGCGGCGAGACCCGCATCGAGCACGTCCGTCCGGTAGCGCACGCGCATCACGAGCCCGTCTTGTTCCGCGAAGGTCACGGCCAGGACGACGCCCTCACCAAGCTCGCCGCCGCCGTGCGGCCCCGGATCGAACACGGTCTCGAACGGCGGCGCGGCAGCCCCCGGATCACGCCGGTGCAGCAGCCCGACTTCGGCCCGCGCGACGGCGACGAGCACTTCGCGCCACGTGCGGTCTGCGAGCGTCATCAGGCAAGACAGCGGCCGGCCGGCCAACACGTAGCCCGTGCACACCTCACGCTCGCCCGCGAGCGCACCGAGCACCTTCGCGTGTCCGGTCAGCAGCACCGCGCTGAACGGCACCGTCTGCGCATCCGCCAGCTTTCGCAGCTCCATCGCGACGACGCGCGGGATCATGACCTCGTGCTCGCCCGAACCGGGGACTGGATCGAGCGTCCAGCGGGGGACCGCGGTGAAGGCGCTCATCTCAGGCTTCCCTCGCCGGGTTCCCGCCCCAATGCGCGCGCGGCGGCACGTACTCGCCTTTCATCAGGAACGCGTCGGCGGCGAGCGAGGAGCCATCGCCCATCGTCACGCCGTAGTGGACGAGCGCGTTTGGACCGATCGTGCAGCGGCAGCCGAGCGTGCTCGGGCCCGACTTGAACGTGCCGTCCTCCTGCGACTCGCACTGGATCTTGCTGAGCTCGTTGAACACACACTCGTCGCCGATCGTGGTCAGCGTCGGCTCGGAGATGTAGACGCCGTCGTCGTACAGGCGCCGTCCGATGCGAACGCCGATCAGCCGCCACAGCACACCCTTGAACGGCGTGCCGTCGAAGAGGTGCATGAAGTGGATCGGATGCAGCTTCCAGACGCGCTCGACCCACCAGAAGCGCGAGTCGTACATCGAGCAGATCGGCGGCGGTGGCGGGCTCAGCTTCTCGAAGGCGCCCTCGACCGCTGCGTAGTAGAGCGCTGCGACGACGGCGCTCAGCGCGATCATCGCGCTCATGACCGAGTGCGCAGACGCGTCGTAGAAGAGCTCGATCGCGGCCAGGTCGATGACCACGACCAGGAAGACGCCGAGCCACCGCGTGGACAGGAAGATCCCCATCGTGCGGAGGTTGAAGCGGTTCTTCGCGGCGAGGCCGCGTCTCAGCGCCTCACCCTGGCGCAGATGGTCGAAGCGGCTGTCGCGCTCGACGGAGCGCGGAATCTCGAAGGCAGGCGAGCCGAGCAGGCCCACGCCTTCGTGCACCTTGCCGTCGAGCGGGACCATGACCTTCGTCGCGAGCAGGCAGTTGTCGCCCGTCTTGCCGCCCACGGGATACGTGACGTGGTTGCCGAGGAAGTTGCGCGGCCCGATCGCGACGCGGGACACGCGGAACGAGGTGCTCGAGAACTCGTCGTTGATCACGCTGAGCCCGTCCGCGACCATCGTTCCGCTGCCGACCGAAGACAGCCGCGGGCTCGCCGTCTTCACCTCGCTGCCGAAGTTCGAGCCGGTCTGCACGACCGGGGTGAGGTGGTAGCCGAGCCAGCGCAGGAAGTGCACGATGTAGGAGCTGTCGCCGAACAGCAGCGGATAGAAGTCCGTCCTGCCCATCCGCGTGATCGCGCGGTGCACTCCGTAGTGGAAGCCGTAGAGCGGGTAGACGCGATCGGGCTCGAGGAACCTGCTCAGGATGCGAGGCACGGTGCCCATGGCGACGAGGCCCAGCAGCACCGCGCCGAAGTACAGCACGACCGAGAAGACGAGCGCTTCGATGAAGAGACCGCGCAGCGTCAGCGCGCCGGCGGACACGAGGCTCGGGTCGAGCGCCTCGGCGAGCGCCGACACGCCGAGGAACAGCAGCGTGATCCCGCCTTCCACGACCGGCGCCCAGACCAACAGGATGCCGAGCAGGACGAACGCGGAGTAGCTGGCGCGGCGCAGCGTGCCGCAACGCGCCGGCGCAACCCTCACGTAGTTCGTGTCAGCCCGCTGTGCCGGAGATCCGTGCCAGCGCTCGCCGGCCGGCACCGATTGACCGCTCAACAGCGCCGAAGCGTGACCGAGCTGCGCGCCGTCGCCCATCGACGTCCGGATGTCGAGCACGGACCCTTCGCCGACGAACACGTCGCTGCCGAGCGTCACGGGTCCGATCTCGATGCGCCCCGCATGCGCCCGGAAGCCGAGGAAGAGCGCTTCCCTGCGGATCACCGTCCCTGCGCCGATCGTGAGCAGGTCCGTGCACACCGGCATGCGCCGCGAGAGGATCACGGCCCCTGGCCCGACCTTCGCGCCGAGCGCCCTGAGCCAGAGGCCGTAGAGCGGTGTGCCGACGAACAGGTACGCGATCACGTTCGCGCGGATGAGCCGCTTGACGATCCAGAAGCGCAAGTACGCGAGGCTCCAGATGCGGATCTGCTGCGGCTTCCAGCGGCCGATCAGCAGCCACTTCGCGGCGACAGGGACGCCGCACAGGGCGGCGCAAATGGCACCGCCGAACGCGACGAGCCGCAGGTAGCTCGCGAAGCCCGCGGACTCCGCGACGATCCACTGGTAGCCCTCGATGCCGGCGAGCACGCCGAGGTAGGAATAGGCGAGATAGAACAGGGCCTGCAGCGCGCCGCAGACGATGTACTCGCGCGGGCTGGTCGGCGTCGGCGCCTCGGCCGGGGCCCTCGCCGTCGAGGCCGGGCCCGGTGTCGGGGCGGGTTTCGCGAGCGCCGCTGCGAGGCCCCTGATCGTCGGATGCGCGTAGACGTCGCGCATCGAGACCGGCGGCAGGTTGCCGCGCTTCCTGACGCGCGCGCAGAAGTGGGCCATCAGCAGCGAATCGGCGCGCAGCTCGTCGAAGAAGTGGCTCCCGACCGGCACGCGTTCGACCCGCAGCACTTCGGCCAGGATCCCGGCGAGCACGCCCTCGACACCGGATCCCACTGGACCATTCCGCGGCGGAACCTCCTCGCGTTGCTCGCGGGCGCCGGGGACAGGATCGACGGTGCAGGGCGGGATCGTGTTGAACCGGCTCATCTCAGATCTCCCTCGCCGGGTTGCCGCCCCAGCGCGCATGGGGCGGCACGTCTTCGCCCTTCATCAGGAAGGAGTCGGCGGCGAGCTCCGAGCCATCGCCCATCGTCACGCCATAGTGGACCATCGCGGCGGACCCGAGCACGCAGCCGGCGCCAAGCGTGATCGGCCCCGACTTGTAGGTGCCGTCCTCCTGCGAGTGGCACTGGACCGAGCTCAGGTGCCCGAACACGCAGTCGTCGCCGATTGTCGTCATGTGCGGATCGGAGATGTGCGCGCCGTCGTCGAGGACTCTCTTGCCGATCCGGGCGCCCATGAGCCGGTAGACGACGCTCTTGAAGGGCGTGCCGTCGAAGACTTGCAGGACGCTGAGCGGGTGCATCTTCCAGACGCGCTCGACCTGCCAGAACGCGGGGTCGTACATCGAGCACAGCCGCGGAGGTGGCGGCCCGAGCGCTGCCACCAGGCGTTCCGACAGCGCGAAGTAGACCGCGGCGACGAACCAGCTCGCCGCGAACAGCGCCGCCGTCACCGTGTGCGCGAACATGCCGTCGCAAACCCTGAACGCTGCCACGTCGATGACGACGATCAGGAACACGCAAAGCCACCGCTGGACGAGAAACAGCCCGATGGTCCGGAGGTTGAATCTGTTCTTGGCCGCGAGGCCGGCCCGCAGGGCCTCGCCGGTGCGCAGATGGTCGAAGCGGACGTCGCGCTCCACCGAACGCGGTATCTCGAACGGCGGGGAGCCGAGCAGGCCAACTCCTTCGCGGATGTGGCCGTCGAGCGGGACCATTGCCTTGGTCGCGAGCAGGCAGTTGTCGCCCATCCTCGCTCCCGCGGGATAGGTGACGTGGTTGCCGAGGAAACTGCGCGGCCCGACGGCCGCGCGCGACACGCGGAACGAGGTGCTCGAGAACTCGTCATTGAGCACGTTGAGCCCGTCGGCGACCATCGATCCGGTGCCGATCGCCGTCAGGTGAGGACTCGCCGCCTTGACCACGGTGCCGAAGTTCGACCCGGTCTGCACGAGCGGAGAAAGGTGGAAGCCGACCCACCTCAGGTAGCCGGTGACCCAGGAGCTGTCGCCGAAGAGATTCAGCAAGAGCCGGTTCTTCGAGATGCCGCCGATGACCCAGTGCGCCGCGTAGCGCAGTCCGTAGAGCGGATAGACGGTGTCCGGCCTGACGAGCAGACCCAGCACGCGACACACGACGCCCACGGCAACGAGACTGACGAGCACGCCGCCGAAGAAGAACACGGCCGAGAAGACCAGGGCTTCGACCAAGAGCCCCCGCGCCGTCAGTTCCCCTGCGCTCCCGATCACACCCGGATCCAGCGCCTCGAGGATCGCCGACACGGCAGCATAGAGCAGGACCACCGCTCCCTCCGCGAGCGGCACCCACAGCAGCAGGCTCCCGAGCAGGAAGCAGCTGGCATAGGCGGCGCGCCGCAGCGTGCCACACCGGGCCGGCGCGACCCTCTTGTAATCCACTTCGGCCCGCTGTGCCGGCGATCCGTTCCAGCGCTCGCCGGCCGGCACTGCCTGGCCGCTGTGCAGCGCGGAGCCGTGGCCGAGCTGCGCGCCGTCGCCGATCGACGTGTCCGTGTCGAGCACGGACCTCTCGCCTACGAATGCGTCCTTGCCGATCGTCACCGGCCCGACCTCGATCCGGCCGGCTTGCACGCGGTAACACTCGAACATCGCCTCCGCGCGGATCACCGTGTCCGCGCCGATCGTCAGCAGATCCGTGCACACCGGTATCGTCCGCGAGTGGATGACGACGCGCGGCCCGATCTTCGCGCCGAGCGCCCTCAGGTAGAGCGCGTAGAGCGGTGTACCGAGGAACAGGTGCGCGCCGGGGCTCGAGCGGATCAGGTTCTTGACGACCCAGAAGCGGAAGTAGGCGAGGCTCCAGGCGCGGATCTGTTGCGGCTTCCACCGACCGATCAGCAGCCACTTGGCCGCGATCGGGACTGTGGACACGACGACGAGAGCCACGGCGCCGAAGAGGACCAGCCGCACGTAGCTCTCGACGCCCGCCCCGTCCGCGACGATCCAGCGGTAGCCCGCGACCGCGCCGATCACGCTCAGGTACGCGCTGACGAAGTAGAAGAGGATCTGCAGCGCTGCGCACGCCAAGTACTCGCGGGTGCTGACCGGCATGGGCCGCTCGGGCGCCGCCACGGGTGCCGGCCCTGGCGCGGCTGGTGCAGCGGTTCTAGCGGTGGCAAGCGCGCCCGCGAGCCTTCTGATCGTCGGATGCGCATAGATGTCCCGCATCGAGGCCGGAGGCAGGTCAGAGCACTTCCGTACCCGCGCGCAGAAGTGGGCCATCAGCAGCGAGTCGGCGCGCAGGTCGTCGAAGAAGTGGCTCTCGACCGGCACGCGGTCGACGCCGAGCACTTCGGCCAGGATCGCGGCGAGCATGCCCTCGGCGCCAGTGGCGGGGACTTCGCGCCGATCCGTGATGGACGGAGGGGAGCTCAGCGGACGACCTCGTAGAAGAAATCCGACAGCCGCAGGGCCTGCCCCGAGGTGACCGCCTGGTCGTAGACCCACTTGCCGACCGCGAGGTCGAGGATGCCCATGCCGAACGGCGAGAAGACGATCGGCCGGTCGCGATCGACCGAGCAGCGGTCGAGCATGACGTCGGCCAGCGTGCCGGTCACGAAGCGCCGGTTCCCGACCAGCTGCTCGGCGAGATGTGGCGAGGTGTTCGCCTTCATGACGTGCTCGACGTCGTCGACGACGTTCTGCGCGCCGAGCAGGATCTGCGGCGCGAGATCGCGCAGCGACACGTGCAGCACGATCGGGTTGTGCGCGAAGAGCTCGGCGTCGGTCACGTGCGGCGTCGACGCGATGGTCGTGAACAGGATCACGTCACAGGCCCGCACGAGTTCGGCGACGTCCGGCGCGATGCCGACCGCACGGTGATGCTCGCGGCGGCAGTGTGAGCTGCGGAACTTCTCGCTCTCGGCCAGCGACAGGTCGTAGAGCCGCACCTCGTCGATCGTCCAGCCGGTGTCGACCAGGAAGTCGTAGACGTAGCGCGCGATCAGGCCGGTGCCGACGATCCCGAGCGAGCGTGCGCGGCGAGACTGCCCATTCAGCCAGTAGGCCGCGAGCACGGCCGACGCGGCGGTGCGCGAAGCCGAGATGATCGAGCTCTCGAGGATCGCGAACGGATAGCCCGTGTCGTAGCTGTTCAGCACGAGCACGGCCGATGCGCGCGGGAAGCCGCGGTTCACGTTGCCGGGGTAGCTCGCGATCCACTTGAGGCCCGCGACGTCGAAGCCGTCGCCGATGTAGGCCGGCAACGCGATGATCCGGCACTCGGGCTTCTCGGGGAAGCGCAGGAAGTAGCTGTCGGGGTTGACGGTCTTGCCCTGCGCGTGAGCGAGGTAGGCGTTCTTCACGACGCCGATGCACTCGCCGCGATTCGCGCGGATGATGTCGGACACGATCCTGCCGTTGACGATCGAGAGCTCGAAGTGCATGGCGTCCTCCTATTCGAGCTTCGCGGACCACTCGGCATTGAAGACCGTGTCGAGGTACGGCGTGCCGCGGTCCGCGCAGAGGAACAGCACCGTGGGCGCTGCGCCGGCCATCTTCGGCGCATACCGCTTGATCGCCGCGTACGCGCTGCCGCTCGAGCCACCGACGAAGAGACCGTGCTTCGTCAGCAGCTCACGGCACGCCGCGACCGTCTCGTGTTCGGGGATCAGCACCACGTCGTCGATGCTCGCCTGCGAGAGCAGCGGCGGGACGATGCTCGAGCCGATGCCGGGGATGTAGCGCTTGCGCGGCGGCCCGCCGAAGATCACCGAGCCTTCGGTGTCGACCGCGATCACACGCACGCCGGGATACCGCTCCTTGAGCCGGCGCGACACTCCGGCGATCGTGCCCGCCGTGCTGACGCCGATGAACGCGTAGTCGAGCGCCTCGAAGTCGGCGCAGATCTCGCCGGCCGTCAGCTCGTAGTGCGCCTCCATCGCGTCGGGGTTCCCATACTGGTTCGTCCAGAACGAATTCGGGATCGTCGCGCACAGGTGCTTTACCATCGCCAGCCGCGTCTTCAGGAAGCCGCCCGTGTCGTCGTGCTCCTCGACCTTCACGACTTTCGCGCACGTGCGCCGCAGGAACGACTCGTAGGTGCTCGAGATGTTCGGGTCGATGACCGGGATGAACTGCACCCCGAGCAGCTGCGCGAAGGCCGCGAGCGCGGACGCGAAGTTCCCCGAGGACGACTCGACGACCGTCGTCTGCTCGTTCAGCTCGCCGCGCTCCGCTGCACGCTTCAGGATCCAGTAGGCCGGTCGATCCTTGATGCTGCCGACGGGATTCACGTACTCGAGCTTGGCGAAGAGGCTCATGCCCTCCATGGCCAGCGACACGTGCGGCGTCGGCCGCAGGATGCTGCGCAGCAGTCTGAGCCGCGCAGCGAGCGGCGATCCACCCTGAGGCGTTTCGTTGCCGTGGGGAACGCGAGACGCCCTCGCGGGCTGCGACAGCGGGTGCCGCGTCTTCTGGGAAACTGGGATCATGACCATGACTCCGACAGGGCGCGACGGTCCGGCGCTGTGACGGCCCCGTCGCTGGTGAGCACTAAGAATGCTCCAGTGGCACGCTTCTGTGGTTCTTGGCAAACCCCTGCATTTCCCTGAAGGGATCACCTGACAGTAGGAATCCCTCAGGTGCATACCCTCTGCCAGGGTGTCGCCCGAGCGCTGCACCCACCCCACACCGCCGGTTCAGCTCGCCGAGGTCAGCGCGGGCGACCTCGTAGAAGAAGCGTCGCTCCAGGAGCGACGGAGCCATTGCGGCGCCGCCGCTGGAAGCGCCTCCATGGCGCCAACGACGAGCGGCCGCTAGCGGCGCGATCCACTCGTTGTGGGTGAGGTCATCGCCCGACTGCGTGTCAGTGCTCGCGCACGTCGACCGTCATCTGCAGGTCGCTCCAGGCCACCTGGCCGCGCCGGATCGTGCTGCAGAGCACGAGGTGGATCATCGCCTGACGCGCCGAGCTGGGCCCGACGATCTGGACCTCGAACCCGTGCGGGAAGCCGGTGCCGGTGTTCGTGGCGACGCTGTAGGTCCCCACGCCGAAGGCGGGCTGCGCATAGTTCGTGGCGATCGAGTGATGCCGGTAGGTCAGGAGGCCGTTCACGTTGGCCTCCGAGCGCAGGATGTTCCACGGATCGGGGCGTCCGGACGGAGTGTCGCTGAGCCCTCCGGCCGAAGTGATCTGCCGCAGCGTGCCCGGCACGGACGCCAGCTCGCCGCGCCGCCAGACGACCTGGCAAGGCGAGTGCGTCTTGCCGTTCACGTCCGGCGTGGCCTGCGCGAGGTGCTGCAGGACCTCCACCAGATCGGTTGGGTTCGTGATGCGATCGACCGAGTTCGCGTCGATCAGCGGTTCACTGGCGACGCGCACGAAGTTCAGGCCGGCGTTGCTGCCCGGCGCAGGGCCGCTGCCTTCCGGAGTCAGGTAGTAGTAGATCCACCGGTAGACGTCGACGAGGTACTCGCGGCCGCTGTTGCAGCGGTAGCGGTCGCTCCACGCAAGACGCGTGAAGAACAGCGAGTTGCCGGTGATCTCGGACAACAGCGTGTCCTGGCGCAGCTTCTCGTTCGGCGAGATCCTCGGCAGGCGGATGTCCGCCAGCGGCTGCGGCGCGCCGGCCAGATCGAGCAACGCGAGGTTGCTGTCGCCCTCGATGTCGTTGCCGAACAGGCGCACGCACGAGACCATCTCGATGCGCACCTGGTCCATCAGGTCCTGGTTGAGCTCGGTCGCGCGCGTGAGGCGCTTGCTGAACTCCTGCGCGTCGGCACCGCTGACCGACAGCGTGGACACGGCCATGACCATCATGCTGAGCAGGACCGCCGCGATCATCAGCTCGAGCAAGCTGAAGCCCGCGGAATCAGGACGGCGGTTGTCGGGTTGCATCTGTTTCCTCAGCGCTGGATGTAGATCTTGACCTGGTGGTACGAGTAGTGGACCTGGGCGCCGCGGCGGAAGCAGTCGACGCGCACGAAGTAGCTGCCCTCGGGGAAGGTCGTCGCGGGCACGGTCCAGTCGAACGTCTCGTTGCCGGCGCCCGAGTCGGGCACGAGGTAGGCCGCCAGGGGCCGGATGCCCGGCGTGGCAGGCGAGTCGTCCTGCACGTGGAGCCACGTCGAGCCGCCGTCGTTCGAGTACATCGGCACGTACTCGAGCAGCAGCTCGTCTTCCGCGAAGGTGCCCGTGCCCGTGTACGGCAACCCGTCCCAGCGCGTCCAGTCGACCGCGTACTGGATGGTGATCACGGACGGGCTGATGATCTCCGTGATGTCGGTCGGCGACTCGATCTCGAGCCGCGGTGGCATCGGGATGCGCAGCGAATTGGTCGTGCTGCCGGCCTCGAAGAACGAGTGCACGAGCGCGAGCACCGCGTACTTCGCGATGAAGGTCGTGCCCGAAGCGACCGTGTTGTCGATGCCGTTCACGACGACGTAGGCCGCACTCGTGTTGCCCGGGTTGATCAGCTTGACGAGGCCCGAGCCCGTGCCCTGCGGGTGCGTGTAGTAGGTCCTGAACAGCTGCCCCAGGTGGCGGTGCGTCGTCGTGTTGTTGTACGGCGCGAGCTGGAACTCATCGCCTGCGCCGCCATTCCAGTTCAGTCCGAACGGCCGGCTGATCGGCGCCGACGTCGGCATCGTCATGTTGTAGTTGTTGGCCAGCTCGAGCCCGATCGGCGTCAGCGAGCCGGTGCCGTTGTTCGAGATGTGGTGGAACGTCGACGTCGCGGTCCCGATGTTGAAGAAGCTCGTGCAGCCGTTGTGGTAGGTGCGCTGGTTGTAGTCCAGCATCGCCGTGCCGTAGGCCTGGCGGCTGTTCGTGCCCGTGCTGCCCGTGTAGACCGAGTTCGCCGTGTTCTGGTAGAACTGGTTCGTCGAAGTTCCCGCCGCGAGGTTGCCGCGCACGAGCCACTGCGACGTGTACTGGTTGTCCGGGCAGAGCTCGCCGAGCCACGGCATGCCCCACCAGTAGTTGCTGCCCACCGCTCGCGCGAGGCGGCGCGGGCCGATGATCGTGTTGATGTAGCCGTTGCCGCCCGGCGTGCCGTGCGGCGCGAGGTTGCTCGGGATCGAGTTCGGGTAGCCGTTCGCCGAGTCGTAGCCGATGTCCTGGCCGATGCCGAGGTAGAAGTACGACCAGCCCGTCAGCGTCGTGTAGACGCAGGCGCTGCGCACGAGCGCCTCGCGCAAGAACTCGAAGTAGCGCGGCACGTCGCAGGACATCGCGGTCTGCCACCGGTTGCGCAGCGCCGTGGCCCAGATGCTCGTGTAGTCCCCCGCCGAGTTCTCGCTGCTGTTGCTGAGACTGTCGTGGTACCAGTTGTACCCGTTCGGGTAGTCGACGGCGTTGCCACCGGTGCCGGGCTCGTTCCCGTTGAAACAGTCCTTGTACGGCACGTGCCGCGGATCGCCGTTGAACTGGGACCTCTCCGAGAACGGCACGTCGTCCTTGCTGTCGGACCACCACGCCCAGGTCGTGGACAGGTTCTCGGCCTGGAACGGCGTCGGCCACCTCGTGCCGCTCTTGTAGGCGCTGCTCGAGACCGGATCCGTCGTGCTCCAGATGCGCGTGCGGATCTCGATCTGTGCGTCGTCGGTCTTGGGCTGGATCACCTGGCCATCGGGCCGCACGAACGAGCTCGTGAAGGCGGACGGGTCGATGGTCAGGACCCAGCGCGCGGTGTTCTTCGGGCCCGTGCCCGCTACCGTGAGGTCCTTCGCGAAACCCGGCACGCCACCGGGAGCGGTGACCGGGCTCGGCACGTAGGGGATCATGTAGAGGTGCGATTGCTCCCTCTGCGACGCCGAGCCGGTCGCGAGACCGAAGGTGCCGGCGGGCTGCGAGACCATCGGCGCCGTCACGGGCGTGTTGTAGAGCAGGATGCGCGTGAACGGCGTGAACGTCTCGGTGCTCGTCGGCGTGACGTACGCGGCTTCGTAGAACATCTCGTTCGTCAGCCTCGACGGGTCCGAACGGTGCTTGGCAGTCTGCCACGCGGTCCTGTAGTGGTTCGCAGTCGGCGAGGTCCCGACGGCAACGCCTCCGGGCGCGTTCGTCAGCGTGCAGACACCGCTGAGCTCGCCGGTCGAAGCGTCGACCAGGTTCATGCCGACCACCTCGACGGCCATCGGCACCGGCATCACGGTTCCGGTGTTGTCGTTGCGCCAGGCATACATGCGCAGCCGCAGCGGGTCCGTCACGCCATTGTCGGCGTGCTTCGTGCGCAGCTCCTCGGGGTGCGTGACGACACGCAGGCCCTGGTGCGCAACGGTCTCCGGATCACGCGCGGCGTCGCTGTAGTTGTGCATCGCCGGCATCGGCAGCAGCTCACCGTGCAGGTTCACCACGAGTGAGTGCTTGTACTTGTCCGGGTTGCTGCACATGTCGTCGAGCAGCAGCCGCATCGTCGGCTCCTTCGACATGTCCGCGAGACCGGGCCGCGGCGGGAGGCCGGCCGACCGGTCGTCCGCGATCTCCTTCTCGCGCTGCTCGACCGCCGCGACACGCGCCTTCCACAGCGCGAGCTCGTCCGGTTGCCGCATGCCGTGGTTGAAGAAGTCGGCGAGCGCGTACGGGACCGGATTCAGCGCGGCGTCGAAGCCGTTCCTGTCGATGCCGTCGACGTTCATGTGCGCGCGAATGTTGCCCGGCACGTAGTAGTAGTTCGACGCGCTGCCCGCCGGCATGCGGCCCGGATAGTGGTAGACGTCCGGGATCAGCGCGTTGCTGTCGGTGGCATCGTTCGTGTACGGGCGATACCCCTGGTTGCGCCCGAACGACGCCTTCGTGATCCAGTGCGTGCGGAACTCGAGGCCCGGATTGCGATTCTCGAGGTCCGTCACCATCGACTCGAGGAACGGCTTGATCGAGTCCATGAAGACCCACCAGCCCGGGATGTTCTCGATCGCGAGCAGGTACACGTCGAACACCTGCGTGGTCGGGAACGCGTTGCCCGCCGAGTTGATGACCGCCGACAGGTCCGCCATCGAACGCTCGACGCCGTTCCAGTCGCGTTTGAAGATGCGCACGGTGACGTAGCGGACGTTGCGGTTCATGAGCCCCGCGAACGGCCGCACCGTGACGCGCCGCGACCAGAGCCAGTTGCCATCGCGCTGGTAGTTGCCCGACACGACGTGGTCGGGCCGCACGAGGTAGCCCTGATCGTCCGTCTGGATCGTCAGTTCGGACTTGTTGATGATGCCGTCGTCGAGCGAGTCGAGGTCGATCGTCGCGTCGATCTGGCCGCGGTCGACGAAGCTCTGGATCTCCGACAGGATCGCCTGCGCCTTGCCGTAGGCGAACACGCGGTCGCGTTCGCTCGCTGTCGACATGTAGTTGATCGACAGATGATTGACCAACAGCACCACGCCGATGACGAGGACCACCATCGCGCACGCCAGCTCGGCGAACGAGAAGCCACCGGTCCCCCGTCTCGTCTCCCTATCCACAAGAAGGTGTCGCATGTTCATCGTCTCTCGTGTGGGTCTCTCCCGACCGGAGTCGTCTCTGGTTATCGACGCTTCCACCTGCTCTCCGACAGCGCCCCGGCACCACGTCCCGGACCGGGACACGCGCAGGTGACCACCCTGCCATCGGCATTTGCATCGCTGCGACGAAAGCTCGATGCTGTTCTCGTTGTCCTGGTCTCGCTCGATCGCCCGCGCCTTCGGCCGCCCAGCCGCGCTGCTGCGCCGCCACACGGGCACCGTCGTGATCGGCACGCTGTTCATCCCCGTGCACGCGGCGGTGTCGCTGTGGATGCCCCGACTGCTCGGCGACACGCTGGACCGGCTGAAGGCCGGCGGCGCCAGTGATGCACTTCGCCACACCTGCTGGCTGCTGCTCGCGCTGGCAGTCGTCGAATCGGCGAGCCGCTACGTCTCGCGCAAGACGCTGATCGACGCGTCGCGCCACGTCGAGGAGCACCTCAAGAACGACCTGATCGCGCACCTGCAGCGCCTGCCGATCGCCTGGTACGACCGGTCGCGGACCGGCGACGTCGTGAGCCGGCTGACCCAGGACGTCGAGCTGGTCCGCTTCGTGATGGGGCCGCTCTTGCTGCACGGCGGCAGCACGCTGTGCCTGCTGCCGGCCGGCATGTGGCTCATGATGAGCATGGACGTGCCCGTGACGCTCGCGAGCCTCGGCGTCTTCGCGGTGCTGTTCGTCGCGATGCGCGCGATGCTGCCGCGGCTCCACACGTGGAGCAAGAAGTCGCAGGAGGCCATCGCCGAGATCTCGCAGCGCGCCCAGGAGGACTTCGCCGGCATCCGGGTCGTGCAGCAGTTCGGCGCCTCGAGGCGCGAACGCGCCGCGATGGCGACGAAGAACCGGCGCTACCTGCTCGTGAACCTGCGGCTCGTGCGGCTGCGGTCGATCCTCCACGCGACGTCGCACTCGACGAGCGGCGTCGTGATGCTCGGCGTGCTGTTCGTCGGCGGCAACCAGGTCATCGCGGGCGCGATCACGATCGGGCAGCTGTTCCAGTTCACGGGCTACCTCGCGCTGCTGACGTTCCCGCTCGAGATCCTGGGCTGGACGCTCGCGACGCTGCCGCGCGCCTACGCGGCGGGCATCCGCATCGCCGAGATCTTCGAAGTCGCGCCCGAGACGACGGCCGGCGCCGCACCGCCGCTGCGCGGTCACCTGCGCGTCGAGAAGCTGACCTTCACGTATCCCGGTGCGTCGCGGCCTGCGCTCGAGAACGTGTCGTTCGAGCTCGACCCGGGCAGGACGCTCGGCCTCGTCGGTCCGGTCGGCAGCGGCAAGTCGACGCTGCTCGCGCTGCTGATGCGCTTCTACGACCCGCCGCGCGGCACCGTCTTCGTCGACGGACACGACGTGCTCGACCTCGCACCGCACAGCCTGCGCCAGCTGTTCGCACTCGCGTCGCAGGAGCCGTTCCTGTTCAGCGACACGGTCGCCGCGAACGTCGGCTTCGCGCGCGACGCGAACCACGCGGACGCCCTCGATGCCGCCGTCGTTGCGGCAGCACTCGACCAGGACCTGCCGCAGCTCGACGAAGGCCTGTCGACGATCGTCGGCGAACGAGGTGTGACGCTGTCCGGTGGCCAGAAGCAGCGGGTCGCGCTCGCGCGCGCGCTGCTCAGCGAGCGCCCCGGCCTGCTGCTCGACGACACGATGTCGGCCGTCGATCCGATCACCGAGCGCCGGATCCTGAGCGGCCTCGGGCAGGAGCGGCGCGGCCGCACGATGCTGATCGCGTCGCACCGGCTGTCCGTGATGACCGCCGCCGACCTGATCCTCGTGCTCGAGAACGGGCACGTGCGCGAACGCGGCGACCACCGGACGCTGCTGGCCGCGCGCGGGCTCTACGCGAGCGCGTTCCGGCGCCAGAGCGAGGCGGCGGCGCTCGAGAGCCGGAGCCAGGAGGGCCCGTGAGCGATCCGTACCTCGACGACGCCCCGGAGGGCCGCTTCCAGCTGCGCTTCCTGCGCCAGCTCGGACCGTTCGTGCGCCCGTACTGGCGCGGCTTCGCGGCCTGCCTCGCGCTGCTGTTCGTCTCGTTCGTGCTCGAGATGCTCGGGCCGTGGCTGCTGCGGCACGCGATCGACGGCCCGATGAGCGGCGGACCCGAGGGCGAGCGGCTCGGAACGCTGGCGTGGTACGGCCTCGGCTTCCTCGGCACGACGGCCGGCGGTGCTCTGCTCGGCTACGTCTACGGCCTGCTGACCGCGTGGAACGGACAGCGCGTGATCCGCGACGTGCGGCGTCACCTGTTCGGGCACCTGCTCGACCTGGGCCTCTCGTTCCACGAGAAGAACCCGGCAGGCAAGCTGACGACGCGCATCACGAGCGACGTCGAGAACCTCAACGAGCTGATCGCGACCGGCGTGCTGCAGTCGGTGTTCGACCTGCTCAAGATCGGCGGCGTCGTGATCGTGCTGTTCTTCCTCGACGTCGAGCTCGCGCTGTTCACGGTCGCAACGACGCCCGTCGTCGTGCTGCTCAGCGTGCTGTTCCGGCGCAACGCGCAGCGCGCCTACCGCGCCGTGCGCACGCGCCTCGCGCTGCAGAACGCCTACGCGACGGAGCTGATAGGCGGCGTGCGCACGACGCGGGCCTTCGGGCGCGAGGCCGCCGTCGCGCAGCGTTACGCAGAGCGCAACCGCGACACGGCGACCGCGTGGCGCGACACGGTGTTCCACTTCTCGGTGTTCTTCTCGCTCGTCGACCTCTCGCTGCGCGCGACGACCGTCGGCCTGCTGTGGTTCGGCGGCTCGGCCGTGATCGAGGGCACGATGTTGCCGGGCCAGTTCGTGCAGTTCTGGATCTACTTCGGCCTCCTGTCGGGGCCGGTGCGAGAGCTCGGCGAGAAGTACAACGTGCTGCAGGCCGCGTTCGCGAGCTGCGAACGCGTGTTCCAGCTGCTCGACGAACCGCGCTTCCCGCCGCCGAACCCGCAGGCGGTCCGGACCGCGCGGCGCGGCGCGGCGAAGGTCGAGTTCGACGGCGTCGGGTTCCACTACGTGGCCGGCACGCCAGTGCTCGAGAACGTGACGTTCACGGCGCTGCCGGGCCAGACGATCGCGATCGTCGGCCCGACGGGCGCCGGCAAGACGACCGTGTTGTCGCTGATCGCGCGGCTGCGCGACGTCTCGAGCGGCTCCGTGCGGTTCGACGGCACCGACGTGCGCGAGCTCGATCCGTACTCGCTGCGCTCGCGCATCGCGTTCGTCGCGCAGGACGTGTTCCTGTTCACGGGCACCGTGCTCGACAACGTGCGCCTGTTCGACCGCAAGATCGACGAGGCGCGCGTCTGGAAGGCGCTCGAGACCGTCGGCGCTGCGGCGTTCGTGCGCCAGCTGCCGCAAGGCCTGTCTACGCAGGTCGAGGAGCGCGGCGGCACGTTCTCGCAGGGTGAACGACAGCTGCTCGCGTTCGCGCGCGCGCTCGTCGTCGAGCCGGACCTGCTCGTGCTCGACGAAGCGACGGCCAGCATCGACAGCGAATCGGAAGCACGGCTGCAGTACGCGCTCGAGGCCTCGCTGCGCGGGCGCACGGCGCTCGTCGTCGCGCACCGCCTGTCGACCGTGCGGCGCGCGGACCGCATCCTCGTGCTCGAGAAGGGCCGCATCGTCGAAGCCGGCACCCACCGCGAGCTCATGGAGCGGCAGGGCGTCTACGCCGGCATGGTCGGGCACGTCGAGGCCGGCGCGTGACGCGCGGCGGCCGCGGACAGGCTTACTCGAGCTTGGGCAGCGGACCGGTCAGCGACTTCAGGAACGCGACGATCGCGGCGACTTCCTCGGGCTTCAGCGTCTTGTCGAGCTGGACCGACGCCATGTTGGCGATGGCCTCTTCGAGCGTCGCCATCTTGCCGTCGTGCTGGTAGGGCCCCGTCTTCTCGATGTTGAGCAGCGAGGTCACCTTGAAGAAGAACTTGTCGGCCTCGGCCTTGGTGACGCGCTCGCGCCCCGTGTCCTTCGAGCCGTGCGGCTTCAGCACACCGAGCTTCTGCAGCATGTTGCCGCCGACGAGGCGCGACATGTGGCACTGTGTGCAGCCGATGTCCATGAACGTCTTGAGGCCGAGCTTCTCGTCGTTCGTGAGCGCCTTCTGGTCGCCATCGAGGTAGGCGTCGAATCGCGACTTCGTGACGAGCGTGCGTTCGAAGGCGCCCATCGCGAGCTTGAAGTTCTTCGCGGACACCGCGTCCGCGTCGCCCGGGAACGCCTTCTGGAAGCCCGCGGCGAGCTCGGCCTTCGCCTTGATCTTCGCGACGAGTTCGGCCTCGTCGGCGAGGCCGTGCGTCTCGTGGTTCAGGACCTCCATCAGCGCCTGGTCCTCGACCGTGTCCGCGCGCGCGTCCCAGAACTGCCGGTACTGCCGGTGCGCGTTCAGGACGGTCGGCGTGTTGCGGTCACCCTTCGCACCGCCGGCTCCGACCGACGTCGCCTTGCCGTCCTGGCCGTAGTTCGCGAGGTCGTGGCACGTCGCACAGCTCACGCTGCCGTCCTTGGACAGGCCCTTCTCGTGGAACAGCGCCTTGCCGAGTGCGACCTTCTCGGGCGTCGACGGGTTGTCGACCGCCGGCGCCATGGGCTCCTGGCCGAAGAGCACCTTCGCGAGGTCGTAGTTGACCTTCGGCGGCGGCGTCGGCTTCTTGGCCGGACCCTGCGGATCGGCAACCGGGGCCGGGGCCGCCGGAGCCCCAGCGGTCGGTGGGGTCGTGGACTTCTGCTCGGGCGCTGCGGGGGCAGGCGCCGGGTTCGGGGTGGCGGCCGCGGTCTCTTTGCCGCACGCCTGGAGGAACAGCAGCGCGAGCGCGCTGCACGGAATGAAGAAACCGGACTTCATGGAGGATTCGGGAAGACTACGCCACCGCGGCGTCTTCTGCACCCACGCCCAATGCCGCGCACTGGGTCGGGATTTCGCCTGGCCCTGGCCGGACGCGAGGATCGAATGCCGCCATGAATCTCGTGCTCGCGAGCACCTCGAGCTACCGCCGCCGGCTGCTCGAACGGTTGCGCCTGCCGTTCACCGCGGAAGCGCCCGGCGTCGACGAAGCCGCCGTGAAACGGAGCCTGCGCGACCCGGAGGCCGTCGTGCGGGATCTCGCGCGCCGCAAAGCGCTCGCGGTGGCGGCCCGCCACCCAGAGGCAATCGTGATCGGCAGCGACCAGTGCGCGAGCATCGACGGAGACATCCTCGACAAACCCGGCACGGACCTGGCTGCGATCGCGCAGCTGCAGCGCCTGCAGGGGCGCGAGCACGAGCTGCTGACCGCCACGGCACTCACCCACCGCGGCACGCTCGTCGAGTTCCTCGACCGCACGCGCCTTCGCATGCGGTCGCTCACTGCGGCCGAGATCGAACGCTACGTCGCGGCCGAGCAGCCGCTCGACTGCGCCGGCAGCTACCGGATCGAGAGCCTCGGCATTGCGCTGTTCGAACACATCGAGTGCGAGGACCAGACCGCGATCGTCGGGCTGCCGCTGCGGCGGCTGTGCGAAGAGCTGCGCAAGCTCGGGGTCCAGCTGCCCTGAGGCGCGGCCCGCTGCTCGATCGGTGTTGCGCCGCGAGCCCGGGTTCGGCCATCGCCGGAGTCTTGCGCCACGATGCTCGTCGTGCCCGCTGCCCTCCGACCCACGGCGCTCATGCTGGGAACACTGCTGATGCTGGGCCTGCAACTGGCAGCGCAGGATCCCGCACGCGATGCGAAGCAGCTCGAGGCAGCGCTCGCGAGCCCCGAACCGCAGGCCGTCGCCTGGGCGGCGCACGATGCGAGCGTGCTCCGCGACCGGAAGCTGATCGGGCCCCTGCAGAGGGCCCTGGCCAGGTGGCGTCGCGATGCGTCTCCGGACGTCAGCCTCCACCTGCTCGATGCGTTGGTCATCCTCGACGCCCACGTACCGGCGGGCGACTTGATGCCGCTGATCGACACCGAACCTTGCAGCGTCGCGGCCTTCGTGCTGCTCGTGCAGGAGCCGAAGCTGAACGAAGCGGAGTTGCTCGGACTCTTCCGCCGCGACTGGCCCGATGCGAAACAGGGCGGCGACTCACGGCAAGAGCGCCAGTGCCTGGCGATCGGCAATCTGCTGGCGACCCAGGCACCGCCGGGATTCGCGGGCATGCTCGCCGAGCGAGTCGACCTCGACCTCGAAATCGTCGTTTCCAGCCGAGAGTCGGAGCGTGAAGCCGCGAAGCAGCGTGCCGAGGTCGCCGTGCGGCACGTCAACCTCCGCGCCTACTTGCGGCCCCCTATGAAGGCCGACATCGGTTGGCCACCACGGCCGCTCTACCAATTCGCTCACCCTACCCTGCACATGACCGCCGTCGAGATTCCGCTGCCGCCGCCGGTCGGCATCAGGGTCTTCCGGCGCTCGTCCGAGGACCAGGAAGAGATCGTGCCTGTTCTGACCGTCAGAGCGAAGGCCGCTGCACCGGCCGACAGCCTGCGATGGCTGTGCACGGTTGCAGGCGTCCCGGTACCGGCGACACTGCGACGGCTGCCGCCGATGGAACCGCAGGCCTTCGTCGCGGCTGCGACCAAGGCCCGCGACGAGCTGCAGAACGCAGTCGACACGCTGCGTGAGCGCCTCGTCGCGGCGCGTGCGATGACCGAGACCGAAGCCAAGCTGCTCGAGCGCAGGGTCACGGTGGTCGTGCACGACGAACGCACCGACCAGCCCGTGCCGCTGCCCAAGATCCCCGACGCGAGGTGAACGCCACCGGCACGAGCGTCGCGAACGACTACTGGTTCGGGCCCGTGTCCGGCTCGATGCCGGTCTGCACGTAGCCCCGGTTCGCGAGGATGTTGTAGACCTCCCAGTAGTAGTTGGTGGCTGCGACCTCTGCGACGACCGAGTCGGCCTCGGCCTGCACGAGAGCACGCGATGCCGCGCTCTGGGAGATGGGGCACACCACCGTCGCGATGCCGGCACCGAGGTTCCAGTGCTCGTCGTAGCTGAAGACGACGATCACGTAGACGCGCCCGTTGCCGAGCGCACTGCGTTCGCCACGCAAGCGCAGGTTGCCGAGCACGGGATCGCTCCAGTACGCCGGGAAGTCCTTGGCGTCCGGAGCGTGGCGGCCGCTGCCGTCGCCGGTGTCCGCCAGTTCGTCCTCGTTGCAGTAGACCTCCACCCAGCTGTAGGGGAACGTGAATGTCGGATGGCTGCACGCATCCGTGATCTGTGCGGACAGGCCGACATTGACCAGTTGGTGCTGCGGTGACCAGAGCGTCGGATTGGCCACGGACACCTGGACCGTCGGCGGAACGGTGTCGACGACTTGGACTTGCCGGAACACCGTGGTTTGGTTGCCCCACGAGTCGGTCGCCGTGTAGCTGATCGAGTAGGAGCCGACGTGCTCGGTGTCGACAGTGCCGCTGATCGTGACCGTCAAGTTCGGGTCGCAGTCATCGGTGACCGTTGCGCCGAGCTCGGTGTACGTGCCCACGTGGCACTCGATGCTGACGTAGTAGTCCCCCACCAGGGTGACCACCGGCGGCGCATTGCTGATCGTCAGCAGTGCGGGGCTGCTGTCCGTGAAGCCGAACCCGGCTTCGGTGACGCGACAGAGGTACTGGCCAACCTGCTGCAGCCCGGTGACCTGGAACTGCAGGGTGCTGCCCGTGGCGCCGGGGATCGGCAGCTCGTTCTTGTACCACTGGTAGGAAAGCGCGCCGCTGAACCAGGGTTGCGCCACCACGGTGAACGTCACCGTGTCGCCGAGGCAGTGTGCCGTCGCGGCCACGGGGTGCTGCAGGATGCGCGGACCGAACAGGTGCACGGTCACCAGCGCCGGCTGGGAGTTGGCGAAGCCACAGCTGTTGCTGACCTGACAGACGTAGACCCCACCGTAGCTCGGGTCGAGGTTGGTCAGCACGAGATCGGGGTTGGTGCCGCCGACGAGAGCCGGGATCGGCATGCCATTGAACCACCACTGGTAGCTCAGTGGGGCAGTCCCCGTCGCGGTGACACTCAGGGTGACGGAAGAGCCGAGACCCACCGCGAGACTCGGAGGGCTGGATGTGATGACCGGAGGTCCTCCGGCCGCGCAGCCTGGATCGCCCACCTGCATGCGATACCACAGGATCTCGGAGCGTTGGTTTGGTGGCGCCGTGACGTTGACAGAGGCTGCCAGCGAGTCGGTGACGCGGAACGAGTTCGTCCCCACGGTTCCCGCCCCAGAGGTGCAGATGACGTCGGGGAAGTCGAGGATGGTGGGGCTGCTGACGGCGCGCTCACCGCCGAGACTGCCAGGATAGTAGTGCAGCGGATCACCCGGATTGGTGCTGGCCTCCGGGAAGGTGCCAAAGCCCTGGAACTGGTTGACCGCGAGGTAATAGGTGCCAGCGACGAACGGTCGGCTCAAGTGGAACTGCGTGCCCGTCAGGCTCGATGGATCATCGTTCTGGTAGTCGCGAATCTCCTGCAGCTGCCCATCGAACACGGTGATCTCGTTGTCCAGGGTGCTGAAGCCCCTGCTGCTGAGCGTGATGTTCCCTGGCGCGAACCCGCCCGGGATCGGCTGCGCCGGGATCGACGTGGTCTCCAACGTCAGCGTGTAGGGCACGGTGGTCGTCGTCGTGCCCGTGACACGGACGTGGATCTTCTCGCCGCGGCCGAAGCCGTACCACTGCACGAACCTGGGCGGACTCGAGACCGTGGAGCTCGTCTGCGCGACTCCATCCAGGTTGGGATTCGCGGCCGAAGTGGTGCGCAGTGTGACGACGTGCTGCAGGTTGGTCGAAGTCGGCACCAGGCGATGCCGGTAGATCCCTGGCGGCAACGTGCCGGTCCGGATCAGCCAGGTATCGGCACTCGCCGCCCCGGGGGTCACCAGCCCCGTGCCGGTGGTCGTGCCCACCAGCCTGTCACCGTGGTTCATGACGAACGGGCCGTTGGCCAGTGCCTGCGCCTTGCTCTCGTTGGGCTCGATCTCGAGCCGCGCTGGCTGGTTGGCGGTGATATAGAAGTACCGCGTGAGTGTGCGGGAACCGTGCGTCGTGTCGGCAACCGTCAGCGACACGTGATACCTGCCCGGATACGAGTAGACGAACGATGGATGCTGGACGGTCGAGTCGATCAGCGAGTCGCCGTCGAGGTCCCACTGCCACCCGGTCACGCCACCGGCGTCACTGGAGAGTGTTCTATCCGTGAACTGCACTGCAAGCGGCACCACCCCACTCGTCGGCGTTGCGAAGAAGCTCGGGAATAGTCCCAGCGCAGACCGCCCGGTCGCGACGCCGCCGCCGCCGCTGCCGATGGTCGTCGGCCCCGCCGTGACCGTGTCCGTCGCGGTGCTGATCACACGGAAGGCGTTGGCCGCCCGAACGTAGAGGACACCCGTGGCTGACGCGGCGACTTGGTCCACGCCGAAGAAGCTCGGTGCAGTCCCTACTCCCGAGATACGCACCGCTGTATCCGTCACGTTGTCGAAGGCGTCGATCGCGAGCTTGGCGACCACGCCGATGGTCGTCAGATACACGTATGCACTGCGGCCGTCCGGCGTGAACGCGATGGATTGCTGGCGAACTCCGAGATTGATCGAAGTGACGTATGTCACCGTGGACCCACTGATGGCCAGCACATCAACGGCGTTCGAGAGGGAGTTCGTTACGAGCGCCGTCCGGCCTGTCGGAGAGATGGTCACGTTGTTGGGGTTGAGTGAGGAGCCGCGTGCGACGTCGAAGTTCGTGTCGGTCAACACTCCAGTCGTTGCATCAATCATCAGTACGCGCATGGTGTTGGAGTTGGTGCCAGCCACCAAAGCGAGCGTCCCATCGTGTGTCACGGCTACTGCCTGAGCGGTCGCCCCCCCAGAGAGCACGATGGAGTGTGCGATCGTTCTGGTAGTCATGTTCACACAGACGACGCGTCCGATAGCCCCTCCGTCGGTGATCAAAGCAAACCCCGACGGCGTCCATCCGATGTCGATGTCCTCGGCGTTGAGCGGCACGTTCATGGTCCCCGTGAGCGCCGGGGGACTGGTAGTCAGATCGAAGAAGTCGACCCGGTTGGGGAGGAACAGGGTAACGAGCGCAGTGAGCCCATCCGGGGTCACGACAGCGTCGATTGCAGAGGAGGAGGATTGGGGCGCGCTTACCTGGACCGACGACAGGACGGCTCCCGAGTCGTCGACGACGTAGAGTCGACCCGTCGATTGATCCACCGTCACGGCTTGGGTCGGCAGAAGCTGAGCGGCGGCAGACCCTGCACACAGAGCTACTGCGCACGAAGCAAGCGCGGCATTCACGAGAGACTTGGCTGGATTCCCTTGCATGGCCCGATTCTCCTGGCGACCAGAACGCCTGGACTCACAGGGCGTCCTGGCACACGCGAAAGGCGTCACCCACCGGGTTTCCGTGCAGCCGCCTGTTGGCAGCCAGGAAAACACAGTCACGCCGGCAGGCAAGCGAGCGCCTCCGCAGCAGGGGGAAAGGAAAGAACCAGCCGCCCATGTCGCGGAATCTGGAAAAGCTCGCGCTATCCGCCCCGATGCAACAGTTCGAGCTGCCCCGCGAGTTCCACCATCGCGCGCGTCAGCACGTTGCGCGTCGCGTCCACCGTGCTCCCCGATGCCGCTGCCACGCGTTCGCGCACTTCGCCGCGCACCGAAAGCTCTTCCGACGGCACTTCGCCGGCAGAGACGGAGTCGACTCGTGCCTGCCAGCAATGTCGATGCCCTTGACCATGGGCAATGTCTCGATTCCGCGCAGAATGGTCAGGCCGTTCGCCTTCAGCACAAGCGGCCGCGCAGCTACTCTTCGCCGCATCCAGGCACTCCAGTGACTTCCCCCCGCGTCTCGATCTGCGTGCCGACCTTCCGCGGTGCCGCCTGGCTCGCGGCGTGCCTGGACACCGCGACGGCGCAGACCGAGCGCGACCTCGAGATCGTCGTCTGCGACGACGCCTCGGACGACGACACCGTCGCGATCGCACGACGCATCGCGGCGCAGGACGCGCGCGTGCGCGTGATCGCGAACGAGAAGCGGGCCGGGCTCGCGGGCAACTGGAACCGCACGATTGCCGCGGCGCGCGGCGAGTGGATCAAGCTGCTGTGCCAGGACGACACGCTGGCCCCGACCTGCGTCGAACGCATGGTCGCCGCGGCGGCGGGCACGCAGGGGCTCGTGATCTGCGATCGCAACGTCGAGATGGAGCCCGGAACGAGCGAAGCGACGCGGCGCTGGTTCCAGGACCTGCCGGCGATGGACACGCTGTTCGGCGAGGTGGAGCGTGTGCCCGCGAACGCCGTGCAGAAGGCCCTCGCCGACCGGCCCGGCATCAACTTCTTCGGCGAGCCGACGGCGAGCCTCGTGCACCGCGAGGCGCTGCGCCGGTACGGGACGTTCCACGCGCACATGATCCAGCTCTGCGACCTCGAGCTCTGGGCGAGGATCGCGAGCAACGAAGGCCTTGCGCGCGTGCGCGACAGGCTCGCGACGTACCGGATCCACGCCGCATCGACCAGCGCAGCCAACGCGGAGTCGCGCGCGTTCCGCCGCGACGTGCTCGACACGCTCGTGCTCTACCACGAGTACGCGTTCGGCGAGTCGTTCACCGCACTGCGCGCGGCGGCGGCGGCGCGCAAGCCGCCCGTGGACTTCGCCTCGCTCGCCGCGCGCGAGCTGCGGCGTGCGCGCCGCGAAGCGCGCAACGCGGCCGACCCGAGCCTCCGCGGCGAGCTCGCGAACGTCGTCGCGGCGCACCCGCGCCTCGGCCGCCCGCTGTGGCAGCTCTGGCACCGCGCGCGCGACCACTGGAAGTCGACTTGAGCCAGGCGCGTTCCAGGGCACCGCATGCGCGCCGTGCCCGCGCTGGCATCGATGCCAGGACGCCGGTTGCAACCGGGGCACAGCCCGCGTCGATAGGGGCGGCATGCTCCAGAGGAAGCGCCGCTGGCTGATCGCAGCCGCCTGCGGCATCGCCACGCTCGCGATGCTGGCGAGCTCCACGCTGGTGTCGTTCCGCGCGGACGCCAGCTGGAGCGCGATGGAGGAGCAGCGCGACAGGCTGCGCCAGAAGTTCCGCGCCAGGGCACAACATCGCGAGATCCTGTGGGGTGAGCCGGCCAAGGGCAACGCGTTCACGCACTACGGGCGCGCGCTCGCCACCGTGCGACCCCTGAGCAAGGACCTGCCGCCGCCGTCGAGGCTGTTCGCGGTCAGCGACGAGCAGCTGGCGCCCGTGGTCGCGCCGCTGCGTGCGAAGTGGGCGCCGATCCTCGCCGCGCTGCGGGCGGGCGCACACTGCACGAACGCGTCGCCGCCGGCGCTCGGCGACGATACGGAGACCGCGATCGCGAACCTGCTCGACTGCCGCTGGGCCGTCAACGTCGCCGTGCTCGAAGCGCGCGTGCTGCGTCATGAAGGCCGCACGGCCGAGGCCGTCCAGCACACGCTCGATGCCGCGCAGTTCGGCGCCGACCTGTTGCACCGCGGCACGCTGATCAACCAGATGATCGCGGTCGCGATGCTGGCGATCGCGCTCGACTGCTGGCCCGAGGCCGAGCTCCGCAAACTCGACCGCGACGCGCTGGACCTGTTCGCGCACGGGCTCGAACGACTCGATCGTTCGCTGCCCGAGACGCTCGACCTGACGGGCGAGCTGCTGTTCCTGAGCCAGTCGTTGCTGCGCGGCGGCGCCGAGGAGACATGGGCGCCGAGCCGCGACTGGCGCTACGGCTTCTCGAGCCGCTGGATGGTCGCCGACGCGTTCCTGCAGGTCGCCGCAGCGGCCTCGCAGCTCGAAGCGGGACCTTCGGCCCATTGGACGCACCGCGAGGCGCAGATCGAGCAGTGGTGCGGCGAGCTGTTGGATCGGGCGAATCCGGTCGTGTCGATCATGGTTCCGAACTTCACGTCCGCCGAGAAGAACCTGCGCCAGTCGCTCGCGATCCTGCGCCTGCTGCGCGCGTCGATCGAGCTGCACCGCGGCAACGAAGCACCGCCGCTGCACGACCCGCTCGGCAACGGGCCGCTCGGCGTCACCACGAACAGCAACGGCTTCACGCTGCGTAGCGCCGGCTCGCTGCGCGATCGGCCGCTCGAGCGCACGTTCCTGCACTGATGGTTGCTGCAGAATCTCCGTCCGAAATCGACGGTTGACACGACACGCGGCCACGGGGATCCTGCGCGCGCTGTCCTCGATGGTGAGGGCAGGCTGCGGAGGGCGGTCAGATGGCAAGACGCGCGTTGGTCTTGGGTGGCGGTGGCGCCAAGGGCGCGTACCAGGTCGGCATGCTCGAGGTGCTCGTCGACAAGATGGGCCTCGACTTCCAGATCCTGCGCGGAACGAGCGTCGGTGCGCTGAACGCGGCGTTCCTCGCGCAGTCGCCGACGGGCCAGAAGTCGCTGCAGAACCTGCAGGCCGCCGTCGTGGGCCTCACGAAGCTCTGGCTCGAGGAGGTCAAGGGCAACCACAGCATCTACGACGAACGGGCCTTCGGCCTGGTCGGCCTCGCGGCCGGCAAGGACAGCCTGCTCGACAACGATCCGCTGAACGACCTGATCAGGAAGCACCTCGACCCCGCGAAGATGCGCACCTCGGGTCGGGACTTCGCGGTCGGCACGGTGTCGCTCGTCAGCGGCAACTTCCAGGAGCACAAGCCGACCGCGCCGAACTACCTCGACCTGATCCTCGCGTCGACCGCGATGCCGGTCGTGTTCCCGCCGGTCTGGCGCGAAGAGAAGGGCGAGGAGAAGGACGTGCTCGTCGACGGCGGTGTCCGCGAGACGACGCCGCTCTCGTCGGCCTTCCGCGCCAAGCCTGGTCCCGACGAGATCTACGTGCTGCTGACGAGCCGCGCGCTGAAGCGGCCCGATGGCTCGTTCCCCGTGAACGCGGCGATGGCGACCCGCTACGGCGACTGGGACGACAACTTCCTCGGCACGTCCGTCAGCGGTCTCGACGTCCTGAAGCGTACGGTCGAGCTGCTGACCGACGAGGTCTACCTCGACGACATCCGCGGCGCGCTGCAGTGGAACCGCATCCTCGAGGACGCGCAGAAGCTCGTCGCCGCGGCGAAAGCGGCCAGCGGCCCGGCGGCCCTCGGCACGGCAGCGGCGGCGCTCGAGACCTCGCTGACCGCGAGCCGCAAGCGTCCCGTGACCATCAAGGTGCTGGCCCCGCGCGAGTGGTACGGCGAGCACAACTCGTCGACGGCCTTCGCCCCCGAGCTGATCAAGAAGGCGATCGCGCACGGCCGCGAAGTCGCCGCGGACCCGAAACTCTGGCTGTGGCCGTGAGCATGCGGGTTTCCGCCTCCCTGCAACGTGGGGACATTCGACATCGTCGACTGCGGGGTCTGCTCCACGGAAACCATCCGTTCCTGCGGCCTAGTGGACGTGGCGGATGTTGCCGTGCGCTCGAGCGGCCTCTTCCCCTGAGTCGAAACGAACGTGCGGGCCTGGCCCCGTGATGTCCCCTCCCCCCATGACCTGATCTCCCCGAGGTGTCCCATGACCTCCCCCGCCGAACGTTACCGTCTGCAGATCCTGATGACTCGTTTGCACGACCTCGAGCTGCGGCTCGGGGTGCCGCACGAGCGAGCGATCCTCGAAGTGGCCCGGACCGCCTTGCAGCAGGAGATCCGCGCGCTGGCGCACCGGATCGGTGAGGAGGACTACTGGCGCCACTGCCCCGCCGCTCGCTCGCAAGCGGTGTGACGCGTCGCGATGTTCCCGTTGGCCGCCGCAGCGGTCGAGCGCGCCACTTCCCTGCACGCGAACCGACTCGCCGCTGGCGAACGATCGACCGGCGAGCCAGCATCCGCGCATGAAGCGCACGAACGTCATCACGAAGCGACGCCTCGTCGACCTGTTCCCCGCGATCGAGCCGTTCCAGCAGGGTTACCTGAAGGTCTCCGGCCTGCACAGGATCCACTACGAGCAGTGCGGCAACCCGAAGGGCAAGCCGATCGTGTTCCTGCACGGCGGACCCGGTGGCGGCATCGACCCCGTCTACCGGCGCTACTTCGACCCGAGGAAGTGGCGCATCGTGCTGTTCGACCAGCGCGGTTGCGGCAAGAGCCGCCCGTTCGCGGAGCTGCGCGAGAACACGACGTGGGACCTCGTCGCCGACATCGAGAAGCTGCGTGTGCACCTCGGCATCGACCGCTGGTCCGTGTTCGGCGGCAGCTGGGGCAGCTCGCTGGCGCTCGCCTACGCCGAGACACATACGAAGCGCGTCGTGTCGATGACGCTGCGCGGCATCTTCCTGCTGCGCCGCAGCGAGCTGTTGTGGTTCTACCAGGACGGCGCGAGCCACATGTTCCCCGACGCCTTCGCGGACTACCAGGCACCGATCCCCGAGCGCGAGCGCGGGGACATGATGAAGGCCTACTACAAGCGGCTCACGAGCAGCGACCGCAAGGTCCGCCGCCGCGCCGCGAAGGCCTGGTCGGTCTGGGAAGGCCGCACGAGCAAGCTGTACGTCGATCCCGCGGTCGTGAAGAAGTTCGGCGGCGGGCGGTTCGCCGACGCGTTCGCGCGCATCGAGGCCCACTACTTCGTGAACCGCGGGTTCCTCGAGCGCGACGACCAGCTGCTGCGCAACAGCCAGCGCCTGCGCCACATTCCCGCGGTGATCGTGCAGGGCCGCTACGACGTCTGCTGTCCCGCGCGGTCGGCCTGGGACCTGCACCGCGCGTGGCCCGAAGCGAAGCTCGTCATCGTGCCCGACGCCGGCCACTCGATGACCGAACCCGGGATCCGCAGTGCCCTGATCGAGGAGACCGACCGCTTCGCGCGGGTGTAGGCCCCCACCCGCTGCAGCCCGGCAGCGTCACTCCGCGGTGCCCGCCTCGCGCCGGAACTGCGCTTCGTCCGCGGCCAGCGCTTCGGCCGCGCGGATCGCGTTCTCCTTGTAGCGGACGAGGACCTTGACGTGCCTCGCGATGTAGATGCGCCACCAATGGCGGCCGGCCAGCCACTCGGGCCGCACCTCCCAGGCCACACCGCCGACCTGACCGCCGACGGGATCCGGATCCAGGCTCATACAGCCTCCCTACGCCTTGGCGCGGCCGAAGGGCTCGGCGGATTCCTTGCTGCCGGCAAACGCCGCGTGGTGCGGCCGGACCAGCGCGCTACGATCGACGGCCAGCCACGGCGATCATGCGTGGTGACCGCACATTGAGCCCGCGAACCGAACCGACGCCGCCGGCCGCTGGTCCGCGCCCGTGGCTGCTGCCAGCGCTCGCGGTCGGGTGCCTGCTGCTGACGTCGTGGTCGTTCCTCGGTGCCGCGGACAAACCGACCTGGGCCTTCGAGGTGCTGCCGCTCTCGGCCGTCATCTTCGTGTTCGCGGTCCGGCGGCGCGCGTTCCGCTTCAGCGATCTCGGCTACGTGATGCTGGCGTGGTTCTTCCTGATCCAGTGCCTCGGCGGCCGCTACACGTTCGCGGCCGTGCCGTTCCCGCGGTGGGCCATGGACGCGCTCGGCCTCGAACGCAACCCGGTCGACCGGCTCGGCCACTTCTTCCAGGGCTTCGTGCCGGCGATCCTGCTGCGTGAATGGCTGCTGCGCCGGCGCGGGCTGCCGGCCGGAGGCACGCTGTTCTGGCTCGTCACGGCTTGCTGCCTCGCGTTCAGTGCGAGCTACGAACTGTTGGAGATGGCCGTGGTCCTGATCTTCTATCCCGGTGCGGGCCCCGAGTGGCTCGGCATGCAGGGGGATCCGTGGGACGCGCAGTGGGACATGACGATGGCGCTGTCGGGCGCGGTGCTCGCACAGCTGCTGCTGCGGCGGTTGCACGACCGCAGCATCGCGCGGGTCGCGGCATGAAGGCCATGTGCCTGTCGCGGATCGCGCCGCTGCGCGACGTGCCGGAGCCGCTGTCGTGCCGCGAGTGGCCCGATCCGGAGCCCGGGCCCGGGCAGGTGCTGCTGCGTGTGCTGGCCTGCGGCGTCTGCCACACGGAGATCGACGAGATCGAAGGACGAACGCCGCCGCCGAGGCTGCCGGTCGTGCCGGGCCATCAGGTCGTCGGGCGCGTCGTCGCGACGGGCAGCGGCACGGCGCAGCTGCGGGTCGGCGACCGCGTCGGTGTCGGCTGGATCTGGCGCTCGTCGGGCCGCGACGACGAGAACCTCAGCGAGCAGTTCGTGGCCACGGGGCGCGACGTCGACGGCGGCTACGCGGAGCTCATGACGGTGCCCGAGGACTACGCGTGCCCGCTGCCGGCGGTGTTCGGCGACCTCGAGGCCGCACCGCTCTTGTGCGCCGGCGCGGTCGGTTACCGCGCGCTGCGTCTGTGCGGCCTGCGCGACGGCGAGCCGCTGGGGCTCACGGGCTTCGGCGCATCGGCCCACCTCGTGCTGCAGATGGCGCGCCATCGCATGCCCCGCAGCGCGATCCACGTGTTCGCGCGCGATCCCGGGCAGCGTGAGTTCGCGCTCGCGCTCGGCGCCGCGTGGGCAGGCGACACCGGCGACCGCTCGCCCGAGCCGCTCGCCGCGATCGTCGACACGACGCCGGCCTGGAGGCCCGTGCTCGAAGCACTGCGTAACCTGCGCCCCGGCGGCCGCCTCGTGATCAACGCGATCAGCAAGCAGCAGGACGACCAGAGCGAGCTGCTGCGCCTGCGCTACGACGAGCACCTGTGGATGGAGCGCGAGATCAAGACGGTCGCGAACGTCACGCGCGCCGACGTGCGCGAGTGCCTCGCGCTCTGCGCCGCGATTCCGGTGCGTCCGACGGTGACCGCGTATCCGCTGCGCGACGCGAACCGTGCGCTGCGGGATCTGGCGCACGGCCCGGGCCGCGGCGCGAAGGTGCTGGTCGTCGACTGAGCCGCGGTGGCGGTGCGGCGCGCGCCCGAGGCGGAATACCGCAAGGCGCGATGATGGGCTCCGGCGAGGCCTGACGGATGCCTCCTCGCCATGAAACCGCCAATCCAAGACTCGCCACGGTTGCCCCACCGCAACGGGAGGCAGCCGTGATCTGGCTCCTGCTCGCCTGGGCCGTCGTGGCAGTGTGGCTCGGCATCGCGCTGGGCCGCCTGCTGCGCGGACCCCGCAACGACGACGCGGCCGCGAACCGGAGCCGCATGCAGGTCGTGCGGTCCGAGCCCGAGGCATTCAGTCCTGGCTTCGACCACGGCGCACCTCGCCCCGACGAGGTCGCCGAGATCCATCGCTTGCTGGTCACGCTGAACAAGCTCGACCCGAAGCTCGCCAAGACGGCCACGCTGCGCTGGATCGGCGGCCTCTCGAAGCCGGCGATCGCCACGACGCTCCGCACGACGGTCGACGCCGTCGAGCAGGATCTGCTGCTCGCGAAGTTCCTGCTGCGCAAGGCCGTCAGGGCGCGCCCGCACGACGCTGGCTGATCGCGGTGACCGCGCAGGATCACGGGCCGTGCGCGCGCGCTACGATGCGCGCGCCCCGCGGTGAGCCATGCGCGCCATCATCGTCCAACACGAAGAGCACGAGGGGGCGGGCTGGCTCGGTCCAGCACTCGAGCACGCCGGTTTCGCGCTCGTGCCGCGCTTCCGCCGCGTCGAGCCGGCCGACGAAGGCGCGGAGCTCGTCGTCGTGATGGGCGGCGCGATGAGCGCGTTCGACCCGCTGCGATTCCTCGACGACGAGGTCGCGCTGCTCGCGACGCGCCTCGCGCGCGGCGCGCCGTGCCTCGGCGTGTGCCTCGGCGCGCAGCTGCTCGCGCGCGCGGCCGGCGCAGAGGTGTTCCGCGGCGCGCGCGGGCCCGAGATCGGTGCTGCACCGATCCGTTGGACGAAAGCCGGCCTGGCGGATCCCGTGACGGGCGGCGGCGCGAGCACGCTGGTCGTGGCGCACTGGCACCAGGACACGTTCACGCCGGTGCCCGGCGCCACGCTGCTCGCATCGACGGCGTGCTACGAGCAGCAGGCGTTCTCTCTGCGCGCTTCGTACGGCTTCCAGTTCCACGTCGAGCTGAGCACGCCGCAGTTCGAGCAGTGGCTGACTGCGGGCCGCGACGAGCTCGCGGCGTGCGGCGTCGACGGCACGGTGGCGCTCGAGGCCGCGCGCGGGCTCGCCGCGAGCGAAGCGGAGCGGCGTGCGCTGGTCTCGCGCGTCGCGGCGCACTTCGCGCGCGCGGTGCACGAGGCGCGCTGAGGTCCGGCTCAGGAGCTCCGATCAGGGACCGAGCAGCAGTGCGAGCGGCGCAGTCGCGCCGAGGATGCCCGCCGCCGACAGGAACGCGACCTGCGCCGTCGCGGTGGTCGGCGGGTTGAAGCCCGGATTCGCGAGCGGCAGGAACGCGACGCCGTGCACATCGAAGGCCACGACGGCGAAGACCGGCGCCGCGAGCGCGTTGCTCCAGGCGAGCGGCTGCTCGAACCCGGGCACCTGCAGCACCGAGGTGCCGGGTGCCGCCCCGAACGCGAACGCGACGAGGCCGAGGCCGAGGCTCGGGCCGTTCACGGTCGTCAGGTCGAAGGGGCCCGATGTGATCGGCGATCCTGCGCTCGTCGTCAGGCTCGCCGGCGACGAGCGCAGGCGACGCAGCCGGGTGATCGCGACGAAGTCGGTCTCGTGCACGAGCAGCGAGCCGCTCGCGGGCTGGAACGGCTCGAACACACCGCCGGCGCTCCCGGGCACGAACTGCAGCATGCTCGGGAACACGGCGGCCGTGCCGTAGTCGGCCAGCGGCGCGGCCAACCTCGGTGAGGTGCCGGCCGCATCGCTGATCTCGCCGATGCGCGAGTTGAACCAATCGACGAACAGCAGGTCCCCGTCGTCGTCGAACGCGAGGTCGCCGGCCGCGTCGAGGCCCGACATCACGGCCTCGGCGTGCGCGACGCCGAGCACACGGTGCCCGAGCAGCGCGAGTTCGGCATGCTGGTGGCGGAACCTCATGACCTTGGTCGTTGCGGGCGGCACCGGGAAGCCAGCGAAGCCAGTCGCGTAGTAGATGTCGCCGCCGGCACTGACCGCGAGCGGTCCCGAGGCTCCCGGCACGCTCGCGAGCAGCTGCGTGGTTCCGTTCTGCAGGTCGAGCACGAGCAGGTCGTTGGCCGGTGCGCCCCAACCACCGGTGCGCGCGGAGACCAGCACGCTGGTCGGCGTCCACATGACGGCGTCGTAGTTCAGCGTGACGAGCGCGAGCGGCGCCGCGGGTGGTGTGCCCTGGAGCGGCAGGTGCCAGATCGCATCGAGGCTGCCCGTCTGGCCGAACAACACGTGGCCCGGTCCCGCCTCGATCAGGAACGAACCGAAGGCCATGCCCGGCAGCTGCAGCAGCGTGACCTCGGGCTGGCCGGGCGGCGCCAGCACGACCGCCGTGCCGTCGAACCGCACGGTGCCGCTCGAAGTCTCGAGCACGAGACTCGTCATGGGCGCGAGCGGCTGCACGCTGGCCCCCCACCCTTCGGGAATCTGCTGGGCCGGCAGCGCTCCCGCTGCGGCGACGGAAAGAGGAAGAACGAACAGGCGGCTCGCCCGAAGCGACCGCCGGACGGGAGTCCGTGACGTTGCCATGCTCCACCTCGGCGTCTAGCGCGCCGACTTCGTGTTGAGCGAACGGCCCGAGGGCCGGCTCTGCGCGGGTGTTCTGGCTTCCGGATCGACCTACTGGTCCGCCTTCCCAGCACACCCGACGAGGTGCACCAGTGGCTGCTGGACGTTCGTACCCGGTGACAGCTGCGGGACAGCGCCGGAATCACACCGGCTTCCCCGCACAGGGCAGCGGCAACAGTACGGGGCGAGGACTCCGGCGCAAGCGCGGGGCGATATCGTGCACGCGATGCGGCCCCTCCGCTCGTTGCGTCGCGATGGCGGGCTGCGCGGTCGGCCTGTTCGACCTCGGCGGCTCGGCGAAGTGATGGCGGCGCTGGCACCGCGACGGCGGCCGCCACTTCGGTAGACCGCAGCGCCCCCGACTGCGGCACACATTTGCAACGAATCGCTGAACCCGTGCCGGGGGGGCCTCGTTTTCGGCCCCGACGAACGGAAGAATGCGCGAGTTCATTGCGGGGCGGATCGCAGCCCCGCAACCCCATGCGACTGTCGAAGCAGCCGCCTCGCGCCACCTCACATAGAAGGAGCAATCAATGAGACTTTGTCTTTCGAGCGCCATCCTGGCGGCGCTCTCGGTTTCCGCGCCAGCACAGGATCCGAGCAAACCCCCGACTCGTACGCGGGACACCAATGTCTCCGCCATTGCGGCGCGCAAAGCGCAATTGACCGTGAAATTGACGAGCGCCGCGGCGGCAACGCAGCTCGCATCGATCCGCGTCGCGCTGAACTCGATGCTGACCGAAATCGTGCTGTCCTCGGCCAGTGGGGAAGCGGCCGAGTTCACGGACTACAGCGAGGAAGAGCTGCTCAAGATCTTCGCGGTCCAGCTCGAGGGGTTCGTGCAGCAGTTCAAGGGCACCGACGAAGCCGAGGGCGCACGTTCGCTGCTCGCACGGATCTACGTCAAGCTCAACAAGATCGACCTCGCGGTCAAGGTCCTGAAGGACCTCGATGCCGATCGCGCCGAGAAGTCCGATCTCCTGCAGCTTGCGCTGAACGCCGGGCACATCGTGGAGCTCGGGGACTCGGTCGAGAACTGGCTGAAGGTCGTCGGCACCGAGGGTGAGGTCTGGGACAAGCGGCTCGACGCCGTGTTCATCGCCGTGAACCTGAACAAGTGGGACCTGGCCGCGCAGTTGCTGCAGGACACGCGCCAGGACGCGAAGACGAGCGCGGACAAGGCGGCCCTCGCCGTCGCCGAAGCGGACCTCGTCATGCGCGTCGGCGTCGTCTACGTGATCCCCGTCAACACGCCGTCGAACTCGACGAGCTTCCTCGTCGATGCCGTCGTAGCCGCGAAACTGAACGCGAACGAAGCCCCGATCGGGTCGTGGAAGCAGATCAAGACGACCGCGGTCCCGGCGAACTGGGCCGACGCCGCGAAGGCCGCCGAGGACCAGAGGCGGCGCGACGAGGAGCTCAAGAAGAGCGACGTCTACAAGCAGCTCGTGCTCGACGCGGCACCGGGACTGCGCACGCTCGTGGCACTCAAGGACGTCGATGACGCGATCGACGGCACGATCGACGGCACCTGGGCGCCGCCCACCGACGACCAGTTGCCGCCCTACATGCCGCCGGCCAACGTGGTCGCCAAGGCGCTGCTCTACAAGGCCGTGCACAAGTATCCGGGCACCGACGGCGCGAAGGATGCGGGGATCATGCTGCACGCCGGCGACATCCAGGTCGGCGACTTCGCGGTCGCGTTCGACACGATGCTGCTCGACGGCAAGAAGCTGCACTCGTCCGATCTGCTCGGCAAGGTCGTGCTGCTCGACTTCTTCTCGGTCTCCGACTACGACTCGATCGTCGAGCGCAAGCAGCTGGCCAAGCTGTACCAGACCTACAACGCGCAGGGGTTCGAGATCGTCAGCGTGTCGCTCGACGACGACGCGAGCAGGGCGCTCGTGCAGGCCGCAGCCGACGGGTTCGAGATGAACTGGCCGATCGTGTTCGACGGCAACGGCGTCCATGCCGAGATCGCGACCAAGTACGGCGTGCAGGCCGTGCCCGCGCGCCTGCTGATCGCGCCCGACGGCACGGTGTTCGAGGACAAGGCGTGGCACCTCTCGCCCGACCAGCTCGAGGGCAGCATCCTGAACGCGCTGGCCAAGCCGAAGACGCCGCCGCCGCCGGTCGAGATCGTCTACAACGCCGAGAAGAGGTACTACGGCCCCGAGGTCCACGTGAACCTCGTGCCCGCTCCGGACGGCACGAACGTCCAGATCAACGCCGACGTCTGGGTCGCCGACAGCGGCTACAAGCTGAACGTGATCAAGGTCGATCCCAAGCCGGACGGCGTGAAGGTCTACCTCGGCCTCGAACTGCAGCAGTGGCAGAACAGCTCGAATCGCAACCTGCTCAGCGTGAAGGTGCCGGTCCCCGCCGACATCATGAAGGTCACGAAGTTCGTGAAGGTCTATGTCGACCACAAGAAGGTCGACGAGCCCCTCGAGCCAGCACCACTGCTGGCGAAGGTCGTCCCGATCGACCCGACGAGCATCGCGCCGATGTGGCCGAACGTCGAGCTCGAGCTCATCAGCACGAACAGCATCCCGCCCGAGTTCACGGCGATGCTGACGACGGACCTGCTGCTCGACCAGTACTCGGTCGACGTCAACTCGATCGACAACGTGGACCGCGTCACGCAGATCAAGCTCGTGGTCACGCCGAAGAAGACCAAGACCGGCGTGAAGATCGAGGGCACCGTCACGAACGCGCCGACCGGCAACGCCGACGCCGACGCCGCCGGCAACGGCGGCAACGCGGAGATCGACGAGAAGGAGGTCGTGCGACTCGTGATTCCGCTCGGATCCGACGTGGCGCGCACGATCGACGTGCTCGTCGCCAAGGTCGAGGCGAACGGAACCGTGGGTCCCTTCTCGGTGGTCACGCGCCACATCCGCAACTTCTAGCCGCAACTCCGGGACGCGTCTTCGAGGCGCCGTCGCCAAGGGGGGCGGGACATCCATGCGCAAAGTGTCAGCCACCGCTCTCCTGCTCGCCGCCGCCGAACTCGCAACTCCGGCGACGGCGCAGGATCGGCCCGGCAGTCGCCCCCGGCTCGCGCTCCTGGTCGGGGTGCAGAACTACGAACTGCCGGCCGACAACCATCGCATGGTGCCCGCCCCCCTCAGCGGCGTGCACAACGACATGCGCTCGGTGCAGACCGTGCTGCGCCGGCACTGTGGCTTCGAGACGAAGGACATCGAGGTCCTGCTCGACAAGGACGCCACGCACCAGCGCATCGTCGAACGCTTCCGCACCCACCTGATCGCGCAGGCCGATGCCACGACCAGCGCGGTCTTCTGGTTCTGCGGCCACGGCTCGCGCGTCGCCGACAAGAGCGGACGGGAATCGAACAAGGGCATGCAGGCCGACCAGGGCATTGCGGGCTCGTTCGACGGCAGCCTCGTCTGCTTCGACAGCCGATCCGCCGAGACGTACAACCGCGACCTCGTCGACGACGAGATCTACTCGCTCGTGCGCGCCCTCGCCGCGAAGGCCGGCCACGTCGTCGTCATCACGGACTCCTGCTACTCGGGCGACGTGACGCGCGGACAACGACCGAGCACCGCACGCTTCGAGCCAGCCGACACGCGGCCGTGGGACGACTCCTGGGTCCGCAGCATCTGGCCGCAGGACCTGCCGCTGCTCGACGACAACGATCCGCTGCGCACGGCCGACGAAGCGGGCGGCCTGCGTTGGCTGCACATCGCGGCGAGCAGCAACTCCGAGGTCGCATTCGAGAAGGAACTGCCGAGCGGGCGCCGCACTGGCGCCTTGACGCACACGCTGACGACGCTGCTGCGCGGACCGCGCGCACGTTCGTGGCGCGAGCTCGCGGTGCGTTGCCGCGCTCTGGTCGCCGCCGAGTTCCCGCAGACCGTCTCGTTCGAGGGCGACCTCGACCGGCCCGTCTTCGACGGCACGTTCGTGCAGATGCCGCCAGGGTTCGTCGCCGAGGTCGTGCCCGATGGACGCGTGCTCGTCGAGGCAGGTCGCCTGCACGGCCTCGGCTCCGAGTGCGAGGTCGAGATCGTCGATCTCGACGACAAGGTGATCGGCATCGCGAAGTCGGACGCCGTGGGCGCGGCCAGCTCGCTGTTCCGCCTGCCCGGCGACGCGGCGAAGGACCTCGCCGCACGCGCGCTCGTGGCACGCTTGCGCGGTCCTGCGAGCGGACGCCCGCCGCTGCGCCTCAAGCACCTGGCCGGCGTTCCCGGCGACCTGCTGCATGGCTCGGAGCACGCGGTGTTCGCGAGCGACGGCGCCGATGGCACGATCTGCCGCGCGAACGACGGCACGCTGCAGCTGCTCGATCCCGCGGGCTACGTGGCGCGCACGCTGCCGAACGACCTCACGCAGCTGCACGACCGCCTGCGGATCGAGCACTGCTACCGGACGCTGCGTGAGCTCGTCGCGACGCCGTCGCTGCTCGAGATCACGCTGAAACCCGTGTCGACCTCACCCGAGGCGCTCGGCGCGCTCGCAGGTCGCGAGCCGGCGGCCGCGTGGACCAGCCTGCCGGACGGCCGCGTCGAAGCCAAGGCACCGCCGATGTCCGGAAGCTCCGGCGGCGGCGCGATCACGTTCCGCATCGAGAACCGCAGTGCGCGCGACGTGCACGTGGTGCTGCTCTCGATCGTCGAGGACCGCTCGGTGGCCGTCGTCTGGCCACCGTCCGGACAGCGCGACCGCACGCTGCGCTCCGGCGCCAGCGTCGACGCGCTCGTGCTCGTCGGGCCGAGCCCGAGGTGGACCCAGCCGCGTGCGATGATCGACCGCTACGTCGCGGTCGCGACGACGACCTGGGCGAACTTCCGCCCGTTCGAGAGCGAGGCCTCGCTCGCGGAGATCGAGTCGGTGACTCGCGGCGCCGGCGACGGCATGCCCGGCGTGCTGCAGCTCGCGCTGCGCGGCGAACCGACGCGCGGCGACACGCGACTGGACATCGAGGCGCCGTTCGGCATCGCCTGGCTCGACCTGCTGCTGCTGCCGCCATCGGCGCGTTAGCCGGCCGGCGCTCAGCGCTTCTGCAGAGCGCGCCACGCGACCATCGACTTCGCGAGGTGCTCACGCGGCGGCTGCTCGATGCCGAACGCCTGCAGGCCGACCGGGCCGTCGAAGCCGGCCGCATCGAGCGCCGCGAGCAGGCCGTGCAGATCGAAGTTGCCTTCGCCGAGCGGACGGATCAGCGTGCGCCAGTCGGTGCCCCCGACGTCGGCGCCGTTCACGGTGACCGCGAGCAACCGCCCGCGGCAGCTCGCGAGCGACGGCTCGAGCGGTCCACCGGTGCGCAGGAAGTGGCACAGGTTGAAGCAGATGCCGAGCATGCCGTCGTCGATCCGCGCGCACAGCCGCTGCGCGTCCGCGACCGTCTCGAGCCAGAACGCGTGGTGCGGGTAGAGCGCGATCTCGACGCCGGTCGCGTGCGCGTGCGCGAGCAGCTCCTTCAGCACGGCGACGGCCGCGTCGTCGCCGGCCGGATCGCGCGCGCGCAGACCTCCGTGCTGCAGCGCGAGCCAGAGCATGCCGGGACCACCGGCGAGATCGTGCATCGCCGCGCGAAGCGGCAGCAGGCGGTCGGCTGTCTCTGCGCCGAGGTCCAGCACGCCGTAGGCCGAGACCACGTCGCCGCCGCGCGCTTCGCACGCGAACCGCGCCTCGCGCAAGCCGTCGAGCTCCCACGCGAGGCCGTCGAAGCCGAGCTCGCTCGCGAGCGCGGCCCGATCGCCGAACGCGCCACTGCCGGTGCCCGTGTGCATCGCGACGAACGCATGCTTGCTGCCGTGCGCACGCAGCGACGTGAGGCCCGGCCGCACGGCTTCGACGGCCCACCGGCCGTCGCCGTCGCGCGCGAGCACGACCTCGTCGCGGCCGTGCGACAGGCGGGCTCCGTCCGCCGTGCGCAACGACGCGAGCAGGCGACCGTCCGCGCCCGCACGCAGCTCGCTGCGCAGGTCCGCCGCGAGCGCCGGCACGTCCTTCCGTGCCTGCGGGCTCGCGAGCCACGGCGCCAGCAGCCGCGCATCGGTACTCGAGGCCGCCGCGAGGAACCCGCGCAGCACCTGTTGCGCCTGGAAGCGCGGGCCCGCGGCATCGACCGCCGCGAACGCCATCGCGTGCTGCCACGGCAGCCCGTCGAACGCATCGACGAGCGCGAGCCCGTGCTCGGCCATCTCGCGCACGACCTGCGCCTTCGTCATCTTGTGCTCGGGTTTGATCGGGACGTCGGGATCCTCGGCGCGGAATTCGACGAGCACGACGCGGCCGTCCGGCTTCAGCGCTTGCCGGACGCGCGCCATGACGCGCACGGGGTGCGACAGCTCGTGGTAGACGTCGACGAGCAGCACGAGGTCGCACGAACCACGCGCCAGCTTCGGGTCGTCGACCGTCGCCTCGACGAGCGCCACGTTGCGGAGATTCTTCGCCTCGGCGCGCAGCTGCAGCAGCTCGAGCATCTGCGGCTGCAGATCGACCGCGATGACGCGGCCAGACGCACCGACCGCTTCGGCGAGCGGCAGCGTGTGGTAGCCGTTGCCGCAGCCGAGGTCGCACACGACCTGGCCCGGCTTCACGGCCAGCCAGCGCCGCAGCAGCGCCCCGTTCTCCTCGTTCTCGCGCGTCTCGCGCAACAGCCATTGCGCGCCGGTCCAGTGCATCGTCTGCGCGACTTCGCGCCCGAGGTAGCGCGAGCGGCCCGCCGGCTGCTGCTCGGGGTCGATCTGCGGCGGCAGCAGCGTGACCAGCGAGATGGCGAGGTCGAGCAGCATGGCAGCAGGTCAGTCGCCAGGCCAGACGCCGAGCCCCGGCCGGTCGAGCGTGCGCAGCAGGCCGTCCTCGAGCACGAAGCCGCCGGCGCCGAAGTCGCGCGAGAGGTCGAGGCTGCCGTCGAGGTCGAGGTGCCGCGTCGCCTCGCACGCGAACGCGGCATGCAGCGCCGCCGCGATGCCGATCACGCTCTCGTCCATGCAACCCCACATCAGGCCGACGCCGGCGCCGGCCGCGATCCGCGCGATGTCGAGCGCTGGCGTGATGCCGCCGCATTTCATGAGCTTGATGTTGAACACGCCGAACGCGCGCGGCTGCTGCGCGAGCCTCCGCGCGTCGGCCGGGTCGTGCATGCTCTCGTCGGCGACGAGGCGCTCGACGTCGTGCGCCGGCAGCGTGCACTGCGCGCTGGCCAGCTCGCGCGGCAGCGGCTGCTCGACGAGCCGGAGCCCGAACGCACGCGTGCGCTGCAGGAACGCGGCCAGCTGCGCCGCCGTGTAGCCCATGTTCGCGTCGGCGAGCAGCGGCAGGTCTCGGCCGACCAGCTCGCGAAGGCGCGCGAGGCGCTCGACGTCGAGCTCGAGGTCGGCGCCGACCTTGACCTTCAGCACGCGGAAGCCGCGGCCGAGGTACTCGCGGGCCTGCGCCAGCGTCGGCTCGACGTCGCAGACGCCGATCGTGATCGACGTCGGCAGCGCCCGGTGCACGCGTCCGAGCAGGTCGACGACGGGCCGTTCTGCCGCCTTGCCCTGGAGGTCGTACAGCGCCATGTCGATCGCCGCGCGCGCAGCCGGCGCGTCGGGCCATTCGCGGCGCAGCAGGTCGTCGAGCTCGGCGGGCCGCGCGAACGAGCGCCCGCGCAGCAGCGCCTCGACCCCGCGCAACGCCGCGAGGCACTGCTCCGTCGTCTCGCCGGTCACCTCGGGTTGCGGCGATGCGGCGCCGAGCCCGCAGGCACCGTCGCCGGCTTCGATGCGAACACGCACCATGTCGACCGCGTCGGTCGCCCAGGTCGCGAGCGCATACGGGCGCGTCAACGCAACCGTCGCGGGCTGCAGCTCGATCGCGCGGATGTTCACGGCTTCCGCTCCCTTTCGAGCCGTTCCCGTTCGAGGCGTTGCTCCTGAAGGAACACGCGGATCGTGGGCACGAGCCGCTTGGCGCCTTCGAGCAGCACGTAGACGGCCGGCAGGCCCGTCTCGACTTCGAGTTGCGCGCGCGCCGCGGCCCTGGCCCGCGCGTCGAGGTCCTGATGGTTCAGGGTCAACCCGAGCACACGCGTGCCGTAGAGCTGCAGCAGCGTGATCTCCTCGGCCACCGGAGGGATCACGTAGCCGGCCTCTTCGCACCCGTCGTAGTAGCGGCGCGCCGGCGCGTGCTGCAGGATCGTGGCGCGTGCCTGTCCGCCGACCAGCAGCTCGGCGCCGCAGGGACCCGATGGATTGCGCAAGGCACTCTGGCCCTCGAGCAGGATCACATCGGGCGAGAGGTCGCGGTCGCACGACACGATCGCGTGCTCGAGCTCACCGCAGACGAAGTCGTTCGGCGTGCTGTCGAGCACGAAGCCGTGCGGGATGCCCTGCAGCCAGCCGGTCTGGCCCGTGTGCACGATCGCGGCGCGCAGGCCCTGTGCCTCGCACGCACGCTGCACGGCGTGGCACGTCGTGCGTTTGCCGAGCGCGCAGTCGGTGCCGAGAACGGCGATGCGCGGCGCCCTGACGCTGCGGATCGCGCCGCTCCAGAAATGCAGCTCGCGCAGCGGCCGCGGCCGGCGCACGTCGACGAGCTCGGCACCGGCGGCCTTCGCGGCGGCGACGAAAGCGGGATCGTCGGCGAGGAACTCGTGCAGGCCGTTCACGAGCGACATGCCGGCCCGCAGCGCTGCGAGCAGCGTCGTGCGCAGTTCCGGCGGCAGCCTGCCGCCGTGCGTCGCGATGCCGACGACGAGGTAGTCGGGGCGGTGCCCGAGTGCTGCCAGCATCGCGTCGAGATCGGCGAACGTCGGGATGCCGCGGTGCTGGCCGTCGAGCACTTCGCCCGCGTCGCGGCCCGCGCTGTGGCGGTCGATCAGCGCCCGGATCTCGTAGCGGCTCGGGCCGCGGATCAGGCCGTGCGCCGTCTTGCCGTAGGTCGTGTGGAACAGCGCGTCGGTGTAGACCGCGGCGGTCTTGCGTGGGGTCGTCATGGCGCGGTCAGTGGGCGCCAGCGTAGCGCGCCGACGAAGTCGTCACCAAGTTGCAGACCCTGAGCCCGCGCGCGGCGACGATGGCTCGCGATGGCATCACCCCGCCCGGACCCCTGCGCATGAGGCGCCCGCTTCGCTCGGCTGCCACCGCGCTCGCGAGGGTCTTCCCGGCGCCGATGCGGGCGCTGGTCGGCCTGTGGGCCCTGGCGCACCGGCTCTGGATCGCGAAACCGCGCTGGCTGCTGATCGAGCTGGCAAACCTGCTGAACGTGCGCGCGGAGGTCGTCGCGCGCCTGACCAACGGCATGGAGATCCACGTCGTGGCCAACGACATCGTCGGTCAGGCCATCTGCTACTCCGGTTTCTTCGAGCCGGAGACGATCGCGCTCTATCGCAGCGTGCTCGCGGAGCGCAAGGTCTTCCTCGACGTCGGCGCCCAGGTCGGCCAGTTCACGCTGCTCGCGAGCCGGCTCGTCGGTCCTCGCGGCCGCGTCGTCGCGTTCGAGCCCGATCCGAAGACGCACCGCATGCTCTGCAAGAGCGTCGCGCGGAACCGGCTGTCGAACGTGATGGCCGTGCACGCGGCGCTCGCGGACGTCAACGCCGTGCAGACGTTCCACCTGAGCCAGGCGCAGAACATCGGCGCCAACTCGCTGCGGCCACCGGCGCAGGGTCTCGATGCGCGCACCAGCGTGCAGGTCGAGTGCTGGCGCATGGACGACTTCCTGCGCGACCACGGCATCCCGAAGCCGGATCTCGTCAAGATCGACGTCGAGGGTGCAGAGCTGCTCGTGCTCGATGGCGCGCGGCAGACGCTCGCGGGGCCCGACCAGCCCGTGCTGATCGTCGAGTTCTGCGAGGTCACGCTCGCGCAGTTCGGCGCCTCGTGCGAGATGCTCGCGGCACGCCTCGAGGCGTTCGGTTACCACCTCATGTACGCTGGCGAGCCGCCGCTGCGGCCCTATGCAGGTCCGCATCCGCAGGGCAGGGCCATCAACGTGGCCGCGATCCCTGCCGCGCGACTGCACGAGTTCACCCGATGCGCGACTTGAAAACCTTCCGGAAGCGCTCGGCGCGCACACGATTGCCGGCTTCGTTGAAGTGCATGCCGTCGGTGAACAGCTCCCTCGCGACGAGCTCGCGCTCGAGGTCGATCACTTCGGTCTGCGTCTCCTGCCCGAGCCGGCGCACGATCTCGTTCGTCGCCTCGATCGCAGCCTGCACGGCCGGATGCCCGATGTAGGTCGCGTGCGGGAACTCGCGCGAGAAGGCGAACGTCGCGAGCACGACGCGCACGCCGTGCGCCGCGGCGACCGCGAGCAGGTTGCGCAGGTTGCGCTCGAAGAACACCGGCTGGTTCGCTTCGAGCATGCGCTCGATCGGCACGTCGCGGAAGACACCGTCCGGGTAGCTGTTCGCCCTGCGCTGCGCCTGGAACGTGAACGTGTGACACGTCGGCGGCGCGTCGCCGATGATCCGCATCTCGCTGCCGTGCGGCTGGATCCTGCCGTACTCGACGAGCAGGATGCGCGCGAACGTGCTCAGCTCGAGCAGCGACGCCTCGGCGACGTGCTCGTCGCGCGTGAGCCAGCCGGACAGGTCGCCGCGGTAGGCGCCGTGCGGCCACACCATGCGCGTCAGCGCGTCGTTGATGCCGTGGTAGACGACGAGCCAGTCGGGCTTCAGGTCGAGCAGCCGCGTCTCGAAGTTGACCAGCGTCTCGAGCGTCGTCCAACCGGGGCACCCGGCGTTGATCACCTCGACCGGGAGTCCGTCGGCGCGCAGCGCCTGCTCGAGCAGGTACGGCATCGACAGCTTGAAGTCGTGCAGGACCCCCCAGCCGTAGGTCGTCGAGCCGCCGCAGCACGCAATGCGCACCGTCCCGGCCGGCTTCTCGACCGCGACCTCCTCGCCGCGAAAGCCGAGCGCGTTGTGGCGGTTGCCGCCCCTCACGTAGTGCGGCGCGAGCGCGAAGCCGAGGTGGCGATGCGCGCGATACGGCCCGAACTCACCGTAGCGCGCGCGCAGCTGGCCGATCGACGCGCAGTGCTGGAAGTCCTGCTCGCTCGCGAACCAGTGCAGCCACGCGCGTGCGCCGAGCTCGAGCACGGCGAAGGTGGCCGACAGGACCAGCACGGAGACCAGCAGCTTGCGCGCGAGTTTCCTCGGGAACGACATGGCCTGGACGATACCCGCGCGATGCGCCGCGGCGGGCCGGCTACTCGTCGTCGAGGATGGTCAGCGCGTGCGTGGCGGGCGCGCCGATCGACGTCGCCAACAAGGCGGAACGGATCGTGATGATCACGGTCTCGTCGCCCTCGGTGCTCGCGTCGTCGTCGATCTGGACCGAGATCGTCTTCGTCGTCTCGCCGGGCGCGAAGATCAGCTGGAACGCGCCCGCGATGGTCGCGTCAGGCGTCGCACCGCCGATCGTCGCGGTGCTGACGCTGTCGACCGTGAACATGACGGGCAGTGCGTAGTCGACCGGCGCCGACAACGAGACGGTCACCTGCGCCGCGCCGCCGAGCACGTTCTCGGCGACCGACGAGGACGCGAGGTCGAACTGCACGCTCGCACCCGGCGTCACGGCGCCCGTGACCTGCACCGCGGTGCTCGCTGCCGACGTCAACGTGCTGGTCGTCGCCGTCAGCGTGCAGTCGGCGCCGATCTGCTCGAACCACACGTTGTTGAACGTGGCGACGCCGGCGACCGCGTTGACCGTCACCGTGCCGCGCAGCCGGCGCGGCACGAGCGCGATGACCTCACCGTCGGCGCCGTTGCCGAGCGCCGCGATCTGCGCAGTTGCGGCCGTGGCCGTGTCGATCGTGAACAGCGTCTCCGACGGCGTCCCGCCGTCGCCCGTGACGCCGTACAGAACGCCCGCCGGATTGAATACGAGACAGGAGAAACGCGTGCCCAGGTCGCCGACGTCCGTGAACGTGCCAGCCGTGAGGTCGACGGTGACGAGCCGCCGGCTGAGCGCCTGGGGCGTGGCGGCGACGATGCCGAAGATCGTGCCGTTCGTCGGGTGCTTCGCGAATCCCTGCGCGCCCCCGACCGTGAATGCGGCGGGGCTGAAGGTCCAGGCGCCGACGATCGTGCTGGTGCCGGTGAGGAGATCGATCGTGTGGCGGTCGTCGCTGAACGGATCGCCGGCATGGCCGACGCCGGCGCCGTCGACGACGATCGAGCGGAGGTCGGCCAACAGCGTGACCCCGTCGCGGAAGCGGACCTCGTCGCCCGTCGTCGGGTTCGCCAGCCCGATCGCGCTGTCGATGTCCGTGACGACGAGGCTGCCGAAGGACTCGACCCACGTGGCACCGAAGATCTCGCCGCTGATCGGCGACGGCAGCGGTGCCACGACCGTCGCGGCCGTCGTCACCTCGACGAGCTCGGTGACGCGCGTCGTGTTGCCGCTCCCATGCCACAGCAGGTCCGGCAGCGCGTCGAGCGACAGCGTCACGGCGTCGGTGGCCTGCGTCGCGATCGCGCCGGCCGCGGTGCGCAGTTCCACCGTGACGTCGAACGACTGCAACGGCGCAATCGTCGATGGCACGGAGAGGATCACGAGCTGTGTGGCCGGTGGCGGACCGCCGCCACCGCCGCCGCCACCACAACTTGCGAGCAGACCGAATGGGACGAGGACGAGGACTTGGAGATGTCGTTGCATGTGATTTCGCGAATGGGCGATGCAGCAGCACCCCGGGCCCCTCCCGGAAACCATGCCGCCACGCACGAGACCGGCGCGCAGCTTCAGCGCTGCAGTGGACGCAAGCAAGCTTGCAGCCCAGGATTCCGCGGCCGCGGGCACGCTCGACGTGCAATGGCGCACCGCGGCAATGGCTCGCCGGCGACACAGCAGGGCCGCCTGGTTGAACACGTGGAAGTGGACCGGCAGGCGCCCATCGTACTCACCCTGCGCAGGCGGCCAGGCTCCACCACCGCGGGACATCTCCTCAGACCGCGCCTGCGCGAGACTTCGACTCGCGCCAGGCGGGAGCGATCACTGGTCGCCGATCGTGCCCTTGATGCCGTTCGACGTGATGGCGCCGAACGGGTTCATCGGCGGGACCTGCCACACGACGCCGTTCGTGAACAGCGGCATGCCGATGAAGACAGGCATGGCCGGGATCGTCAGGCCGTAGGTGTGGGTCGCCCCGGTGACCAGGAACACGTTCATCACGTCGAGCGTCGCGCGCAGGCCGCAGCCGGGCAGGCCGATGATCGCCAGGTCGGGGACGTTCGGGTCGCTGAAGCCGAAGATCTCGGCGCCGAAGACGCCGGACGCCGGGATGTCGGCGAGGCGCACGTTCCAGTTGGTCCCGGTGATCGGACGCGTCTCGCCGATGAGCCGGAGCGGCAGAACGTCGGCGCCGAGGGAGATCGCACCAAGCGACGAGAGGTCCGTGTCGCCGGGGTCGAGGCTCGCGCCTGCGGGCGAGTAACCGACCATGATCGGATTGGCGCCCTGCGTCGTCATGCTGACCCACACGATGTTCACGATGCCGGACGGGTAGAGCTGGAACTGGAAGGTGTTCGTGCTGCCCGTGACGTTCTTGCTCTTCACGTTGTCCCACGTGACGCTGATCACCGACGCGCTCTCTTCGAACCAGATCGTGCCGGTGCCGGTGCCGCCGACCGGGTCGAGATCGGTCTGGCTGTAGAAGCCCGTCTGCGGGCCGGCGAGCATCGTCGCCGGGATCGGCGCCCCGGCCGTGGTGTTGCCCGCGGCTTGCGAGACGATGCCGTTCGAGATGATGCTGAGGCTGGTCCAGGGACCCGATGGCCCCACGAACGAGCCGACCGTCAGCGGCTGCACGAGTCCCGCGTTGTCGCCGAGCGGCAACGCCGTCGGCACGGCTTGCACCGAACCGATGGGCAGGAAGCTGCCGCCCTGGGCCACGACGTAGTGGCCACCACCGGATGGGATCAACGTGAGGCCGGCGCCGGTCAGGTCGAAGCTGGGCGGCGTCGGGAAGTACTCGTAGAACGAAGTGTTCGACCGGATGCAGCCGTGACCGAGCGTCGTGTTCGTGCCACTCGTCGGCGCGGCCGGCAGGAAGTCGATCTGCATCACGTCGCAGTTCAAGTCGACGCCGTTCGCAACCGGGTAGAGCGTGCTGCTGAACACGCGCTTGGCGCGGACATACGGGATGTGCACGTCCATGCCCGGCAGCGAGCCGCCGGAGTAGGCACTCGGGATGTGCTCCGTGTCGACGACGAGGTCGCCGGCGTTCGGGTCGTAGAAGAAGGGCGGCACCACGGGGATCGAGACGACGAAGGGACCCGGCACGCCGACGCCGCTGCCCGTGCCGCCGGCCACGGTCACCGGGCCCGTGTAGACGACCGTGTTGTCGGGGCCGACGTTCGCGGCCCAGTTCGTCGACGTCTGCAGGTAGTCGACGGCAGCCGTCGCCAACCGGACCGTCGCGTTCGTGTACGTGCCGCCGGCCCACGTACTGGCGGTGTCGTTCGCGCGCCACTTGAGGCTCGTGATCAGGATCGGCGTCGTGACCGGCACCGGCGCATTCGTGAAGTGCGAGCTGTCGTAGACGCACATGATGCGCATGCCCGGATAGGCGGTCGCGGAGGTTCCCCAGGGGAACACGTTCGCTGTGGATCCGGCCGTCGTTGCCGCGCTGGTCGGAAGGACATTGGTCTGGGCGAGAGTGGTCGCGGCAAGAGCTGCCACCGCGAGCACGGAGAGATGGTGTTGCATGGTTTCGACGTCGTTGAGGGAGGTGCCGGCCACCCCTGGACCGGCTCGATCCAATCTATCCGACGTTCGGGGACCCCGTTCATGATCCCATCCTTCCGCCCTAGTGCCGCTGCGCGGGCGTGGGCACGGCCCCGTGCGGCGGCAGCACGGGCGTGAGGTCCGCGAACCAGCCCTCGATCTCGGCGAGCTGCAGGAAGCACGCATCGGCGCGCTCGCCATCGGCCGCTAACGCCGGCCAGATGACGCGGTTGCTGATGCGCGCCCGCTCGGCCGTATCGCAGGCGAGGTTCAGCTCGGCATCGGACGGCAGCCGCACGCCGTGCTGCCCGATCCGCTCGCGGTAGAGCGCGAGGATCCAGTGCCGCGCGTCCGCGGGGAACCGCTGCAGGAACGTCGACAGGTCGTAGACGAGCGGGCCGACTCCGGCGTGGTCCCAGTCGATCAGCCGCACACGATCGCCGTCGTGCACGAAGTTCTGCGGCCACAGGTCGCCGTGCAGCAACGTCTCGCCGAACGCCTCGAGCTGCGCGGACCGTTCCGCGACCTCGCCGCGCAGGCGTTCGAGGCGGGCCAGCAGCCGGTCGCGCAGCTCCGCGCGCTCGCCTCCGGGCGCACGCAGCGCGCGCACGGCGCGGATCGCGTCGCGAACGTTCGCCGCGAAGAACGGCGCGCCGAGATCGCCGCCCCAGAGCCGGCATTCGCCGAGCAGCGCGTGCTCGGCGAAGCCCGTGTGCAGTGCCGTGATCGCGTCGACGGCCGCGCCCACGCGCACCGGGTCGGGTGCCGCAGGGTCGAGCTGGCTTGCACCGAGGTCCTCGTACGCGTGCCAGACGCGCTCGCCGGCCGCGTCGGAGGCCGTCGCGAGCAGCAGAGGGCCGAGTCGCTGCAGCGAGAGCGCCGGCAGCAGGCGCTGCAGCACCATGCGGTTCCGGTGTGCTGTGTCGGGGCCGAGCCGCTTCACGATGCAGGACCGCGCGCCGGCCGCGGTCTCGTACGAGAGGCGATGCACGTTGGACTTCAACCGCTCCGTGCGCCATTCGCGCACGGGGCCTTCGCGCGCCGCGAGCGCCAGCAGCATCGGCTGCAGCTCGATCTCGTTCATGAGGCCCAGCTCGCGCACGCGAGTGCACGCTCCATCTCGCGCAGGTACAGCTGCAGGTTGCCGACCGGCTTCGCGGGCCAGCGGAACGCGAGGCTCTGGCTCGACCACTCCATCGCGAGCAACATGCGGAAGATGCTGCCGGCGACGGCCCATTCGGCAACCTCGCCCGGCGGCAGGCGCGCGGCGTCCGCGTAGATCGACGGCTCGATCTGCTGCGCCGGTTCGCGCGCGAGCGACGACAGGTCGATGGCCGGCACGCCCCAGCCGATCTTCTCCCAGTCGATCACGAACAGCTCGAGGCCCGCCGGCTCCGCGCGCACGAACACGTTCTTGGCCGCGAAGTCGCCGTGCACGAGCGTGCGCGGCATCGCGGCACAAAGGCGCTCGACGCGATCCCAGACCGACTGCAGGAACGCCGTGCGCGCGAGCACGGCCTGCAGCACGGCGACGTCGTCGCTGCGGAACGCGGGGTTCTGCAGGTTGTCGAGGATCGCGGTCCGCACCTGCTGCAGCACGCCGAGGTAGTACGCGGCACCGCGCTCGGGCAGCCAGCTGCACGGCAGTGCAGCCGCCTCGACGTGCATACGCGCGAGCCAGCGCGCGGCGCAGGCGCGATGCTCGGGCGACTCCAGCGTGATGCGCTCGCTGCGCGCATCCTCGACGAACAGCCAGACGCGGCTGCCGTCGTCGTGGGCGCCGTAGCAGCGCGGCACCGGCACCGAGAGCAGCGGCAGCACGCGTTCGTAGGCGATGCGTTCGCGCTCGCCGGGGCCCGACTTGCGGCACTTCGCGATGATCGTGTCACCGGCAGAGCCCGACCGGAACAAGCGGAAGATCGCGCGGCCCTTGCCGCGCTCGAGGTTGCCGCGCACGTACTCGATGCGCGCGAGCCGGTCGCCGCCCGTGGCGCGCCACGCGACGGCAGCCGGGTGCGCATCGAGATCGCGGTCGGCCGGCCACGCGTCAGATTGCCAGTCCACGGCGTGCCTCCTCCGCGAGTGTGACGAGCTGGATCACCGTGGCCTCCGCGTAGCCCCAGCGGCGCGCGCGCGTCAGCGAACGCAGCAGCTTGAACAGCTGGAAGCTGCGCACGATCGCGAGCGCTTCCGCGGCCGGCGGCGTGTCGACGCCGTTCGACGCCGCAGCGGTCCGATACGCGTCGAGCAACCGCGTCGTCTTGGTCGTGCCGAGCCCCGCGGTCAGGAACGCGAGGTCGTAGAGCGGTGCACCCCAGGCCGCGTGCTCCCAGTCGATCGGGCAGATGCGCGGTGGCGCTGCATTCGCGTCGACGAGGATGTTCTGCTGCCGGTAGGAGCCGTGCACGAGCGTGCGCGGCTGCGCGGCCCAGAGCTCGACGACGGGCGCCAGCGAATCGACGACTGCGCGCAGGCGCGGCGCCGCGGACGGCACGCAGCGAAGCACCTGCTTGTGCGCGATCTCCGCGGTCGCGCGGAAGAACCGCGCATCGTGCTGCTCGAGCGATGCCGGCGCGCTGCTGCCCGCGAACGCACGCTGCAGCCGGCCGAGCCAGGCAGCGGCCAGCAGCCAGTGATCGAACAGCTCGAGACGCTGGCCCGGGACGTACTCGAGCACGAGCCAGAACCGGCCGTGCTCCTCGTCCCAGATCGAGCCGTGGTAGGCGGCGGTCCCGAGCGCCTTGCCGGGCAGCAGGTCGCGGTAGACCGCGATCTCGCGGCAGGCGCGGCGGCGGCGCCCGGCGGCCGGCAGCTGCGACCGTGCGAAGTCCTTGCGCAGCAGGCGCTGCTCGCGGCCCGGCAGCGTCACGGTCAGCGCTTCGATCGAGAACGCGGTCCGGTCGGCCAGCGACTCGCGCACGAGCGCCGAGACGCCTCGCGGCGGTGCGCCGGGAGCTGCCGCGAGCAGCGCCAGCAGCGCTTCGTCGTCGGCGGCATCGTGCAGGCTTCGCGTCATGGCGCGAGATCCCCGCGCACGCGCCGCGCGGCAGCCCCGCCGGCGCGCGGCAGCTCGGCGCGCGACAGCGATCCGTCGGCCAGCACGAACAGCTGATCGCAGTTCGCGAGCGTGCTCGCACGGTGCGCGATCAGGAAGCACGTGCGCCCGCGCATCAGCCGCTCGAGCGCTTCGAGCACCGACGCCTCGGTCGCGACGTCGAGCGCGCTGGTCGGCTCGTCGAGGATCAGGATCGGCGCGTCCTTCAGGAACGCGCGCGCGAGCGTGATGCGCTGGCGCTCGCCGCCCGAGAGGCGCACGCCGCGCTCGCCGACCTGGGCCTGGTAACCGGCCGGCTGCGCCGTGATGAACTCGTGCGCGTTGGCCGCCACCGCCGCGGCCTCGATCTCCGCCTGACTCGCGTCAGGGCAGCCGTAGGCGATGTTCTCGGCGATCGTGGTCGAGAACAGGATCGGCTCCTGCATCACGATCGCGAACTGCCGCCGCAGGTCCGCGACCCGGTATTCGGCGATGTCGACCCCGTCGAGCAGGATGCGGCCGTGTGTCGGCTCGTAGAGCCGGCAGAGCAGTCCGACGAGCGTCGACTTGCCCGCGCCCGTGCGCCCCGCGATGCCGATCCGGCTGCCGGCCGGCACGTCGAGGTTCGTGCGCTGCAGCACGGTCCTGCCGCCGTCGTAGGCGAAGCCGACGTCGCAGAACCGCACGGCTCCCGCGGCGCGCGACAGCGGCCGCGCGTGCGGAGCTTCGAGCACCTCGGGCGTCGACTCGAGCAGCTCGAACGCGCGCTCCGCGGCCGCGAGGTGGAGCTGCATGCTCGCGGTCTTCTTGCTGATCGTCTTCACGGGCGCGTACAGCTGCGCGAGGTAGCCCATCGCGAGCAGCAGTTCGCCGAGCCGCAGCGTGCCGTTGCGCACGCCGATCGCCCCGACCGTCATCACGGCCGCCGTGCCGATCGCGACCGTCGTGCCGACCATGAGGCCGAGCCGGCCTTCGGCCCACGCCACGCGCACGCGCACACCCGCGACCTCCTCGCTGCGGCGAACGAAGCGCCGCTGCTCGCGCGCTTCCTGCCCGAACACCTTGACCACGCGCAGCGAGCTCATGACCTCCTGCGCGACAGCCATGCCCGCGCTCTCGTTCCGCTTGAGCTCTCGCGCCTGCGTGCGCAGGCGGGCGCGCCAGGCCCGGGCGAGCAGGAACAGGACCGGTGCTACGGCGACCGCGATCGCGGTCAGCTGCCAGTCGATCCGGAACGTCACGTAGAGCATCGCGAGCAGCGTCATCGCGGACGTGACGCACGGGATCGCGCCGTCGATGACCAGATGGCGGATCGCCGGCGCGTCCCACTGGATCCGGTAGAGCTGGTCGTTCGAGCCGCTCCTGTCGTGGTGTGCGATCGACAGCCGCTGCACGTGATCGAACAACTGCCCGCGGAAGCGCAGCGTCAGGTGCTCACCGACCCAGGCCGTCAGGGCGCCGCTGGACATGGCCTGCAGGTTCTGCAGCAGCGCGACGAGCACGAGCAGCACCGCGACGACCGGCAGCAGCGCCGACGGATCGGCAGGCAGGACGCCCGCGAGCAACGCGGGCAGCGGCTCGCTGCCGATCACGTGGTCGACGACGAGCATCAGCGGCAACGGCGTCAGCAACGCCAAGGGCGTCGCGAGCAGGCCGAGCAGGAACGCGCCGACGATGTAGCGCGCGAACGGCCGCGCTTGCCGCAGCACACGCCGCACGAGGTCGAGGTCGGTGCGCTTCCGGCCCTCGGTCATGGCGCCGGCTCCGCCGGGGCCTTGGCCGGCGCGGGCGCGAGCGCGGCGAACGCGCGCAGCGTCGCGCGCAAGGCACCACCGCAGTCGAGCAGCGCGCGCACCGCGAGGACGAGCGCGAGCAAGGCACCGCCGGCCGCGACGGCCCACGCGCCGTCGAGCGCGGCTCCTGCGGCGAGCAGGGTCCCGAACGTCGCCGGCACGACGGCGCGAAGCGACCAGGACGGCCAGGCCAGCAGGCGAGCGAGCTGGCGGCCACCACCGTGTTCCTCGACAGCCATGACGACGCGCACGCGGCCCAGCATGCCGCTCGCGAGCGTCAGATCCCAGCCGTCGAAGTCGCCGCCGCGCCGCACCGTGACTCCGTGCGCGCGCGTGCCTGCTTCGAGCCCGAGCAGCCAGTCCGACGGCGACTGGCCGCGCTCGGTCCAGATCGACCGCCGCACGCGCCTCGGCAGCGCGAAGCCTGCACGTCGGCGGCGCCACGGCGTCAGCCCGTAGCGCAGCCGGCCGAGCAGGCGCGCGAGCGGCTGCATCACGTGCAGCCACGCGGTCAGCGTCCGCATCGTGCGCAGCTCGGAGGCCGGGCGCCGCACGTCGAAGCGCGCGCGCATGGCGCCGCCGAAGCACTGCGCGAGCGTCAGGCCGACGACGGTCAGCAGCAGCGGCACCGCGAACAAAAGCGGAGTCCACCACAGCCCGAGCAGCGACACGATCAGCAGCGCCATGCCCAACAAGTACCACTCCGGCATCAGTGGCAGCAGCGCAAAGGGCCCCCAGCGCGGCTGGTACAGCGCCTGGAACGGAGCCGAGCCCCACATGCCGTGGTAGATGCGGCCGAGATTCGAGACGAGCTCGCTGCGCGGGTCGTAGATGCGGCCGCGCCAGGCGTGGTGCCCCGCGGCGTTGTACTTCTCGGGCCACTTCTCCTCGAGCAGCGCCTCGGCCTTGCCGTAGTGGAACTGCTGGCGCCAGAACGCCTTCACCGAGCCGCGCCGGTGATGCCAGACGACGGCCGCCGGACTGAAGCCCAGCGTGAAGCCGTGCTTCTGCAGCTGCCAGCAGACGTCGACGTCGTCGCCGGCCGCCCAGAAGCGTGTGTCGAAGCCGCCGATCGCGAGCAGGCTCTCGCGGCGGAACGACATGTTGCAGCCAGGAATGTGCTCGGCCTCGCGGTCGGTCAACAGCACCTGCGTCGGATTGCCCGGCGCGTTGTCGATGCACTCGGCGACCCAGCCGTCGCCGGGCGGCGCGAGGTTCGGCCCGGCCACTCCCGCGTGCGTGCTGCGCAGGAACGTCAGCGCGAGGTGGCGAAGCCACAGCGGATCGGGGTGCGCGTCGTCGTCGATGTAGGCGACGAACTCGCCGGTCGCGGCGCGCATGCCCGTGTTGCGCGCGCTGCTGAGTCCCTGGTGCGGCGTCGAGATCACGCGCTGGCCACAGGCCGCCGCGATCGCGGCCGTGTCGTCGCGCGAGCCGTCGTCGACGACGATCACTTCGTAGTCCGGGTAGTCGAGCCGCGCGATGCCCTCGAGGCACTCACGCAGCCAGCGGCGGCCGTTGTGCGTGCAGACGATGACCGAGAACCTCGGCCAGTGCTGTGCTTGCGAGAACGGCACGTCCGCGAACGACGCGCGGACCGAGCCGAGCGCCGGCTTCGGCGAGCGGTCGCGGCGCACGAGGCCGAAGGCCCAATCGTGCACGTCCTCGCCCGAGCGGTACCACTCGTCGGTCCACGCGTAGACGAACGCGCCGGCGCAGCCGCCGTCGAACGCCATGCGCACCTGCCACGCGAGCGTACTGGCCTGCTTCTCTTCACCGTTGCGAAGGCTGTCGAGTCCGAGCTCGCACAACAAGAGCGGCCGGCCCTGCGCGATGGTCTGCAGCCGCGCGAGGTAGTCGTCGAACTTCTTCTCGTCCTCGAGGTAGACGTTGAATGCGCAGAAATCCAGGAACGGCAGCTGCAGGTACTCGGTCGACGGATAGTTCACGTAGGTGACGAGCGCGTCCGGGTCCGCGGCCTTGGCAGCGCGGTAGAGGCGGTGCAGCAGCCGCTCGGTCTTGCGCCGCCCGTGCCAGCGCACGACGGGTGCGGGGATCTCGTTGCCGATCGTGTAGCCGAGGACCGCCGGGTGGCCCGCGCAGGCGCGCACGCCGTCGCGCACACGCTGGGCCAGCGAAGCGGCCGTTTCCTTGCCATCGGCGAGCCCGCCGATGTAGCGATCGATCGGCAGGCCGATCAGCAGTCGCAGCCCCGCGTCCTCGGCCGCGTCGAGCAGCCACCGCGGCGGCACCGTGTAGGTCCGGACCGTGTTGATGCCGTTGGCCACCATCGCTGCGAAGTCGCTCGCGACGACGTCCGGCAGCGGGTACTCACCGTCGTGCTGGGGGCGGAACGTGCCGTAGGTCACTCCGCGCACGAACAGCGTCTGTGCGCCTACGGCGAGAAACTTGCCACGCACGATCGGGCGTACGGGCAACGCGTGGGGTGGAGCGCTTGGCGGCGCACTGGAGGCACGACGCGAGGGACTACGGGTCGTGCGAGCCAACGGATTCATACACAACAATACCCACTGATTCTTGACCTGCCGCCCTTTCCAACCTTCGCGCCTGCAGACACGTAGGCCGCTCCGATCCTAGAGAGACCGGGGGACCCCGCAAGGACCCTCCAATGGCTCGCTCGGACGGCAAGCGGCGCTCCTCCCATGCCATGGGCGCTTCGCCACGCGACCGCGGGCGAAGCCGGTGGCGCCCCTCGCGCAAACACACGCGGGCTGGCTGCCCGGCAGACGCGATCGACGGACCGTGCTTCGCGCGCCAAGGGGCTTCTTCGGCGCGGAGCGGGGCCTTCGGAGCCGCGCGTTCGCGGGGCTCCGCGGCAGGTTCTCGCTACTTGCGGGGGTTGCGGCGTGCGAGGGCGGCGCCGTTCGTGTTCGCTGCCTGCCCGGCCTCGGGCTGCGGGTCCGGCGTGCGCGACGTGTTGTTCGTGAGGTTCTCGATCGCCTGCTGCACGAACAGCGGCGTCGTGACCTCGCCGGACAGGAACGCGGCCTCCGTCGGCGCACGCCCTCGCTCGATGAGTTGCAGCGTGATCTCGATCGTCTCGCGCCGCATGCGATCCTCGTTCGACAGCTCCGCGGGGTTCTTGCGCGCGAGGTCGTCGAGGAACGCCGTGATCCGGCTCATCTCGGCCTCGTACGCCGGATACAGCTCTTCGCTCAGCGCGGCGACGTTGGTCTTGTAGTCGTCGGCCACCGTCACGACGAGCTTCTCGAGCTTCTCGACGTCGCTGGCGTTCGGCCACTCGGCGTCGATCTGCAGCTTCGTCGCGTGCACGACGTCGGCCATCTGCGCGAGCGTCTCGGTCTTGAACTTGTCGTTGGCCGCGTCGAAGCGCTGATTGACGTCCTGGATCAGCAGCAGGCGCAGCCGCGGCATCAGGCCGAGCATGCTCTGCATGCCATCGCGCACGAGCTTCGGCGCCTCCTTGCGGAGGTGTGTCTCGAGCGCAGCGCGCGCGTCGGGCAGGTGTCTCTCGACCTCGATGCGTCCGAGCTGCGCCACGGTCTGCGCATCGAGCTGATCGGTCAGCCTGATCACCGCCGACATGCCGACGGCGATGAGCGCCGCGAACACCGCACCGGCGCCGAACACGACGCGCTGGCGCTTTCGGTTCGACCGGGCGTGACGCGCGATCGTGTCGCGCACGTCGGCGATGTGGGCGTGCAGGTTCGAGATCGCCTCCGGGTCGTTGTCGTCCATGTCCGTGCCGCGCATGTCCCTTGGATCGTGAGAACTCATAATTTCTGGATCTCCGCGTCGAGCATCCGCAGCCACAGTGAGATGAAGCGCTTCTGCAGCTCGACGGTCGGCTCCGTGGACTCGGCCGCGTTGAACCTGGCGAGGCAGTCCTGCACCTTGACGACGTCCTTCGAGAACCGGTCCTCGAAGTCGCCGATCGAGGCGAGCACGGCGTCCTGCGTGATGTCCTCGAACGTGGCCGCGACGCGGGCCTTCTGCGCGTCGGTCGCGAGGCCCGGATAGCTGTCGGCGATGATGCGCTCGGTGCGCTTCTGCAGGTCGTCGTCGAGGTCGACGAGGCGCGTGTGGATGTCGTGGTGCAGGTCGCTCGCGAGCAGCTCGAACTGCTCGCCGACGCGGTGCGCGATCTCGGGCGCGAGCGTGTCGAACTGCCGACGCGTCTCCGCGGCGTAGACCGGAAGCAGCGCCTGGCCGAGCCGATTCAGCTCCTCGGTGGCAGTCGGATTGAGCTCCTCGAGCTCCTGCTGCATCCCGACGGTGAACTTCTCGGCGGTCCAGGCATCGCGGAGCCGGCTGTAGCCGGTCCACGCGAAACCGAGCACGATCGAGACGACGGCGAGTGCGACGCCGGTCGACGCGAGCGTAGCGCGCCGTCCGTTCGCGATCTCGCGCACGAGATCGGCCTCGAGGCCCTGTAGTTCCGCTTCGAGGTCGTTGAGTGACGCTTGTTCCTGCACGGATTCTCCTCCGATTGGACCGGCCTCGACGGAGTCAGGGCCCGCAGCGCGAAAGCTGGCCAGTTATTGGCTGCCGCGAGCCCGCGACTTTAGGCAAAGCGAGGCGTGCGCCGCGGGCCGGCGACGGAGGGAGCCTGCGCGACGCTGCGTCTGTGCGTCAGCGCGTCGTGCACGACAGCGCGTTCGACGCGGCAAAGCCCTGCGGCCCCGAAACGTCGAGCAGCCAGGCCTGGCTCCAGAGGCCGATGCCCGGAGACGTCGGCACGGCCAGCGGCAGCGCGAACGCCGCCGCTCCTCCTGCGTCGGTGAGAAGCGCGAGCAGCAGGTCGGGCGACGGCACGAGCACGCCGCCGAACACGGGCACGTCGATGCGCGACAGACCGATCGCGAGCACCGCGATCGTCGTCGCGGGGCCTTCGATCGTCCACGCGAGCGTCGATCCGCCTTGTGCACTGCCGCGACCGAGCAGCCGCGGTTCGCCGGCAGCGCCGGCGAGGCCGTGCAAGCGATTGCGCCAGTCGGGCTGCGTGCGCCACTCGGCGAGGCACCGCGTCGGAAGGCCGCCGGCAGCCAGGATGTCGCCGCTCGCGTAGACACTCGCGACCGCGCGGTCGGCGAACAACACGATCGGCACGCCTTCGGTGCCCCCACCGAGCCCCGACCAGACGCCGTTGCGCAGGCGCAGCGTCATGCCGCGCGGATCGCCGCTGACGCCGGCGTAGAGGTCGCCATCGAGCTCGCAGAACGTGTGCACGGAGTAGCCGCTGACCGGCGCGGGCAGCGCACTCCACGACGAGCCGTTCCAGCGCGCGATCAACGCCGCGGGCGCGCCGCCGACGCTGCTGAAGCGGCCGCCGGCGACGAGGTCCGTGCCGCGGCTGCCGAGCGCCTGCACGAAGTCGTTCGCGGTGCCGATCGACTGCAGCTGCGCGCCGTTCCAGCGCAGGATGCGGTGGTTGAACGCGTCGTTGTTGACCGCGTAGAGCAGGCCGTCGCTGTGTGTGTGCAGCGCGTCGATCGAGCCGGTCGGCGGCGTCGCGACGATCGCGAACGCAGCACCGTTCCACCGCTGCAGCGCCGTGCCGCCGAAGCCCCAGAGGTCGCCGCCGTGCACGTGGAGGCCCGGCGGCGCGATCGCGCCGAAGGCGTGCCACGCCGAGCCGTCGAAGCGCGCGATGCCGGGGAACGGCTGGCCGTCGACGTGCGTGAAGCTGCCGCTGACGACGACGCTGCCCTGCCAGACCGCCGCGTCGTTGACGAGCTGGCCGCTGCCGCCGCTGAGACGACCGAGGCTGCGCCACGTGTCGCCGTCGAAGAACGCGAGCCCGGTCGCCGGCGCGGTTCCGGCCTCGCCGAACGCGCCCGCGGCGACCCAACCGCCGCGCCACGGCAGCAGGCGGTTCGTGCGGCGATCGAGACCGTTGCCGGTGCCGAGCGTGCGCCAGCTCGCGCCGCCGTCGAACGCGACGACGTTGGCAGAGGCAACCGCGATCGATTGCGGCGACGAGCCGGCGCGCGTGAACTGACCGCCGAGCAGCAGCTCGCCGGCGTGCACGTGCAGCGCGCGGATGCTCGAGCCTTGCGCGCCGTTGAAGATGCCCGTGACGACGCCGGCAGTCGTCCAGTTCGCACCGTCGAAGCGGGACAACACACTGCCCGTGTCGATGTAGAGATCGGTGCCGAGCGTGCGCAGCGCTCTCGAGGGCACGGTCGGTGGGTTGGTGCCGATCGCGGTCCAGCTCGAGCCGTTCCACGCGCCCGGCATGACGACGCCGGCCCCCACCTGGAACTGCCCCGCGGCGATCAGCTGCGCGCCGTGCGTCTCGAGCGCCAGGACCGGCGCGAACGAACCCGCGCCGAGCGCCGACCACGTCGCCCCGTTCCAGCGTGCGATGTTGTTGGCGGCGACGCTGCCCGCGAGCGCGAACTCGCCGGCGACGATCAGCGCGCCGTTGTGCACGTGCAGCGCCTTCGCGTGGCCCACCGACGCGCCGCCCGCGAGGCGAAGGCCCGGGCCGAGCGGGCTCCACGCCGCGCCGTTCCAGCGCGCGATGCCCGCCGCCGGCTGGCCGCCGGCCGTGTCGAACTGGCCGGCCGCGTAGAGCTCGTTGTTGAAGACGGCGAGCGCGCGCACGTCGGCCTCGTCGAACGAAAGCGAGAGACCGGCACCGAGCGGCGAGAACGAGGTGCCGTTCCAGCGCGCGATGTAGTCGATCGCCTGGCCGTTCACGCGGTCGAACGTGCCGGCGAAGACCAGCTCGCCCTGGAACACCGCGAGCGCAGAGACCTGCGTCTCGAGCGGCGGGTACGAGTAGCTCACGAGGTCGATCCCGGTGCCGACCGGTCGCCAGTCGGTGCCGTCGAAGCGCGCGAGTCCGCGGATCACGCCGCCCTTCGACGCGAACCACTCGCCGCCCGCGAACAGCTCGGTGTTGTAGTCGGCGAACGCGAAGACGGTGCCGCCGAGTCCGGCGACCGCCCAATCGGGCGACCAGGAGGGAGAAGGAGTCTGCGCGGGCAGCAGGGCCGCGAGGGCCGTGGCAACCGGGCCGAGAGGTCGGAGGAGCATTGGGGTCGTGCCGAAGAGGAGTTGTCCAGAATGCGCCGGGTGAGCGTCGTAGCTGCCACGATTCTCGCGGCCCAGGTCGGGTGAAGGGCCCGGCGCGACACCTCCAGTCGTCTCGAGCCCCTGCCGAAGTACGCGTTCGAGACCACGTCCTGGGAGACGACCGATGGACCCGGCTGCCACCACGACCTCGCTGCGCGACGAAGTCGCGCTGCTCGGCGCGAGCGCCTTCTTCCTCGCGATCGCCTGCTTGCTCGGATTCGTCGTCTACCGGCTGTTGTCGCGGCCGGCAGACAGGCGGCCCGGGTTCCGCACGTGGGGAGCGTGGCGCAAGGGCACGAGCGCGCTCGCGGGAGCCGCGCTCGCCGCGGCCGTGTTCACGGCGTTCGTCGCCACTTCGATCGCGGGGTTCCACCGCGTCGTCGTCTCCGACAGCGAGGTCCTGCTCGGCTACATGCCGCCGTTCGACGGCGTCTCGCTGCGCCGCACCGACCTGAAGCAGGTGCGCTGCGAGCCCGGCATCGGCGCCGGCGCCTCGCGCCTCGTGATCGAGACGCGCGACGGCAGCCGCTACGAGAGCGTGCCGGCCCGCATCGACGTCCTGAAGGCGGTGCACGCGCAGATCGCGCGCGATCGCTGACCGCCCGCGCGCGAGCCGGCGCGGCTACGGCCGCGCTGCCTGCAGCTGCGGGGCCGGGGCCTTGCGCACCGGACCCGGCCGCGGCTTCGCGGACCAGACGATGATCGTGCCATCGGCGGCGGCCGACGCGACCTGGCGGCCGTCCCTCGAGACCGCGAGACCGAACACGGCGCTGCCGTGCCCCGCCATCGTGCCGGTGATCGAGCCGCTGCCGGCGTCGATCGCCCGGATCACGCAATCGGCACCGCCCGCCAGCAGCGTGCGGGTGCCCGGCACGAACGCGAGCGCGTGCACCCCGTGCTGCTTCGTGTCGACGCGGTGCTGCATCCGCGACGACCTGGCGTCCCAGATGCACACGTGGCCGTCGCGCGAGCCGGCGGCGACGAGCTGGCCGTCGTCGCTGCAGGCGACTGCCTCGACCGCGTCGTGCAGACCCGCGAGCTGGTGCTCGCATTGCCACGACGAGAGCGACCAGACGCGCACGCTGTGGTCGATCGAGCCCGAGACCACGTGCTGCTTGCTGCGCGTGAACGCGACGGCGAGCACTTCGTGGCTGTGGCCGCGCAGCGTCGCCTTGTGCTGGCCGTCGCGCGTGAACACCTTGACCAGTCGGCCCATCGCGAACGCGAGCAGCTCGCCGTCGAACGTGCTCGCGGCCGCGTAGAACCTCGCCTTGCGCGCGCCGTCCCACGAGTTGATCAGGCTGCCGGTCGTGTTGAACACGCGCACGCGGCCATCGAGCGAACAAGTCGCGAAGCGGTCGGCTCCGGCGGCGACCGTGCCCGTGACCGCGTGTTTGTGCGCGCCGAGGCGGCGCAGCTGCTTGCCGGTCTCGGCGTCGTAGACGTCGGCGAAGCGGTCGTCGCCGCCGGCGATCAGCAGGCGGCCATCGAGCGAGAACGCGAGCGCCTTGATCGCGGGCGAACGGCCCGTGCCGACCGGCAGCTGGCCGCCGGGGAGCGCGAGCGTCTTCTGCTTGCGGCGCCGCTTGTTGCCGAGGCCGAACAAGCGCAGGCCCAGCCGCGACATCCAGCCGAGCAGTGTGCCGCCGGTCGGGCTCGGAGAAGTCCCCGGCGCGGCCTTCGCGGCCTTCTTCGCCTTGGTCGCCTTGCCGCTGTGTTGCCACTGCTGCGTCATCGCGAACGGACCCGAAGGTGCGCTGCTCGCGAAGTGATCGACGACCCAGGACGGCGCATTGGCGCCCGGCGCGACCGCGGCCGGCTTCGGCGCGGACCGCGCGCGCGCTGCCGCGGGCTTGGGCGCTGCTGCGGCCAGTGCTGGAGCCGGCGCCGGTGCCGGCGGCGCCTCGGTGACCTTCTTCGCCTTCTTCGCCTTGCGCTTGCCGAGCTTCTTGCCGGCGGCGACCGCGGCATCGATCTCGGGCACCTGGTCGATCGACTCGCTGCACGCCGCGCGCAGCGCGCGGACCTGCGCGGCGACGTCCTGGTCCGGCAGCTGCTCGAGCTCGTCGAACAGCGCCGACTCGTCGGGCTCCTCGAGGTCCTCACCCTGGAACAGCAGGTTGTCGGCCGTGTCGTAGCGTGCCCACAGGTCCGGCTTCTGCGCGAGCGCCAGCAGCGCCGTGTGGATCAGCAGCGCCGAGAAGCGGTCCATCTCGGGGCCGAAGTCGGCCGGTTGCCGCGCCGGGTGCTGGTAGCAGACGTGGCCCAGCTCGTGGCTCGGGTTGCCGTGCAGCGCCGGCACGTACATGCCGTCGTAGTCGATCAGCACGAGCTTGTCCTTGGCCACCATCACGTTGCCGTGCTGCAGGTCGCCGTGCGCAACGCGCTCCTTCTTCAGCAGGCGGGTCAGCTGCTCCCATTCGGCGGCGAGCCGACGCAGCCCCTTCGGATCCGACAGCAGCGACGGAATGTGCTCGTTCAGCGGAACGCCGCGGACCCATTCCATCTTGAGGATCGGGATCCAGCGGCCGCGCACGCGGATGCCTTCCGGCAGGTACTGGAAGCCGACCTTCGGCAGCCTCGTGCTGCGCAGGTGCTGGTCGATCGCCGCATAACGCTTCTGCATGTCGGGCAGGTCGCGCAGGAAGCAGCGCACGGCCCACTCCTTCTTGCCGCTGCGGATCTGGTAGACCGACGCGTTGCCGCCCGAGATCGGGCGCGGCAGGCCCAACGCGGTCAACACCGGAGAACCGGCCTTGAGGTCGGGATCGCCGAAACACAGCTGCGGCGCCTGGATCGCTTCCTGATAGTCGGAGACTCCGGGCCAGGTCATGACTCTTGATCCCCCACTTGCGTGTCCGTGTGTTCGGCCGGGGCCGCGTCACCGGCGTCCTCGGCCGCGGGCTCTTCCCATGCGAGCGGAGGCGTCGCTGTAGCAACGGCGGCCAGCGACAGGTCGACGCGGATCGCGAGCAGCGTCACGTCGTCGTTGTGCAGCAGCTTCTGCTCGCGCAGCCCGCGCACGAGTGCGGCGAACGACTCCTGCGGATCTTCGGTGCCGAGCGCCTGCTCGACCACGTCCCACGGTTGCTCCGCGGCTTCGAAGGCGCGCAGGAACCAGGCCGCCAGCGCGTCGGTCATCAGATAGAAGGTGTCGTGCGGCTGCCAGTCGCCGTGCACGACGCGGACGTGCCGGCTCAGGTCCGCACCCGCCGTGCCGCGCGTCGACACGAGGAACGGACCGCCGTGGAACTGCTCGGAAGCCGTCAGCGGGAACGCGGTCAGCAGCCGGCCGCCGCGCACCTGGAACAGGTTGCAGTCGCCGACGGCCAGCGCTTCCCACCATGGCACGCCGAGTTGCTGCGCATCCGGCGCCGGCTCTGCTGGCGCCTGATCCCCCGCCGCCGCGTCCGCTGCCTCCGGGTCTGCGGCCGTCTGTGCTGCCGGAGGCCCCTGCTCCGCCCAGTCGTCGCCCTGCTCGGCGTCCGCTGGCGGCGCGGCAGGAACGGGATCGTGATGCAGCACGAAGCCGACCAGCGCCGCGAACGCGCCGAGGTCGGCCTTCTGCTGGGCATACCAGGAGAGCTTCTGGTGCTTGCGCACCTCGGTGATGCCGCGGCGCCAGTTGTCCTGGAGTTCGCAGATCTGCGTCACGAAGCGCTCCTTGGTCAGGCTGCCCAGCTGCCACGCGTTCACGAGCGCGCGCGCCCACTGCTTGCTGAACGACGCCTCGGTGGCGCCGTCGGCGATCGCGCAGCGGAACAGGTCGCCGTCGAGCAGCGTGTCGCCCGGCGCGAATGCGTCCTCGTACTCCGCCTCCTCGTGGCCCTTCTTGGGCAACCAGTAGGCCTTGGCAACGACTTGCATGGTGCGTCGTGTTCGGTCTCGGGGCCGAGGCGGAGTACGAGGGTGTGGAACCGCCAGTTGCCTAGCGGAGGTTGCTCGGCCTCGTACCGATCTCGAGCGCCTGGACGACCAGCGGCAGGTCCGCGTTGAGCACGAAGCCACGCGTCCGGTCCGAAACCTGGAAGCCCATCTCGGTCGCGACCTTGCGCATGAACGGCGTCAGCACGCTCGACGTGTCGAACAGCAGCTGCGCGTACTGGTCGGGCAGCTGGTTCGGGCTGTCCGGGAACGACATCGACTCCGCGTTCGGGTTGTCGGACAGGTGCACGTTGAACAGCAGCACGTTGCCGTCCTTCGTCTTGAGCTCCTTCAGGTGCTCCATGGCATCCTGCGGATCGCCGTCCGTCGACTCGCCGTCCGTGATGTGGATCACGACCGGCGGGAACGCCTTCGGGTGCTCCGCGGTCCACTTCTCGAGGATCTGGCCGGCCTGCTGCATCGCCTCGCACATCGGCGTGCCGCCGTTGGCGACCGAGTCGACCCAGATCGGGAACTTGACGTCCTGCTCGACGAAGCCGCCCGCACCGTCATCGACCTTCTTCGTGCGCTCTTCGACGCGCGCCGGGCCTTCGGCGATCTTGCTGACCGGAACGATCTCCTGGCCAGTGAGCGCGCCGCAGAACGCGGGGCCGACGTCGCCGCCGTAACCGATGATGCCGATGTGATAGTAGTCGCGGATGCCTTCGGACTTGGCGCACTTGATCACCAGGTCCTGCAGCAGGCGATTGATGGCATCGGCGACACCCTCGGCCTTCGCCTTGGTGTTGCCCTCGGTGCCGAATGGATCCTCCATCGACGCGCTCTGGTCGATCAGGAACAGGAAGCACGACGGATTAGCACGACTGATTTCTGCAGCGTATGGCATCTGCGATCTCCCGATTCGAATTGCTGTGTTCACCGCCGTGCAGCTGGGCTGCATTGACTCCGGTCGGTGACTCCACAACTATTCGTGCCGCGCGCGCGCCGACTTGATCCCGATGTGGGGCGCAGTTGCACGAACGCGGCGCGGCAATCGTGGCGTCAGAACGGGACGGCGGCCGTGTCACCGGCAGTTGCCGCGGCGACGCCGCGGCGTGGTCGCCATGACGACCGTCGCGCCCCCAACTGCCTCAGCGTGGGACGCAGTGGCCTCCGCCGGTCGCGACGGCCGTGTTCGCCCCGGCCGTCCGGGACCTCAGTTCGCGGGCCAGGAGAGTGGCGCCGTGATCTGGAGCCCGGAGGCCCCGAGGCTCGCGCCGAGGAACGTGAACTGACCGGGCGAGCCGGCACCGAGCACTGCTGGGAAGCTCGTCGACAGAGTCCCCGAGCCATTGAAGATGCCGAGCCCGAACGTCGTGATCAGCGTAGGCCCCGCGAAGATGCCGAAGATGCCGATGTCCCCGGGGTTCCAACTCATGGACACCTCGATCGTCGTCAGCGTCGGCGTCGCGGGCAGGTACTGCGGAACCACGCGCAGCGAGCCCGCGGGCGCATCGTTCGCGTCGATCGCGGAAGGCGAGCCCTGCGCACCGAACCCGACGACGAGCGTGTTCGCGCCGGTGTCGGTCATCGTGTAGACCTGATCCGGATCGATGCCGGCCGTGCAGAGCCAGAAGTCGTCCTGGCGGCGGTCGTAGTTGATCCAGTTCATGCCCGCAGGCCACGCCGTCGGCGTGCCGGACGTCGTCACCGCGGCTCCACCTGCCGCGGGCACGTAGCCGACGCAGCTGTTCGCGGCGGCGAAGTTGGTCCAGTAGACGCGGGCGGGGTTCACGCCATGGGCCGGCCAGAAGGAGACGCCCGAGATCGTCTGGTTCGTCACGGTCGTCCCGAGGAGCACGGGCGGTGCCGTGTTCGGGAACGGGCCGGGCAGGCGGTAGATCGCGCCACCGGCGCTGGTGACCCCGAAGTAGATGTCGCCAGTAGCCTGGTCGACGGAGACGCAGTTGGCGGTGCCGGCCGGGAGCGCCGGGTGCGGGGAGAGCAGGTTGGTCACCGCACCCGTCGCGCGGATGACGCGGAACACACCGCCGGTGCCTGGCGGGACCGCGCCACCACTGACGATCGGGTTGCCGTTCTGGTCGAACGCGATGCCCGAGAACGATCCACCTGGCGCCGTCGGCAGCGTCGCCACGAGGGCTGCCGGCCCGAGCGCGGTTCCCGTCAGGGTGGCACGGCGCAGGCCGTGCGTGGTCGGAGCCTGGGTGATGCTGCCGATCCAGATCGAGTTGTCGATCGGATCGAGCGCGACCGAGTTGATGTTCTGGATGCCCTGGGCCGTGAGGCCCGTGACCGGCACGGAAGTGCCGGAGCGATTCACGATCGCGAGCCCTTCGATCGGCGCAACATTGCTGAAGAAGCTCTGGATCGCCTCACCCGGTGCAACTTGTGCAACCGAGACGGAAGCCAGGCAAGCGGAGCAGAAGAGCAGACGCATAAAGGACTCCTTCGAGTGGGTGAACCGCGTAGCAGGAGCGGGACGCGAGAGTGCCTCTCCGGACCCTTGGAACGCATTCCCGCCGGCGCGCGGCATGCTATCGCGTCGTGTCGCGCGGCGCGCACGGGGGTGCCATGAAGAAACGCCCGCAACTCCGTGAAAAACAGACGACGGTGAGAACGACCACGGAGTGTGGTGGCGCGGTGCCGCTGCAAGGCGTTTCGCAACGATCCTCCGGCACCTTGGAGTCGGCGCTCGGGAGCGAGTCACCGACGGCTGCGGTACTCCGTGAGCGCGCGTTCGAGGTTCGCGCGGTTGCCGCTGCCTGGGAGCCTGTCGAATGCGCGAAGAGCTCTTCCAGCAGTGTCACGGCTTGGGCGAAGTCGCCGCGCCAGGCGTGCACGCGCGCAAGCGTGTCGAAGCGGCTCGGTCGCTGGGCATTCCTGCACGAGCGAGTTGAGAGGTGTCGCTCGACTGCGACGAGGTCCCGGCTAAACTGCCTCGCGTGACCGACTCCGAACGCTCCTCCCGACAGCGACGGATGACCGGACGGCTGGTGCGTCCTGGCGAGGATCCCGACGAGTTCGACCTCGCATTCTGGCGGGCGATGACCGGAGAGCAACGCGTCGCGGCCCTGTGGGGAATGACGCTCGACGCCCTCGCGATCCAAGGCGGCAATCCAGATGACGAACCGCGACTTCAGAGATCTGTTGGCCGCCTTGTCCGCCCATGACGTCCGCTACCTGATCGTCGGCGGCTACGCGGTGACCTTCCACGCGCGCCCGCGGTTCACCAAGGACCTCGACGTGTGGGTCGAGCCGACGACGGAGAACGGCGCCAGGGTGTTCGCAGCACTGGCGGCGGACGCCCCAGGATCTCGAGGACGTGCGGGATCTCGAACGCACGCGGTGACGAGCCGTCTGGCGCAACAGCGGGTGGCGGTTCCCGGCCGCCTCTGCGGCGGGGCCATGACCGCGCGGATACCGTCGCGGGCATGGCCACGGCATCGGAACGTTTCTTCGTCACTCCCGGCAAGACGCTGCGGTTGAAGGACCGCGACCCGCGCGGCACGCCGGGCTTCGACGGCGACAAGGACGCGGCCCGCCTGGCACTCGCGAAGCTCAACGCGCACCTCGAAGAACAGCAGGAGGCGCTCTACGCGCAAGGGCAGCACCGGCTGCTCGTCGTGCTGCAGGCGATGGATGCCGGCGGCAAGGACGGCACGATCCGCAGCGTCTTCGACGGCGTGAACCCGCAAGGCGTCAAGGTCGCGTGCTTCAAACAACCGACCTCGACCGAGCTCGCGCACGACTTCCTGTGGCGCGTCCATCCGCACACACCGGCCCGCGGCGAGATCGCGATCTGGAATCGCAGCCACTACGAGGACGTGCTGATCACGCGCGTGCACGACCTCTGCGACGAGCGCTGCTGGCGCGCGCGTTTCGAGCACATCGCCGCGTTCGAGAAGATGCTGGCCGACGAGGGCACGACGATCCGCAAGTTCTTCCTGCACATCAGCAAGGACGAGCAGCGGCAGCGGCTGCAGGAACGCATCGACGACCCGAAGAAGCGCTGGAAGTGGAGCGCGCGCGACCTCGCCGAACGTGAGCACTGGGACGACTACCAGGAGGCCTACGAGGATGCGCTCGCGGCGACGAGCACGAAGCAGGCACCGTGGTTCGTGATCCCGGCCGATCGCAACTGGTTCCGCAACCTCGCCGTCAGCGAGATCCTGGTCGAGACGCTGGGCGCGCTCGATCTGCGGCTGCCGGCCGGCGAACCCGGCATCGAAGGCCTGCAGGTCACCTGATCCGATCAAGCGGCAGGGGCCCGGCTGCCGATCGTCGAGCGGAGGATGGGCGGCTGGAAGTGGGTCCGGCCACCGATCCGAGGCGCGCGGCCATGAGCAGTCGGTTCCTGTTTCCTCTCGTAGTTCCAGGCCTTCTCGTGCTGTCCGCGTGCGGCGGCGACGGTGATGACACGTCGGCGACGAAGGGATCGCCGATCACGGTCGTCGTGGACGGCCAGACCGTGCGGTTCGAGCAGACCCACGCGGAGCTGCAGTCGTTCCTCGGCGGCGCGTGGATGCTCGATTTCAGCTCGGGGCAGGGAGACGGCACGGACCTGAGCTTCTGCTTCTTCACCGACGCGAGGACGGCGGGCGAACTGTCGGGCCGCACGCTCGAGAACGACTACCGCGAGGACAACCCGGACCGCTACGCGAACGACGACATCATGAACTTCGTGCGCGTAGGCAAGAAGGAGTACCAGGGCTTCCACGTCAAGGGCACGATCCGCAACGTGTCGGACAAGCTGATCCAGATCGAGATCCAGGGCACGTTCCTCGAGTTCGCGCGCAACTGGATGGAGACCGCCGAGGAGACCGCGCCCCAGGGCCGCGAGGTGCAACTGACCGCTTCGATCGCGGTGCCGCTCGAGGTCGAGGCGTCGGAGCCAGTGGCGACGCCGCCGCGCTGAGTCGGATCCTCAGGGCCGACGGACCGTCACCGTGGCGAGGAACGCGTTCGCGTCGCCCTCGCTGCTGCCGGGGCCCGGCTTCACCATGAGGCCCAGCATGTCGCCCTTCTTGAACGTGTGGACGAGCTTCGCAGTGCCCTCGCTCGCGACCGACTCGGTCTGCACCGGCTGCACGGCGTGACCGTCCCCGGCCGCGACCGGGGCGCAGACTTCGAACGTCACGGCAGGAGCGGCGCGGCCGACGCGCACCTCGATCTCGAGCACGCCGCCGCCGTCGAACGCGCGCGTGTCGATCGAGTAGTACGCGAAGCTCGGCTCGCCGAAACCGCGGCAGCTGATGACGTCGAGCAACGACGTGCTCGGCTTCTCGGGCGTGACCTCGACCTGCCGCACACGTTGCGCGACTTCGGCCTTCTTGGGCGCCGTGTCCGCGACGACAGGCGTGCGCCCGACTGCTGCGAGGCCGTCGCGCAGGAACTTCACGTAGCCCACCGCATCCCCGTGCACGTCGTGCGCATTCACGTGGCCGATCACGCGCAGGTCGGGTGCCACGAGCACGCTGTCGACCGGGTAGCCGTAGTTCTCGCGCAGGCGCATGCAGAGCGTCTTCATCTCGGGGCTGCCGTCGCGCGCGGCAATCGCCTCGAGATCCTTCGCGAGCACCCAGCAGTTGACGAACTGCTCGCGCAACAGGGCGAGCACCGGCGCCGCAGTGAGGACCCTCGCACGGAGGGACTTGCCGCTGCCTCAACACGATTCGTCGAGCAGGCTGCCGAACAGCAGGACGACGTGCAGCGGCCTGCCGCTCGCCACCGAGGCCGCTCGCGCTTCGGGCAGCGCGAGCCAATCGAGCTCGGCGAACGGATAGAAGCGGCGCTCCAGGATGCGGTCGGCGTCGCGCTCGCCGATGCTCCTGGCACCCGCGGGAATCTCGGGGAACGTGCCGCCGGCGACCTGCAGCTTCGGCACGCAGCCGATGTCGCAGATCACGCCGTCGGCCGTCGCGACGTTGAGGTCGACGTTCGCGCGGCTCTTCGGCACCGCGAGCTCGAAGGCCTCGACGCGGCCCGTGCGGCGATCGATCCACAGCCGGCCGCGGAACATCGCGGGCGTGAACCACGACGACTTGTCCGGCGTGCCGTCGCCGTCGATCAGGAAGTCGGCGTGCGCGCGCAGCACGATCTCGGCGCACGACTCGTCGAGCACACGCAGGCAGCCCCAGGCGCCGCGCGCGCCGATCCCCATGCCGCGGTCGTGGTGCAGATCGATCGTCGCACCGGCATGCAGCTGGCGCAGGAACGGCAGCACGGTCGCGGCGTCGATCTTCCAGCTGTCGCCGACCGCGACCTCGGCCGGCGGCAGGAACCCGCGGAAGGCCGCCGCCTCGTGCGACGCGCGCACCTTCGCGGGCGCGAGGCCGCGCACGAGGTCGCGCTTCTCGAAGCCGTATGTCGTGTCGGTCAGAGGCTCCCAATGAGCCGTCAGCTCGAGCGCACCCTCGCGCAATGGCGGCCACGCCGGCGCGTCCTGCGCATTGGCGGCAGCGGCGGCGAGCCACAGCGAGAGCAGGCGGAGGGAGAATGCGGGCCGCGGCGACAGGGTTGGCATCGTCGATCCTCGTTCGGCGTTCGCGAGGAAGTCTACCGCGACGGGCTCGCGGCACCGCCGCTGTCCCGGACCGGATCCAGCCGCCATTGCGCTAGGTGGCCAATCAGCCACTGGCCGGGGGCCGCGGCTCCGCTACCATGCCGGGCCCCAACCCCTGAAGGACATTCACACGTGAAGACCGGACTGTTGATCGTTTCGCTGCTCGCCTTCCTGCCACAAGAACCCAAGACGCTCACGCTGACCGAGACCGACGGTGAGACCGTGACCGCGCAGGTGCTCGAACTCAAGGGCGACAGCGCGAAGCTCAAGGTCTCGATCCTCGGCGGCAACATGACCGTCACTCGCAAGCTGAGTGACTTCGTGCCGCTCTCGGTCTACCGGATCGAGATGGAGGCGAAGGCGCCGAAGGACTTCGACGGTCACTTCGCGATGGCGAAGCGGGCCGGGGAGCTGCGCCTGCTGACGCAGGCCGGCAGCGAGGCCCGCGTCGCGGTCGAGTCCGTCAAGGACCCGGCCCAGCAGGAGGTCAAGAAGAAGGAGGTCCGCACCTGGGCCGCCGATGCGCTCGAGGCGATGGTCCGCGAGTTCGTCACGCAGAACAAGCTCAGTGAAGCGCGCCACTGCCTCAAGCTGCTGTCGACGCGGCTCGCCGACCTGCGCACCGAGGAGCAGCTCGATGCGCTCGCGGGCCAGGTCGAAGCGCTCGACGAACGCCAGGCCGGCGAGCGCGAAGCTGCGCGGCAGGCCAAGGTCGAAGCCTCGATGCGCGAGAAGATGAACAAGGTGCTGGGCCAGGTTCGCGAACACCTCACGAAGGGCGACAAGCTGTCGCGCGAGGCGATCGTCAAGTCGCGTTCGAGCACGCAGTCGGCCAACCTCTGCGAGAAGGCGATCGACGCCTACAAGGCCGGCTGGAAGAAGCTGCAGGAGCTGATCGAGAAGGGCGGCGACGACGCGGATCTCGCGAAGGAAGCGACGCCGCTGAGCCAGAAGCTGCACGACAACGGCATCCGCGCCGCGCTGCACGCCGCGAACATGTTGTGCGTGCAGAGCGACTACAAGGGCGCGATGGAGTGGGCCCAGAAGGTGCTGGCCTTCGACCCGGAGTGTGGCGAAGCCAAGGAGATGGTGCAGACGATCCAGGTCGCCGCAGCCGCAGCAGGCAGCAACTGGGGATGGGGTTGGAGCATGCCGGGAGGCCAGCCGCCCGCCGCCAGGCCCCACAAGTACTGAGAGAGCCATGTCGCCCTGACGCCGCAACCGACACCTCGTCGCGGCTGGCGGCATGATCTGAGGGAGATGCCAGACCGCCGATCCCACCGCGGGCCTCATCCTGGCGATCCCGAGCGATTCGGGGCCTCGCGGCTGCACACGCTGCGGCGCGCGTGCGCGGACCTGGGCTGGCTGCTCTCGGGCGGGTATGCGGCGAACTCGTCGCTGAAGCTCGTCGGCGATCGCCATGCACTCGACCTGCGGCAGCGGCAGGCCGTGGCGCGGGCCAGCTGTGCAACGACCGTGGCGGCAGCGCGCGCTGCGCGGCTGCAATCGCTCGGACCATTGCCCGAGCTGCACGTCGATGGCTTCAACGTGCTGACCACGATCGAGGCAGCGCTCGCCGGCGGCGTCGTGCTCGGCTGCGCCGACGGCTGCTACCGCGACGTCGCGAGCGTGCACGGCACGTGGCGCCACGTCGTCGAGACACCCGCGGCGGTCGAGCACCTCGCAACGCTGCTCGCGGCCGCCGGCGTCGAACAGGTCGTGTTGCTGCTCGACGCGCCGGTCGGCAACTCGGGCCGCCTTGCTTCGCTCGTGCGCGAACTGACCGAAGCAAGAGGTTGGCCGTGGCGCGTCGAGGTCGTCACGGATCCGGACCGCGAGCTCGCGCAGCGCGACGCAGTGGTCGCGACCGCCGACAGCGGGATCCTCGACCAGGGGGTGCGCTGGGTGAACCTCGCGCGCGAAGCCGTCATGAAGCTGCCGCGCGCGTGGCTCGTCGATCTCGGAGCACCCGTTTCGCAGCGGGGCTCAGCGAACCGGAGCGGGACCGAGGTCGAATAGCAGCGCCTCGACCGGCTTGTTCGCCTGCAGGCGCACCGAACCGGCGTCGTCGCTGCTGGCACCGTCGCCGGCCAGCAGCCGCTGCTCGCCGAGCTGCAGCTCACCGTTCACGACCTGCACCCACATGCCGCGGCCCGCGGCGACTTCGTGGTTCGTGTTCGTGCCGGCCGGCAGCAGCAGGCGGCGCACGATCACGTCCTGGTGGATCAGAGCACTGCCGTCGCGGCCGTCGGGCGAGATCACGACGACGTCCGGTTGCGAGCGCTGTGCCGTGGTCGGCTTCCACTCGGTGTAGCCAGGCTTCAGCCCGCGCTGGTCCGGCAGGATCCAGATCTGCAGGAAGTGCAGGCCGTCGCTGCGGCTCGGGTTGAACTCGCTGTGCGAAACGCCGGTGCCGGCGCTCATCAGCTGGATCTCGCCGGGCTTCAGCACGCGACCGTTGCCCATGCTGTCCTTGTGCTGCAGCGCGCCTTCGAGCACGTAGCTGAAGATCTCCATGTCGCGATGCGGGTGCGTCGGGAAGCCGTTGCCGGCCTGCACACGGTCCTGGTTGATCACGCGCAGCGACCGGAAGCCCATGTGGGCGGGGTCGTGGTAGTCGGCGAAGCTGAACGTGTGCCAGGAATCGAGCCAGCCGTGGTCGGCGTGACCGCGGTCCTTGGCGCGGCGGAGCGTGAAGCGCATCTTGGTTCCTTGGTTGTTTCCGGACTCGGGAACGATGAGGGAGCCGCCGGCGAGCGAGCCGAGGGCAGCAGCGCTGCCGGCGAGGAAGGTACGACGTTGCATCTGCATGGCCAGATCATCCGCCAAATCGGTGCACTCCCCCAATGCCGTGTGCTTCTGCGGGTCATGCCCATCGGTAATGACCTCCGCGTCGCCTGGAGTTCCACCAGCTGCGCAACTTCGTCGCTGCCGCCGGGTCGCGACCCCGACGGATCGACTGCCGGACCGGGACGAGACCACGATCGCACCGGCGGGTTGCGCATCCGGCGCTCGCCGCTACCCTGTTCCGCCCTTTGTCTGCAACCGACGCTGCTTCGATGTCCCAAGAACCCATGGCCCCGATCGTTCCGGAACCGATGAACGCGGACGGGGCAACCGACCCCTTCGCCGCCGTGCCCGCGGCGCTGCGGCCTGCGCTGCGAGCGCGCGGCTTCACGGCCCTGACCGCGGTGCAGACGGCGGCGCTCGCTGCCGCCGGCGCGGGCGAGGACCTGCGCATCTCGTCGCAGACCGGCTCGGGCAAGACCGTGGCCCTGGGCTTCGTCATGGCGCCCCGACTCCTCGAGCCCCGACTCCTCGAGCCAAAGGCCGGCGGCCGCCCCCAGGCGCTGGTGATCGTGCCGACGCGTGAACTGGCAGCGCAGGTGCGGGAAGAGCTGCAATGGCTCTACGCCTCGGTCCGTGGCGTGAGCCTCGAGTGCGTGACGGGCGGCACCAGCATCCTGCAGGAGCAGCGCCGGTTGGCGCGCGGCCCGAGCGTGGTGGTGGGGACGCCGGGGCGCCTCCTGGATCACATCCGTTCCGGCGCGCTCGACTGCTCGGGCATGTGCCAGGTCGTGCTCGACGAAGCCGACCAGATGCTCGACCTCGGTTTCCGCGACGACCTGGAAGCGATCCTCGGCACGCTGCCCGCCGAACGGCGGACGCACCTGATGTCGGCGACGCTGCCCGCGGGCGTGCTGGAACTGGCCGACCGCTACCAGTCGGCGGCGCGCCACGTCGAAGGCACGCGGCTCGGCGCCGCCAACGCCGACATCGCGCACGTTGCCCACGTGGTGCGGCCGCGCGAGCGGTTCGGCGCGCTGGTCAACCTGCTCCTGCTCGCCACCGACCAACGCACGCTGGTGTTCGTCCGCACGCGCATGGACTCGACCGCGCTCGCCGAGCAGCTGGCCGAGCACGGCTTCGCGGCGGCACCGATCAGCGGCGAACTGGCGCAGGCGCAGCGCACGCGCACCTTGAGTGCCTTCCGCCAGGGCACCGTGTCGGTGCTGGTCGCGACCGACGTGGCCGCGCGTGGGCTCGACATCGCCAACGTGCCGATGGTCGTGCACTTCGACCCGCCGATCGACAGCGAGGTCTACACGCACCGCAGCGGCCGCACCGGCCGCGCCGGCAAGCAGGGCACCAGCGTCCTGTTCGCGCCACAGGCCGCGCAGCGCCGCGTCGAAGGGCTGTGTCGCGGCGCGCGCGTGAAGCTCGAGTGGCGCGACCTGCCTACGGCGGCTTCGGTGCGCGCCGAGCTGGCACGAAGGGAGAAGGCCCGTGTGGTCACCGCCGTCGAAGCGCCGGATGCGATGCGCATGGAGTCGGCCAAGGAACTGCTGACCGGTCGTGATCCCGTGCAGGTCGTGGCCGGGCTGCTCGGACTCTGCGCAACCGCTGCCGGAACGCGTGAGCCGTACGAAGTGACGCCGGCGATGGAACCGCAGCGGCCGTTCCGCCAACGCGAGCGCGTCCCCGCCAGCGACTTCCAGCGCGCGCCCCGGCGGGCGGGCTTCACGCGCTTCTCGATCAACTGGGGCCGCGAGACCGGGGCCAGTCCCCAACGCCTGCTGGCCCACGTCTGTCGCCGCGGCGACGTCGACAGCCGCGCCATCCGCGGCATCGACATCGGTGCTCTGGCCGCGACCTTCGAAGTGGCGAGCGAGCTCGCCGCGGGCTTCGCGCGCCGCGTGCAGGGGCCCGACCGGCGCGATCCTGGCGTCCACATCCGGGCGCTCGACGACGACAACCGGAGTCAGGAGCAGCGGCCCGCGTCCCGGCGCGAAGTGCCGTTCTACGAGCGCGCTGGCTTCCGACCGCACGCTGGCAAGCGCCGCTTGCGCACCGGGTAGCGAAACGTCGCGTGAGCAGCGCCTGCGGCCCGGTTGGACGCCTGGCGTGACTGGGCAACTGGACGACTGGCATGCGCCGCTTGTGCCGTTCGTGCGGGGCCGATACTGTCCTCGCCCACCTGTTGGGCATGCCTTGCAGGACCGGTTCCAAACTGCGCAGCCGGTTGCGCCGCCTCAGGGTCTCTTGCTCTTGGATTCAGCTCCCCGCGGTCGTTCTCAGTGTGCTCGCGCCATTGCGCGGGTTTTCGTCGAATCCAAAGAGTGACTCCAGAATGGGTAATCGTCTCTACGTTGGCAACTTGTCCTTCAATACGGTCGAAGCCGACCTCGTCGCTGCGTTCGAGCAGGACGGCCGCAAGGTCTCGAGCGCGCAGGTCATGATGGATCGCGACACGGGCAGGTCGCGCGGCTTCGCGTTCGTCGAGATGGCATCAGCCGGCGATGCGCAGGCCGCAATCAAGGCCATGAACGGCGTCGATCTCGACGGCCGCGCCCTCAAGGTCAACGAGGCCGAGGAACGCAAGCCGAGGACCGGTGGCGGTGGTGGTGGCGGCTTCGGGGGCCGAGGTGGTGGTGGCGGCGGCGGTGGTGGCTACGGCGGCGGCAAGCGCGATCGCTGGTAGTTCCTCGACGAGCTGCTGAAGGAAGAGGGCTGACCGAGGGTAGCGCTTGCGCTCCCCGGTCAGCCGAGCAGGAAGAGCCCTGACTTCTGTGGGTCATGCCATCGGTCATGACCTCGGCGTGCCATGGAGTTCCACCAGCTGCGCTACTTCGTCGCTGCCGCCGAGGAGGCGAGCATCTCGCAGGCCGCGCGGCGCGAGCACGTGACGCAGCCGGCGATGAGCCGGCAGATCGCGTTGCTCGAGAGCAGATTGGGGGTCGCGCTGTTCGAACGCAAGAAGCAGCGCATCCACCTGACCGAGGCGGGCCGCTGGTTCCTGCCGCGCGCGCGGCAGCTGCTGTGCGACGCGGCGACGAGCGAACAGCAGCTGCGCGAGAGCTTCGGCAAGGCGAAGCGCACGCTGCGCCTCGGCTTCGTAGCGCCGTTCCTCGACGACCTCGTGGCGCCGGTCGTGCGCGAGATGAAGAAGAAGCACCGCGGCCTCGCGGTCAGCCTGTTCGACCTGCCGCCGCGCGCGCAGCTGCAGCGCCTGGCGCTGCACGAGCTCGATGCGGCGATCCTCGCGAACCTCGAGCCGGCGCACCGCGCGCAGTTCACGGTCCGGCCGTTGAGCCGTCACCGCTTCGCGGCCGTGCTGCCCGAGTCGCATGCACTGGCCGAACGCACTTCGCTGGCGCTCGGCGAGCTGCGTGAGCAGGACTGGGTGTCGCTCTCGGACCACGCCTTCCCGGGCCGGCGCGAGTTCCTGCTCGCGGCGTGTGCCGCGGCCGGGTTCGAGCCGCGCATCGTAGACGAGGTCGACTCGGTGGCGCTGCTGCTCGGCGCCGTCGCGACGGGCGACGTGGTCGCCATCGCGCCGAAGCACAGCGAGAAGCTGCCGCACGCCGGCTGCACGTTCGTGGCCCTGCAGCACCCGCTGCCGGCCGTGGAGCTCGTGCTCGTGTCACCGCGCGGGGCCGCAATGCCCGAGCTCGCGACGCTGAGCCAGCTGCTCGCCGCGCGCGGGAAGGTCCTCGCCGACGGGTAGGCCTGCTGCGGAGGTCGGCAGAGGAGTCCGCCCCGTGCCGCGCTCGCGGCCGAGGTCGCGCCGCTAGACTTCCCGCGCGTCGGTTGTCCCTGCCGACCGGCTCGTCAGATGCCACACGCATCGTCCATCGACCACTCCCTGCATCCCGCTGCGCCTCTGGACAGAGGGTCCTCCTCTCGAGCCAGGCGTTCCGCGTCCGCGCTGCTCGTTGCGCCGGCCGTCGCACTGCTGGCTGCGACCGCGAGCGGCCAGTGCGTGACACTCGGCACGTTCACGGGCCAGGGCACGGTGCCCACCGGTCTGCAGCCGTCGGGCACCGCGGCGGAGATATCCGGCATCGTCGCGAGCCGCCACAACCCCGGCGTGCTGTGGGTGCACGACGACTCGGCCAACGCCGCCCAGCTCATCGCCCTGCGCAGCAACGGCGCCCTCGCGCGGCAGTACTCGCTTGCCGGCGTCGCGAACCGCGACTGGGAGGACATCGCCATCGGCCCCGGTCCGATCGCAGGCCGGGATTACCTCTACATCGCGGACACGGGCAACAACGCGCTCGGCTACACGACCTTCTACCTGCTGCGCACACCCGAGCCCGACGTGCCGATCGGCAGCGGGCCGATGCTGCCGCTGCCGGCGCCGGACGTGTTCCCCTTCCACTATCCGACCGGTACGTGGAACGCCGAGACGCTGTGGATCGACCCCGCCGACGGCAGCCCGTACGTGCTGACCAAGGTCAATTCCTCGACGTGTCGTCTGTTCCGCTACCCGTTGCCGCTCGACGCGTCCGCCGACAAGGCTCTGGTGCTGGTGGCGACGCTGACGAACATGCCCGTGCTGTTCACCGGCGGTGCGATCAGCGCCGACGGCCGCTGGATCTTCGCGCGCACCAACTCGTCGATCCTCGCGTGGCCTCGCCCGGCGGGAACGGCCTTCGCCGCGGCGTTCGGTGGCACGCCGTGCACGTTCGCGGCCGCGCAGGGCCAGGCGGAAGCGATCGCCGTGGCGGCCGACGGGGCATCGATATGGGCGGTCAGCGAGGGCAGCGGCGCGACGCTCTGGCGCGCGCCCGCCGGCTGGCCGAACGGCGCGCCGGTCTGGTACGCGTTCGGGTCCGGGCTGGCCGGCGGCCCTGGTGTGCCCGCGCTCGGTGCGACTGCCGCTCCGCGGCTCGGCGGCCCCGGCTTCGACGTCGCGGCCTGGCAGCTGCCGCCCGGCGGAGATGGTGTGTTCCTCGTGTCGTTGTCCGGCTTCGACGATGGGCAGGCGCCGTGGATGGGCGGCTGGCTCCACGCCGGCGTCGATCTCGTCATCGCGCTGACCGCGTCGGCGGGTGGCACCGCAACGTTCGGCTTGCCGCCGTTGCCCGACGTCGCCGCCTTCTACGGCCTGCCGATCCACGCCCAGGTCATCACGATCGATGCACTGGCGCCGCAGGGATACGCGCTGTCTCGAGGCCTGCGTCTCCGGCTCGATCGCTGAACCCGGTCTGTCGACCGATGGTCGGCCCGCTGCATCCGATCTGCACGCCGCGGGACTGGTAGGCGCCAAAGCGATGACCTCCGGCCCGTTCGACGTCGATCTCGGCCTGCGCCAGCACGGTGCGTCGTTGCGCCAGCTCGCCGCGCAACCCCGCTGCAGAAGTCCGGAGAACTGTCCGAAGACCTGCCCTGCCGTGATGGGTTCGGGCGCCCCCCGTCGGATGACCGGAAGACCCGGGCAGCTCCGCCCGGCCAACCGGAAGAACCATGAAAACCACCCGCACCGTCAGCACTCTCCTCTCCGTCGCGGCGGCACTCGCCGCCGGACTGTCCGCGCAGAAGGTCAGCGAGCTCGAGCCGAACGACTCGCCCGCGACCGCGATGCCGATCACTGCCGGCACGCAGATCGCCGCGAGCTGGGCGACGACGGCCGACGAGGACTGGTTCTCGTTCACGCTCGCCGCGCCGGGCCAGGTCCACCTGCACACCGTCGGCACCGGCACGCTGTCGCTGCCCGTGACGCGCGACAACCGCATCGCGATCTACGACGCGACGGGCACCGTGCGCCTCGCGTGGAACGACGGGGCCGTCGGCCTGATGGCCGACTGCGGCGCTTCGCTGCCGGCGGGTTCCTACACGGCGCGCGTGAACCTGAAGTCCGGCACGGCCGCGGCCTACGACCTCGACTTCTTCGTGCTGCCGGTCGAGCCGATCGACGTCGTCGAAGGCGCGGAGCCGAACGGCGCCAGCGGTCTGCCGACCTGGTTCACGCCCGGTGAGACGCTCGAGGGCAACATCCTGCCCGGCGGCGACGAGGACTACTGGTCGTTCACGATGCCGTGCCGTGGCATCGTGCTCGCGGCGACCGGCGACGACGGTGGTGTGCCGCAGCTCGACAACCTCGCGCTGCGCTTCCACTCGTACGTCCCGCACCAGTGGGTCGCGATCGGCGCGGGAGATGCGACGAACTCGCAGAGCCACCGCGTCGGAACGCTGGCGCACCCTGGCATGCTGGACACGGGCACCTACGGGATCTCCGTGAAGGGCGGCCCTGCTGCGAGCGGCACCGCGCCGTGGGACTTCGCGAAGACCGGCAAGTACAGCCTGCGCACGGCGATGATCGCCTTGCCCGACAACACCTTCGTCCAGGAGCTCCCGGAGCCGAACAACACGCACACCACGCCGGCCGGCGTCGTCAACTACGGCGATGCCGCGATCGGCAACAGCACGGGCAGCCTCGACGAGGACTGGTACCTGCTCCCGGTCGGCGGCTCGATGACGGTCGGCGCAATGGCCGAGGGCAGCGGGCTGTCGCCGCTCGCGGGCTCGACGCTGCGCCTGTGGAACGAGACCGGCACGACCGTGCTCGCCACGGCGTCCGGCAGCGCGACCACGCACGGCAGGCTCGTGTTCACCGTCGAGCGCGGAGGCATCTACTACCTGAGCATCCAGGGTCCGACGGTCAGCGTCACCGGCGACTACGTGCTGCACATCGGCGCCGTGAGCCCGCTGTTCGTCAGCAGCAGCACGCGCGTCGAGCCAGCATCGACGAACGCCTGCATCGGCTCGAACGGGCTGCGGCCGATGCTCGGCTACATGCAGGGTGAGACGCCTTCGTTCGGCTCGACCTTCTTCACCCGCGTCGAGCGCACGCTGCCCTCGTCGTTCGCGATCGCCGTCCTCGGCCTGTCGAACACCGTCGGAGCCGGCTCGGTCCCGCTGCCGCTGCTGCTCGGCTACGGCGGTCTCGACTCGCAGAGCAACCCGTCGTCGTGCTTCCTGCGCGTCGACCCGGTGCTGACGATGGCCGTGTTGACCGACGCGGGCGGCTCGGGTGAGTACAGCGTCAGCTTCGCTTACTCGCCGTCCGCGCTCGGCGTGAAGATCTGGCAGCAGGCGATCTGCTTCGATCCGTCGCTGAACGCGCTCGGCCTCTCGGTGTCGAACGACGCGAGCTACGTGCTCGGCGACCGGCCGTTCTGATCGAGGGTCGCTCGCGGTGCCGAGCGCCGCGGGCGAACCGGTTCAGGACCTTGCCGCGCGCCCGGCGCGACCGCTGCGGTTCTGAACCCCGCGTCGACATCGCCGCGCTAGTGCCGCTTCAGCCCGATCGCGAACCCCGTGGTCGCGAGCGCAGCCTGCGGCAGGCTGCCGGTCACGAAGGTCTGGAAGCTGCCCCACTCCTGCTCGACGTTGCCGATGAATCGGTTCCACAGCGACTGCATCGCGTTCCAGTCGACGACGAGGATGCCGTACTGCGCGAGCAGGAAGGTCAGGAAGAGCCAGAAGCCGAACGCGATCGCGGCGATCTTCAGCGTCGAGCGCAGGAAGCTGCCGAGGCAGAAGCCGACGAGGAAGCTGAAGCCGAGCCGGAACACACCGCGCCCGGCCGGTTCCGGCGCCGGCGTCGTCGTCGTCGTGGCCGGATCCTGGCCCGTGGTCGGCTGGCCCGGCACCAGCGTGGCGCCGCCGGACTGGCCCGACGACAGACCCGTAATGCCGACGGAGCCGCCGGTCCCCTCGGACGCAACGAGGCTGAAGAGGCCGCCGGCGATGGCCGCCGCGACGGCCGCCGCGACGGCGATCTTCTTCCACCGCGGCATGTCGAGCAGCCACCCGCCGAAGGTCCGTTCCGCGGGACGGTCCGGAGCAGGAACGGTCGGGCTGGTCATTGACCGGAAAGCCTATCCACGGCTCGTGGCCGCAGCGATCGGCAGTTCGAGCTTCGACCCGATCGACCCGAACGCCGCGATCGTGGCCGGCTGGATTGACGGCCTCGCTGAGGTCGGGGAAGGTCCTGGCCAGGGACCTCGATCACCCGTTCGCCCGATGGACAAGCCCCTGTCTGCCGTCGTCCGCGTCGCCGCCTCTCCCGCGCAGGCGAAGATCTTCGTCGCGCTGCTGCAGGCCGAAGGCATCCCCGCCTACGTCGAAGGGGACTCGCTCGCGGACGAGTTCGCGTCGAGCCGCCGCCTCGTGAACCTGATCGGCACGGAGGTCAAGGTGCCGACGTCGAGCCTCGAGCGCGCGCGCGAGATCCTCGAGAAGGTCGAGATCGATCCGGCCGAGCTCGAGCAGCAGGCACTCGCGGCGGCGGACGGGGAGGTTCCCGTTCCGCCGCGGGAGCCACGACCACCGCGAACGCACGGCATCTGGCCGCTCGTCGTCGCGAGCGTCGCAGCGGTCGTGTTCCTCGGCCTCTGGCTCGCCGAGCTCGACGCGAAGGCGGCTGCAGTGCACCCGAGCCTCGACTACGAGTTCCCGGAGCCGGGCTTGATGCGCGAGATCCGTCGCAGCGATCACCGGCTGCTGCACACGTTCGAAGACCGCAACCTGAACCTCATCTGGGAGAAGGCCCTGCTTCATGGCCGCGACGGCAAGGTCGTCACCACGAGCACGGACGAGAACGAGGACGGCATCTGGGAACGCTGCGTCGAGCTTCACGACGACCAGCTCACCGCGACGTTCGTCGATCTGGATGGCGACGGTGTCTACGACGAGATCCGCACCACCGACGCACAGGACCGCGTGCTGCAGACTCTCGTCTGGCAGCCCGGTGCCGGCTACGTGATCAAGAAGCCGCGGTGACGAAGCGCGCGCGGCTCGTACCGGGCATCCGCTACGTCGCGAAGGTGACGTTCGCGGCGGTGCTCGCCTACGCGCTCACGCTGTGGAGCGGCAGCCAGCTCGCGCTGTTCGGCGCGCTCGGTGCCGCGATGGTCGTCGGCGGCAGCTTCGGCGAGGACCTGCGGTCGTCGCTGAACCGCGTGCGCGGCACGCTGGCCGGAACCGGCATCGGCATCTCGCTCGCCTGGTTGCTGGGCACGTCGGTCTGGTCGCTGATCCTCGCGACCGCGGGCATGGCCTCGCTGGCCGTCGGCCTCGGGTGGGGCGCGCCCGCGATGCGGATCGGGCTCGCGATGTCACTCGCGGTGTTGTTCACGCATGCCTACGAAGCAGCGCACTATGCGTTCTGGCGCGCGATCGACACGCTGATCGGCGTCAGCGTCGGTCTCGGCATCAGCCGGTTCGTCTGGGCCGTCCGCGGGCGCGACGAGATCCACGCGGCGCTCGAGCAGTTGCTGCAGGCGACGGCGTCGACACTGGAAGCCGTCGCGTACGACTCGGAACCGGACGTGCTCGTCGAGCGGCAGGTGCAGGTGCTCGACGCGATCGCAATGGTGCGGGCCGCCAGGAAGAACGATCTGTTGGACCAGCGGGTGCACGGCGGGACCAGGAGCGCCGACGCACGCGTTCGCTGCGGCGCGCTCGCCTCGGTCGCGACACTGGCCGCCAGCATCAAGGTCGCGGATCTGGCCGAGAACGCCGCCCCGACCCGGTGTGTGCAGATCGTGCGCGAGCTGATCGCGCCGCTCGCGGCCGCCGCACGCGACGTCGCGGCGGCGGCCGACCCGGCGGGCGGGTTCGCGGCCCGATGCGCAGAGGCACGCCGTCGCGCCGAAGCGTGCGAGCTCGATGCCGAGGGGCGCAACGTGCTCGCGGGCGTGTTCGCCGACCTGGAGCAGGTCGGCGCCGCGCTGCAGCGACTGCGCGAACTGGGGCCGCCAACGCTCCCGCGTTGACGCGGTCACTCGACGCACACGACACTGAAGCCAGAGTCCGGATCGTTGCCGCTGACCTCGATGCGGCCGCGGATGCGCCACTCGTGCGAGGCCCAGACGCCGTTGTAGGTGCCCGGCACGTGCGTCGGCAGCTGGATCGTGCCCTCGAACACCTTCGTCTCGTTGGCCTGGAGCTCGAACGCCGGCGCGATCGGGAACTTCTGGTCGAAGTTCTGGCGAGATAAGTCGAGGTCCGACAACGGCCGCGCGCTCTGTCCGGGCTGCACCTGCGGGCGGTGCGCAATCGGGATCTGCTGGGCCGGCACGCGGACGCGTTCGCTCGCGATCACGTCCACGAACACGCCCGCCGTCTTCACGACGCCGCCCGTGGAGCTGACCGTCACGCGCACCTGCACGGGCTGGCCGCGCTGCACACGGTTCGGCGGCACTTCGAGAGTCACGCGCGCGCCACCTCCGGTCACGAAGTTCATGGCGCCCTTGAGCTTGTCGAGTATCCCCATGGTGGTCCTCCTATCGGGTCTGGTGGATCTGGCCGTGAGCGGCGCGGACGCAGCATCTGCGCGGCTCGATCGCTGACGATCCTGCGCGTGCGAAGCCCGGTCAAGACGGCTCTTCGTGCCGTCTGCGGACGCTCCCCCGACTATCGGCGCAGGCGCACCTGCACTCGCCCCTCGGCTTCGCCGAGCTGCAAGGAAGGCAGCGTCTGCGCGAGGTCCACGGTCGCAGCCGGGAAGCCGGGGGCTCGAACACGCAGCACCCAACCGCGCAGGTCGAGCGTGCCGATGCGCGGCCAGACCCACCACCCATTCTGCTGGATCACCCGCCGGAAGGTGAGGGCGCCCCCTCGATCCGTTTCGCCGACGAGATCGTCCGCGCCCGGACAATGAACCGGGGAGCAGCCGACCGCAGCGCCGGCGATCGGCGCCGACGACGCGTCGTCGACCACGTCCAACGTGATCACCACGGAGTTGAGCATCGGCGTCGTGCAGATCACGAGCACGTTCAACGCGGCGTAGCACCAGACGACGCCCACGAACGCCGCCGCCGGAACAGGCCAGCGCGGCGGCGAGTGCGTCATGTGCCGCTGCAGGATGGAGTCGAGTAGCGTTCGGACCTTCATGCAGGGTCCCGGACCACGGGACCGATCGGGCCACGGGCCTGCGCGCGCAGAATTCCGTCAATTCCGCACTCTTTTCCGTTCCGCGGGCGGAGGCGCAGCGCGGGCGGAGGCGCGCGAGTAGGCTTGCCGCGCCCCGATGTTGTTCCAAGGCGAAGCGCACCGCTACCTGTTCGACCTGCCGCGCTGGTTCGACGTCGGCGCCGTGTTCTTCTTCGCGGTCACGGGCGCGATGGTGGCCGTGAAGCGCGGCTACGACCTGATCGGCCTGTTCGCGATGTCGTTCATCAGCGGCCTCGGCGGTGCTCTGATCCGCGACGGCATCTTCCTGCAGGACGGGCCGCCGGGGCTGACGCGCGACGGACGCTACATCGTGGCCGTCCTCGCCGGGTCGATCATCGGTTGGATCCTCGGCGTGCGCATGGAGCGCTTCCAGCGTCCGATCGCGCTGATCGACGCGATCGGCCTCGGCACCTACGGCATCTACGGCACCAGCAGGTCGCTCGAAGTCGGCCTCTCGTACCCGGCGGCCGTGCTCGTGGGGATCATCAATGCCTGCGGCGGCAGCCTGCTGCGCGACATCGTCACGCGCGAGGAACCGCTGCTGTTGAAGCCGGGGCAGCTCTACGTCCTGGCTTCGCTCCTCGGCTGCGTCGGCTTCGTGCTGCTGACCTTGCACACGCCGCTCTCCACGCAGGTCGCCGCGTGGATCGCGATCATCTCGACGATCGCATTCCGCGTGCTCGCGATCACGCTCGACTGGCGCACGCGCCCGGTCAAGAGCGGCTGGTGGCTGCACGGTTCCGGCCGTCCGCCGGAACCGCCCCCGGCCGAGCCGAAGTGACCCGGCCTGCTCCGCTTCGCCTCCCGGCCGGGAAACCGCGGCGTGATGATGGGTCGGCGGCCGGCGCAACGGATGGGCCTGCATGAAGACCAACTCGCCGCTCGGAACCCCGGTCCATCGCACGGATCGCCTCACGGTTGCCGCGACGCGCAGCCGCACCTTGCTCACTTCGGCGCTGCTGCTCGGCGTCGCGAACGTCGCGACGGCGCAGGGCCTGAGCCTCGACAAGTACGGCGGCGGCCTCGGCCAGTCGATGGAACTGCGCGCGCAGGGCCTGCCAGGCGAGCTCTACCTGTTCGCATTGGACCTGCAGGAGCACACGACTCCGATCCCGGCGCTCGGCATCACGCTGGACATCACCGACACGTTCATCCCGCTCTCGCTGCAGCTGCCGGGCTTCGTCGGCTTCACCGACAGCAACGGCCAGGCCGCGGCGTCGCTGCCGCTGCCGGCTGATCCGTGGCTCGAGGGCCTCGTGCTCTCGCTGCAGGCGATCTCGGGCAATGGTCCGTTCCGCGTCAGCAACCTCGTGCGCGTGACGCCGCAGCTGCCCGGCACGTGGAAGCCCGCACTCTCGCTGCCGGCCCTGCCGATCAACGGCGGTACCGTGGCCGCGATGGCGAACGGCGAGCTGCTCTTCATCGGCGGCTCCGGCCCGGGCGCGCAGCGCTACAAGTCGCGCACCGAGGAATGGGAGCTCGCTGGCGTGACGTTCGGCGTCGGCCTGTTGTCGCAATCGACGGAGCTCGCCGACGGCCGCGTGCTGTTCACGGGCGGCCTCGACCTCGTCACCGGTCAGCCGACGAATGCCGCGGCGATCTACGATCCGGTCGCGCAGACGACGACGCCGGTCGCGATGTCCGCGGCACGCGCCGGCCACGGCGCGTCGCGGATGGGCGACGGCAGGGTGCTGGTCACGGGCGGCATGTCGGCGTTCGATCTGCTGAACCCGCTGTCCATGTTCACGGGCATCCAGGTCGGCACCGAAGTGTTCGACCCCGCGACCTCGTCGTTCGTGCCCGGCCCGAACATGCTCGAAGCGCGCGCGATGCACACCTCGACGACACTGACGAACGGCCAGGTGCTGATCGCCGGCGGCATCACGCTGATCCCGCTCGTGAACGTGCCGACGGTCTCGGCCACCGCCTACAAGTTCAACTACCAGACCGGCAGCTTCGGCCTGCCGTCGACGTTCGCCGGTGCGCGCTTCCTGCACAGCGCGGCGCCGCTCAGCAACGGCAAGGTCCTGATCGCCGGCGGCCTGTCGCTCGACCTCACGACGTTCCTGACGACGCTCAACCTGGCGGACCTGGTCGTCGGCACGCGCAGCGACTGCCAGGTCTACTCGCCGTCGCTGTTCGGCTTCGGCACCTTCGCGACCGTGAACGGCATGCAGGAAGGGCGCGCTGGCGCCGCGATCGCTGCGCTGCCGAACGGTGGTGCGCTGATCGCCGGAGGCTTCGCGGTGACGATCGATCCGACGACGTCGGCGTTCGCGCTCGGGGCCTCGGCCTCGGCCGATGTCTTCACGCAGGGTCCGAACACGGTAACGCCGACCGGCTCGATGGCCGCCCCGCGCATGTTCCCGACGACGGTGCTGCTGCCCGACGGCACGATCATGGTGGTCGGCGGCGGCCCCGTGAACGCCGAGATCTGGCAGCGCTGAGTGCAATAGCGCCGGCGGGCCCGCGCCATTCGCAGTGATCGCTCGGGCCGCATGGCTTGCCGCCCGCAGGCGAGCGGTCAATAATGGCGCAATGGGAAGTAGGAGCCCGAGGCGACGTCCGGTCTTCGTTTGCGCATGTCTATTGACGGCCATCGCGGCAGCGCAACAGGCACCGGCCAAGCCGCAGGATCCCGCGGCATTGCCCGCGTCGCCGCACGACCGCGTCGTGAAACTCGAGATCACCGCGAAGGATCCGGTCTCCGAAGGGCACGGCCACGGCATCGCAGTCGAACATGCGCCCGCCTTCCGCGGCACGCTGCACGTCTGGACGCGCGTCGATGGCGATTTCGACACGCGCTTGCGCGTCGTTGCAAACGGCAGGAAGACCTTCGAGGACGATGACTCGGGCGGCAAGCCGACGCCGTATCGGTGCCTGATCGTCGATCCCGGGACGAAGCTCGTCATCAGCGTCATGGCGGCGAGACCTGGCGACACGGGCAAGGTCGAGCTGCGGTTGCTCGCCGCGCCCGAGACCGAAGCGACGCTCGCCGCTTCGAAGCAGGCGATGGAGGAGCTCGCGGCGATCCGCAAGCTGCGCGGCCAGGGCGACTCCGAAGCCGCGCAGGCGCGTGCTGTCGCCCTCGGCGAGACCCTGCTCGAGGTTGCAGACGGCGCCATGAGCACCGAGCTCGACGATCGGCGTTGGGAGGCACAGGGCGAGTGCTACCTGCTCGGGCTGATGCAACCCACCGAACGACTGCGCCGCCTCGTCGTCTTCCACCGCGAGCGGACGCTGCCGGACACGCACCCCCGGCTGTTGATGGCGCAGTCGAACCTCGCCGTGTCGCTGCAGCAGCTGGGCAATCCGCAGCAAGCGTGCCGGATCTTCGAGCGCGTGCTCGCAGCCGCCAGGCGCACGCTGACCGAGGACGACAGGGTGCTGCAAGGCATCCTGCTGAACCTCGGCGCAGCAAGATCCGACAACGGCGACGCGCAGGGCGCCCGCGAGGTGAACGAGGAATTGGTGGCCATCCGCACGCGCCTGTTGCCGCCCGAGGACGAGCGCGTGCAGATCGCCCGCAACGCTCTCGCCTCGACGCTGAACGAACTCGGCGACCTCGAAGGCGCGCGCGCTATGCAGGAGCAAGCGCTGGAAGTGAGCACGCGCACGCTGGAGCCCGACAACGATACCCTGCTTACCGCACAGGCGAACCTGGCCAACACGTTGAGCCAGCTCGGCGATCTCGTGCGCGCGCGCGCCCTCAAGGAGCACGTGCTCGTGGTCAAGTCGCGCCTGCCACGGACCACGGTGCTCGACTTGGGTCTGTTGAAACTCAATCTCGCCGGCACGCTGTCCAAGCTCGGGGATCACACGGCTGCTCGAGCACTGCTCGACGGCGCACTGGCCGCGCTCGAAGACGTCGTGCCCGCCGAT
>DASVAL010000028.1:0-105773 GCA_036376355.1 Planctomycetota bacterium
ACGATCTCGAGCTCGCGCGGCGCCTGCGGATTGTGGCGACCGAGCCGCGACACTTCGGCGGTCAGGATGCGCCGGTAGAGCGCTTCGAGCGTCGGCGCTTCGTGCGGAACGCGTCCTGTCAGTGCCTCGTACAACGTCGCCCCGAGCGCGTAGACGTCGGTGCGGCGATCGACGGCATGGCCCGCAACTTGCTCCGGCGACATGTAGGCCGGTGTGCCGATGCGATCCCCGGAGCGGGTCAGCACCGGCGCTTCGACGTCGTCGAGGTGCGCGAGACCGAAGTCGAGCAGCAGCGGCTGCCGCGAGGTCGCCTCGATCATCACGTTGCCGGGCTTCACGTCGCGGTGCACCAGGCCACGCTCGTGCGCGAAGTGCAGAGCGCGTGCGAGGCGCTCGCCGAGCTCGAGCAACGCATCGATCGCCGCGGGCGTGACCGGCGGATCACCAGCCGCTCGAGTGCGCGCGATGCGTTCCGCCAGCGTCTCGCCGACGACGTATCGCATCGCGAGGTAGGGAATGCCCTCGATCTCGCCGGCGTCGTGAACCGCGCAGATGTTCGGATGGTCCAGCAGTGCTGCGGCCTGCAGCTCGCGCCGGAAGCGCTCCCTGGCCCGCGGCGGCGCCGCCGCCCCGGGTTGGATCAGCTTGAGCGCGACCTGCCGGCCGACGCTCTCCTGCTCGGCGAGGTAGACGACGCCCATGCCGCCCTGGCCCAACAACCGCAGGATCCGGTAGCCGCCGATGCGATCGGGAATGACCGCAGCGAGCGCCCCGGGGCCGTCGACGAGACCGGTCTCGACGAGGAACGAATGGCGCCGCCGCAGCGCATCGGCGTGCTCGGGATGCCGTTCGCACAGTCCCTGCAGGACCGCGCGCCGGTTCGAGACCGGCGACGCGAGGCAGTCGGCCAGCAGCTCGTCGACGCAATCGCCACCGTCGTCCTGATCTTGGGTGCTCATGACGGGCTTCACCGCCTCAACAACCGGCGGGCGTGCTCGAGCGCGCGGTCGCCGTCGAGCCACCACTCGCGCATGATCTGGTTTGCTGCAATCGTCAGCACGCGATCGGCCGGCAGCCGATGCGCGGAGACGAGCCCGACGGGGTCGATGTTCGGCAAGAGCCCGACGAGGCTGCCATCGAAATCGAGGATGCGCACCATGTCGGCACTCGTCGCCAACAAGCGGTCATCGCGCGCGAACGCGAGGTGAACGATTTGCCTCGTGAACGGCAGGTGCGCCCTCTCTCGCCACGCAGCACCGTAGCGGACGAAAGTCCGCATGCCGCCCCGCCCGAGGTCGACGGCCAATATGCGTTGGTCCGGTGACAGCGCCAGCTGGTCGATGCGTGCCTGCGGCAGCAACACCTCCTCGAGACGAACCAGGTTGCCGGCAACAAAGCGGAACTGCAGTACTCCGCTCGATGTCCCGGCAACGATGCGCCACGTTCCATCGTCCTCTTTCACCCAAGCGAAGGGCGTACGCACTACCAGATCACGTCCCCAACCTGGCTCCAAGACGACCTGCGCGCGTGTGCGCCAACAGCCTTGCTCGTCGCGGCAGACCACGCGGAGGTTCTGGCCCGCTGACGAACCAGCCACCATTCTTCCGCCCGGCGCTGGGCTCAGGTACCCGATGACGCCGCCCCAGGTCTCTTCCTCCGCAGTACCGGTCGGCCCGTTCCGCCCAACGGCGTGCTCGGGTTCCCCCTGCGGCGAGACGATCGCGAGGCGGCCTTCGTCGGTGGCGGAGAATGCGCGCCCTTCGTCGCCGACACACACCGACCCGCTGATCGACGAAGTTCCGAGCAGCGCGATCCTCGCGCTCCAGATAGACGTTCCTGACCAGTCCCGGAGCTGCGCGACACCATCCGTGCCCAGCGACAGCATGCGCGATCCATCACCAGGGAGCACCGGCATGCAACCCGCGGGTAGCGAGTGCACAGGCAGTCCGTCGTCGTGGCGCCAGATCCGGATCGCGTTGTGATCGAAAGTGACGATGCGACCGTCTGGCAGGAAGCGCTCGTTTCGCTCGTCGGAGTCCTGCACCGGTATCTCGCACAACGACCGCCCATCGCGAGTCGTGAGGAACCTGCGGCCCCGCAGCCGCACCAGCAACCGATCCCCGGTCGGGTCGAACGACGCACTGAGCAGGGGCATCGACCGGTGCGCAACCCACGGTGGTGTCCGCCGCCGGCCGCCACGATCGAACATGCGCACCATGCCGTCGTGGCAAGCGGTCACCACGGACTGCCCGTCTGCGGAGAAATCGACGGAGTAGACCGGGCCAGGGTGCTCGTAGACGACCGGGTTCACGCGGGCGTCGCAATCCCATAGCACCAGCCGCCCATCGGACCCGGCGGTGGCCACCAGCGTGCCGGAAATCGCCAACGCAGTGCACGGACGGTTGTGCACGGCGTGTGAACCGCGCAGCGAACCGTCGAGCCGGAACGCGAACACGCTCTGCTTGGCGACACTGAGTAGCGACTGCATTGGCGCACTACCCGCAACCACGAGCGTGTCCGGGTCGGCGAAAGCCAAATGCCAAGGGCAGATGTTGACCGGAACCGACCAGCGGGAAGAGGCGCGTGCATCGAGATCCAGCAGGTGCACCAGCGCCTGGGGGTCCGGCAAGTTCCAATCACCGGTCCCGACAGCCAGCAGGTTCTGAATCGGGTGCCAAGCAACCGCGAGAATCCGTTCCGATCGACCGAGGGGCCACGACCATGGCAGCCCGAACTTGCCATCGGTGGCGAGGTCGAACACGGTGATCCTGCCGTCCGCGCTGACCGCCAACTGCCGCAGGTCCGGCGACAAGGCCACGACCTGTGCGAGTCCCTTGGAGTCCAGCCTACCGATCACATCGGGCCGAACTGCACCGTGACGCCAGCACCAGATGTTCCGGTTGCGGTCGCCCCACACGACCAGCGATCCATCAGGGGCAATGTCGAAAGCGTGTTCGTGTTCAGCCAGGATCGGCACTTCGACGTCGACGTGGCAGCCGTGAAGCGCCACGTGCACCGCGGCGATCGCGTGTGCCGCGGGCCGGGGCTCGAGGCGCACAGCGTCGTAGGCGGTACGCAGCACCGCGGACGGGTCAGAAGCACGAAGCGCTGTTGCGTCCACCGTGGCGAGGGCCGTCGACAACTGGCGCAGCACAAGGTTGCGGTCGCTGAGCAGATAGCCGACCAGGACCAGGCCCGCGCTGAGCGCGGCCAGCAAGGCTGCAGCGTGCGGATTACGCTGGCAGGCGCGCCGCATGCGCAACCATGGGCCGGGTGACCGGGCGCAGATCGGGCGCCTCGTGCGGACGTTGTGGAGGTCGTCGGCAAACGCCGACGCGGTGTGGTAACGGCGATCCGGATCGCGCTCAAGCGCAGTCGCCAGGACGATCTCGAGTTCGCGCGGTGCATGGGGATTGTGACGACTGAGCCGCGACACGTCGGCGGTCAGAATGCGGCGGTAGAGAGCTTCCAGCGTCGGCGCCTCGTGCGGCACGCGTCCGGTCAGCGCCTCGTACAACGTCGCACCGAGCGCGTAGACGTCGGTGCGGCGATCGACGGCGCGGCCCCCAACCTGCTCCGGCGACATGTAGGCCGGCGTGCCGATGCGATCCCCGGAGCGGGTCAGGACCGGCGCTTCGGCGTCGTCGAGGTGCGCGAGGCCGAAGTCGAGCAGCAGCGGCTGCCCCGAAGCCGCCTCGATCATCACGTTGCCAGGCTTGACATCGCGGTGCACGAGGCCGCGTTCGTGCGCGAAGTGCAGGGCCCGCGCGAGGCGTTCACCGAGCTCGAGCAACGAGTCGATCGCCGCGGGCGTGGTAGGCGCATTACCGGCGGCGCGTGTACGGGCAATGCGCTCCGCCAGCGTCTCGCCGACGACGTGTCGCATCGCGAGGTACGGAATGCCCTCGACCTCGCCGGCGTCGTGAACTGCACAGATGTTGGGATGGTCGAGCAGCGCCGCGGCCTGCAGTTCGCGCCGGAAGCGCTCCCTGGCCCGCGGCCGCGCCGCCGCTCCGGTTTGCACCACCTTGAGGGCGACCTGACGGCCGACACTCTCCTGTTCGGCGAGATAGACGACGCCCATGCCACCCTGGCCCAAGAGCCGCAGGATCGTGTAGCCACCGATGCGATCGGGAATCGCCGCGCCCAAGCCCGGGGGCCCGTCGACGAGACCGGCCTCGACCAGGATTGCATGGCGCCGCCCCAGCGCATCGGCGTGCTCGGGATGTCGTTCGCACAGCCCCTCGAGCACAGCCCGGCGGTTCGCGACCGGCGCCCCGAGGCATTCGGCCAGCAGTTCGTCCACCGGGTCGTCCTGATCTTCAGCTCTCATGACTCGGCTCGGCAGCGTATGCTGTGAATCAACGGGTTGCTGGCATGGGTGACGAAACCACCTCTCCGGCGTCGCAGCACGACGGCTCGCGACCGCCGCTCGACGAGCTGTTGGCGCGCCACCTGCCTGCTCTGCGCGTGTTCGTGCGCCTGCAAGCGGGACCCGCCTTGCGGCAACGCGAGTCGTGCTCGGACCTCGTGCAGTCGACCTGCCTCGAGCTCGTGCAGGGGCTCGATCGCGTGGAGTGGCGCGGCCACGACGCGTTCCGGGCATGGTTGTTTGCGGCCGCGCTCAACAAGATCCGCGAACGCGATCGCTATCACCACGCGGCGCGACGCGACGCGGGGCGTGAGGTGGACGATCCGCGCGAGATCGAGGCCGCCTATGGCAGCCTGCTGAGTCCGAGCCGTGTGGCCATGGGACACGAGAAGATCGCACAGCTCGAAGCCGCGTTCGACCAGCTGTCCACGGACCATCGCGAGGTGATCGTATGGTGCCGCGTGGTCGGCCTGTCGCAGGACGAGGTCGCGGCGCGCATGGGCCGCACCGTCGACTCGGTGCGCAACCTGCTGCTGCGTGCACTCGCGCGGTTGGCCGCGCTCGCCGACCGCGCAGCTCCACCGACTCGAGCGTGAGTGCCGCATCGTCGCTCAGAGCAGCAGGCGTTCGCTGGCGCCGAAGATGCCGCTGCCCGGGCACGCGGCAGTCGTGAAGAAGAACCACTGCGCCGCGAGTCCCCAGTTCGGCGGCGGCGGTCCGGGCGGCAACGTGAAGTCGAGGCGCGCATGGCCCTGCGGGTCGGAGAGCGCGAGGAACAGCAGGTCCGGACTCGCCAACAGCGACACGTTGAAGACCTGCACGGGTCCGGGCAACGGCGTGCCCAGCACGAGGACCCCGATCCAGTTCGGCGGCGCGTTCGTCGCGGTGAAGCCGAACCAGTTGTTCATGACCGGCGCATTGGCCATCCCCGTGTAGAGCGGCAAGGGCGCGGGCGTCGTGCACGCCGGCGTCGCGAACTGCAGCATGTCGCGCGAGACGCCGCCCGGCAGCAGCGGCATGTGCGTCAACACGAGGTCGGCGCCACCAGCGTAGGCCTGGATTCGATTCACTTCGGGATAGAGCGGCACGCCGCAGAGGCCGCACAGCCACGCGTCGCCCATTTCGTCCAGCGCGATGCCGGTGACGAACATGCGCAGGTTGCCGCCGACTGGCTCCGACAGCAGCGTGCTGTAGAGCAGGTCGCGCGTACCGTTGCCCGCCAAGTGGAACCGGGCAAGCAAGCCGAAGTACTGGTTCGCGCCTCCGGTCGACCACAAGCAGCGGGGCGTCGTCGGGGCAGAACCGTCGCCCGAGAATCCGCCGACGGTGACGACGCCAGAACTCTCGACGGCGACTGCCATGAAGTGGTCCTCGCCCGCGGGACCGCCGAAGTAGGTGCAGTATCGCAGGCTCGGCGGGCTCGAAAAGGGATCGAGCCACGCGACATACGATTCGTTCGGAGTGACCCCCGAGAACGTCGGTTGATAGCAGCCGGGCGTGACCGGCAGGTTCGTGGAGCCCGTGCCCCCGGTGAACACGAACCCACCACCGGGGTGCCGCACGATGGCCTTGGGCCGTTCGTCGCTGGCGCCGCCGAAGAAGGTCGCCCTGCTCGGCAGCCACGGCGTGTTCTGGTTGATCACCGCCAGATAGACGTCGCTCGACCCATGATGAGGCTGCGGCGGGTTCGTGTAGGCCTGGATGCTGCCGAGGGCGGACACCGTCGCGAGCACGGGATCGTCGTTCGCGTCGAGCGTGAGCGCCATGCGGTCGAGATTGCCCTCCCACAGCGACGCGAACCCGGGCCAATCGACATAGCGCATGCCCTCGGTGCTGTTGCCGCCGAGGTAGACCGACCAGACCACGACCATCGGCTGACTCGATACCAGGCGCGCCACGAAGGCGTCGGTCGTGCCGCCGTTGTAGCTGTTCACTGCCTGCGGCAAGAGCACGAGCGACGGCTCCGTGACGCCAGCGATCACGACGAGGCCTCCGGAATCGATCTCGACGTCGCACACGCGGTCGTCGCCCGTTCCACCGAAGAAGGTCGATGTCAGCAGCTGGCTGCCGTTGGCGCTGATCTGCGCGATGAACCCGTCGGAACCACCCGACAGCGTCGGTGAGGGGAACAGTGCAGGGGAAGGGAAGTCAGCGGACGTGCTGAGGCCGACCACCGTCGTGACACCGGCGGCGTCGACGTCGACGTCGAACACCAACTCGAGCCCGCTGCCACCGAGATACGTGAACCAGTCCACCACGTGGCCAGCGCCCAGCGGGTTGGGCTTGAAGCGGGCGACGAAGGCGTCGACGTCGCCGTTCGTTGGCGGAACCGGAGTCGTGACGCGCGCTGTCTGGAACGCACCGGCCGTTGCCAGCCAGTCGGACCGGGTGTGACCGGCCACCGTGATCACGTCGCCGGGACCGCGATGGATCGCCATCGAGACGTCGCGATCGGCACCGCCATGGAACGTCGAGAAGTGAGGGATCGTGCTCTGGGCCACGGCATTGGCCAGGGCCAGCAGCGGAACGAGGACCGTGAGTGGGCGAATGGGCATGGCATGACTCCGAAGAAAGGCGAACACCCAGGTGAGGATGTTCCCTGCGCCGGCATCTCGGTCCGCCGATTCCGGCAGGTGCGACGACCATGCACTCGAAGCGAGATGACTTCGTCGCCGCAGCGATTCCGTTCGCTCGCATTGCCCCCGGCGCTATCTTCGGCCGCGGTCAGTGCGGCGGTTGGTCCGGGGATGCCTCCCTGCTCACAGCCACAACTCGTTCACCGGAGTCGACTACCAATGGCTGCTCGGCCTCGACCATCGCCACCCAAGCCAGTTGAGCGCCCGCGGCTCGACACGGCCGCCCTCGTCTGTCTCCTGCCATTGCTCGGCTCCTGCGGTCTCGGCCGCTGGCTGTCCAATGGCTTCAAGGTCGGTCCCGAGTACACCGAGCCGGAAGTCCAGGTCTCGAGCAACTGGATCGACTACCAGGAGCCGAACCTCGCGCGCACGGACCTCGACCTCGACCGCTGGTGGACGGCGTTCAAGGACCCGACGCTCGACCGCCTGATCGCCGAGGCACGCCAGCAGAACCTGACGCTGCAAGCGTCGCTCGCGCGCGTCGCGGCAGCTGCGGCCCAGCTCGGCATCGCGAAGGGCCAGCTGTTCCCGCAGGACCAGGCGCTGACCGGCAGCTACTCGGAGAACAAGCTCAGCAGCGTCGGCGTCATCCCCGTCCCCGACCAGTGGGTCAGCAGCTACGCGCTCGGCGCGCAGTTCGGCTGGGAGCTGGACCTGTGGGGCCGTTACCGCCGCGCGATCGAGGCGTCCGAGGCGGACCTGCAGTCGACGCAGGCCGACCACGACGACGCGACCGTGCTGCTGCTCGCCGAGGTGGCCGCCGCCTACGTGCGCTACCGGATCTTCCAGGAACGGCTCGCCGCGGCGGTGCGCAACGTCGAGGTCCAGCAGGCCAACTACGACCTCACGGTGCTGCGGCGCGACGCCGGCGCGGTCACGGACCGCGACGTGCACATGGCGAAGCAGATCCTCGAGGAGACGCGGAGCCTGATCCCGACGCTCGAGCAGGGCAGGCGCGAGGCGAACAACGCGCTGTGCGTGCTGCGCGGTCTGCCGCCGCGCGACCTGAAAGACGAACTCGGCGCAACCGGCGTGATCCCGACGCTGCCCGTGCAGGTGGCCGTCGGCGCGCCCGCGGAGCTGCTGCGAAGGCGGCCCGACATCCGCAGCGCGGAGCGGCGGCTCGCGGCGCAGAGCGCGCGCATCGGCGTCGCCGAGTCGGACCTCTACCCGCACCTGTCGCTGTTCGGCGGGCTCGGCGTCGAGGCGGCGCGCGCGAGCGATCTGTTCGAGACGCCGAGCAGCCTGTTCGGCTTCATCGGCCCGAGCTTCCGATGGGACGTGCTCAACTACGGACGCATCGAGAACAACATCGAGGTCGAGCAACAGCGCTTCGAGGAGCTGACCTTCCGCTACCGCAACGCGGTGCTGCAGGCCAGCCGCGAGACCGAGGACTCGATCGCGTCGTTCCTGAACTCGCAGAAGCGAGCCGGCTCCGTGCAGGCGAGCCGCGACGCGGCCGAGCGCGCGCTGCAGATCACGCTCGATCAGTACCGCGAGGGCACGGTCGACTTCACGGCGGTGTTCCTGTTCGAAGAAACGCTCGCGCAGCAGGACGACGCGCTCGCCGACGCGCGCGGCGCGATCGCACTGAGTCTGATCGCCCTCTACCGCGGGCTCGGCGGCGGCTGGCAGCTGCCGGTGCAGCCATGAACGCACTCTCCATCCGGCCGACCATGAAGATCCTCCCGCCGCTCCGCGCCTGTCCGCTGGCCTGTCTCCTCGCCACGGCCTTCCTGGCCTCTGCATGCACGAAGGAGCCGCCGCAAGCACCGCCGCCGGCCCCCTCGAGCGGCCCGCTGACGCACGTGCCGTCGGTGCATCGTCATCTCCGTCGGTCAGGCGCTGTGTCCCCGGCAGTCCGCGGGCCCGGGAACGAGCGGCGCCTCGCCAGCCCCCCTGGCTCGGGGGAACGGGTACGTGCTTTGCTTCGCGAACCGACATGCGCCACCTGACTCCCTCGTTGCTCTGCGCCTTGACCGGTCCCCTGTCTGCGCAGACTTTCATCGTGGACGCTTTCAGCGGGCCCGGCACGAACTTCACGAGCATCGCCACGGCGGTGGCGACGGTGCCGAGCGGGTCCGTGCTGATCGTGCGCCAGGGCAGCTATCTGCCCTTCGTGATCTCCGGCAAGAGCCTGAAGATCCTCGGCGACCCCGGCGTGACCGTGCATCCGCCGTCCGCGACACCGCCGTCGATCACGATCGCGGGCCTGACGGCTGCCCAGAGCGTCGTGCTGAAGGGCCTCGGCATCAAGCAAGGCTATCCGACCGGGTCGACCGGCGTCGTCTTGTCCAATTGCCAGGGCCCGATCCTGATCGAGAACCTGCAAACGCTCTCGGGGGCGCGCGGCAGCATCCAGGCCACCAGCTGCGAGCAGTTGCTGATCCGGGACCATCAACTGCCAGACGGTTGGATGCCGTGCCGGCTCATCAACTGCAACACGGTGCTGGAGAACTGCCGGTTCGGGGCCGGCGCCATCCTGCCGGGCTTCATCGCGGGATCGGGCGTCACGCAACAGGGGGGCACGCTGCAGGTCGCCGATTGCACGATCGCCGGTGGCGTCGACCTGCTCGGTGGGCTGGCGCACGCCATCGAGATGCAGGGCGGAGACCTGCGTGTGCTCGGTGCGACGAACCTGCAGCCCGGTTTCAGTGCCGGTACCTCGTTCTCGATCGGCGGCACCGGCACGGTGCGCCTCGCCCCGACGGCCGTGCTCGCCGCAGCGGCGTTCGCGGCCGGGGTGACGGCGACGACGATGGGGATGCCGAAGCTCGTCACCACGTTTGCCACGCCGCTGGCACAGGCGAGGCTCGACGGCCAGCCGGGGCAGCTCGGCGCAATCTGCCTCGCGCTGCCGGGGCCGCGAGTCGTCGTGCCGGGCATCCAGGACGCGATCTGGCTCGACGGCGCGACGTTCGTACCGCTGTCCGTCGGTGTGATGGCGCCCGGCTCGCCCATCGTTGCGAACATGACGTGGTCCAGTGGACCGGTCCCCGCGGTGCGCGCTGTCTGGCAGGCAGTGAGCCTCGATCCCGCCCTTGGCCTGCAGATCAGCAATCCGTCTCTGCGGATCCTGCCGTAGACGGGCGTCGCGGTTTTTCGCGCCGGCTGCAACCTTTCGTTCACGCGGGGCGGTAGAGCAGGCAACCCATGGCCCCGGGGTCCGTGCACCTGCCGACCGACGAGACCGCGTTCGCGACGTTCCTGCACGCAACCCAGGGCCGCGTGCTGGCCCTGCTGCGCCGGCTGTGCGCGAGCGAGGCCGACGCCGACGACGTGCTGCAGGAGACACTGGCCAAGGCCTGGCGGCTGCGCGCCGCCTTCGACGCGCGGCGCAACGGCGAGGCGTGGCTGCTGCAGGCCGCGTTCCGGTGCTTCTGCGACCACCGCGAACGACGGCGCAAGCAACCACCCACCATCGCGGGTGACGACGCCGAAGCACCGGTCAGCGCCTGCGCGCTCGAGCTGCGCGACGAGGTCCGGCACCGGCTCGCCGCGCTTGCGCCGATCGAGCGCGACCTGCTGCTCGGGTTCCACGTGCACGACCTCTCGCTGCGCGACCTCGCCGCGCGGTACGGCCTGCCTCTCAACACCGTCAAGTCGCATCTGCACCGGGCGCGCACGCGCCTGCAACGGGAGCACCATGAACGAGACTGAGTTCGCGACCGCCCTGCACGCGTGTCTCGACGCACGCCGTGATCCACTCGACGACGCGGCGTTGTGCAGCTGGCTCGCCGAACACCCCGAACAGCTCGAGTCGTTCGCGGCGCTGCGGCAACGACTCGCTGCGTTGCCGGCCGCCGCCCCCGTCGCGCCTGTCGCACGCGCACGCCGCCGGCCGACCACGCTGCAGCTGGCCGGCGCGGCGGTGCTCGCGGCGGGCGTGCTCGCCGTGGCCTGGCCGCGGCCCGAGCCAGCGCTGCCGCCGGTGCGCGGCATCCTCGCGGCCAGCCTCGAGGAACAGCGGCCGCTCGCCGGCGCCGCCGTGTCGTTCACGTTGCGGCAAGGCTGGCGGATCGCGCCCGGCGCCGTGCTGGAGACCTACGAAACGAGGAGCCAACTTCGATGAGACCCTTCCTGCTCATGATCGCGCTGGCGGTGCCGGCCGTGCTGACGGCCCAGAAGCTGCCGATGCCGGACCACGGCGACCGCCAGCTGCAGTTGTTCGACGTGCGCGAGCTGCTCGGCTCACGCGAAGAGCACGACGCTGCTCCGGCGGCGGTCACCTCGCCCGCGGAGCAGAACGAGACGCTGCGGGCTCTCGCCGACTTCCTGCGCCACTTCATCGAGCCGCCGCTCGGCAGCGGCGACGACCTGCAGCCGCTCGCCGGCCGCTGGCTCGCGCTCGTCGGCAGTGCGCAACAGATCGCGATCGTCGAACGGCTGCTCGCGACGGCGCAGGCGCGGCGCGACGAGCTGCTGAACGTCGAGGTGCGCTTCGTGAGGTTGTCCGCCAAGGCCTTCGATGCGGCGCTGAAGGGCAAGCTCGTCGGCGTCCAACGCGGCACCGTCACGACCTGGGAGAACGTCTTCCCCGCCGCCGGCAGCAAGGACCTGCTCGCCGAGATCGTCACCGGCGACGTCGATTACGTCGAATCGCCGCGCCTCTCCGTCCGGTCGATGCAGCGCGCGACGATGTCGGTCATCAACCAGACGGCTTACGTGCAGGACTTCACGATCACGAAGCAGGGCGACAGCCTCATCGCCGATCCGGTGATCGGAACGGCGTGGGACGGCGTCAAGGCCGACGTCGTCGCGTGCTTCGAGAAGGACGGCACGATCGGCGTCTCGTGCGACGTGGAATGGCAGGAGCTCGTGCGGCCGCTCGCCGAGGTCGAGACCACGCTGCCCGGCGTGAAGACGCCTTTGAAGATCCAGCTGCCGCGCACGCACGGTGTGCGGCTGCGGCAGGTCGCGCACGTGCACGACGGCGACCTGCTCGTGCTCGCGGCGCAGCGCGCCGACGGCGACTACCTCGTCGCCGTGATGAAGACCGCGATCGATCCGGCCACGCGCAAGCCGCGCTGAGTCGCGGCGACAGGTCTGCAGGTCAGCAATCCGTCGCTGCGGATCCTGCCGTAGACGGACGCCGTCGCACCAGCCGGAACACCAGGACTGCGAGCGCGCAGGCACAGAGCACGACGAGCCCCGCCCGGAGCTGCGAAGCGGTGGCCGCCGTGATGCCGATGCCGGTGGCGAGCGCGAAGTACGCCGCGAAACACGCGGGGCACTTCGGCAGCAGCGCGAGCAAAGCGCCGGGCACGAGCCAGCCCAGGAGGCGCACGCCGCGCCACACCGGCCCGGTCGTCGCCGTGCCAGCAGCGAGCGGGCCGCGCAGCACACAGCACGGGCGCGCGCTCACGGCCCACCTGCGCAGCACGAGCCGTCGGCCGGCGGCACGTAGCGGCCCGCGCTGTCGACGTAGCCGCCAGCACCGTAGCGGTCGTGGTGGCGCACCCAGGCAGTCAGGTTGCCGACGTCGCCCTCGTTGCGGCCCTTCGGCGTCAGGTCGAGCAGCATGTAGGTCGACATGACTTCCTCGGCGCCGCGGCCGTAGGCGGAGTAGGTGTGATAGACGTTGCCAGCCTCGTCGCGCGCGAACACGCTGAAGCCCGACAGCTCCTCGCTCGGCACCGCTTCCTCGCGGTAGTTGTAGTACCCCTTGCCGCTCGCGACCTGTTCCGGCGTCAGCGACACGTGGAAGTCGAAGTTGAAGTCGCTGCCGTGCGACGACACCCAGTCGATGCGCCAGCCCATGCGGCGCTTGAACGCCTCGATCTCGGCCAGCGGCGCGCGCGAGACCGCGACGACCTTCACGTCGTGGTGCTCGAGGTGCACGAGCGCGCCCTCGAGGTGGTCGACCTCGAACGAGCAGCCGACGCAGCCCTCACGCCAGCCGGGGCCGAGCATGAAGTGCTTGACGACGAGCTGGCTGCGGCCCGCGAACAGATCGGCGAAGCCGCGCCGGCCGTCGGGCGCGTCGAACACGTAGCGTTTGTCGATCCTGACCCACGGCAGCTCGCGGCGCTTCTTCGCGAGCTCGTCGCGGCGGCGCGTCAGCTCCTTCTCGCTCTGCAGCAGTGCTCTGCGGGCGCGCAGCCATTCGTCGCGGGACACGATCGGGCAGAAAGGCAGGTCTTCGGTCTTCATCGGTTTCCTCGGGGTTGGTGCGGGCCAGCGTTCGCATGACCCGCAGGTCTGCCCCGTGGATGCGCGGCGACAGCGCGCTTCGACACGGCCGCGCGGCTTTTTTCGCCACCCACGACCGCTGCGCCGCGCAGATCAGACTGGCTCTCTCGCTACCTCGCCGGCTGGAACCGCAGCTCGATCTCCCGGTAACCGGAGACCCGCGACCGACCACGACACCCGGTGCGAGCGTGCGCGAGCCATTGCGGCCCAACTCTAGCGTCAACCGCGGCGTGCGAGCAGGAACGCGCGCAGCGCCGGGTCCTCGGCGAGGCCGATCGCGCGGTCGAACGCCTCGCGCGCGCGGACGTCGCCGAGGCGCTGCAGCACGTGCGCACGCACGGCCCAGTACGGCTGGTAGCCGTCGACCGCGGCGGGCTCGATCTCGTCGAGCCGCAGCAGCGCCGCGGCCGGCCCGTCGACTTCGGCGACTGCAGCCGCGCGCCCGACCAGCGCGCCGAGCGTCGGTGCCACGTGCACGAGCCCGGTGTAGAGCGCTGCGATCGCGGGCCACTCCGTGCGGCCGCTGACCGCGCGTTCCGCGTGCACCGACTGGATCGCGGCTTCGAGCTGGAAGCGCCCCGGCCGCCCGCTGCGCGCGGCCTCTGTGAGCTGCAGTTCCGCCGCGACGATGCGCGCGTGGTCCCAGCGCGCAGGATCCTGCTCGGACAACGGCACGTAACAGCCGTCGGCCGTGCGGCGCGCGGGACGCCGCGCCTCGCAGAACAGGATCAGCGCGAGCAGGCCACGCGCCTCGGGTTCGCCGGGCAAGAGCCCCGCGAGCACCTCGGCGAGCCACAGCGCTTCGTCGGCGAGGCCGCGCGCGCGCGGGTCGGCGCCGGCCGCGTCCTCCCAGCCGCCACCGTAGACCGCGTAGATCGCTTCGAGCACGGCCTCGAGCCGGGCCGGCAGCTCGTGCGGCTCGGGGACCTCGAACGCGATCGCTGCGTCGCGGATCTTCGCCTTCGCGCGCACGAGCCGCTGCCCCATCGCCGCCGGCGCCACGAGGAACGCGCGCGCGATCGCCGCCGCGTCGAGTCCGAGCACGGTCTGCAGGATCAGCGGCGTGCGCACCGCCGCGTCGATTGCCGGGTGCGCGGACGCGAACATCAGCTCGAGCCGTTCGTCGGGGAACGCCGTGCCGGCGGCTGCGCGCTCGGCGCGTTCGGTGAGCAGCTGCTGAACGCGCGCGTGCGCGGTCGCCGCGGTGCGGTCGCGGCGGAAGCGCGCGTTCAGCTGGTTGCGCGCCGTCGTCAGCAGCCACGCCTCGGGCTGGTCCGGCAGGCCAGAGCGCGGCCAGGTCGACAGCGCCGCCACGAACGCGTCGGCGAGCGCGTCCTCGGCCGCGGCGACGTCACGCAGGCGCTTGCCGAGCCAGGCGACGAGCCTGCCGTACGAGTCGCGCGCGATCGCTTCGACGGTGCACCGGACCGCGTCCATTCACGACACGATCCGCTGCCGCATGTCGGACGCCAAGGGCCGGATCTCGACCGCGCCGCTCTGGGCCGCCGGACAGCGCGAAGCCCAGTCCATCGCGGCGTCGAGCGACGGCAGCTCGAGCACGATGTTGCCGCCGAGCTGTTCCTTCGTGTCCGCGTACGGTCCGTCCTGCACGTGGCGCCTGCCGCCCTGCACGCGCAGGGTCGTCGCCGTGTCGACGGGCTGCAGAGGGTCGCCGCCGACGAAGACGCCGGCATCGACCATCGACTCGTGGTAGGCCCGCCACGCGGCGACGTAGGGCGCCGACTTGTCGCCCGTGCGGGCCGCGAAGTCCTTCGGGGTCTCGTAGATCAACAGCATGTACTTCACGTTCGTCACCTCAGGTCCGCTCGTAGCGGCCACATCGTAGATGCGCGGCCGGGCGCGCGTTCGACACCAAGACTGACAGATATGTGTGTTCCAGCCGCCGCGATCAGAGGTCGAGCTCGAGGAACGAGGTGCCCTCGACCGGATTGTGCCGGTACGGCGGGATCTCGCGGAAGCCGAGCGACTCGTAGAGAGCGCGCGCCTGCTTCATCGACGGCAGTGTGTCCAACCGCATCCGCGCGTAGCCGATCCGGCGGGCTTCCGCGAGGATGGCTCCGGCGAGCTCGCGTCCGAGACTCATGCCGCGGAACTCGCGCCGCACGTAGAGGCGCTTCATCTCGCAGACTCCCTCGCCGAGCTCACGCAGCGCCACGCAACCCGCGACCGCGCCTTCGCAGACCGCGACGAGCAGCGAGCCGCGCGGTGGCCCGTAGTCGCCGGGCAGGCCGGCCACTTCCTGCGCGAAGCCTTGGAAGCCCAGGTCGACACCCAACGACGCCGCGTACTCGAGCAGCAACTCGCGCACGCGTGCCAGGTCCTCCGAGGTTGCTCGCCGGATGATCATGCCATGAGGAAAGCTCGCCAGCATGCGATCGGAAGCCGTTGGAAGGAAGCCGCAGCGCTCGAGGCGCATGCGCACGTAGCACTCCGGGACCCTGAAGAACGCGTAGCCGTGCTCGCGCAGCAGTTGGAAGGACTCCTTGCGCCCGCCGTTCTCCTCGAACAGGACGAGCGGGCGGTGCCTGCGCAGGAACTTCTCGGCGCCGCGGATCACCTGCGCTTCGAAGCCTTCGACGTCGATCCGCGGCGCGTTCGTCAGTCGGTCGCTCCCCGGTGGCGGCGCGCGAAACGTTCTGCATACATGCTGCTGTCGGCCAACTTGATCAGCTGTTCGAGCGAGTGGCCGTGTCCCGGCTCGAAGCGGGCGACGCCGAGACTCACGGAGACCGGGACGTCCCAGGGCGCTCGTCGGATCGCGCGCTCGAGGCGCGTCACGATCGCCTGCTCGTTCGCCGCGGCCGTGTCGACGGCCAGCGCGACGAACTCGTCGCCGCCGTAGCGCGCGACGACGTCGGACCGGCGGAACGTCGTGCGCAGACCAGCCGCAACGCGCTTCAGCACCGCGTCGCCGGCCATGTGCCCGTGCGTGTCGTTGACCTGCTTCAGGCCGTCGACGTCGACGAAGAACAGAGCCATGCGCCGGCCCGTGCGTTCGCCGATCCGCAACTGCTGGCCGGCCAGCTCGACGAGGCCGCGCCGGTTGTACAGGCCGGTCAGCTCGTCCCTCAGCGTCAGCTCCCGCTGCGCCGCCTCGCGCCTTCGCAGCGCGACCGCCCGGCGCGTGGCGCGGGCCAGCAGATCGACCAGCCGCTGCACGACCAACCAGTGCTCCGCCGGCTCGCCCGCGACTCGTGGCGGAGCGCCGGCGGCGGTGCTCCGCAAGCCGTGCGGGCCGATCCGCTGCGCCCGCTCTCGCGATCTGCGTTCGTTTGCCATGGCGACAATCTGGTGCGACCGAGATGGATCGACCATGGGTCACAACCCTACCGGGCCGCGCGGAAACAACCTCCTCGGGTATTCACCGGATGAAGCAGGGTCTTGCGCGACACCTGAGGGCAGGTGACTGTCCCCTGTGCGCACGCCGCTTGACGGCGCGCAGAGGCCACGATGAATCGCGAACATGGTGTGACGAATCCGATGAAAGCCATGAAGGTCATGTCCGAGGGCATCGAGCTGCTTCTGCGGGAACTCGTCGCGCACTTTCGCGAGAACCGCACGCAACTCCGCCAGGAGTGGGCGCAGAGGATCACGGAAGCCAGGCTGCTCACCGCGATGACGCAAGACGAGATCCTGGCCGAGGCGACGTCGGTCTACGACAACTACGTCGAGGCGCTCGAGACGGGCACGTATCAGGCGCTGCAGGCGTACGCGCGCAACCTCTCGGAGCGCATCATTCCGCGCGGAGTCGAGACGCACGAAGTCGTCGGCATCGTGCTGCTGCTGCGCGACGTGCTCGCTCGCTCGCTGTTCGCGAAGTACCAGGGCGACAACAAGCTGAACCGGATCCTCGACGCGTACGAACCTGCCGCGAACCGCATCGCGAACACCGTCGCAGTCGGCTTCGTGCAAGAGCGCGAGCGCGTGATCCGCGAGCAGCAAGAAGCGATTCGCGAGTTGTCGACGCCGGTGCTGCAGGTGCGCGAGCGCCTGCTGATCCTCCCGATCATCGGCGTGATCGATCCACACCGCGCGCGCCAGCTGACCGAACAACTGCTGCGCGGAATCCGCACGAACCGCGCGAAGGTCGTCGTGATCGACATCACCGGTGTCGCGGCGATGGACTCGAAGGTCGCGAACCACCTCGTGCAGACGGTCGAGGCTTCGCGCCTGCTCGGCGCGACGATCATCGTCACCGGCCTGTCAGCCGAGATCGCACAGACGCTGGTCACGATCGGCGTCGACCTCGGCAAGATGAGCACGGTCGGCGATCTGCAGGGAGGCATCGAAGAAGCCGAGCGTCTGCTCGGTTACAGAGTCGTACCACTGGAGAACGGCCAGCCGAGATAAGGTGGTCACGGAGCCCTCCCGTGCAAGTACCGATTCTCAAGCAAGGTGCCTACCTGATCGCGACGGTCCAATCGGCCGTGTCGGATGACGACTTCCTGCAGCTCCGGAAGTCGCTCATGCAACAGGTGCGGGGGTTCCGCTCGCGAGCCGTCATCGTCGACGTGACGTCCATCGACGTTCTCGATTCGTATGCCTGCAGGACGCTGCGCGACATAGCCCACATGATCGCGCTGCAGGGCGCGAAGACAGTGGTCGTCGGGATCCAACCGGAAGTGGCGTTCTCGATGATCCAACTCGGGTCGAAACTGGAAGGCGTGGTCACTGCCCTCGATCTCGAGGAGGGCCTGGCATTCCTCGAAGGAAGCAGTGCGAAGCAATGAGGAGCCGCTGGTGCAAGATCAAACCCAGGCGGAGGTATGTGTGCCTGTCCGTTCGGACGCGGACATCATCACGGCACGACAGAAGGGCCGTGATCTAGCCACAGTCCTCGGCTTCCGGGCGACCGACCTCACGATGATCGTCACGGCGATCTCGGAGTTGGCGAGGAACATCGTCCAGTACGCGCACCACGGCGAGATCCGGCTCCGGATCGAGCGCAACCACGCTCTGGCCGGGCTGGTCGTGGTCGCTGCGGACCAGGGACCGGGAATCCTCGATGTGACCAAGGCCCTCGAGGATGGCTACTCGACTTCTGGCAGCCTCGGGCTTGGCCTGCCTGGCGTGAAGCGCCTGATGGACGAGTTCTACATCAAGTCCTCGTTGAACGGAGGCACGGTAGTCACGACCAAGAAGTGGAGATCGTCGAGCATTGCCCAACTCGCAACCGGTGTGGCTGCCTGCGCGATGCAAGGCCAGGCCGCCAGCGCCGACCGGTACCTCGTGCTGCAGCGACGGCGCGACTACCTGCTCGCGGTCATCGATGGCGTCGGCCACGGCGCGGAAGCGGAGTTCGCGTCCGAGCTGGCCACGCGCGCGCTGCGCGAGTCACCCGAGGGTTCGCTCGAGTCGCTGCTCGCGCTCTGCCACGCACGCCTGCGCGCGACACGCGGTGTCGTCATGAGCCTGGCCAGCATCGACGCTCGGCAGGGACAGCTGAGTTGGATCGGCGTCGGCAACGTCAACGGCGTGCTCTTCAAGAACGTGATCAACGCCCGGCAGCCGGCGAGATCGCTCGTGCAGCGCGGAGGTGTGGTCGGCCACACGTTGCCGCCGCTGCGTGGTGAGACGATCGGTATGGAACGCGGTGACACGCTCGTCCTGGCCACGGACGGCGTCGCAAGCGCCTTCGACCAGGAGATCCCGCTCTCGATAAGCGCCCAGGAGTTGGCCGACCGGATCCTGGCGCGGCACGGCAGAGGAAATGACGACGCGCTCGTCCTGGTCGCTCGTCATTCGGGACCCGAGACATGAGCCCTCCAGGTGACATCAAGGCCAACTACAAGAGCGCGCTGCTCGAGTTCATGACCGCCAGCAGCGAGCGCACGCTGGATCGAGCCTACGAAATGGGCCGCCAGGCACTCGGGGACGGCATGGGCATCCTCGACATCGTCGAGGTCCACCACGGAGCGCTCGCCGAACACCTGCTCGACCACCAGCAGGATGCGCTGCGCACCGCGATGACGGTCGAGTCGGCGCGGCGGTTCCTGCTCGAAGTGTTCGCCGCGTTCGAGATGGCCAACCGCGGGTATCGCGACGCGAACCGCGTGCTGCGGCACTTCAACGAGGTCCTCGAAGGCGAGATGAAGCGCGTCGCGCAGTTCCTGCACGACAACACGGGTCAGCTGATCGCGGCGATCCACCTCGAGCTCGAGATGGTCCGCAGCCAGGCGGACCGCACGCTGGCCCATCGCCTGCAGACGATTCGCCAGCTGCTGACGCAGGTCGAGGACCAGGTCCGCCGCGTCGCGCGCGAGATGCGCCCGCCGGTCCTCGACGACCTCGGCCTCGTGCCTGCACTCGAGTTCCTGCGCGGCGAGTTCGAGCGGCGCAGCAAGCTCAAGATCCTCGTCCAGGGCCCGCAGGACCAGCGCTTCCCCGAGGCCGTCGAGATATCGGTCTATCGCGTCGTGCAGGAAGCGCTGTCCAACGTGATCCGGCACGCGAAGGCCTCGAAGGTCGTCATCCGCCTCGAGACCACGGGCGGGCGCCTGCTCTGTTCGGTGCGCGACGACGGAGTCGGCTTCGACACGACGTCGCGGGTACCGCGGCAGACCAGCAGCGGCTTCGGCCTGCTCGGCATGAAGCAGCGGCTGCAGCGCATCGGCGGCGAGTTCGACCTTCACTCCGCCCCTGGGCAGGGAACCGAAGTGTGCCTATCCATTCCCCTGCGCTGAAACTGACTCTCTCGACTCCAACTGTCTCTCTCGATTCCCGGTGAGAACTATGTCAACCACGGTGAGAACCATGTCAACACGCATCGTACTTGCGGAGGATCACTTGATCGTTCGCGACGGCCTGCGCGCCGTCCTCGAGCGCGAAGGCTTCGAAGTCGTCGCGGAGGCTTCCGACGGCCTCGAAGCAGTCGAGCACGTGAAGCAGCTGCACCCGGAGGTGGTCGTGCTCGACCTCTCGATGCCGAACATGAACGGCATCACGGCGGCCGGTGAGTTGCACAAGGTCGCACCGCGCACGCGCATCGTGTTGCTGACGGTCTACACCGAGCGCCAGTATGTGATCGGAGCACTGCAGGCAGGCGTACACGCCTTCGTCGCGAAGAGCCAGGCGGCTCGCGACCTCGTGCAGGCGATCAAGCTCGTCATGCAGGGGCGGACCTATCTGAGCCCGAGCATCTCGCAGACCGTCGTCGACGCGTGCCTCGACGGCAGCAGCGCGGCTCCGGACCCGCTGAGCCCGCGCGAACGGCAGGTGCTGCAGCTGGTCGCCGAGGGCAAGACGACCAAGGAGGCCGCATGGATCCTCGGCATCAGCGTGAAGACCGCGGAGTCGCACCGCACGAGGATCATGGGCAAACTCGACGTGCACGACACGGCGAGCCTCGTCAGGTACGCGATCCGCTCCGGTGTCGTGACGCCGGAAGCCTGACGCAGCTGCAGCCTCGACCCGCACCGGCGTCGGGCGATCACCGCAGGTTCGCCCGGGGAAACCCCGGTGGCTCCCCCGTAGATCGCTGGATTGCCAGCGTTCCTGCCGCAGCGGAATCTTGCGGCGATGAACCGCGACCGCTCCCTGCGATCCGTTGCCGCCGGCTTGCTCTGCGCCGCGCTCGCGGCGTGCGCGAGTTACGGCCGCCCCCTGTTCGAGATCGCGCCGGAGATCAATGCGACCCTGTACACGGGCCCGACGCTGATCGAACCGGGCGACGTGCTCGACCTGCGCTTCGTGCGCAAACCCGAATGGAACCAGATCGCACAGGTGCGCGCGGACGGCCGCATCTCGTTCCCGGTCGTCGGTGAGCTGCGAGCGGCCGGCAAGACGATCGCGGAGCTCGACCGCCAGCTCGTCGCGACCTACGGCCAGGTGCTGGAGGATCCGTCGCTGCTGTTGAACGTCGGCGGCGACCGCGGCGGCGAGGGCCGCGACTCGCCGCAGGCAATCACGATCAGCGGTGAAGTGCGCACGCCCGGGGGCCTCACGATCGTCGGCGAGCGCATCACACTGATCGAGGCGATCGGACGCGCAGGCGGCCACCTGAAGGACACGGCACTGCTCGGCAACACACTGATGATGCGCAGGTCCCCGACGACTGGCTTGTACGCGTCATGGCGGATCGATGCCCGCGAGGACCACTGGGAGAAGTCGCAACCGGTCTACCTGCAGCGTCACGACATCATCGTCGTCCCGAACACTCCTATCGACAACGTGAACATATGGGTCGATCAGTACATCAACAAGATGATACCCACGGGCCTGACAACGTTCGCTCTGGGTATCTTCGTCGCCGACCGCTGATCGCAGCGCCCGCGCGCACGTTTCCGGACACTGCCGACGACGACGTCGAGCCGCGCGCTTCCACGTACGTCTCCTCGGCGACGTACGTGCTGCTGCGGTACCGCAAGTTCATCGCCACGATCGCGCTGATCGGCGCCGTCATGGGACTGCTGCTCGGCTTGATGAAGCCCAACTCGTTCACGTCGACCGGCACGCTGCTGCTGCGCGGCGGCGCGCGCGAGAGCGAGACGCCGGAAGCGGCCGTGGCCGGGCGCACGTCGCTGGCCCTGCGCCTGTTCGACGTCGTCGCGAACGAGATCGCGATCCTGTCCCACCGCGACACGTTCCGCCGCGTCGTCGAGACCATCGGCGAGCACCGCATCCTCGAGGTGTACGATCCGACCGCGGAGGACACCGAGGAGACGGGTTCGCTGACGCGGCTGCTGCATCGGATCCAGGCATGGTGGTTCGCGCTGTCCACTGCGGAGCTGGTCGATGCCACGCCCGAGCACCGCACACGCTGCGCGCTCGAAACCGTGATGGACAGCCTGAGCCTCGGCGCGGCCGGAGGATCGCTGATCCACGTGCGCTACGAAGCGCACTCGCCGCAGCTCGCGAAAGAAGTCACCGACGCGTTCCTCGCGGCGGCAGAGGAGCACCACCGCCGCGTGTTCAGCAACCGCATGTCGCTCGAGCTGCTGTCGAGCATGTCGGAGAAGGCGCAGCGCGCGGAGGAGGCCGCGCGAGCCGCACTGGCGGCCTTCAAGGACGAGCACGGCATCTACGACCTCGACGCCCAGCGCACGTCGCTGGTGACGGAGATCTCGAAGCTCGAGACCCAGCTGGCGGCCGACGAGGAGGAACTGCGGTCGCTCGAGAAGCGCTTCGCCGAGCTGAACGAGTTGCTCGCGGGCGAGCAGCCGGTCCGCGACGTCGTGACCGAGCAGCCGCCCACCGCGAACCCCGAGTACACCGCGCTGCAGGACCGCATCACCAAGCATCACTCCGAGATCGCGACGATCCTGGGCTCCGCCGCCGACAAGTTCGAGAAGGAGAACCGCATCGCGGCCTTCAAGCGAGCGATCGCGGAGACCGAGGGGAAGTTGCGCGACGTGCGGCCGACCATCCCGGGGCCGAAGAGCAGCCAGACGCTGGAGAACCCGCGCTGGGCACGGCTGCAGACGCAGCTCGACGACGTTCGTCTGGACCTCGGTCCGACCCGCATCACGAAGGACCAGCGCGCCGAGCGACTCGCCCAGATGCGCAAGCAGCTGCAGCAGCTCGAGCAGCACCGATCGCGGCATGCCACGCTGCAGGCAAGCGTCCTGGCGTGTGAGGCGGAGGCGAAGCGGATCATCGAGAACCTGAAGGCCCAGGAGGTCGTGAACCTTCTCGACGAGAACAAGATCGGAAACCTCAGGACGCTCGAGGCTGGCGATCTGCCGATCCAGAAGACCGGACCGAACCGCTCGCGCTACCTGCTCGGCGGTGCGTTCGTCGGCCTCGTGCTCGGCTTCGGCTTCGCGTCGCTGCGCCAGCGGCTGGACCGATCGCTGCGGCGGCCAGGCGACCTCATGGCGACCGGGACCCCGTTGCTCGGCGTCATTCCGGAGCTGACGGGCAAGGCGGCGCGCCAACTCGGGCACGGCGGCGGCTTCGCGGACACGAAGGATGCCTCGGTGCGCCGTCTGCTCGACCGCCTGTGGATCGACCTCGTGCCGCCGGCACTGCCGGCGACGGGCTGCTTCACGCTCGCGCTGGTCGGCGACGGGAGGGGACGCGGCGTGACGTCGCTGTCGCTCTACCTCGCGCTGCGCTCCGCGCGACTGCTCGGCCTGCGGGTCCTTCTCGTCGAGACGAACTACCACGCGCCGGCGCTGGCGCGGCGCCTCGGAGTCGAGATGAACCGTGGCTTCGCCGATCTCGTCGCCGGCAAGGCGACGCACGACGAGGTCGTGCGTCCGACCGGAGTGGCAAGCCTGCGGATCGTCTACGCGAGCTCGTTCGAGGGGCAAGGAGCGCTCGTCGTGCGCAGGCCCGACGAGCTCGTGCGGTCGCTGCGCGAGGGCTTCCACCTCGTCGTGCTCGACGTGCCGTCCGTGGTCGAGCATCCGGAGTTCGTGCCGCTGCTCTCGTGCGCGGACGCCGTCGTGCCCGTGCTCGCCGCGGGGATGACGACGCGTGCAGGCGCCGAGGAGCTGCTCGAGGCGGTGCGCTCCGCCGGCAAGGAGAGCCGCGGAGTGATCCTGAACCGCTGGCGCTCGGTGAAGCCGTTCTGGCTCCCGAGCGCGTGAGACGCGCGAGAACGCCGCGGGCGCCGTGCCGATGCGTCGTGCCGCGCGCCGCAGCACGCCCGCGTTCCGGCGCGGTTGCCGCTGGCCTCGTGCCGCGATGAGCGGTTGCGCATCGATCCGGTCGCGTCCCGCGCCGTGAGTGCGAGAGCGACGCGCACGCAGTGACGACCGCGCGCGCCGCGTGAGCTTCGCGGACCGGAGTTGTCACCGCGATTGTCGATCCGGATCGACAGCAAGCTCACGCGCACGCACATTGCGCAGCGTGCACCACGCACTGTCCGTCGGCGCGAAAATATGTTCGATCCGCCGAGCCACGCATCGAACACCGGCTCGTAGGGACGCGTCTATGCCTAGGGTGTTCACCTTAGATCTCAGCCAGGCCATCACCCGAGAGCGTTGCCGGGGTTTCACCCGAGCGAAGCTCGCGCCGAGAGACCTGCCACCCGTCATGTCCCCCAGCACGCCGGTCGCCTGTCCGGCACGAGTCCCCAAGATGCAGTCACTTCCATGCCCCGAGCCGGTGATCCGGCTCCTACCGCCCCGCTCTCTCTCGTCGACCCTCGCCTCCTGTGCCGCTGCGGCATTCTTCGTGCTTCTCTCCGGCTGCGACAGCTCGCGCTCCTCGGCGACTCCCGCCACGCCCACCGGTGGTGAGGACCCCACGCTGCCCGTCTCGTCGATCACCTGGACGCCGCTCGTCCCGCACCAGGACACGCGCAACGTGTACCTGAGCTCGAGCACCGGCAACGACGGCCACAACGGCCTGTCGCCGCAATCGCCGAAGGCGACGCTCGGTGCCGCGCTGCAGCTGATGCGCAACGGGTATCCCGACTGGCTGCACATCCGGCGCGGTGATCAGTTCTCGGGCGGTCTCGGCGACTGGTGGCTCTCCGGCCGCGCGGAGGGCAAGCCGATGGTCATCACGACCTACGGCCCGTCCGCGAACCGGCCCGTGTTCAACTGCGGCAACGGCGACGGAATCAACCTCTGGTCAGGTCCCGTCCACGACGTCGCGTTCGTCGGGATCCACCTGCTCGCGAATGGCTACAACGGCGTCAACGGGAATCCGTACGGGCTCACGATCCTGTCGCAGACGACGCGCGTCCTGTTCGAGGACATGAAGATCGAACGGTTCTTCACGAACATCCGCATGCAGGGCGCGCACGTGCGCGGCGTCAAGATGCGCCGCTCGGTCATCATCGACGCCTTCACGACGGGTTCGGCGCACGCCCAGGGCATCTACGTCGAGGGCCTCAAGGACCTCCTGCTCGAGGAGTGTGTCTTCGACCACAACGGCTGGAACGAGAACGTGCCCGGAGCCATCGCGACGATCTTCCGGCACAACTGCTACCTCCAGGGTGACACGAACAACTGCGTCGTCCGCGGCAACATCATCGCGCGCGCGGGGTCGCACGGCCTGCAGGCGCGATCGGGCGGCGTGGTGCACAGCAACCTGTTCCTCGGCAACTCGATCAACCTGCTCGTCGGCAGCAACACCGCCAACAACGGCGCGCTCACCGCGAGCGTGATCGGCAACGTGATCCTCGATGGCAAGAACATCAGCCCCGGCGAACCGCGCGGCTGGAGCGCATCGTTCCAGTGCCTCGCGGCTGGCGAAGTCGCCTACAACATCGCCGCGCACCAGGTCACGGGCACGAACCCGCAGAACTACGAGTTCAACAGCAACCAGGGCCAGGGCATCAGGAACGTCGACTTCCACCACAACGTCAGCTACCGCTGGGGCGCCCCGCTCGCCGTGAACGGCGGCAACTACTCGAACTTCCGGATGCACGACAACGAGCTGCAGGAGTTCGGCGGTAGCGACCTGGTCAGGACGATGTACGGCGGTGGCGGGTTCTACTCGGCGAACAACCGGATCTTCACGACCGCCTCGAGCAACGCGTGGATGAACCACCAGGGCTCGCTCGTGTCGCTGCCGACCTGGAAGTCGATGGTCGGCGACACGTCGTCGAGCTCCCAGCAGATGAGTTACCCGGCGGCATCACAGACGATCGCCGGCTACGACCTCACGGTCGGCGGCAGCGGCAGCCTCGCTTCCTTCCTCTCGCGCGCGCGGGATCAGTCACGCACGAACTGGGACGACCGGTTCTGCGGGACGCACGTCTCCGCGCACTTCCGCAACAACTTCGGCGTCGTCGTACCGTGAGCCCGGTGCGCCGCCGCGCCTGAGCACGGCGGCGCCTTTTCTTCCGACGCGCGCACGCTGGGGAACTGCGGGCCGTCCGGGCAATCGAGGGATCCACCCGCCCGGGCACCAGCACCTACCTGATGCTGGAGGAACCGCGGCCGCGCCGAGGCGCCGCAGGGGCTTTCCCGGATTGCCGCAGCAGATCGCCCCGGCTAAGCCCACACGCCCTCGAACGAGGCACACGTGTCGGCATCGATCCGCTGGAACCAGGACATCCCCCACCGCTCGCGAGCCCGTCGCCGCTGGATGCAGGCGGACGCACCGTTCGCGCTGCTGGCCCTGCTGCTGAGCTGCGGCACCGGATCACCGCCGGCGCAGGAGCCCGGCTGGACCGAGCACGAACCGGCGCGTAGCACGCGGCGTGTCTACCTGAGCTCGAGCACCGGCAACGACACGAACGACGGCCTGACGCCCGATTCGCCGAAGGCGACGATCCCGGCGGCCACGCGGCTGCTGCGCACCGGCAACCCTGACTGGCTGCTCATCAAGCGCGGCGACGAGTTCCGCAGCGGGCTCGGCGAATGGGTGCGGTCGGGCGGCTCGAAGTGCGCGCCGATGGTCGTGACGTCGTACGGCAACGGCTCGGCGCGCCCGCTGTTCCGCTGCGGCGTCGACGACGGGCTCACCATGCACACGACGGCGATCCACGACGTCGCGTTCGTCGGACTGCACTTCGTCGCCGACGCGTACGACGGCGGCAATGGGCATCCGTACGGCATCAGCCTGCTGTCGCCGTGCACGCGCGTGCTGATCGAGGACTGCAAGATCGAACGGTTCGGCACGAACATCCGCTTCCAGGGGGCCGACCACCGCAACCTCGAGCTGCGCCGGTCGGTCATCGCCGACGCGTTCACGACCGGCAAGGCGCACTCGCAGGGCATCTACGTCGAGGCGCTCACGGGCTGCCTGATCGAGGAGTGTGTCTTCGACCACAACGGCTGGCGGCCGAGCGTCGACGGAGCCGTGCCGACGATCTTCCGGCACAACATCTACGTGCAGGGAGACACGAAGAAGGTGGTCATCCGCGGCAACGTCATCGCACGCGGTGGCTCACACGGCCTGCAGGCGCGATCGGGCGGCGTGATCCGCGACAACCTGTTCCTCGCCAACTCGATCAGCCTGCTCGTCGGCAGCACGACCGGCAACGACGGCGCACTGCAAGCGAGCGTGATCGGCAACGTGATGCTCGATGGGCGGGACATCGACGCTGCCGAACCACGCGGCTGGGCAGCGCAGTTCCAGTGCCTCGCGTCGGGCGAGATCGCCTACAACGTGGCCGCGCACCAGGTCTCCGGCACGGCTCCGCTGTGCTTCGAGTTCAACAGCAAGGCTGGCGCGGGCATCAACAACGTCGACTTCCACCACAACGTCAGCTACCGCTGGGGCGGCGGCGTGAGCCTCTCGGGCACACACTTCTCCGCATTCGAGTTCCGCGACAACGAACTCCAGGACTCCGGCTCGAGCGCGCTGATCCGCGCCGACTCGGAGAGTCCGCTCGCGGGGATCTCCACGGCGAACAACCGGCTCCACACCGGCGCACCGGCTGGCGCGTGGATGTTCTTCAACGGTCGGCAGCTCTCGTTGCCGGCCTGGAAGACGCTCGTCGCGGATGACACGTCCGTCGCCCAGCAAGTCGCCTACAAGAACGCGGACGAGACGATTGCCGAGTACGACCGCGCGACCGGAGGCAGCGGCAGCCTCGATTCGTTCCTCGCGCGCGTGCGCAACCAGTCGCGCGCGAACTGGAACGATCGGCTCGTCGGCACCAACGTGGCTGCGCACTTCCGCGGCAACTTCGGCGTCGTCGTGCCGTGAAACGGAGGGCCGCTGCACGCGGCTCGCTGCCGCGCGAAGCGGTTGCGAGTTCGTCCGGTGACACCCCCTGATCGATTCGGGTGACGACCCAATACGCGGGGCTCTCCGACATCTCTAGGGTTGTGCCGGTCGCGCAGCCGACCCGATCGCCCCCCACCACGCTGCGCACGAAACATCTCCTGCGCCTCGTCGTGAATCCCCTCGTGCTGATGCCATCGAAGCCCGTCACGTCGGCCCGCAGGCAACTGCTGAGCTTCTGTGAGAAGGCCCTGTTCCACAGCAACGTGCACCGCCTCTGTCGGATGCTGCAAGGTGACGGCGGCACGACGATCCTGATGTACCACAGCGTGCCGGGGCCGGACGCCGCGCAGTGGATCGATCCTCGCGACGCGGTCGCTCCGGCTCTGTTCGAGCAGCAGATGCAGACGCTCGTGAAGCACTGCCACGTCGTGTCGCTGACCGAGCTCGTCGAAGCGATCGAGATCGGCCGGAGCCTGCCGAACGCCACCGTCGTGATCACGTTCGACGACGGCTACCTCGACAACTTCGAAGTCGCTGCGCCGATCCTGGCGTCGTTCGACCTTCCGGCCACGTTCTTCCTCGCAACGGGCTACATCGATCGCGAGTCGCCGCAGTGGATCGACGAGCTGTACTCGATCTACCGCGCGAGGTCCGCGAACGTCCTCCACGTCGGATGGCTGTCGACGCTGCCGTACGACCTGACGCGACAGCACGACGTCGACGCGTCCTACACGGCCATCAGCGAGATCATGCTCGCGACCGACATCGCGGGCCGCAAGCGGCTCTTCGACGAGCTGACGGTGCAACTGCGTCCCACGAGGACGCCGCCGAGGCTGACCATGAACTGGGACGAGGTGCGCCGGCTGCAGGCGATGCACTCCGGGTTCGAGATCGGCGTGCACACGCGCGACCACCTGAGCCTCCCTTGCCTCGACACGGAACGCATGGCCGTCGAGCTGACGCAGTGCATCGCCGACGTCCGGACCATGCTCGGCCTCGAACCACGCTTCTTCTCGTACCCGTACGGGCGATCCTGTGAATGCGCGCGGCGCCTCGTCGCGAACCGCTTCCGCGCTGCGGTCGCGACGGATCCGCCGGCACTCGTGCGGGCCGGGGCCGATCTGTTGGCACTTCCGCGAGTTTCTCCGCCGGACGATCCGGCGCTCTTCAGGCTCTACACGAGCGGCGCCCAACCAGACATGGTGCGGCGACTGCTACGAGGCGCATGAACAACACGCTGCACAACCCACCACCGGTTACTGCAATCGTCGTGAGCTACCAGTCGCGGGAGGCGACTGCGCGCGCGGTCTCGAGCCTCGCGGTGGCATGGAAACGCGGACTCGCCGACTGCATCGTCGTCGACAACGCGAGCAGCGACGGCACGGTGCGGCACCTGAAGGAACAGCATCCGTGGGTCACCGTGATCGCGAACGCGCAGAACGTCGGCTTCGGCGTCGCCTGCAACCAGGGAATCGACAGGGTGCGGTCTCCATACGTGCTGCTGCTGAATCCCGACGCGGTCCTGTACGAGGACCCGCTCGAGGTCCTGCGCACGTTCATGGACAGGACGCCGGCGTGCGGCATGGCCGCTCCGGCGGTCGGCATGCCGAACGGCATCTGGCAGCACGCGGGCGGGATGCCGACGCCGATGCAGCTGCTGACCCAGGCGATGTGGCCGAGCTGGCAACCGCCGCGCACGACCGTGATTCCGGGCAGTGACCCGTTCGAGACCGACTGGCTGTGCGGCGCCGTGCTGCTGCTGCGCCGGTCGATGCTCGAACAGATCGGCTACTTCGATCCGCGGTTCTTCCTCTACTTCGAGGAGACCGACCTGTGCCGGCGTGCGAGGACGCGCGGCTGGCAGCTCTGGGCCGTCGGCCGCGCCGTGGCCGAGCACGTCGGCGGCGTTAGCGCGCGCGCCACCGGCACCGCGCTGTTCCACGGCTGCCTGGCCGAGCATTACTACCGCAGCCGGTTCCTGTACTTCGTCAAGCACCACGGCATGGCGACGGCGTGCATGACCGAGCTCGCGGAGCTCGCGATCATGAGCGTCATGTCGTCGGCCCGGTGGGCAATCGGACGCGACGTCACGTCGTTCCGCTTGCGGCTCCGCGCGCCGATCCTCGGGCTGACCCCCGCGGGCCGCAGCGCCGCGATCCAGTCATGAAGGTCCGCGTCGTATCGGCAGCCGATCTGTCGGCCGATCTGCTCGCGGTCTGGAACGGCATCCTGCGCCGCGACGAGAACCTGGCCTCGCCGTACTTCACGCCGGGCTACTTCGCCGCCGCAGCCGCAACGAGGCCCGGAGTCCGCGTCGGCGTGCTCGAAGACGGCGGCGAGCCGTTCGGGTTCATGCCGTTCGAGCGCACTCGCTTCGGCATCGGCCAGCCGGTCGGAGGCCGGCTCTCCGACTTCCAGGCCGTCATCGCCGCCGGCCGCGACGACTGGTGCGCGAAGGACCTGATCGCCGGCTGCGGCCTGCGCATGTGGCGGTTCGACCACCTGCTGTGCGAGCAACCGCAGTTCGCGTCGTTCCACGACTCGACGTGCGGCTCGCCGGCGCTGGATCTGCGCGGCGGGTTCGGTAGCTACCACGCCCGCCGGCGCGATGCCGGCAGCACGCACATCGAAGGCGTGAAGCGCAAGACGAGGATGCTCGCGCGACAGGGCAACATCAGCTTCGAGTTCGACGCCCGCGATCCACAGGTCCTCGAGCAGGTGATCCACTGGAAGCGGCACCAGTGCAGGCGGACCGGCGTCGTCGACTTCTTCGCCGAGCGGCGCAACGTCGACCTCGTGCACACGATCCTCGACACCAGGACCGAGGACTTCGCCGGAGTGCTGTCCGTGCTGCGCGTCGGCCGCCGGCTCGCCGCGGCGCACTTCGGCATGCGGACGCGACGCACGCTGCACTACTGGTTCCCCGTGTACGAGAGCGACCTGTCCCGCTGCTCACCGGGCGCCGTCCTGCTGATCGAGCTCGCGCGTGCAGCCGCGGAGCGCGGCATGCACACGCTCGATCTCGGCAGGGGAGACGACGAGTACAAGCGGCACTTCGCGACGCATCGCACCCCGATCGCGGAGGGTTCGGTCGTCGTCTCGCCGGCACTCGCCGTGCTCCGGCGATGGCATCGTTCGGGTATGGCGTTCCTGCGATCGTCGCGCGTCACTGCACCGCTGCGGGAGCCACTGCGTGCTCTGCGCCACCGCCTGCGGCGCCACCGCATCCCGAAGACCCTCGGCCCCATGGCGCCGGCAGCCCCGCGCACGCCGGCGCGATTCGGAGGCAGCGTCACTCCATGAGCCACCGCTATCTGCTCGTCTCGCCTTGCCGGAACGAAGCTGCGCACTGCCATCGCACGCTGCAGACCGTCGTGGGGCAGTCGATCAAGCCGGCACTGTGGGTCATCGTCGACGACGGCTCCTCGGACACCACGCCGCAGATCCTCGCCGAGTACGCGCAGAGCCATCGGTTCATCCGCGTGCTGCGCGCACCCGACCGCGGCACACGCAGCGTCGGACCCGGCGTGATCGAGGCGTTCAATGCCGGCTATGCGACCGTCGACGCGACGCAGTTCGACTTCGTGTGCAAGCTCGACATGGACCTGGCGCTGCCGCCAACGTACTTCGAGCAGCTGATGCGGCGCATGGCGCTCGAGCCGCGGATCGGAACCTGCAGCGGCAAGCCCTACTTCCTGACCTCGGGCGGCGCGCTGGTCAGCGAGGCGATCGGCGACGAGATGTCGGCCGGCATGACGAAGTTCTACCGGCGCGAGTGCTTCGAGGAGATCGGCGGCTTCGTGCAGGGTGTGATGTGGGACGGGATCGATTGCCATCGCTGCCGCATGCGCGGCTGGATCGCGTGCAGCTGGGACGATCCCGAGCTGCGGTTCCTGCACCTGCGCCCGATGGGATCGAGCCACCGCGGCATGTGGACGGGCCGCAAGCGTCACGGCCAGGGGCAGTGGTTCATGGGCACCGGACTGCTGTACATGCTCGTCAGCGCCGCGTACCGGATGTCGCGCCGGCCGCGCGTCGTCGGCGGCCTCGGCATGCTCGTCGGCTATCTGTCCGCGATGCTGAAGCGCCTGCCGCGATACCCGGACCCGGAGTTCCGCGACTTCCTGCGCAGCCATCAGTGGCGCTGCCTGCTCTACGGCAAGCGGCGCGCGACCGCGCTCATCCACGAACGGCTGGGCGGCTCGCCCACACGCGACCACGTCGAGGGACCATCATGCGAACGAGCGACGCAGTGCAGTCGATCCATGCCCTGATGCCGATCGTGGACCTGATGGGCTTCCCGATCCACGCGATCCGCGAGTCCGCGTGCGTCGAGCACATCATGACGTGCGTCGCGCGTGGACAGGGTGGCTGGATCGTGACCGTGAACCTCGATCATCTGCGCCGCATGGTCCACGAGCCCGGCTACCGCGAGCTGTGCGAGGGCGCAACGATGCTCGTGCCCGACGGCATGCCGCTGATCTGGGCCAGCCGATTGCGCGGCACACCGCTCCCCGAGCGCGTCACGGGCTCCAACCTCGTGTCGTCGCTCAGCAAGGCAGCCGCGCAGGCGAGCGTGCCGATCTTCCTGCTCGGAGGCAATCCCGGCGCCGCGCAGGGTGCCGCCGCCATCCTGACGCGCCGGTACCCGGCACTGCGGATCGCCGGCACCCACTGCCCCGAGTTCGGCTTCGAGGCCGATCCGGCGCGGATCGCGTCCATCACATCGCAGCTGCGCCGCTGCCGGCCGGGCATCGTCTACGTCGCGCTGGGCTCCCCGAAGCAGGAGGTGCTGATCGACCGGCTGCGCGGCTGCCTGCCGTCGGCCTGGTGGGTCGGCGTCGGCATCAGCTTCAGCTACCTGACCGGGGAAGTGCCTCGCGCGCCGCGCTGGATGCAGACGATCGGCATGGAGTGGCTGCACCGGCTGTGGCAGGAGCCGCAGCGCCTCTCGCGCCGGTACCTGCTGCACGATCTGCCGTTCGCCGTGCGCCTGCTCTTCGGCAGCGCCTGCCAGCGCTGGCCTTCGCGATGATCGGCGCGAGCCGCGCGCGCGTCACTTGTCCGTCGCAGCACTGATGCCGCTGCCGGGCACGACGCACGCCACGTCGAGACTCGCCTGGCGGTGGAACGTGATCGCGTTGAGCACCGACACCACGCCGAGGTGCTCGCCACCGGCAGATGGACACGTGGTCGCGTCGATCGCGAGCTCGATCCTCGCGCGCTGGCCGCCGAGCACGACGCCGTTCGCAGCGCCCGAGAAGCTCAACCACGGCACGTTGCTCTCGAGCACGTACGGGAACGCGAGATCGCCCGAATTGGTCAGCTCGAGCACACGCGGCGTCTCCCAGTACACGACGCCCGGAGACGTGCGCCACGCGACGGCGCGCCCCGTGGGCAGCAGCACGAGCTCGAAGGCCGCCGGCACGCCAGGGTCTGCGGGGGCGGCTGAGCAAGCGGCGAGGCCGCCGAGCAGCAGCCAGTAGCAGCCATGACCCCGCAGTCGCGTGCGACGACACTGTTCCATCTGCTCGCTCCTCGATGTTGCTTCAGGAAGGGAACGCGTCGCGCCGGCTCTGGATGCGACGCAGTCATCTTCGGCCGTCGGCTACGACACGCAACCGTGAGTTCGTCGGGTGTTCACCCGAACGACGCGAGCCGTGTGTCCGGTACGGTGCCTTCGACGTCAGCGAAGTCCGTTCTTCGGTGCGCCGGCGAACATCGAACCCCAACACATCGGACGGACGACAATGGCAAGGCGACCAGCGAATGCGCGCGCACGGCACGGAGTGCGGCGGCTCGAGCTCGTTGCCCACAGCGCTGGCGAGCCGGAGCCCGCGGCGGGTGATGCAACTTCACGGTCGCCGGCGGATTCCGCTGCTTCGGCGCTGCCGCCGGGCGGTCTGCGACAAAGGGCCATGCGCGGCTCCGCGTGGACGATCGGCGGCCACGCCGCGAGTCAGATCCTGCGGTTCGCGAACAACATCACGCTGACGTACCTGATCGCGCCCGATCTGCTCGGACTGATCGGCATCGTGCACGTGCTGCTCGCTGGATTGCACCAGCTGTCCGACTTCGGCGTCGGACCGGCGATCATCCAGAACAGCGGCGGTGACGAGCAGAGCTTCCGCGACACCGCCTGGACGCTGCACATCGTGCGCGGCGCGATCCTCTGGGCGCTGACGTTCCCGCTCGGGCCGCTGCTCGCCTGGTTCTACGCGAACGAGCCCGGCGCCGAGCAGCTCACGTGGCTGGTTCCAGTCGTCGGCCTGTCCGCGCTGCTGACCGGGCTGCACTCGATGGCGCCGTACGCGCTGAACCGCCAGCTCCGGTTGCGACCCCTCGTCATGCTCGACGTCGGCACCCAGCTGCTCGGCTGCGGCGTCGGCATCGTGTGGGCCGTGCTGGATCCTGGCCTCGCGGCCCTGATCGCCGCGGTGCTCGTTGCCCAGGTCGTCTACACGATCGGCAGCCACTGCCTCGGCATCGAGTGCCACCTGCGCTGGGACCCGTCCGCGGCGGCCGTCCTCGTGCGGTTCGGCCGCTGGGTCTGGATGAGCACGACGCTGACGTGGATCACTTCCGCGATCGACCGCTTGCTGATGCCGACGATGGTGAGCTTCGACGGGCTCGCGATCTACCAGGTCGCGCTGATGGTGGCCGCCGCGGGTCCCGAGGTCGCTCACCTGCTCGGATCTCGCGTCCTGTTCCCGGCGTTGTCCGCCCTGCTGCGGCGCGGGGATCCGGCGTTCCACGACAAGCTGCTGCGCGCGCGCATCGCGCTGCTCCTGCCGACCGTCAGCGGGCTCTTGCTGTTGAGCCTGTGCGGCGAGTGGTTGATCCACCTGATCTATCCTGCCGCGTTCGACGATGCAGGTTGGATGCTGCGCCTGCTCGCAGCCGCCGCGATCCCGCAGATGCTGATTGCGTCGAGCTGGTACGTGTTCCTCGCGTTGGGCTTCCCTGCCGTCATGATGGGGCTGCAAGCCGCGAAGCTGCTGTTGAAGGGCAGCGCGATGCTGCTCGGCAATCACCTCGGCGGGCCCTACGGCGTGATCGTCGGCCTCGTCGTCGCGGAAGCGCTGCACTATCCGTTCGTCGCGATCGCGCTGCACAAGTGCGGCATCCTGCAGCTGCGCCTCGACCTGCCGGTGGTGATCGTCAGTGGGGCCGTGCTGGGCCTCGGCTTCGCGCTGTGGTGAGACGGAGCCGCCGCGCGAACTGCAGCACGCCGAGGAGCTCGGGCAGCTTCCCCGCGACGCAGGCGAACGCGTAGAAGCAGCTCTCCGCGCGGACACGTCCGCGGCGCCTCGCCAACCGGTACGCGCCGCGCGCAGGCCACGCTGCGGCAGCGGCAACCATCAGCCCGGGCACGCCGTACGCGGCGACCGCACCGAGCGCCAGCGCCGGAGCGAGTGCGCCCCAGACGACCATGCGCGCGACCTCGCGCGCGCGGAACCTCTCGGGACCACCGCGATGCCTCCACCACGACTCGGCACAGGCGCGGCCGTTGCGCATGCTGCGCGCCCACCATTGCCGCCAGCTGTGCATCGCGGCGTCGTGCCGCATCATCGGCGCGGCCAGGCACTGCAGCCGCCACCCGAGCCGCCGCAGGCGCAGGCAGAGCTCGGGTTCCTCGCCGGCCGCGAACGTCGCGTCGAAGCCGCCGGCGGCCACGAGCGCGCTGGTCCGGAACATCGCGACGCCGCCGCATTCGTCGATCGCGCCAGCCGGCACGTCGAGCTCGATGTCGCAGAGCAGGTTGTACGGGGAAGCAGCGGGCACTTCCTCGCGCGACCGCCCCGTCACGACGCCGAGCGCCGGATCGCGCTGCAGTGCCTGCGCCCCGGCCTGCAGCCAGCCGCTCGCGAGACAGCAGTCGCCGTCGACGAACTGCGTGCAGAAACCGTCGCCGGCATCGCGGCGGCGCAGCAGCGCGAAGCCCTCGTTGCGCGCGCGCGCGGCCGAGAACGGGGTGCCGCGATCGAGCTCGAGCACGTCGACGCCGAGCCGCTTCGCGATCGCGACGCTCCCGTCGCTCGATCCCGAGTCGACGTAGACCACGCGCCTGCACTGGGCGAGCACCGACTGCAGGCAGGCCTGCAGGCGTGCCGCCTCGTTCCTGCCGATGACCACGCATTCGACGCCGGCTACCGCGCTCGCACCTTCGCGCTGGCCCGCAACCGCCGCACCGGTCGTCGTGTCCGAAGCAGTTCTCATGACCAGGCGTGCATCCGATCCCGCACCAGCATGGTCGATCGCGCTTCGCCGGCGCGGGACGTGACGCCCGACGCGAGCGACACGAGGCCGCCGACGACCACCGTGTAGATCGGATTGATCATCGCGTTGAACATGCAGTCGGCGACGAAGATGCAGACGACGGCGACGAGCGCTGCAACGCCGGCCATGCGCGGGTGCGCCCATCGACGCTGCGTCGTGTGCCGCAGCAGCGACGTGATCGGCGCGTAGTGCACCACGAAGAACAGCGTGAGCCCTATCAGGCCGAAGCAGGTCACGGTGATCAGCCAGAAGCTGTCGAACGCGTAGGTCAGTGGCTCCTCTTCGGGGCCCATCGGCGGCGTGAAGCCCCACGCCGACCATCCGAGCAGCGGGTGCTCCCAGATGCCCGACATGAAGGCCTCTTCGGAGCGGATCCGGAACGCGACGGAGCTCGCGCGCTCGGGTGCGTGCTGCCCGATCAGCTCTACCACTTCCTTCGCTTGCCAGCCGCCGAGCACACGCGCACCGACGAACACCGCGGGAACAGCCATCAACGTGTAGCCGGGCAGCGCGCCGCCGGTCCGGCGCAGTGCAACGACCGCCGCGATGCCCACGCCCATCAGCACGAGCGCGCCGAGCGACTTGCACAGCACGGTCGTGCCGCCGAGCAGCAGCAGCAGCGGAAGGACCGGCATGCCGAACAGGCGGCGCAACCCGCCGTAGCGCCACAACGAGAAGCCGGCGATCGAGGCGGCCGCCATCCACAAGCCGACCATCAGGCCGTGCTCCATGAACACGAGCGGCCGGTAGCCGCCCCCGCGCATGTGCTGGTTGAAGCTGTGCTGCGCGAAGCCATAGACCGTCGCGTGCAGCTGCGGACTCATGCGCACTTCGTAGAGACAGAACGGCACGTAGACGAGTCCACCGATGAACAGACCGCGCGCGAGCTTGTCGATCCCGCCGAGGTCGCGGAACAGCACGCGCCCGAACAGGTACGGCAGCCCCCACTCGACGGTGGAGCCCAGCGTGACCGAGACCGCGTCGTACATCGGATGGCCGTTCGCGTACGAAGACGCTGCCGGCACGAGGCACCACGCGAGCATCGGCAGGTCGCACCAACCGAAGCGCGCAGTGTCGAGCCAGTGCCCCGCGTAGAAGAGCATGCCCAGCGCCGCACCGAGGACGATGGCGAAGCCCTTCGTGTAGTCGGGCAACCCTGGCATCGGGTACGCGGTCGTCGGCAGGAACAGCCAGCCGCCGATCACGACCAGCAGCACCGCCTTGCGCGCCGGCAGCATCCTGAACGCGAGGATGCCGAGCAGCGGCCAGCCGAACATCGCGAGGTGGACGAGGAACGTCATTGCCGATCGGGAGGGGTCTCTTGGCTCGCACCCGCGCCGCCGGCCAGCGAACGGAGCGCAGAGTCAGGAAACTCGACTGCGGTACGCCCCTGCGCGCGCTCGGGTCATCACCTCGCTGCGCTGCGGAACTGACCCCATGTGGCGCGTGCGGCGGCGGACCTAGGGAGGAGCGCCGCTTGCCCGAAGCGCATCTCGGAATCGCCATGGCACTCTCGTACGAACCAGACCCTTCCCTGTGGGACGAATACGTCGGCGCCCATCCGCACGGCCATCACGAGCAGACCTCGAGGTTCGCGGAGATGCGCTCGAGGAGCGGGTTCCGCTGCCTGCGCGTCGCCGTGCTCGCGCCCGGTGGTCACATCGTCGGCGGCGCCCAGGTGCTGCTGCGCAGCGTTCCGGTCGCCGGAACGCTGGCATGCGTGACCCAGGGGCCGCTCGTGTCCGCAGGCATGGGTGATGCGGCGATCGAGCTGCTGCACGGCCTCGACGTGCTCGCGCGCAACCACGGCATCACGCGCATGCGCCTGATCAACTACTTCGGCGACTCGTTCTGGCAACCGTTGCTCGAGCAGGCCGGATACCACAGGAGCGGCTATCAGTGGGCGGAACGCGACACGCAGCTGCTGCGATGCGACCGCACCGACGATCAGCTGATCTCGGGCATGCACGACACGTGCCGCCGCAATCTGCGCAGCGCGCGGAACAAGGGCGTCTCGGTCCGCGTGGCCGGGGAGGAGGACATCTCTACGGTCCACCAGCTGCTGCAGGAGACCGCGCAGCGGCGCGGCTTCCCGATCTTCCCGCTCGAGTACTTCCAGCGGACCTGGCGGCTGTTCGCGCCGCGCGGCAAGCTGCGTGCGTTCCTCGCCTACAGCGACGACGTGCCGCTCGCAGGCGTCATCACGACGGTGATCGGCGACCGCGCGTGCGACGGATGGGCCGGCATGTCGATGCTCAAGTCCAACACGAACGCGAACTACGCGGCGCACTGGGCGGCCATCCGGTGGGCGCGCGGCGTCGGCTGCGGCTACTACGACTTCTCGGGCGGCACCGGCGACGACGGCCTCAGCGTGTTCAAGCAGAGGTGGGGCAGCGAAGCCGTGCCGTATCCCGATCCGTTCGACAAGTTCTACGGCCTCGCTTCGGGCCTTCGCCGGTCCGCAACGGGGCTCGTCTGGCGGTCGAGGCACTTGAGGAGGATCGTCAACCGCATCGGCAACCGGCTGCACGCCCGCATGCCGTACTAGCACTACTTTGTCAGGAGGCGCTCGTGCGTTTCGCGCGCACAAACTTGTACGCGTACTGACGTTGTGGTACGAGGCGGGCGTTGCTGCGCAGCGACGTCAACCGACTGAAGCGACTAGCGAAGTTCTTGGACGGCTTCGCTGGTTCGTTCGTGCGCGAAGGGCAGTCGGGGAACGCACACCGCTACGTGCGCGGTCTGCTGAGCGACGCGAAGCGGAAGAACATGGAGGGCATGCTGCAGCGCCTCAGCGATCCGGGGCAGTACCAGACGCTGCAGCACTTCATCACGCACTCGACTTGGCGTGCCGAGGCGATCTGGGAGCAGCTTCGAGCGCAGACACCGGATCGACGCGGACTGTTGCTGGTCGACGACACGAGCATCCCGAAGCAGGGCCGAGAGTCAGCTGGCGTTGCTCATCAGTACTGCGGGGCCCTGGGAAAGGTCGCCAACTGCCAGGTCATCGTCACGACAGCGCTGCGCGCCAAGCGTGCCGTCTGGCCATTGAGCATGGAGCTGTTCCTCTCGAAGGACTGGTGCGATGACGAGGATCGCCGCGAACGCACCCACGTGCCTGAAGGACTGCAGCACCGGACCAAGCTGCAGATGGCGATCGACCACATCGATGCCGCGCGACGAAGCGGGATCGAGATCACCTGTGTGCTCGCCGATGCCGGCTACGGCGATTCGGTCGAGTTCCGCGAGGCGCTTGTCAGCAGGGGCCTCGCATACTCCGTTGGCGTGAGCAAGTCGACGAAGGTCTTCGTTGGTGAACCACGCTTCGCAGCGCCTCGAAGAGCACGGATGGGCCGTCCGAAGACTCGGCCGCTGCTTGCAGCGAAGTCTCCCCGCGCGGTCTCGCTTGATGCGATCACCAAGAACGCGCCCGCCTCCGCATGGCGGCGCATCGCATGGCGCAGGGGCACCAAGGGACCACTGGCTGCCGAGTTCCTGCTCCTCCGAGTCACTCCCGCGCACCGGTGGTACCGCGGAAAGACCCTCGACCAGCTTTGGCTGATCTGCGAGCGCACTCTGGGCAAGGACAGCGTGCGCAAATTCTACCTCTCCAACCTGCCCGCAACGATTGACGCGAGGCGACTCGTCGCGATCACGCACGAGCGCTGGGCCATCGAGCAGCACTACCGGGACCTGAAGCAGGAGACCGGTCTCGATCACTTCGAAGGACGTTCCTACCCGGGCCTCCATCGCCACATGGCGCTGACCGCGCTGGCCTACACCTTCATCGAGGCCGAACGACAGCGCGCCAAGGCCGATCCCATGCTCAGCATCGGCGCCGTCCGCGAAGCCGTCACCGAAGTCGTCGTCTTCATGCTGTTCGCGCTCGGAGAGCGGTTCGCGACTAGGGCGGCTGCCTTCATTCGCGACCCGCCGAAACTCTGATCCCCTCGCTCTTTCGCAAGTCGATCCGTCAGTCCCTGCGGGTGACAAAGTAGTGCTAGGAAGCCGGCGATTCGGCGGGGTCGAGCCGCCTGCGTTGGAGCCGACGCCAGCAGCGGGCGCGGCTCAACGGCCATCACGCGGCTCAGACGGACGCGCGGTGCTCGCGCGCCCACCACGCGAGCACGAACAGGGCCCAGACCCTCGACCAGTAGAGGCCTGACGCACGCGCGCGGAAGGAGTCCCAGAGGTTCCCCACGACGCGCGCGTCGAGACCACACGCATCGCAGAGCCCGCGGTCGCGCAGGACGCCCTCGACCTCCTTCGCGAGCCGCTGCCGCAGCCAGACGTCGAGCGGCAGCACGAAGCCCGCCTTCGGCCGGTCGAAGAGCGCTGCGTCGAGCTCGGGCATCGCGAGCTGCCGCAGCAGCATCTTGTTGCCGAGCGGCTCGAACCGCTCGCGCTCGGGCACGTTCGCGACCGCCTCGACGACGCGGTGATCGAGCAGCGGCACGCGCGTCTCGAGCGACGCCGCCATGCTCGCGGCATCCGTGTCGCGCAGCAGCCGTTCGCCGACGAAGTTCGCCATCTCGAGGACCGACACGGCGTGCGGCGTCGCAGCATCGCCGGCGAGGTCCTGCAGCTCCTCGAGGCGATCGAGCGGCATCCCGCAGCGCTGCGACGGGGCATCGTCGCGCACTACGAGCTGGCGCGCGAACTCGGCCGAGAAGAGCCCGTAGCATGTCTGGTAGAGCTCGACGAGCCGGCCGCGCGTCGCGAGCACGTCGGCGACCTTGCCCCAGCGCGTCTGCGGTGGAACGGCGCGGCGCACGCCGTACCTGGCCCGCAGCAGGCCGCGCGCGAGCATGCGCAACGCACCACCCGGCACCACCCGGGCCAGGCGGGCGAAGCGCGCAGCGCGCGGGATGTCGCGGAAGCTGCGGTAGCCGCCGAACAGCTCGTCCCCGCCCACGCCCGACAGCGCGACGGTGATGCCCGCGTCGCGCACGGCGCGGCTGACGAAGTACGTGTTGATCCCGTCGAACGTCGGCTGGTCGATGCTGCGCAGCGCCGGCTCGAGCAGGTCGAGGAAGCGCTGCTGGGTCAACCGCACCTCCGCGTGATGCGTGCCGAGCGCCGCGGCGACGCGGTGCGCGTAACGCGTCTCGTCGTACTGCTGCTCGTCGAACGCCACGTGGAACGTGCGCAGACGGCCGGTCGTCGAGCCGGCTCGCGCGGCCAGCGCGGCGACGGCGCTCGAGTCGATGCCGCCCGAGAGGAACACGGCGAGCGGCACGTCGCTGATCAGGTGCTGGCGCACGACCGTGCGCAGCTCGTCCTGCAGCTTCGCGACGCCGTCGGCGGCCGGCCGCGACGAAGGCAAGCGCCAGTACAGCTCGGTGCCGCTGCACTCGCCGCGCGCGTTCAGCGTCACGACGGTCGCCGGCGGCAGCATTCGCACGCCCTCGATGATGGTGCCGGGACCGGTCACGAAGCCGTTCCAGACGTAGCGTGCGACGGCCGCGCGGGCGAGCCGCCGCGGCACGAGTCCGGTCGCGAGCAGCGCCCGCAGCTCCGACGCGAAGAGCACGGCGCGGCAGCCTTCTGGCTGCGTGACCTCGCAGAGGTAGAGCGGCTTGATGCCGAGCCGGTCGCGCGCGAGGACCATGCAGCGGCGGCGCGCATCCCAGATCGCGAACGCGAACATGCCGCACAGCCGCGACAGCGCACGCACGCCCCAACGCGCGTACGCCTGCAGCACGACCTCCGTGTCGCCACGCGATCGGAACGTCGCCCCGCCGGCCTCGAGCTCGCGCCGCAGATCGTGGAAGTTGTAGATCTCGCCGTTGAACGCGATCGCGTTGCCGGTGACCGGGTCGACCATCGGCTGGTGGCCATCCGGCGACAGGTCGATGATCGCGAGCCGGCGGAAGGCGAGCACGGCCCCGTCCTGTCCCGGCCCACCGCTGAGCCACGTACCCGCGTCGTCGGGGCCGCGATGACGCTGCGCGCTCGCGGCAGCCTGCACGGCCCGGATCAGCTGCGGCCCGATGGCGCCGATCGACCCAGCGAAGCCGCACATCAGCGTTGTGCGCTCTTCAGGTTGCCGTGCGCCGCGACGAGCAGTGCTTCGAGCTTGTCGATCTCGGACGCCGGATCGTGACGCTCGCGCACGCGCCGAGTGCCGGACTGCCCCATCCAATCGAGCCGTTTGCCCGTGGCGCAGACGGCCTCCTCCATCGCCTCGGTCAGCGCCTCGACACTGCCCGCCGGGACGAGCCATCCCTCGAGGTGCTCGCGCACGAGCTCCGGGATGCCGCCGACGTACGTCGCGATCACCGGCCGGCGCATCGCCATGGCCTCCATGATGGCGACCGGCAGTCCCTCGACGAAGCTCGGCAGGACCAGCGCGCGCGCCTTCAGCAGCAGGCTGCGCACCTCGCGCTCGTCGATCCACCCCGTGATCGTGACGAAGCGCTCGAGCCCGTGCGCGCGGATCGCCTTCTCGATCTGCGGACGCATCTCGCCGTCGCCGGCCAGGACCAGACGCGCATCGACGCCGCCTTCGCGCAGGCGCGACATCGCCTCGATCAACAGCATCTGCCCCTTCTGGGCCGTCAGCCTGCCGACGCTCACGAGCGTGCGCGACTGCGACGGAACCGGCTCGGAGCCGTCGAACACGAACCGATCGATCGTACACCGCACGACGTGCACCTTGTGCCAGTCGGCCGGCTCGGCCCAGCGGCGGATCTGCGCCGCGCAGAAGCTGCTGATCGCCGCGACGAACGAGGCGTCGGCGACCTTGTCGCGCAGCGCGAATCCGCGCGGCGAGTCGAACTCGTCGGGACCGTGAACGGTCATGCTGTAGGAGAGTTCGCGACCGCTGAGACAGCGCATCAGGCGCGCAACGGCCGCCGCGTTCGTGCCGAAGTGCACGTGCACGTGTCGAATGCCGTGGTCCTGGCAGATGCGCAGCAGCACGGCCGCCTCGGCGACGTAGGCGAAGTGCCGCAGGAGGCCGCGATCGCTCGCGCGGCTCATGCGCAAGGCCATCCACAACGCACGCATCATCGCGCGCGGACGCGTGACGGCCATCAGCATGGTCGCCAACAGGATCCGCGCCATGGACTGCTGAAGGCAAGTGATCGTCTGCGCGACCTCGGCGCGATCCTGCGGGTGCACGAGCGCCGAGTCGCTGCGGCGGATCGACAGCCGCAGCACCGAGTGGCCACGCTGCTCCAATGCCGCGATCTCGCGCCGGATGAACGTGTGGCTCGCCTTCGGGTACTCGGTCGTCAGGTACGCGACACGCAGCCTGGCCCGCCCCGGAGGCAGCACCGGAGCGATCGGGTCGGACCGGGTCGATGTCGACTCCGGGAGCAACGTGGACGTCGTCGGGAGGGTGATGTTCTTGAAGGTCGTCATTTGGGCAGGTCCAGGGCCGCGCGGCGCGGGGTGGCTCGCACACCGGGGCCAATGATCGTCGCCGCGCACGGGGGGAAGCTGACGCGGGCAAACACCTGAGACCCCGGCAGGGTCTTCACCGCTTCGACGCGTGATCGCGCCGGGGCACGATGTCCGCGATGCGCGTACTGCTGATCGCGGAAGCGGCGAATCCCGAGTGGACGAGCGTTCCCCTGGTTGGTTGGTGTCAGGCCAAGGCGATCGCGAACTCCGTCGACACGCACCTGGTCACGCAGGTGCGCAACCGCGAGGCGATCCTCCGCGCCGGCTACCGCGAGCCACAGGACTTCACGGCGATCGACTCCGAACGCGTGGCCGCGGGCGTCTACCGGTTCGCGACGTTCCTGCGCGGTGGCTCCGACAGGGGATGGACGACGGTCACCGCGCTCGAATCGTTGTCGTACCGGTATTTCGAGCGGCTCGTGTGGCGGCAGTTCGAGGCCCGACTGCGAGCGGGCGAGTTCGACCTCGTGCATCGTCTCACACCGCTGAGCCCGTCGATGTCGAGCTACATCGTGGGCGGGCTGCAGCGCCTCGGCGTGCCGTTCGTGCTCGGCCCGCTGAACGGCGGCCTGCCCTGGCCGCGCGGATTCGGCGCCAGGCGGTGGCAGGAAGGTGAGTGGCTGTCGTACCTGCGCGGCGCACACCGGCTGCTGCCATCTCATCGCGCGACCCGCAACGGCGCTGCTGCGATCCTGATCGGATCGCGCATCACGTGGCAGGAGATGCCGGCCCGCCACCACGCCAAGTGCGTCTACATGCCCGAGAACGGCATCGACCGCGCGCGCATCGACCCTGCACGCGAGCCGCTGCACCTGCCGCCGCTGCGCGTCGTGTTCGTCGGCCGGCTGGTCCCCTGCAAGGGCGTGGACATGCTGATCGACGCGGCGGCGCCGCTGGTCCGCGACGGCAGCGTCGTCGTCGAGATCATCGGCGACGGCCCGCTGCGCGGCGACCTCGAGCGCCAGGCGCGCGAGCTGCACATCGCGGCCGGCGTGACCTTCACCGGCTGGGTCGAACACGCGCTGCTGCAGAACCGGCTGCGCGGTGCGCACGCGTTCGCATTCCCGAGCATCCGCGACTTCGGCGGCGCGGTCGTGCTCGAGGCCATGGCGTCGGGGCTCGTGCCGGTCGTCGTCGACTACGGCGGCCCACCCGAGTCCGCGGCGGGCGACGCGGGCCTCCGGGTCCCGCTCGGCTCGCGCGAGGAGATCGTCGCCGGTTTCCGGACCCACTTCGCGGAGCTGGCGGCGAGTCCACAGAAGCTCGCGCAGTTCGCGGAACGTGCACGCGCGCGCGCGATGCTGTTCACCTGGGACCACAAGGCCGCCTGCTTGCGCGAGGTCTACCGCTGGGTGCTCGGACAGCGCGACAAGCCCGACTTCGGCCAGCCGTTCGCGCCGAAGGAATCGGTGCTGTCCGCGTCGTGAGACGAGTGGCTGCCGGATCCGCGTGCGCGGCACTCGATCGAGCGGCCTCGATCAAGCCGTGTAGACCTCGAACCTCGGCGGTCCTTGGTGGCCTGCAGCCTGATTGCAGACTTCTTCGGCAAACCGCTGTGCACCGTCGCGACCCGTGAGCGGCAGGATCAGCGCAATCCGGTCCGCGGTCAGCCAGCCGGCCTCGTCGCCGACTCGGGCTCGCCGCCTGAACACCATCAGCAGTCGGAGCGCCTTGTGGGCGCTCTCGGCCGGCGACCCGACGTCGACGACGACCACCGAGAACGGCGGCCGGCCGCGGTCGCGCAGCGCTTCCTGGCGCCGGATCAGGCCGAGCGTCTGCTCCGGGCTCGGCAGGCTCGCGAGCGGCGAGACCGTGCGATGCAGCGTCGTTCTGGGCCGTAGTCGTCCGTTCCCGAACCACCACGAAGACAACCGTCCACTGGGAGTCACCATGGCTTCCAGTTCCTTTCTTCTTCTGCTTGTCCGTCAATCGATCCGTCGATCGTCGAGACCGCAGAGACAGCCTCTGCGGCCCGTTTCACTGCAAGTCGCTACCCACTGTCGTTCCATTGCGTCCCATCCGGTGAATGCCCGCGAGTTCGCACGAGGTTCACCGGAGGGCGGGCCCACTCGTCACCGACGGGGGGGCCGCGGGCCGGGGGTGGGTTCGCTCCCTCGGGCTGCATCACGCAACCGACGGAGGCACGTCGGATCGCGGGTGCAGGTGCAGCGGAGATGCGTGCACGGGACGACACCGAAGCATGACGCTTCTCGCGGCCCGCGATGGCACCACCGAGTCGATCGATGAGACGAACACGTTCCGATCCCGGCCAGGGACAATCGAGCACCGCATGTGCGCAGCCGGTGAACGCCACACACCGCGCGGGCGCGGCCGAACGGCCACGCAACCACATGGCGTCCGGGCGCGGCATGTTCACACGGCCCCCTTGCGCGACAGGACCGCGGGGACCGTCGCGCCGAGCAGGCGCAGATCGACCAGCGGCGACCGCTGCGCGATGTAGCGCAGATCCATGCGGACCCAGTCGTCGAAGTCGACGCCCTCGCGCCCGGACACCTGCCAGAGGCCCGTGATGCCGGGGCACACGTCGAGGCGGCGCTGATGCCAGGACCGGTATGCTGGAACCTCGTCCAACGTCGGCGGCCGCGGTCCGACCAGCGACATCTCGCCGCGCAGCACGTTCCACAGCTGCGGCAGCTCGTCGATGCTCGTCGCGCGCAGAATCCGGCCGACCGGGGTCACGCGCGGGTCGTTCTTCATCTTGAAGACCGGCCCGGACCGCTCGTTGAACTGCTGCAGCGCGGCCTTCATCGCCTCCGCGCCGTTCACCATCGTGCGCAGCTTGAAGAGCACGAACGGCGTGCCGTGCAGGCCCGCACGCCGCTGGCGCAGGATCGCGGGCCCCGGCGACGTGAGCTTCACTGCCAGCGCCGCGGCGAGCAGCACCGGCAACGTGAGCAGCAGCGCGAGGCCAGCGCCCACGATGTCGACGCACCGCTTCCAGCGCGGCAGCGGGTCGAACAGCAGTTCCGCCAGCGGCCGCGTCGCGGGCGCATCCACGGCCTGCGGCCGCGGCGACTGCACGTAGATCGTGTAGCGCACCAGCACCGTTTCGGCAGCGAGGCGCTCGGCCTTCGCCTTGGCGGCGGCGGCATCACTGAGCGGCAGCGATAGCGCGAGCCGGCCGTCGTCGAGCCAGCCGAGATCGTCACCGGGCAGCAGCACGTTGCGCGCGAACGCGACGAGCCGCTTCGCCGCCACGAGGTCCTTGGGCTCCGGCAGCTCGAGAACGAGCACCGAGTAGTCTTGCGCCGCGCGGTCGGCCAGCGTCGCTTCGCGCTCGATCCGAGCCCTGACCCACGCGGGCGTGAAGACGTCCTCGCTGCGGTCCGGGGCGGGCTCGTTGACCTCCTGCCGCCGCTCCTCGGGTGCGCTCGCCTTCTGCGATGCCGACCGCCGCGCTACGGGGCGCCCCTCGGCGGGCGTGCCCAGGGCACCGCGAATCGAGAGGTGCATCGCACTGAAGGACAGGTCCTCGGGCGGGTGATACATCGGCTGCTCTGTGGGGTCGTTGGTTCGGGGGCGCCGCCTTGCGAGATGCGGTGTTGGAATCCGACCGTGACGCGGGCTTTCCAGGAATCAGGTCAATCGCCGCTCCCGGCCGCGGGAAGACCTCAAAGCAGCCCCGGTCGCATCCTCGATCCCGAGATCGTGAGTGTGAAGGAGTTACGTGCTGCGTGAATTCCTCGCGCCGAAGGCGAAGACCGCGCACCGACGCGCCGGGATGAAAGCCCGGAAGCCGTCGCACGAACGTCCCTGGCATGATTCCCGCATGCCGCATGCGCACCGTTGCATTCTCACCGTCAAGCCGCCGTTCGAGCTGCCGCTGGTGCTGTGTGGCCACGGCTGGTTTGCACTGGCTCCGCACGAGTGGGCCGGCGGCACCTTCTCGACGATCCTGCGCGCCGACGGCGAACCGGTGCGCGCCGAGGTCCGCGCCGCCGCGCGCGGCCTCGCCGTGACCCTGCACTGCACGCGTCGCCTCGCGAGCCGCACGGTCCAGGCACTGAAGCAGCAGCTCGCGCACATGCTGCGGCTCGACGACGACCTCGCGGCGTTCTGGCGGCTGTGCGCTGCACACGAACGACTCGGCTGGGTCGCGCAGCGCGGCGGAGGACGCCTGCTGCGCTCGGCGACCGTGTTCGAGGATCTCATGAAGCTCCTGCTGACGACGAACTGCACGTGGTCGTTGACCGAGATCATGGTGCGCAACCTCGTCGCGACCGCGGGCCCGCCTGGCCCCGACGGGAAGCGTGCGTTCCCGAGCGCTCTCGAGTGCAACCGCGGCGAGCGGTTCTTCCGCACGAAGGTCAAGGTCGGCTACCGCGCGCGCGCCGCGGCGGCGCTCGCGCGCCAGTTCGCGCGCGGCGAACTGCGTGACGAGCACTTCCTCGCGCCGGAGCTGCCGACCGAGGAGCTGCGCGAACGCGTGCAGGCACTCGACGGCTTCGGCCCGTACGCAGCCGGCCAGGCGCTGCGCCTGTTCGGCCGCTACGACGACCTCGCGCTCGACTCGTGGTGCCGCGCGCGCATCGCCCAGCTGCTCGGGCGCCGCCGCGCGCCCGCCGACGCGACTATCGCACGGCTCTACGACGCGTTCACTGGTTACCGCGGGCTCGCGATGTGGTGCGATCTGACCGCGGAGTGGCACGGCGAGGGGACCAGGCCCGGAGCTGGTGGTTTGCGCGGAGCCGACGAGTCGACGGCGTGATCACGCGCCGGCGCCCGACGCGGCGCGGCTGTGCCGCCGCCACGTCGCGGGCGGCATGCCGAACTCGCGCTTGAACGCGCGATTGAACGCCGCCTCCGACTCGTAGCCGACGTCGTCGGCGATGCGCAGGATCGGCTCGTTGCCCTGCTTCAGCGCGCGCGCCGCGAGCGCGAGCCTCCAGCGCGTCAGGTACTGCATCGGCGGCTCGCCGATCAGCAGCGCGAAGCGTTCGGCCAGCGCCGAGCGCGAGATGCCGGCCTCGCGGCCCAGCTCGTCGACGGTCCACGGCCTTCCCGGGTTGCCGTGCAGCAGCTGCAGTGCACGGCTGACCTGCGGATCGCGCAGGCCCGCGAGCCAGCTCCGCTGGTCCTCGGGAATCGACTCGATGTGGCAGCGCACGGCCTCGACGAACAGCAGCTCCGACAGTTTCGCGAGCACCGCGTCGGTGCCCGCGCGCGGCGCACGCGACTCCTCGGCCGCGTGCTGCAGCGTGCTGACCAGCCACGACGCACCGGCCCGCCCGCTGAACGACACGCGCAGCATGCCTGGCAGCGCGCCGAGCATCGGCCGGCAGAGCCGGCTGTCGCAGGCCATGAACCCGCAGACGAGCCGCGTGCGCGCGCCGCCGCCGCCGTGCGTGATGCGGGCCGGGCCTCCCTGCGGCGACGGTTGCACGAGCGTCTCGGCACCGATCGGCTCACGCGACACGTCGCTGCCGAGCATGTGCCCATCGCCGTGCGGGAACATGATCAGGTCGCCGGCCGCGAGCTCGACCGGCGGGCCGTCCGGCAGCCGCGCGCGGCACGCACCTTCGACGACGAGGTGATAGATCGCGACGTGCTCGGCGCTCGGCAGGATGTGCAGCACGTCGTCCTTGCCGGGCGCGGAGTCGATGCACCAAGGCGCGGTGAACTCGGCCTCGAGGAAGATCCCGCTCTCGAGCCGCAGCGCCTTCAACACCTCCGAGAAAGCGTCCATCTGGCGCCACGATCAACTGCGGCGGCGTGACGATCAAGAGCGGCGCACAGTTCCGGCGCCGCGCGCAAGAACGGCGGCGCTCGGGCCAAGCAAGGCCTGGTGCACGCTGGCTACGGTCCTCGCAGGAATGAACAGCGCAGGGAACCAGGCCGATCGCGTTCGAACGGCCGCCCTCGCGCCGGTTCCGATCCGAGGAAACCACCAATGACCGCAGTGCAATCGACCACTTCCGACCGCCCCCACAACCGCTACGCCCGGTGCATCGACGCGTCGAAACGCGTGCGCTGGGACATCGACCGCGACGTGATCCGCGGCCGCGAGTTCGACTTCGCGAAGAAGTTCCTGCCCGACGGCCTGTCGCGCGTGCAGGAGCTGACGTTCCTGTCGGCCGCCGAACAGCGCCTGTTGAGCCAGGTCCAGGGCCGGACCTACGCGAACATGTTCGGGCTCGTCGAGCGCTTCATCGGCGCCAAGATCCTCGAGGTCAGCCGCGACCACTGGCTCGGCGACCAGACGGCACTCGAAGCGCTCGTGCGCTTTTCCGACGAGGAGCTGAAGCACCAGGAGCTGTTCCGCCGGCTCGAGCGCATGGTCGCGGCCGGCATGGCGTCCGGCTACGAGTTCGCGCCGCAGCCGAACGACGTCGCGGGCGCGGTGCTCGGGGCGTCGACCTGGGCCGTGCTCGCGCTCACCTGCAACATCGAGCTGTTCACGCAGGCGCACTACCGGCAGAGCATCGAGCCCGACGCGGAGCTCTCGGAGCTGTGGAAGGACGTATTCCTCTACCACTGGCGCGAGGAGTCGCAGCACGCGATCCTCGACGAGCTCGAGTGGGTGCGCGAGGACGCGAAGCTCTCGGCCTCGCAGCGCGACGCCGGGGTCACGGACCTGATCGCGCTCGTGGGCGCCGTCGACGGCATCCTGCAGGCGCAGGCGAAGGCCGACGCCGGGTACTTCGCCGGCGCATGCGGCCGCCAGCTGACCGCCGAGCAGGCCGCAGCCGTGCACACGACGCTGCTGCGCGCCTATCGCTGGCAGTACATCGGCTCCGGGGTCAGCGACACGCGCTTCCAGAAGATCCTCGGCGGCATGATCGACGAGAAGCAGATGGCGCGCATCGGCGCAGCCCTCGCACCGATCCTGCAGTGACGGCTCGACGCGCGGCTCAGCGCTCCTTGTCGAAGACGTGCTGGATCGGCAACCGCTCGCCGCAGTAGAGGCAAGCAAGGCGCTTCGCGTTGCTCTTGCGCTTGCATCGCGGACAGAGCTGGGCGGCGGTCGAGATCTTCCCGTCGGTCCGGCCATCGCGCGCGTCGATCTCCTGCATCTTCTCGAGCAGGGCTTCGTCGCGCAGGCCGGTCTGCGCGCAGATCATCTCCCACATCGCCTGGCAGGCGAGGGTCAGCGCATCGGCCTTCCGCTGCAGGTCGCTGATCTGCGACTGGGATTGCGTGGTCGCGCTCTTGGCCTGCTGCGCCGTGTTCTGCGCGTCGTGGATCCAGCTCTGCTGGAAGAGGTCGATGAGGTCCATGCGTGTTCCGCTCCGTTGCGCCCCATCGTCGTCTGCTCGAGCGAGTGCGGCAAGTTCGCCCCCCGAGGTGCGCACGCCACTGGCAACGGCACGCGGCGGCGGGGAGACCCGCCGCCGCTACGACTCCGGTGCTGCAAGCATCGAGCGCACCTGCTCACCGAGGTTGCCCGGCGCGAACACGAAGCTCGCCTTCGCGCCGCGCAGGATCGACTCGAGAGCCTCGAGTTCCTTCATGCGCAACAGCACCGGGTTCTCGGCCAGCAGCTTCGCGGTGTTGGCCTGGCTCCGTGCCGCCGCGGTCTCCTCGCGACGCCGGATCAGGTTGGCCTCCGCCTGCTTCTGTGCCTCGATGACCTGGTTCAGGATCGTCTTCATGTCGCCCGGCAGCACGACGTCGCGGATGCCGACGCCGGTGACCGACGCACCGTACTCGCCGGCCCGCCGTGCCACCGTCGCCCGCACCTCGTCGGCCACCGCGTCCTTCGACGTCAGCAACGTCTCGAGATCGCGCGCACCGACCGACGCCCGCAGCGCGAGCTGCGCCTCGCGGTAGACCGCCGTGGCCGCGTTCTCGACCAGCGTGGTCGCCGCCACCGGGTCGGTGACCTTCCAGGTCACGACCAGGTTGAGGCGCAACGTCACCTTGTCGGCGGTCATGATCTCCTGACCGGCGACGTCGGCGACCTGCTCGCGCAGCTCGACGGCCTGCCAGCCGATCGACGCGGCCCGGTTCCAGAACGCATGGCGTCCGGCACCGAGGTCGGCGATCAACTCGCCGCCGCGACGCACGAGCAGCCGCTGGTGCGACTGCACGTCGACGCTGGACAAGAAGGCACGCGCCGCGGGATGCGACAGCACCGCGTTGAGCCGGGGATGCTCGAAGCGGACGTCGCTCTCGCGGAACGTCTCGATGTTCAGCGCGAACGGCTTCTGCCAGTACGCGTGCCGGCCGGGCCCGATGACCTCGAACAGGCGGTCGTCGCGCCAGACCAGCGCGCGCTGGTCCTCGGCCAGGTTCACGACCAGGAGCCGCTCGCGCACCGCGGCATCCTGGACGAGGACGTCCAGGAGCCGGTGCTCGAAACGCGTCTCCAGCGTGTTGACGAGGATCAGCTTGTCGGTGCCGGTCAGGGTGCGGGGAACGAACCAGTCGCCGGGACCGAGCAGGCGATGGAAGTCGCCGCGCCGGAACAGGAGACCGACCTCGTGTTGCTTCACGTGCTTGCGGATCATGAGAACCTCCTTCGGGAGGTGAGCGATGTGAGTGTGAGGAACGTGTGGTTGTCGGAGCCGCGGCGCGCCGTTCCCGATCGCGTCGCGGCCAGAGGTCGTCAGTGAGTCTGTGTGCGTCTTGTGTGCGTCTGTGTGCGAGAAATGAGTGGGTCCGCCGGCGGGCGGCGGCCCGGATCCTGGTCGTTCGCGGAAGGCCGCGGGTTCCGGACGAGATCGCGACGCGGGCGCACGGAACCGCGCAGGCCGGTTGCATTGCGCCGTTGTCGCGACCGCGTGTCGGTCGCGTACGGACTTGCAGGCGTTCCCCCAGTTCCGCGCCGCGGCGATTGCTCGCCGCGGTGCGGGATCCGGAGCCGGTCGCTGCCGGCGGACACACGGTCGTTGCCCCCGTTGCCCGGGGGGCGCGGGTCTAACGAGCTTCCAAGGCTCGAGTCGAGGCGGGATTCGAACCCGCTACCCGGAGTAGGTCTCCTGCTCTACCAATGAGCTACACGACAAGTGTGCCGACGCCGGGTGAACCCGGGTCGCGGAACGCCGCATGGGAACCAGGCAATGGCCCTGCGGCGCCGCCGGACGACGTCGGTTGAATGCGGTTTGGTTGTCTGGGTTCATTGCTCCTTCCAGAGTGGGTATGGAAACGAAAAAGCCCCGCGCGGACGCATCCGGCGGGGCTTTCGCGGCCGAGCAGCTGCTCAGCCGGGTCGCCGCGCCGGCGATGTGTCGATGCCGGACGTGAGCCGGTTCAGGCTCACAGTCAGGCTGGCTTTGTTGGCTCGGCTCGGGAATGTCATTGCAGTTCTCGCGTGAAGGCGCGGCAGGGTAGCTGCGATCTCACGCTTGTCAAGGCCCCTGATTGTCGTGCTGCTGACAGCGGGGACAGCTCGAAGAAACACTCAGAGCTCCGTCTCGGTCACCAATCGACCCTGGCGATCGAACGTCCGCCACGTCCCACTCTGTTTGCCCGACGTGAACGAGCCCGAGCGCATGAGCGAGGTGTCCTTGCGAAAGAACTCCCACTTGCCGTGCATCTTGCCGTCCTTGTAGCCGCCTCTCGAGGCCACGACGCCGTTCTCGTAGTACGCGGTGACGCGGCCGTTCTTCTTCGGCGCTGACGCCTCGGCGAGGCGCGCCTTGATCAGCTTGCGCAGCAGCGGCGCGCCGAGCGGTAGGTCGATCGGGAACTTCAGCGCGCCTTTCGAGGCCTGCAGCTTCCCGAGCTGCGACTTCAGCTTCGTGAGCACGGTCCCGCTCATCGGGAAGTAGCTGCAATGCGTGGACGCCGCGGCGAAGGCCGCGACCGCCTTGCCGTCGACGAGGAACGCCGGCGCACCATACGAGATGCCCTCCTCGGCACCGGGCAGCAGTTTGCGCAGCGTCTTGCGCACCGTGTTCAGCGTCGACCGCTGCGGCTCGGAGGTCTTCTTCAGGTACGCATCGATCTGTGCGGAGCTCATGCACGAGGCGTAACCGGGCGCGTGCTCATTCTCCAGCGGTTGACGTGTCAGGCGCGCACGAGCCGCAGCGAACGCTGCGCACAGCTGACGCGCAAGCGCGTGCCATACGCGAACTCGAGGCGATCGGCCTCGATGCCGTCGCCGAACACGACGCCGCCGTCGTCCATCTCGCTGTTCACCTGCAGCACCGCGCCCTCGCCGAGCAGTCCCTCCTGCATGTCGGTGCCGGTCACCTGCGACGGGAATGCCTCGCGCACGAACCAGGCGAGCCGGCGTTCGACCGGTGCCGGCAGCCGCAGCCGCGAGTGGCGCATGCCGTGGATCGAACGCGCCCAGCCCGAAGCTCCGGTGCCGCTCGCGACGACGACGCCCGACGACGACTGCCGCTCGACCTGCTCGCCGGCCGTGATGCGGTAGCGCGCCGACTGGTGCGTGACGTGGCCGACGAACACTTCGTTCAGCGCGAGCAGCTGCTGCCCGTCGTCGAGCCGTGCTGCGAGCATCGTGCGTTCCTCGCAGCGCGCGCGGCCCGCGGCGGCGGCGCGCACGAGGTCGGGCACGGCGTCGACGTGGTGCGGCACGAGCACGCCGTCGAACCAGTCGGGGCTCGGATTCGCGCCGACGACCGGCTGGCCGTCGAGGTACTTCGCGAGGTTCGCGACGAGCCCGTCCTGGCCGACCGCGACGACTACGTCGTCCTGCTGGAACAGGAACCGGTCGAACTCGGCGCGCGTGACGCGCGCGCGGCGCCAGTCGCGCGGGGCACTGCTGTCGATCGCGGCGACGGCGTCCTCCTGCTCGGAGTGGCGGCGCTGCAGGTCGGCGAGCGACTGGCCGCGCTGCTCGAGGAAGAAGCGCGCCTGGCCCGCGGTGCCGTGCCGCGCGAGCAGGCGCTCGAACGCGGTCGGGCGCGTCGCGAGCACGAGGCGCGGCGCGCTCACGACTTCGCCTCGCCCGCGGCGAGCCGCCGCGTGCCGGCCTGCAGCAGGTCACCGAGCAGGCCGCCGAAGCCGTCGCCGCCGAGGCTCAGGCGTTCGATGCGCGGCAGGTTGATCGCGAGCTCACGCAGCGCGAGCGCCGTCAGCACGGAGGCCGGCAGCTTGCCGAACGCCTCGAGCTTCGTCGCCTCGGCGCGGTTCTTCGCCTGCTCGACCAGCTCGATCGCCTGCGCCTCGGCCGCGCCGCGGCTCTTCGTCACGTCGGCGTCGGCCTCTGCTTCGAGGCGCCGCGTCGCGGCGCCGGCCTCGGCTTCGATGCGCTTCGCGGCGGCCGCCTCCTCGCTGCGTCGGCGCTGGTTCTGGCCTTCCTGCTGGATCAGGTTCTGCGCGCGGCGCGCGAGCTCGATCTTGTTCTGCAGCTCGTTCTCGGCGATCGCACGCTCCTTCTCGACCGCGAGCGCGCGCCGCGCGAACGTCGCCTCGTCGGCGACCTGCTGCAGCTGCTCGCGCGTCGGCGCCTGCAGCGCCTTCTCGAGCTCGCTGGTCGGCGCAACCTTCGCGATGCGCACCGACACGAGCTCGACGCCCATGCCCTCGAGCTCGCCGCCGTCGCGCAGGAACGTCTCGATGCGTTCGCGCAGCTGCTGCACACCCTCCTGCAGCACGGTGCGCAGCGGCTCGTGCGCGAGGTAGGCGCTCGCGGCCTGCTGCGCGAGTTGCGTCACGATCGCCGCGAGCTGCGCGAGCGGCTCCTTGAGCCAGGTGCCGCGTTCGACGTGGATCGAGAAGTCGATGCGCTACGCGAGAACCTCGGGCTTGTCGACGCGATACGTGATCGCGCCCTGCACGTGCGCCTCCTGGAAGTCGACCGTGCGGCCCGTGAACAGGAACGCCTGCTCGCGGTCGTCGAGCGGGATCTCGGCGAGCTCGCCGAGGCGGAGGCTGACAAGAAGCGGACCGAGATGTACGCAGCGAAGCGCGAAGAGATGGTCGCGGGCAGCAAGCAGCGGCAGGCGCTGCAGAAGGAGCTCGATCCCCTGGTGCCGGGCCCCAAGCGCGAGAGCTGGGTGTGGCTCTACGAGAACGTCGGAGCCGAGGACGCGTCGGCATCGAAGTGATTCGTTCACGCCGGAAGTCGCCGTCGTCGCGCACGCTCGAGTTCACGGCGAGTTCAGGGCACGTGGCGTTGCGAGTGCCCGAGTGCCCTCAGTGCGGCAAGAGGGCGAAGCGCCCGTAGGCGACGAACGCCACGAGCACCGCCATCACGATGCTCCAGACCAGCGGGGTCGTCGCGGTGCCCTTGCGCGAGTAGGGCGCATAACCGCGGCGGGCACCAGCGTCTCTAGCGTGAGCGCGGCGGCCGCGAGCGTGGTCACGGCCGGGACGACCAGCAGGATCCCCCCCACGATCTCGAGCACGCCGATTACGCGCCAGCCGCCGCGCGGGAGCGCGGTCATCGCTCCTGCCGGCAGAGTCGGTTGCGAAGACCGGGGCCGGCGTCGATGCTCTCGGCGCAATCCCATGAATCCCGAACACGCCGGGGCCGACTCGCAACTCGACAGACCGGACCGCATCGGTCCATATCGCATCCTCGATACGCTGGGCGAGGGAGGCATGGGCATCGTCTACCTCGCAGAGCAAGAACACCCGGTGGTTCGCCGCGTAGCGCTGAAGCTCATCAAGCTCGGCATGGACACGAAGTCAGTCGTCGCGCGCTTCGCGCAGGAGCGTCAGGCCCTTGCGCTGATGGACCACGAGGGAATCGCAAAAGTCTACGACTGCGGCGCGAACGAGCGTGGTCAACCCTACTTCGCAATGGAACTGGTAAAAGGCACTCCCCTCGACCAGTTCTGTGAGCAGCAGCGCCTTTCCCTCGGTGACCGACTCCGACTGCTGCAGCAGGTGTGCGCTGCCGTGCAACACGCACACCACAAGGGCGTCGTGCACCGCGACCTCAAGCCCAGCAACGTACTCGTCTGTGACGACGGCGGCAGGCAGCAGATCAAGATCATCGACTTCGGGCTCGCCAAGGCAATGGGCCCGAAGCTGGTCGAGGCGACGCTGTTCACGGAGGCCGGGCAAGTGATCGGCACACCCGAGTACATGGCGCCTGAACAAGCCGATCCTACCAATCACGACATCGACACCCGCGCCGATGTCTATTCGTTGGGAGTGATCCTCTATCAGTCCCTGGTCGGCGACCTTCCATTTCCAGCCCGCGAATTGCGGCGTGCGGGCCTGCTCGAGATGCAGCGTATTCTGCGCGAAATCGATCCGCCCAAGCCGAGCACGAAGATCACCTCGCTCGGCAACTGCGGTCTCGAGCTTGCGAGAGCCCGGCGAGTCAGCCTCGGGGCTCTGAAGAAGGCGCTGCGCAGCGATCTCGACTGGGTCGTGCTGAAGGCACTCGAAAAGGAGCGCAATCGCCGCTACGAGACTGCAAACGCGTTGTCTGCTGACTTGCAGCGCTTCCTCGACCACGAACCGCTGCTGGCAGGACCGCCCAGCGCCGGCTATCGCGTGCGGAAGCTGCTGCGACGTCATCGCGGTCAGGTGCTCGCGGCGGCTACGGTCCTGCTGACTGCCCTCGGTGGTACGGCCGTGGCCCTGCAATACGCGGAGAGAGCCACCGAGAACGCCGTCGCGGCGCGTCAGCGCGCAGACGACCTGGAGAGGGTGGTTGCCTTCCAGGCCGCGCAAATGACGAACATCGATCCGCAAGCCATCGGCGCGATACTGCGGACATCGGTCGTCGAGGCACGGCCTGAGGACCGCGAATCGGTCGAAGCGGCATTGACCGGAGTCAACTTCACCGACGTCGCCTTGGCTGGGCTGCGAGAGGGAGTCTTCGCGCCGACGCTCCACGCAATCGCCAAGAACTTCGATGAAAAGCCCCTGATCAAGGCCAGCCTGCTACAGGCGGTTGCCGACGCGCTGATGCACCTCGGCCTGCTCGACCTGGCAGGCAAGGCGCAGGACGAGGTCGTAGCGATACGCAGAGGCCTCCTCGGCAACGCCTCTCGCGAGACACTCCAGTCGATCTTCGCGGCGGGCGTGCTCATCGAGAAGAGTGGCGACCTCGCAAGGGCCGAGCCATTCTTCGAAGAGGCGTTGGCCGGGTGCAGGACGCTCTTTGGTGCGGATGACAAGGACACCTTGGCGGCCCTCAATGGGATGGGTTACCTCCGCATGGCGCAGGGCAGGCCGGCCGATGCCGAGGCCTGCTTCGCGGAGGCTATCGCGGGCAGGCGCCGCGCTTTGGGCCCCGAGGATGGCGACACGCTCGTCTCCATCAACAACATGGGATTCCTGCTCCACACGCTCGGCCGGCACAGAGAAGCGGAGCCGTACTACCGCGAGGCACTGCGTATCCGGAATGACGACGCGACGAGGCTGAACACCATGAACAACCTCGGCTGTCTCCTCGGGCAAACGGGCCGCGAGGAGGAAGGCGAGAACATGTTGCGCGATGTACTCGACCAACGACGCGCCTTGCAGGGCACCAATCACTCTGACGCCCTGCGGGCAATCGCCAACCTGGGTCGCACGTTGTTGGAGCGCAACAAGGCAAGGGAGGCTGCATCGTTGCTCCAAGAGCACGTCAGTACACGGCGCCGTCTCTTCGGCAGTGACGATGGAGAGGCGTCAGCCCATCTCGACAACCTGGCCCTCGCATACCTTCGCCTCGAGGACTTCCACCTGGCCGAGTCGACGCTGCGCGAATGCCTGGCCCTGGCGCAGCGTTCTCGTGACGACGCACGCATGTGCGCCACCCTGTGCAACCTGGGGCATGCCGTCCTGATGATCGGCAAGATGGACGAGGCTGTGTCGTTGCTCGAGCAGGCGTTGGAGTTCGACAAGCGCCTCGGATACAGCGACAAAGGTGAGAACCATGCACTGTTCGTGAATCTCGGCGATGCAGCAGCGCGTCAGGGCAATGCCGAGAAGGCGATCGGATACTACCGGGAAGCACATCGGCGGTGCCTGGCGTCGCTGGGGCCTGATGATCCGGAAACCCTGCTGAGAACTCACAACTTCGCCTACTTCCTGAAGGAGCACGGCTCGCTGCAGGACGCAGAGGCCCTGTTTGCCGACGCTGTCACTTGCGGCCGTCGCGTCCTCGGGGAGGCTCACCCGGACTTCTTGACGATCTTGGCCAGCTTTGCAGATCTGCGAACGAAGCAGGACAACCTAGCGGAGGCTGAAGTTCTTCTTCGTGAACTCGTGACGGGGAGACGTCGCCTCCTTGGCAACGACCATGTGGATACGGTTTCCACCATTGCTGAACTCGGAAACGTTCTGAGTTGGCGCGAGCAGTATCAAGAGGCTGAAGCGCTGTGCCGCGAAGTCGTTGCCGGCCGCACTCGTTCGCACGGGGAAGACGACGAAGCGACACTCACCGCACTGCACGACCTGGGTGCCTTGCTGTACCGCGCGGACAAGGTCGAGGAGGCTCATCGAGTCTTCACCGAGCTGCTGGCCCGAACGCGAAGAGCCTTCGGGAACGACTGCCTCGAGCTTCCGGATCGGTTGCTATGGACCGGCCTGCTCCTCATGACTCGCGAGCAACTGTCGGAGGCCGAGCCGCTGTTCCGCGAGGGTCTGGAACGCTCGCGAAAGCTGCCTGGCACTGACTCCCGGACAACCCAAACGGCACTCACACATCTCTGCCGACTGCTGCATGCGCAGTCGAGGTTCGAAGAGGCCGTGCCGCTTGCAGAAGAGCTCCACAGCATTCTCACTGCCTCGTTGGGAAAGGAACACGAGGAGACGCTCGACGCAGGTCGTGCTCTGGGAGTGCTGCTCGTACGGGTCAGAAGGCCGAATGACGCACTGCAGCTCCTGGAGCAACTCGAGCCATGCTGGCGAAGAAGTGCCCGCCCCGACTTGGCCATGTTCCTCGTGACACTGGGCAATGCCCATTCGGGGCTTGCTACTTCTTCCTCGCTGAAGCGCGCCGAAGCGTGCCTCGTCGAGGCACGCGGAATCCTGTTGAAGTCAGGTGAGACCTCCGCTGACGAGCGCCAGCGATGCGCGGACGCCTTCGTGACGCTCTACGAGTGCTGGCATCGCGTGGAGCCCGGTGCCGCACGCGATCGCGACCTCACGCTGTGGCAGGAGCGGTTGCGCGCATCGAGATTGGACGAGTAGCACTTCCTCGGGCCGTTGCTGGTGGCGGGCGTCATTGCCGCTACTCGAGACTCTCGAGGATGCGCAGGTACGAACCGTACCGCAGCTCGCTGATGCGACCGGCCGCGACCGCGGCGCGCACGGCGCACTCGGGCTCCTCACGGTGCCGGCAGTCGGCGAACCGGCAGCGCCCCGCCGCCGCGAACTCGTTGAACCCCGCGCGCACGTCCTCGACGCGCAGTCGCTCCAAACCGAGCGAACGGATCCCCGGCGTGTCGATGATCCGCGTGCCGTCCGCGAGCCGCCGCAGGCTCGACCACGACGTCGTATGGCGGCCCTTGCCGTCGCCGCGCACGTCGCCGACCGCGCGAGCGCCGTCCGGATCGAGCCCGTTCAACAGCGACGACTTGCCGACGCCCGAGTGGCCGACGAACACGCAGACCTTGCCGGCCAGATGCGCACGCAGCGGCTCGAGCCCCGCCCGTGTCGCGGCCGAGCACACGAACACGGGAACCTGCATCGCGACGTAGGGCGCGACGACGCGCTCGACCGCGGCGGCATCGACTGCGAGGTCGGCCTTGTTCACGCAGATCGCGGGCAGGACACCGCTGCCGTCGAGCGCCAGGAGGAAGCGATCGATCAGACCCGGCCGCAGCGGCGGGTCGGCGACCGCGGCCGTGATGACGGCCACGTCGACGTTCGCGGCCAGCACGAGGTCGCGATGCACGTTGCCCGGATCGGGGCGGCGCAACGAGCTTCGCCGCGGCAACACGGCCTCGATGCGCGCGGGGCCCTCGGTCGCGGTGAAGGCGACCTCGTCGCCCACGGCGAGGTGGAACTCGGGGTCGAGGAACAGTCGGTGCGCGAGGCGCGCCGACTCGCCGTTGTCGAGGTCGACGCGGCCGTGATGCACCGCCGCGACGATGGCGCGCGGCAGGCCGTCGACGCGCACCGCCGTGGACGCAGCCGGCGCGGACCGCTGCGCACGCCGCGACATCTTCTCGAACGCGACCTCGTCCGCGTCTTCGTCCAACTGCCGGCCGGGCCGGCGCCGTCCGTGCGGGCGCGCCGCACGCCTCGCCTTCGATTCCTGCTTGCGCCGCTGCTCTTCCTCACGATCGATCAGATGCCGCATCTGCCGCGCGGCCCGTTCGAGCATGCGCGCCTTGTCCTGCTCACTGCCTGCCATGGGAACACTCCGTCTCGGGAACCTGGGGATCGACCAAGCCCGCACACGGTCCCTGCGCTCGATCGAGCGCGGACTGGCGGGCACACGGGATTGCCGGTCGCAACAGCGACCGGCAGGTTCTCAGGCGGCGGCGGAGTGGATCACCGCGCGGCAACGTAGCGCGCCGAGCGAGCCGGGCAAGGCCCGGGCACTCACATACCGAGCGTGAGCTTCAGGCCGTTCGATACGATCGCCGGGAACGGCGCCGGCACCAGCACCGGCAGTACGAAGGCCTGCGCGAAGATCTCGAGGCCCATGAGCCCGGGGTTGTTCGGGATGCCGAGCGCGGCGTTGCCCGTCGGAGGCGCCGCCGGGAACGACAGGATCGAGGAGCCAGTCGGATCGATGTAGGCCATGCAACCGAACGGGAAGCCGATGATGCCGAGGTCGACCCCGGTCGGCAGTTGGCCGAAGCTCAGCGCCATGAACCCGAAGATCGCCCCGGCCGGCACTTCCGTGACCGCCATCGTGAACACGCTGTTGAGCTGCGGCGAACTGCCGGTCGCGGCATCGAGGTCGAGCGGGACGGCGCCGGCGACGCCGACCGGGAGCCCGGGCACCGAGGCCGAGAGGTCGACGCTGCCAGGGTCCGCGGCATTGTTGCCCTCGGTGAAGCCGACGACCGTGATCTCGCTCGTGGTCGGATTCTGCGGATCGAGGCTCCCGTAGCTGAACTCGATGTCCCCGCTCGGGTACAGCTTGACCTGGAATGTGTTCCCCGGGGCCGGGGGAATCTGCAGCGGGAAGTTCGGCACGCCGACCCACGTCGCCATCGCGAAGCTCGGCGTCGTGTCCCAGTAGATCGCGCCGCCACCCGGCGCGTAGAGGTCGCGCCAGAACGGGGCGATGCGCGAGTCCTCCGTCAGGAAGTCGTCGATCACCGGGAAGTAGCTCGAGTACGGATTGCTGGCACCCCACAGGTAGCCATTCGAGGACAGATCGACCGTCGTGATCGTTGTTCCCGCGAACGGGAACGTGAAGCCGAGCGCGAGGCCCTGGTGGATCGAGTCGTCCATCACGCCCGGGATCGCGTTCAGGTAGCCGTTGTCGAAGCCGCCACCGGGCACGGCGACGTAGCCCGTGCCGATGTTGATGAAGCGCACGCTGGAGTTCGCGAGGTCGACGTTGTTGACGAATGCCTCGTAGACCGTGCCGTTGCGCGGGCAGCCGGTGCCGTACTTCGCGGTCCTCGCCTGGCGGCACCCAGGTCGTTCGAAGATCAGGTAGCCGCCGGTACCGTTCGGGATGAACTCGAAGCTGCGGCCGCCGATGTCGTACGTGGACGGGCTGAGCGGGTCGAACATCTCGTAGGCCGTGGGGTTCGTGCCCGTGTTCACGGGACCACCCAACAGCGACATGAAGTTGATCGGGTTCGCAGTGGCGTTGTTGCCCTGCGTCACGCCGACGAGCGCAATGTGGCCCGTGTTCGGGTCGATGCCGTTGTTGACGTCGTGCCAGATCACGATCTCACCGGTGCTGAGCATCTGGATCTGGACCGTCTCGATCGGCACACCACCGTACTCGGGCACCTTGTACCAGGTGACGACTCCGCGACTCGGCGAGGTGCCGGTGCCAGGGATCGCATTGAAGAACACGCCCTCGACCACGGGCGCCGCACCCGGAGGATAGAAGTCCATCCACATCGCGGCGATGCTCGCAGGATCGGCCAGGAACTGCTGTTCGTCGGCGCTGCAGCAGCGGTGGTCCGTGCTCGACGCCATCCAGACGAAGCCGTTCGAAGAGACCCAGACCTGGGTCGTGGGTCCGCCGGGCCCCGGGAACGTGAAGCCGAGTGACTGCGCTGGCGAGACCTGGTCGTCGAGCAGATTCAGGTTCGTGCCGAGGCTCGTTTCGAAGCAGGGTGCATTGGCCACCTGGGCGATGGCCGGCGCATGGAGAAGGATCGCAGCCGCAATCGAGAAGCGGAGCAATTGCATGGGATGTACCTCCGGACGAGGGTGGAGAGGTGCTGGACATTTCCTGCCCAGCAGTCGGCATTGTCGCGCCGGGTGGTGCTTGCACAATGTCTCGTCGCCCGATCGCGAGGCTCTTGCGCGCGAGAGCAACGAACGTCGCCCCCGCTTGCCCTAGCATCCACGCACATGAACGCCGCGCGGGCCATCCGTGACTACCACGAGCGGACGCAGCACCACCGGCATCGCTTCGCCGCTGCCCTGGGTTACCTCGATTGGGCAACGCAGCCAGACCCGTATCGCCGTTACGAAGGAAGTGCACGCCAGCAGCTGCCGCTGGCGGCTCCAGACGGCACGCCGCGCTATCCGGCGCTGTTCGCGCCACCGGCGTCGACCGCGATCCGCGCGGCCGCCGTCGATGCAGCCTCGATCGGCCGGCTGTTCCAGGACAGCCTCGCGCTGTCGGCGTGGAAGCAGCACGGCAACACACGCTGGGCGCTGCGCGTGAATCCGAGCAGCGGCAACCTGCACCCGACCGAAGCGTACTTGCTGACCGGTGCTTTGCCCGGCTTGTGTGCTGCGCCGATGCTGAGCCACTACGCGCCGGATGCTCACGCGCTCGAACGGCGCGCCGAGATCCCGCCGGCCCTGTGGCGATCGATCACCGCGGGCCTGCCCGAAGGCGCCGTGCTCGTCGGCTTGACCTCGATCGTGTGGCGCGAGTCCTGGAAGTACGGCGAACGTGCGTACCGCTACTGCATGCAGGACCTCGGCCACGCGATCGGCGCGCTCGGCTTTGCGGCCAGGGCACTCGGTTGGAGCACGGCGCTGCTGCACGTGCCCGACGCCGAACTGGCCGTGCTGCTCGGCATCGACGACCAACGCGGCCCGGAGGCCGAGCATCCCGACGCGTTGCTCGTGGTGCACCGCGACGCCGATCCCGCGTCGCCGTGGGCGCGCGCGTTCGCCCTCGGCCAGGACGACGTGAAGGCGCTCGGCGCGCTGCATCGCCACGGCAGGCCAGCCGTGCTGAGCCGCGATCACCACGACTGGCCGGTGATCGACGAGGCGATCGCCGCGACGCGCCTGCTGGTGAAGCCACCGGCACAGTTGTGGGATCACCTGCCCGCGCCGCATGGCCCCACGCCACCAGCACCCGATGCCGACAGCCGTGCCTTGTTCCACCAGCGGCGCAGCGCGGTCGCGATGGACGGGCGGACCGGCAGCGACGCGGAGAGCTTCTGTGCTTCGCTGCAACGCGCCGTCGATCCTGGTTCGCCGCCGTTGCAGCCGCTGCCGTGGCGCGGCCGCGTGCACCTGCTGCTCTTCGTGCACCGCATCGCGGGTCTCGAGCCGGGGCTCTACTGCCTCGTGCGCGGCGGCCAGGACCCGCAGTGGTTGCGCGCGCGCATGCGGCCCGAGTTCGTCTGGGAGCGACCGGACAGCGTCGCGGACGGGCTGCCGCTGTTCCTGCTGCTGCCGATCGACTGCCGCGAGGCAGCGCGCACGGTCAGCTGCGGCCAGGCGATCGCCGCCGATTCGGCGTTCGCGGTCGCGATGCTCGCCGAGTTCGCGCCGGCGCTCGATGCGATCGGGCCGTGGGGCTGGCGTTTGCTGCACTGGGAAGCCGGCGCGATCGGGCAGCTGCTCTACCTCGAGGCCGAGGCCAGCGGCCTGCGCGCGACCGGCATCGGCTGCTTCTTCGACTCGGCCGTGCACGACCTGCTCGGCATCGCGAGCGACGACCTGCGCACGATCTACCACTTCACGACCGGTGGCGCGGTCGAGGACGGACGCCTGCAGTCGCTGCCGCCGTACGGCGGGCGCCGCTGAGCACGTCGCTGCGCGGCCCTACCCGACGCCCCACACGGGCCGCAGCAGCCACGCCTCGATGCGCGTCTCGACCTCGGTCCAGTGCCGCTTGTATTCCATCGCGGGTCCCATGTCGTAGCGCACGACTCCTTCCTCGGCCAACCATCGCACCTTCTCGACCTGCAGCAGGTTCCCGATCCCGAGGCCGCTCCAGTCCTCCGCATAGCTGAACTGCTGGCCGCGATACACGCCGCCGGCGAGCCCGCCGAAGATGAAGCCCACGTCCTGCTCGCCGCACCGCGCGAACATCACGCGCCCGTCCCGCGACACCGCGAGCCGCCGCAGCATGCGCGCGTAGAACTCCTTCGACGGCATCTCGGCCATGCCGCACCTGCCGAGGCCCTTCCAGCTCTTCTGCTCGACGGCGACCATGCGCGCATAGACCGCGTCCGCCTCGCCAGCGCTCGCGGGTGCACAGCGTTCGTAGTGGACCCCACTCTGCGAAGCCTTGCGCGCGGCGCTCTTGAGGTTGCGCCGCAGCCGCCCGCTGCGCCGCGAGAGGAAGCCATCGAGCCCACCCTCGAGCGAGGCGCTGCACAACCTCGCGCCTTCGGCGACGCCGACTTCGAACCGCGTACGACACACCTGCACGAGGCTTCGCGCCAGCTGGCCGCCTGGCAGCACGCCGCTGACCAGCACGCACGGCAGCTTGCGTTCCGCGGCCAGCTCCTTGCGCAAGAACAGGTCGAGCAGGTGCACGGCGTTCGGACCGAGCAGCGGGCAGCCGAACAACCAGCCCGCCTCGACCGGTTCGAGCACGGGCCCGAGCCTCGGATCGAGTTCCTCCGAGAACGCGATCACGCTGCCGGCCCCTTCGCAGAGGTGCAGCGGCCGGCTCGGACAGAAGACTTCGTGGAACGACAGCTGCCACTGCGTGCCGCAGCAGAACGGATCAGCCTGCACGGTCCGCGCCGCGGCGCGGTTCCACGCCGAACCCGGTTCGTCGAGCTCGGCGGCGCTGCAGCGGCGCATCACGGCGCGCGGTCCCAGCTGCTGTCCAAAGATCTTCACGGCCCGGGCCATCTTGGCGACTCAGCTCGCAGTGCGCCAGTTCCCCCGGCGCACCAGCGCGCCAGCGCACCGGCGTCTCGCGGGCACGCGGCCGCGCCGGCCCCGAGCCACCGGGGGTTGACGCTCGACGCCGATGCTGGCTGCGATCCGCCTCGAGCGCGTTCGGGAAACGGCACGCGGCCTGCTCCGCCGTTCCACTTCCGGCAATCCCTTCGGCCGCAGACCAAGGGTGCCACTGCGCGCTACGATCTGGCAAGCGAGTTGCATGGTGGCTCGCGATCCCCAGAAGCACCTTGAACCCCGACGTCCCCCAGGCCCACCCGGCCGCCCGCTGCGCAGCTGCCGACTTCCAGTCCCTCGCCGAGACACTGTCGTCGCTGATCGCCCTGATCCGCGGCACCAAGATCATCTACGCGAACCCCGCGGCCTGTGCGCTGATCGGCCGCCCGAAGGAGTGGTTCATCGACCGCGACTTCTGGGAGGTCGTGCACCCCGACGACCGCGAGACCGCGATCGCCCGCGGGAAAGCGCGGGCCGCCGGCATCGCGCAGCAAAAGCGCATCCGCGAACGGCTCCTGCACGCCGACGGTCACGTGATCTGGATGGACTACTCGATCGACGTCGTGATGTTCGAGGGTCAGCCGACGACGCTGTGCACGGGCCACGACGTCACCGAGCAGCGGCGCATCGAGGAGCAGCTCGCGCGCAGCGAGGCACGGCTCGCCGAGGCGCAACGCATCGGCAGCATCGGCAGCTGGGAATGGGACGTCCCGGGCGACAAGGTCACCTGGTCGGACGAGATGGTCCGCATCTACGGCACCGGCCCGTGCGAGTTCGGCTCCTCGCTGCAGGACTACCTCGAGCTCGTGCACCCGGAGGACCGCGAGCTGGCGCGCACCAGGATGGAACAGGCGCTGCGGCGCGGCGGCCCGTTCGCATTCGAGCATCGGATCGTGCGGGCCGACGGCCAGGTGCGCACGATCTCGGGCCGCGGCGAAGTGTTCCGCGACGCGTCGGGCGCGCCGGTCCGCGCCGCCGGCACGGGCCAGGACATCAGCGAGAAGCGGCGCATGGAGCGCGAGCTGCAGCAGAGCGAGGAGCGGTTCCGCAACCTGTGCCTGCAGGCGCCCGTGATGCTGATGTCGTTCGATCCCGAGGGACGCGTGCGCGACGTCAGCAACTTCTGGCTGCAGACCACGGGCTACGCGCGGCACGAGGTCATCGGACAGCTCGGCTTCGGCTTCATCACGCCCGACTCGCGCGAGCGGCTGGAGCGCGCGATCGAGGAGAACCGGCGCCACAACGAGGTCGTGATCCGCAACATGCCGTTGCGCGGCATCTGCAAGGACGGCAGCACGATCGACCTGCTGAGCACGAGCGTGGCCGAGGTAGACGACGCCGGCGAGCAGCGCGGCGCGATCTGCGTGCAGATCAACCTGACCGACCTGCAGCGCGCCGAGCAGGCGCTGCAGGAGAGCGCCGAACGCTACCGCGCGCTCGTCGAGCACGCGCCCGAGGCGATCATGGTCCTCGACGTCGAGCTCGACCGCTTCGTCGACGCGAACGAACGCGCCGAGAAGCTGTTCGGCTACTCGCGCGAGCGGCTGCTCACGATGGGTCCGCTGGACTTCTGCCCCGAGCGCCAAGCCGACCGCCGCGCCTCGTGCGAGGTCGTCGAGTGCGAGCACAACAAGGTGCTCGCCGGCGGCACCGCGGTCTTCGAGTTCACGCACGTCGACGCGGCCGGCCGCGAGATCGTCTGCCAGACGCAGTTGACGCGGCTGCCGGCCGCGGGGCGCCAGCTGATCCGCGCCACGATCACGGACATCACCGAGCTCAAGCAGCTGCAGGAGAAGGTCCGGCACGCCGAGAAGCTCGCGGCCGTCGGCGTCCTGGCCGCGGGCGTCGCCCACGAGATCGGCAACCCGCTGATGGCGCTGTCGATGGCGGCCCAGAGCCTCGAGCGTCGCACCGGCGACGCTTACACGCAGAACAAGCTGTCGCTGATCCGCGAGCACATCGACCGCATCTCGCGCATCGTGCGCCAGATGAGCGACCTCGCGCGCCCGCCGAACGGCCGCCGCGCCGACCACGACCTGAACCGGATCGTTCGCCGCGCCGTCGAGATGGTGCGCTACGACAAGCGCGCGAGGAACGCCGAGATCGACTACCAGCTCGCCGAGCGCCTGCCGTCGGTCGAACTCGTCGAGGACGAGTTGACGCAGGTCTGCATCAACCTCGCGCTGAACGCGTTCGACGCGATGGCCGACAATCCGCCCGAACGGCCCCGGCGCCTGACGATCCACTCGATCGCCGCCCCCGGGATGCTGCGCCTGACGTTCCAGGACACCGGCCCCGGCGTGCCGCACGGCGTGCGCTCGCGGTTGTTCCAACCGTTCTTCACGACGAAGGACGTCGGCCAGGGCAGCGGCCTCGGCCTCTCGGTCAGCTACCGCATCCTGCAGGAGCACGACGGCAGGCTCGCGCTCGACGAGAGCGTGACCGAGGGCGCTGCGTTCGTGCTCGAGCTCCCGATCGGGGTGCGCTCGTGACGTTCCGCATCCTCGTCGTCGACGACGAACCCGCGATCCGCGCCGAGCTCGAGGAGGCGCTGCAGGAGGCCGGCTTCGCGACGGCCGGTGCCGGCAACGGCAGTGCGGCGGCGAGCCTCGCCCAGCAGCAGTCGTTCGACCTGTGCCTGTCCGACGTGCGCATGCCCGGCTCCGGCGGCCTCGACCTGCTGCGGCGGCTGACCGAAGCGAGCCCCGAGACGATGGTCATGCTGATGACCGCGCACGGCGAGCTCGACACGGCGATCGAGGCGCTGCGGCTCGGCGCCGTCGACTACCTCCTGAAGCCGTTCCGACACGAGGAGCTGATCGCGAAGGTCGTGCGGCTCTCGGAACATCGGCGGCTCGTGCTCGAGAACCGCAACCTGCGGCGGACCGTCGACGCGGAAGCGCCGCGCGGGATCGTCGGCGACGGCCCTTCGATCCGGAAGGTGCTCGAGACCGTGGACCGCGTCGCGTCGCTGCCGACGCACGTGCTGATCACGGGCGAGAGCGGCACCGGCAAGGATCTCGTCGCGCGCGCGATCCACGATCGCGGCGCGCGGTCGAAGTCGCCGTTCGTGCCGATCAACTGCGCCGCGATCCCGGAGCCGCTGCTCGAGAGCGAGCTGTTCGGCCACGTGAAGGGTGCGTTCACGGGTGCTTCCGAGCACAAGGAAGGGCTGCTGAAGACCGCCGGCGACGGCACGATCTTCCTCGACGAGCTCGGCGACATGCCGCTGTCGCTGCAGGCCAAGCTGCTGCGCGCGATCGAGACGCGCGAGATCCAGCCGGTCGGCTCGACGCGGCGCGTGCAGATCCAGGCGCGCGTCGTCGCTGCGACGCACCGCGACCTGCGCGAGCTCGCGCGCACCGGCAAGTTCCGCGAAGACCTCTTCTACCGGCTCGCCGTCGTCGAGATCCACGTGGCACCGCTGCGCGACCGGCGCGAGGACATCCCGCTGCTCGCGAACCACTTCGTCGCCAAGTACGCGCGCGAGCTCGGCCGCCCCGTGCGCGGCATCTCGCGCGACGCGCTGGGGCTGCTCGCGGGCCACGACTGGCGCGGCAACGTGCGCGAGCTGTCGAACGCGATCGAGCGCGCGGTCATCTTCGCCACCGGCGAGCAGATCGCGTCGGTCGACCTGCCCGACCCCGTGCGCGCTGCTGTGCCGCGGGATCCCGCCGATTACCAGGGGAACCTGCAGGTGAACCTGCGCGACGCAACCGCCGAGTTCGAGCGCGCCCACATCCTGCGCGTCATCGAGCAGTGCGGCGGCAACAAGCGCAAGGCCGCGAAGCTGCTCGGGCTCGGCGTGACTTCGCTGTACCGCAAGCTCGGCACTGCGACCGCGAACGCCGACGAGGCCTGACCGCGCAGCACGGTGCCGGTCGAGCGCAAGGTCGCCAAGTGCTCGAGGCCGGCGTAACTTCGCTGTATCGCAAGCATCGGCGACCGGCCGGGAACGCAAGATGGGCGCCTTGCTCCGACCCGCAGCGCGGGAAGCGTCTGCAGTCGAAGCATCGTCCTCTCTCGTCAACCACTCGGACAAGGAACCCATGCAACGCTCCTCCTCGCTGCTTCTGGCCGTGGCGCTCGCCACCACGGCGACCGCGCAGCTCACCCTCGTCACGCCGAACGGCTACGCGAACACCGTCGGCAACTCGAACAACATCTACCCCTGGGGGCGCGACACGGCGAGCATGCGCATCCAGTTCCTGATCGACAGCTCGCACTTCACGAACCAGGGCGTCTCGAGCCCGATCACCATCCAGCAACTGCGCTACCGTCCCTGGGCCGGCTCCGTGACCTCGTGGTCCGGCGGTACGTGGCCGAGCGTGCGCATCGACATGGCGACGAGCCCGCAAGACTGGGCTCTGGCGAGCACGGTGTTCGCCAACAATCTCGGTCCGGACCTCACGACGGTGCTCAACGGACCGGTCACCATGAATGGCGGGTCGACCCTCGGCCCCGGCGTCGTGGTTCCCTGGTACATCACGATCCCGCTGACGACGCCCTTCCTCTACGACCCGACGTCGGGCAACGACCTGACCATCGACATCTACCTCAACGGCGCAGGCTGGTCCGGCACTAGCCGCGGAGCGGACTTCGTGCAGGGCACGCCCGGCACGGGCGCCGCGGGCGGCTGCCGCGTCTACGACACGTCGGGAATCACGGGGTCATCGGGCACCATCACCACTGCCTACGCCCCGATCACCGAGTTCACCTACGTGCCCGCCGCGGGTTATGCGAGTGCAGCACCGTACGGCACCGGCTGCATCAACGTGCCCGACGTCTCCACGTACGAGCTCTTCGGCACGTCGGCCGCGTTCGACCTCGACAACACGTCGATGTCCCTCGTGCCCACGGGCACCGGCTATCTCGCGGTCCCCGGCCTCACGAGCTTCGTGCCGCCCTCGGGCACGGCGACGACGCTGTCGCTGGGTGACGACACGGAGACGACGGTGACGCTGTCTGCTCCGATGCCGATCGGCTCGACGTCGACCACGCAGCTGACGGTCTGCTCGAACGGCTTCGTCTCCGCCGGCACCGGCAACGGGACCGCCTACACGCCGGATCCCACGGTGTTCCTGAACGGCCCGCGAGCATGGTGGAGCCTCGTCTGGCACGACTTGAACCCCGCCATTGTGGGCAGCGGCCAGGTCAAGTTCGAAGAAGTCGGCGGCGTCGCGTACGTTACGTGGGATGGCGTCTGGGACTATGGCGGAACCTCTGTTGCGAACGCGAACACGTTCCAGGCCCAGTTCGACATCGCCACTGGCTTGGTGCACTACGTCTGGCAAACGGTGAGCAACTCCGGCAACGGCATCCTGACGGGCATCTCGAACGCCGGTCCTTCGCCGAACCCGGGCAGCATGGACATCTCGGCCGCGCTGCCGTCGACCTACATCGCCTCCACGTTCGCGACCCTGCCGCTGGCCCTCGCTTCGAGCGCCCGCCCCGTGATCGGCACGTCGATCTCGCTCAATTCGACGCAGGTGCCACCGGCTGGCTTGGTCGGCCTGCAGATCCTCGGCCTGACCGAGTTCACGGCCGGCATCGACCTGACCTTCCTCGGCATGCCGGGGTGCAACCTCCACACCACGCTCGACGCGACGGCAACGTTCTTCCCCGTGGGTGGCACGGGCAGCTCTCCCTTCGCCATTCCGGGCCTGCCGGCGCTGGCGGGCACGGTGATCAGGACGCAGTCGGCCGTGTGGGTCCCGGGCATCAACGCTTTCGGCTTCATCACGTCGAACGGCGTGCGGCTGACCCTGGACATGAATTGAGCCGCGCCCGCCGATGGGACCTGCGCGCGGCGCCCCGTGAAGGCGCCGCTGCAGGACCCGCCCGCGCCGCGGCCGGGCACGCGGTAATGGCGTTCCGGGCCGCGAACACGCGCAGGCCCCCCCGTTCCGGATCCGGTGCGGAATCACGGGGCCGGGTGTGGCAGATGGCTTGCGCCCGGCACGGCACACGCCTTGCTCTCGGTACGGCATGAGCACTGCCCCCATTTCGACCCGTCGACGCTGGATGGCTTCTGCGCTGCTGCTGCTCGTCGTGGTCGGCACCGGCGGCGGCCTCTTCGCCTGGAAGCACAACAGCCACGAGGCCAGGGCTGCCGAGAGCGCGGCCCAGCCCGAACACAGCGAGACGGTCGCTGCCGCGACCGCGGTCGCACGCGCTTACCGCCGCACGACGACGTCGATCGGCACCGTGATCGCGCTGCGCTCGATCACGCTGCACAACGAGCTGGCCGGCAGCGTGCACTCGGTCAACCTGGTCCCGGGCGCGATCGTCGAGCCGGGCACGGTGCTCGTGGCACTCGACGTCGCCGTCGAGGAAGCCGAGCTGCAGGCGCAGCAGGCGCAGGCGGCCCTCGCCGGCAACGTGCTCGAACGCATGTCGAAGGCGATGGAGAAGGCCGCCGCGTCGGCGCTCGACGTCGACCGCGCGCGCGCCGAGCGCGACGTCGCACTCGCCCAGGTCGAGCGCATCAAGGCGGTCATCGCGAGGAAGACGATCAAAGCACCGTTCCGCGCGCGCGTCGGCATGGCGGACGTGCACGAGGGCCAGTTCCTGCGCGAGGGCACGCAGCTGACCACGTTGCAGGGGCTCGACGACCAGGCACACATCGACTTCATGGTCACGCAGGCCGTCGCTGCGGGACTGCAGCCCGGCGACGTCGTCGACGCGTTCCCCGTCGGTGCCTCGGCACCGGTGCCGACGAAGATCGTCGCGGTCGACGCGCGCGTCGACCCGAACACGCGCAACGCGAAGGTCCGCGTCGCGATCGACAACGCGCAGCGCGGCGCGGCGCCCGGTGCGTCGGTGCGCGTGCAGGTGCCGGTCGGCCCGAAGCTCGACGTCGTCACGGTCCCGGTCAGCGCGCTGCGCAAGGGACCGGCGGGTGACCACGTGTTCGTGATCGCGGAGCAGGACGGGAAGACGCGCGCACAGCTGCGGCCCGTGCAGAGCGGCTCGATGCTCGGCGACGACGTCGTGATCCTCGACGGCCTGAAGCCCGGCGAACGCGTCGCGGCCGCGGGCTCGTTCAAGCTGTATCCGTTCGCGCTCGTCAACGTGAAGGACGAGAACGGCGCGACCCCGGGCGGCAGCCGCAACTGACCGCCCACCCGACGCCCGCAACACTCCGCGCCCGCAACACCCGGCACAAAGGCGCAAACCGGCGAGGACTCCTCCAATGCGTTCGTTCACCGATATCTTCATCCGCCACCCCGTACTCGCGGCGGTCGTCAACCTGGTCATCTTGCTGATCGGGGCCCGCGCGATCTTCTCGCTGCCGGTGCAGCAGTTCCCGCAGCTCGACAGCGCGTCGATCATCATCAAGACGATCTACACGGGTGCCAGCGCCGAGAACGTGCGCGGCTTCCTGACGACGCCGATCGAGCGCGTCGTGTCCGCGATCGGCGGCGTCGACCACATCGAGTCGGAGAGCCGCGCCGGCATCAGCACGATCACGATCCGGCTCAAGCTGAACTACAGCGCGACTGCAGCACTTGCGGAGACGACGGCGCGCCTGCAGCAGGTGCGCTCCGAGCTGCCGGCCGAGGCCGAGCCGCCGATGGTCGAGATCCAGCGCGCCGACCGCCCGTACGCGTCGTTCTACATCAGCTTCACGTCGCCGCACCGCGGCGTCGCCGAGATCACGGACTACCTGACGCGCACCGTGCAGCCGCAGCTCGCGACCGTGCCCGGCGTGCAGCGCGTGACGAACCAGGAGGGCGGCCGCCCGATCGCGATGCGCGTCTGGATCGATCCCGACCGGCTCGCGACGCACAACCTGGCGCCCGGCGACGTGTGGGCGGCGCTGCAGCGCAACAACTACCTCGCTGCAGTCGGCCAGACGAAGGGCAACCTGGTGCAGATCAACCTGCTCGCGAACACCGACCTGCGCTCGGTGGCCGAGTTCGAGAACCTGATCGTCACCGACCGCGACGGCGCGCTCGTGCGCCTGTCGGACGTCGCCCGCGTCGAGCTCGGCGCCGAGGAGGCCGACCTGGTCGCGAAGTACAACGAGGAGGAGAGCGTCTACCTCGGCGTGTGGTCGCTCGTCGGCGCGAACGAGCTCGACGTCGCGCACCGCCTGAAGCAGGAGATGGCGAAGATCGAGCCGACGCTGCCGCAGGGCATGGCGATGCGGCTCGTCTGGGACGGCACCGTCTTCATGAGCGACGCGCTCTCCGAAATCAGCATCACGCTGATGGAGACGATCGGCATCGTCGCGCTCGTCGTCTTCCTGTTCCTCGGCTCCGTGCGCACGGCGCTCGTGCCGCTCGTCGCGATGCCGGTGTCGCTGGTCGGCGCCGTGATGGTCATGAGCGCGTTCGGCTTCAGCCTGAACCTGCTGACGATCCTCGCGATCGTGCTGTCGGTCGGCCTCGTCGTCGACGACGCGATCGTCGTCGTCGAGAACGTCGAGCGGCACGTGCGCCTCGGCAAGACGCGGCTGCAGGCCGCCACTGCCGCGGCACGCGAGCTGCTCGGCCCGATCATCGCGATGACGATCACGCTCGCGGCGGTCTACACGCCGATCGGCTTCCAGGGCGGCATGACGGGGTCGCTGTTCCTCGAGTTCGCGATCACGCTCGCAGCGGCAGTCGTCGTGTCCGGCCTCGTCGCGCTGACGCTGTCGCCGATCATGAGCGCGTGGTTCGTGCACGCGCACGGCAAGGAGGGCTGGCTGACGGCGCACGTCAACCGAGGATTCGAAGCCGTGCGTCGCGTCTACGCGTGGCTGCTCGACACGGCGCTCGGGATCCGCTGGGTGATCGTCGCGACCGCACTCGCGGTCACGGTGTCGGCGCTCTGGCTCTACCAGGGCAGCAAGCGCGAGCTCGCGCCGATCGAGGACCAGAGCCACATCTTCCTGTTCTTCGACGCGGCACCGGACGCGACGCTCGCGTCGGTCCACAACGAGTCGCTGAAGGTCGTCGAAGCGGTCCGCTCGTTCGACGACACGAAGTTCATGTGGTCGCTGGTCGGCAACTTCGGCGGCTTCGGCGGCATGGTGCACAAGTACTGGAAGGACCGCGAACGCTCGCCGCAGGACAACTACATGCCGCTGATGATGAAGCTGTCGCAGGTCCCCGGTCTGCGCGTGTTCCCGCGGCTCGACCCGCCGCTGCCGACGTCGGGCATCCACGACGTCGAGCTGCTGCTGCTCAGCAACTCGCCCGTGGAGCAGATGGCCGAGATCGCGGGCCAGCTCGTCGGCGCCGCGTTCGCCAGCCGCAAGTTCGCCTATGCGGACGCGGACCTGAAGATCGACCGGCCGCAGGCGCGCGTCATCGTCGACCGCGAGCAGATCGCGGACCTCGGCCTCGACCTCGCGGGCGTCGGCCGCGAGCTCGGCACGCTGCTCGGCGGCGGCTACGTGAATCGCTTCAACTGGTTCGACCGCAGCTACAAGGTCATCCCGCAGATCGGCGACGCGGATCGCGCGACCGTCGGCCCGCTGCTCGACCTGAAGATCAAGACGCCGGGCGGCGACCTCGTGCCGGTGTCGACGTTCGTCAAGATCGAGCAGGGCACGTCGCCGCGCACGCTGAACCGCTTCCAACAGCAGAACTCCGTCAAGATCATGGGCGGCGTCACGCCGGGCGTGACGAAGGAGGAGGCGCTGACGTGGCTCGAGGCCGAGGCGAAGAAGCTCGTGCCGGCGGGCACGCTGATCGACTACGCCGGTGAGTCGCGGCAGATCCGGCACGAAGGCTCGGCGCTCATGACGACGTTGGGCTTCGCGGTGATCCTGATCTACCTGGTGCTCGCGGCGCAGTTCCACAGCTTCCGCGACCCGCTGATCGTGTTGCTCGGCTCGGTGCCCCTCGCGATCTGCGGCGCTCTGGTCTTCACCTACGCCGAGCGGACGACGATCAACATCTACTCGCAGGTCGGCCTGATCACCCTCGTCGGCCTGATCGCGAAGAACGGCATCCTGATCGTCGAGTTCGCGAACACGCTGCAGCGGCGCGGGCTGTCGAAGCTCGAGGCGCTGCGCGAAGCGTCGCTCACGCGGCTGCGCCCCGTGCTGATGACGTCGGCGGCGACGGTGTTCGGCCACCTGCCGCTCGTGTTCGTCAACGGCCCGGGCGCCGCGGCGCGCAACAGCATCGGCATCGTGCTCGTCGCCGGCATGGCGATCGGCACGGTCTTCACGCTGTTCGTCGTGCCGGTCTTCTACTCGCTGATCGCGGCGCGCCACGTCGCGGTCCCCGAAGAGCCGGAGGTCGCACCGGCGACGCCGGACTTCGCACTCCCCGCATTCCCTCACCGCAGCGGCACCGCGGAGGCACTCTCGTGATCCCTTTCCCTTCCCTGCTCCGTCGCTCCTCGGCCGCCGTGTTGCTCGCGTTCGCCTCGGGCTGCACCGTCGGCCCCGACTACCAGCCACCCGAGGTCACGGCCTTGCCGGCCGCGTATCTCGAAGGCGGCACCGGCTTGACCGCCGACCCGGCCGACCTGACCACGTGGTGGAAGCAGCTCGGCGACCCGCTGCTCGACAAGCTCGTCGAGCGCGCCGCGAACCAGAGCCTCGACCTCAGGGAAGCGCTCGCGCGCGTCAACGAGCTGCGCGCGCTGCGTGGCGCGACCGCTGCCGAGTTGTGGCCGACCGTCGACGCCCGCGTCGGCTACCAGCGCCGCCAGGACAGCGAGAACACGCCGTTCGGCTCGTTCGCGACCGACTTCGACAGCTACACGGCCGGCCTCGACGCGTCGTGGGAGCTCGACCTGTGGGGCCGCGTGCAGCGTTCGATCGAAGCGGCCGACGCCGACCTGCAGGCCGAGGTCGAGACGCTGCGCGGAGTCCTCGTCAGCGTCATCGGCGAGGTCGCCGCGAACTACGTGCTGCTGCGCTCGCTGCAGGAGCGCGTCGCCATTGCGCAGAACAACCTGTCGCTGCAGGAGCGCACGCAAGCACTCGTCGAGGCGCGCTTCTCGTCCGGCCTCGTGACCGAACGCGACGTCGCCCAGGCGCGCGCGAACGTGTCCGCGACGCGCGCGCGCGTGCCGGCCCTCGAGATCGAAGCACGCGCCGCCGAGAACCGTCTCGCCGTGGTGCTGGGTTTGGCGCCCGGCGCGCTCACCGCGGAACTCGCCGCCGCAGCGCCGATCCCCGTGCCGCCGGTGCGCGTCGCGGTCGGCGTGCCGTCCGACGTCGTGCGCCGCCGCCCCGACATCCGCGCCGCCGAGCGCCAGCTCGCGGCCGAGACGGCGCGCATCGGCGTCGCAGAGGGTGATCTCTATCCGCGCCTCTCGCTGTTCGGCACGTTCGGCTTCGAGTCGGACGAGGTGAAATCGCTGTTCGACTCGGGTAGCTTCACGATGGGCGTCGGCCCCGCGATCAGCTGGAACGTCTTCGATGCCGGCCGCATCAGGAACCGTATCGAGGCGCAGGACGCGCGCACGCAGCAGGCACTCGCGCGCTGGGAGCGCACGGTGCTGATCGCGGTCGAGGAAGTCGAGAACGCGATGACCGGCTTCGTGCGCGAGCAGGTCCGCGTCGCGCATCTTCGCGAAGCCGCGACGCAGGCGCGCCGCGCCGCCGACGTCGCGTCGGCGCAATACACGTCGGGCCTCACGGACTTCCAGAACGTCGTCGACTTCGAGCGCGCAACCGCCGAGCTCGAGGACCAGCTCGCACAGAGTCGCGCGAGCATCACCACGAACCTGATCAGCCTCTACAAGGCGCTAGGTGGCGGCTGGGAGTCGGGTTAGCCCAGGAACTCGCCGAGCGATGCCGCGAAGCGGCGCGCCGGCAGCACGTGCACGCCGTCGTCGAGCAGCGGCCGGTCGCCGAGGTAGACCGCGACCGCCTTCCGGATCGTCTTCTGGCGCAGCAGCTCGCGCAGCGCATTGCCGCTCTCCGGCCGCCAGCGCTCGGACGCCTTCACCTCGATACCCACCGCGTGGTCCGGGCCGGTCCACACGAAGTCGACCTCGACTCCGCCGCCCGTGCGATACCACGACAGCTCGCCGCCGCACTGCGCATGCTGGATGTGCGCACGCAGCTCGTGCAGGACCCAGGTCTCGAGCAGGGCACCCTTCTCCGTGTCGTGCACGGAGGCACGCACGCGGTTGGTGACGGCGCGCGCGACGCCGGGGTCGAAGAAGAAGAACTTCGGGTGCGCGACCTCGCGCACCTTGAGTCGCGGCTGCCAGGCGGGCAACCACACTCCGATCAGCGTGTCGACGAGGATGTCGAAGTAGCGCTGCACCGTCGAGCGCGCGACGCCGGCCTCATTGGAGACATTGCTGATGTTCACGATCTGCGCGTTCAGCACCGCTGCGACGCGCAGGAAGCGCGAGAAGCCGGGCAGGTCCTTGGTCAACGCCTCCTGCTGGATTTCCTGGTGCAGGTAGTTCGTGGCGTAGGCTTCGAGCGTGTCGACTGCATTGTCGGGATCGGAGCGCACGCCCGGCAGCAGTCCGGTGCGCAGCACGTCGTCGATGGTTGCTTCCTTGCCGACCTCGGCCAGCGTCAGCGGGAAGAACGAACGGTTGACGACGCGACCGGCGAGCATGTTGGCGTCCAGCCGCTTCAGCTTGCGCGCGCTCGAACCGCTGAGGGCGAAGCGGTAGCGCTTACCGTGTTTCTGTACGAGCGAGTGCACCTCGTCGAGCAGTGCGGGCACCTTCTGGACCTCGTCGACGACGATCCAGGTGTTCGCCGGCAGCGCCTCGACCTCCTTGCGCAGGAGCCCGGGCTCGTGCAGGAAGCGCAGGAAGGTCGCGTTCAGGACCAGGTCGCACCAGTGCGCATCGCCGAGCACCTGGCGCAGCCAGGTGGTCTTTCCCGTGGCGCGGGGGCCGAACAGGAAGAACGAGGTCTTCGGCAGCTCGAGGAGGCGTGCATACATAGTGGGCATTTTGCACGACAAATTGCCCACGGTCTATGCAGCACCGCTTCCCGCGACGACGAGCAATGCCGCGGCGCGGCGCGCCGGCGCTGGGGCCGGAGCTACTTGGCGAACAGCTGGCAGGGGGCGGTCAGCGTGTGCTTGCCCCACGCGATCGTGAAGGTGCCCTTGCCGCCGTCTTCCGCCTTGGTGTCGAACGACATCGTCAGGTTGGCGGCGCTCTCCTTGGCGCCGTCCTTGGTGAACGTCAGCGGCGCCAGCACGTCCGGCTTGAAGTCGGCGCCCGGGAACACCTTCTCCTTCATCGCCTTCGTCGAGTCGAGCAGCGCGAGCCCGAACTTGCCGTCCTTGTCGCAGTGCAGCGCGCAGATGTAGGAGCCGGCCGCGATCTTCGCGCCGCCGATGTCCAGTTCACTGAACGTGATCAGCGTCGTGAACCCGTCCTTGCCGAGCCGGTTCATCTTGCCCTTCAGCGAGTCGAGCATGCCGGTGTAGTTGTCCTTCCACTGCGGCTGTCCATAGGTGACCGACACCATGCTGAAGGCGCTGCGGTCTTCGGCCATGACCAGGAGGCGGGCTTCGCCGCGCTGGCTCGAGGCGGCCATGCCGTTGATCTTCTGAGCGGCAGCGGGAACGGTGAGGCAGAGCGCCGCGAACGCGGCAACGAACAGAGGGAGTCGCATGATGTTCTCTCGGATCGGGGGAAATCGTGTCGGCGCGAACGCGCCGCGCGCCGGCCGCGTGGCCGAGCGGGGGGAACACGCTACGGATCGGGCCGTGGCGCGCAACTCCCGCGACCCGCACGCGGGTAAACTGCCGCGCCTTGCCGTCCCCGGAGTCGTCGATGCCGTTCGCTCGCGTGCTGTCGTTCGCAGCCGTCACCACCCTGCTCACCGCACAGTCGCCGGAGCCGGCACCCGAAGCCGGCGATCCGCTTGCCGTGCTCGCGGCGCTGCCGCAGCAGGAGGCGCCGGCGCGCGGCGTGCGCGTCGTCGTGCGCGACGAGAAGGGCGAACCCGCCGCCGGCGCCTCGTTGGTGTTCGTCGCATCCAGCGAGCCGCGCTTCGCCGACAGCCTCGCCGCGGCCAACAAGCGTTTTCCCGCCGACGAACCGAGCTACTGGGCCATGCGCGTCGCGAGCGGCGCACGCTACGCGATCGACGACCGCGGCGTGGCGCGTGTACCGGCGACGGGCGGCCGCGTGCTGGCATGGCGCGACGGCGTGATCGCGACGAAGTCGTTCGCGGTCGAAGACGGCAGGCCGCTGCCGCGCGTCGAGCTCGACCTGAAACCGCCGCTCTCGTTCACGGCCGTCGTGGTCGACGCGAAAGGCAAGCCGATCGCCGGTGTGCTGCTGGGGATCGTCTCCGCTGCGCGTGGCAGTGCCTTCCCGAAGGTGACGACGGGCGCGCAGGGTGACGTCGCGTTCCGCCTGCTGCCGACGCGCACAGCCGACGCCCGCGTCCGCCTGTTGGCCGCGACCCAGGAACGCGTCGAGGTGCCGTTGCCGCCCGACGGCGGCAACGTGCAGTTGCAACTGCCGGACTGCGGCAGCGTGCGCGTCACGTTCGCCGGCGAGCTCGTGCCCGGCACGGCGATCACGTGGAACCTCGCGCGCAACAACCGCTTCTTCGAGCCGACGGCCAAGGAAGACCGTGCGGCGGCGTTCGGTTTCGTCGAGGCAGGCTTCGAAGGCACTGCGCGTGCGACCGTCAATGGCGAGACGATCGAAGCTCCGGTTCCGGCGGTGACCGCCGGCGCCGAGACGCTGGTCGCGCTCGCGCGAGCCAGCGGGCAACGCGCTCTTGCGCTGCGTGTGCTCGATCCCGCCGGAGCACCGATGCGCTCGGCGCGGGTCAGCGTCACCTGGCGCTACGACCAGGGCTCGTCTGGCTCCCACGCGGTGACCACCAACGAGGGCTGGCTCGACCTCACCGCCCCGCAGCACCTGTCCGGCGAGCTGAAGCTCGACCTCGACGTGCGCGGGCGCAGTTGGGACGACGCCGTCGTCGGCCGCATCCAACTGGTGCTCGGCAAGGAAGAGACCGGCCGCGTCGATCGCGGCGAGCAGCGCGTGGCGCCGGTGCCGGTGGCGCTCGCCGGCGTTCTCGTCGACGCCGCGGGCAAGCCGATCTCCGGCGTGACGCTGCAGGCGCCGCAACTCGGCTACGCGCGCGCGAAGTCCGGCGCCGACGGCCGCTTCGCGCTCACGATCGCCGGCGACAAGCCCGCGTCGCTCGACCTGGAGATCGCGTCGCCGGCGTGGTTCTTCACCGGCCCGAGCCGCAAACGCACCGTCGACACCAGCAGCGACGCGCGCTTCGTGCTGCAGCCCGCCGGGCGCATGCGCTTCCTGGCGCCCGGCTTGCCGGGCGAGTTCCAGTGCGACTTCGACCTGCGCCTCGAGCCCGCGAGCGGTGACGGCGAGGCGATCGAGCTCGACCGGCGGCTGCACGGCAGGGAACTGCTGCTGCCCGCGGGTCACTGGCACTTCGTCGTGCTCGAGAACGGGCAGGAACTGCACCGCGTCGAGAACGTGCACGTCGACGCCGGCATCGAAGTGCACGACGCGCGCTTCATGCAGTTCGATTGGCAGGCGTTCGCAGCCCTGGTCACGATCCGCGTCGAGGACAAGGACGGCAAGCCGTTCGACGCGTGCACCGTGTGGCACCAGTACGGCGGCCGCGGCAGCGGCAGCGGACCCACCGACGGTGTGATCCGGTGGCTCGTGCGCAAAGAGGGCGGCACGATGCGCGTCGAAGCGCATGACAAGTCGTACGCGACCGTGCAGCTCGGCAGGATCACCGGCGAGCACGTCGTGCGCCTCGGTGCCGGCCCGCGACTCGAAGCACGGCTCGCGGCGATACCGCGCCTGCCGCAGGGTGGTGTGCTCGTCGCGTTCGTCACTGATCAAGGCGCAGGCGTCCCGTTCGACCAGCACGGCAAGCTCACCCTCTGGCTCGCAGAACCGGGCGGACATCGCCTGCGCTTCGGGTTGCGCCTCGGCACCACGACCTACGTGCTCGACGTCGCGACGCAAGCGTTCGAGGTCCCCGCGGGTGGCCACACGCTGCAGCTCGACCTGCCGGCAGGCCTGCAGGCCGCGATCGACAACGTGAAGTGACGCCGCCGCCGTGTTCGTGAGCGGGCTCGCGTCAACGGGGCGCGATCTCGAGCACCAGCTCGTCGCCGTCGCGCTGCACGCGGACCGGCAGCACGCGGCGCTCGTCGACGGCGACGAGGTCCTGGTCCGCCGGCAGGCCCTCGACCGTGAACGAACCGCCATCGCCCACGGTCGCGCGCCAGAGCGGATTCCTCGGCCACTCCCGCAGCGCGATCTGCAACCGCCGCCCCGGCGCCATCCCGTCCCAGGTCCCGCGCGCGGGCAGCGAGTCCTGCAGCGGCAGCGTTGCGAGCTGCTGCGTCGCACCGAGCCTGACGTGCTGCCGCGCGAAGGCGCGCGTGACGCCGCCGGCGTCCACGAGCGAAGCGACGAGCAGCTTCTCGCCTGCGAGCGACGACACGGTCCTGGTCGCGCCCTCGGCCGTGGCCCACCGCTGCCAGATCGACCTGCCGGAGGGCGGATCGATCACGTGCAGCTCGATCCAGCCGGCGCCACTCGAAGGACCGGTCACGTGCAGGGTCAGCTCACAGCTCAGCACGTAGTCGAGCGTCAGCTCGAGGAAGGCGCCCGCGACGAGATGCTGCGGTTCCGATCGCGGCTCGAGGAAGTACTGCATGCCGCCGACGCGGATGTCGAGCGGCGTACGTCCCTCGACCGCGACGAAGATGCCGGCTGCGGGCACGCCGTGCACCGCGACATCGACGCCGACCGGCACGTCCACGCGCCTGAGCAGCGTCTCACCGCCGACCGGGAACTGCACCGCGTTCCGCCTCGGGCCCGATCCGATCACCAAGCCGATTGGTCCGCGGAGCCCTGCGTCGGCGAGCTCCTGGGGCGAGAACACCCTGCCGCCGGGAAGCAGACGCGGCTCGATGCGCAGGCGCGCGGGCCGCGACGGCTCCGGAGCGAGGGCACCGAGATCCAGGTCCTGGCCCGGTGCGAGCTCGACTTCGCGGACCACGACTTCGAGGCGCGGTCCTCCAGCGCGCCAGGCGGCGCCGAGCCAATGCACGCCGGGCGGCAACCGCGGCACCGTGAACGTGTAGCCGTCCGCCGCCTCGAGCGGGCGCTGGAATCCGTCGGTCGCCCACGACCCGGAACCCGGCTCGACGTCGGCGGGAACGACGAAGCGGCCGCGCAAGCGGCAATCGGCCGCGTCTTCGTCGGGCGGCGGAACGGCAACGCGATCGGTCCGCTCGATGCGCTCGTCGACATGCGCATCCGGCGGTGGAGCGGGCGCATCGTCGCGAACCGCGGCTTCGAGTGCCGTGGGCGCATCCTCCACTGCAGGCCACAGCAGCGCAGTCGCGGCGGCTGCAGCGGCCAGCATCACGAACAGGATCGACGTGCGCGCCGACATTCCGGTAGCGTAGCTTGCGAGGTCGAAGATGAAGACGATGCACCTGCCGTTGCTCCTGTTCGCATCCGCCTGTGCCTTGCCGCGCGCGCTGCACGAGAGGCAGTGGATCGACCTGACGCACACGTTCGACGGCAGCACGATCTACTGGCCGACCGCGGGCGGGTTCGAGTTGACGCGCGACAGCAAGGGCATGACCCCGGGCGGCTACTGGTACGAGGCGAACACGTTCCGCACCGCCGAGCACGGCGGCACGCATCTCGACGCGCCCGTGCCTGCCCTCTGAACTGTCACTGCGATCCGGCAGCGGGGCCGTTACCATCGCGCGCCATGTCGGTCCTCAACCCCACGCCGCCGGAGCTGCTGGTCGATCCGCAGGGGCGTCCCTATTTCCTGTGGGACATGGACTCGACCCTGGAGCAATTCGTCCAGATGCTGCGCACGACCGATCGAGACGTGAGGGCGTATCTCGTGGGCAAGCTGATGAGGCAAGCCAAACCCGACGACGTGTTCACGTTCGTCACAGTCGAGGAGATCCGCGACTTGTGGCCCAACCTGCAACCGTATCTGGGGCGAACCCGCGATCTCTGGCACTGGCTGATGGCATGCTGGGGGAAGGTGTAGTGGCGCTCGGCAAGCTGACTGCGCTGCAGGCACGCGTGTTGGGCCTGCTGTCGCCACTGAGCTCGGCATGGACCCTCACTGGTGGCGGCGCCCTGTGCGGCTTCCATCTGCAGCATCGTGTGACGCGGGATCTCGATCTCTTCTGGCACGGGCTGCGGGCTTTTGCGCGAGAGCCCGACGCGTGCGAGCACTTGTTGCGGCAAGCGGGGTTGCGGGTCGATGTCCTGCAGCGCAGCCCTGCTTTCGTCCGATTCCGCTGTGCAGACAGCCAGGATGCGGTCCTGGTCGATTTGGTGGCCGAGCCGGTGCCGTCGATCGAGCCACCGACCTTGGTGGCTGCGAACGACGCCACGATTCGCATCGACACCGAATATGAGATCTTCGTGAACAAGTTGGGCACACTGCTGCATCGAACCGAGATGCGCGATCTGGTCGACCTGCGCGCGCTGTTGGCGCGTGGCGCCGACTTGACTCGGGGGCTGCGGGACGCGGCAACGAAGGACCGCGGGTTCTCGCCCTTGATGGTCGGTCACCTGTTGGCCGCCTTCCCCGTGCGGAAACTGGCGGAGGCGGCCGGAATGCCGGCCACCGAGGCAGCGGACCTGGATCGCTTCCGTGCGGATCTCGCTGTTCGAGTCGCGCAGGTCGCGCACCCGTAGCGCTCACCGCCCGTCGTAGGCCTGCTGCAGGCGCTTGATGTCGAGCTTGTTCATCTGCAGCATCGCTTCGGCGACGCGCTTGCTCTTGGCGGGGTCCTTGTCGCTCATCAGGGGGCCGAGCACGCTCGGGATGACCTGCCACGACAAGCCGAACTTGTCCTTGAGCCAGCCGCATCGTCCGGGTTCGCCGCCGCCGGCCGTGAGCTTGGCCCAGAGCTCGTCGACCTCCGGTTGGGTCGCGCAGTCGACGTAGAGCGAGATGGCCTCCGTGAAGCGGTAGAGCGGACCGCCGTTGAGTGCCATGAACTCCTGTCCGGCGAGCTGGAACCTGGCCGTCATCAGCGTGCCCTTCGGCACGGGACCGCCTTCGCCCCACCGCGCTTCACTGAGGATCTTCGAGTCCTCGAAGATCGACATGTAGAAGCGGATGGCCTCTTCGGCGTTGTTGTCGAACCAGAGGAAGGTCGTGATCTTCTGCTTGGTCATGGCGGGTGTCTTGGGTTCCTGGGGTCCAGTGGGATCGATCCGGGTCGAGCCGGGTTCGCCTCGCAGCGACGCCCTCGCAGCCGGGGCCGCGAGCAGCAGACTGGAAGCGAGCACGAGCAGTGATGGCAGCAGCTTCTTCATGGCAAATCGTAGGGGTAGTGAAGGACTACGAACGGCGCCCGAACGGGGGCGCATTCTGTCAGCGAGTCGGAGCCGACCTCGCGGGCTCGACATGCCTTCCCTGTTCTTCCGGGCGGCAGGTTCCTGGCCGCCAGGAGCACCGCCGCTTCACGCGCGCCCGAGGCGTTCGGCCTTGCCGATCAGGTACTGGCGCTCGGCCACGTTCGCTGTACCACCCGCCGCCTGCAGGTAGTGGCGCACCGCGGCCTCCTTGTCGCCCGACATCTCGCAGAGGTGCGCGCGCACCGCGTCGAGGCGGTAGCTGCCGGCCAGCCGCGCGTCGCCGTCGAGCTCGAGCAGCCACTCGAGACCGGTCGCGGGCCCGTGCACCATCGCGGCCGCGATCGCGCGGTTCAGCGCCACCATCGGGTTGTCGCCAAGGCGCTGCAAGAGGCCGTAGAGCGCCAGGATCTGCGGCCAGTCGGTCGCCGCCACCGACGGCGCCTCGTCGTGCAACGAGGCGATCGCGGCCTGCAGCTGGTAGCTGCCGATCTGGCCGCGCGCGATCGCCGCGGTGATCAGCGCCGTGCCCTCCGCGATCGCGCTGCGATCCCACGCCGAGCGATCCTGTTCGTGCAGCGGAATCAGCTCACCGTCGGGCCCCGTGCGCGAAGCACGGCGTGCGTCGGTCAGCAGCAGCAGCGCGAGCAGGCCCGCGGCCTCGGCGTGCCCGGGCGCGAGCCGGTGCAGCAGGCGCGCGAGCCGGATCGCCTCGCGGCACAGCTCGACGCGCACGAGTGCCTCGCCGGCGCTGCACGTGTAGCCCTCGTTGAACATCAGGTAGAGCACGTGCAGCACGGCGTCGAGGCGTTGCGGGCGCTCGGCCGGACCCGGCAGCGCGAACGGCTCGCCCGACGACGCGATCGTCTGCTTGGCGCGGCTGATGCGCTGCGCCATCGTCGCTTCGGGCACGAGGAACGCGCTCGCGATCTCGGCCGTCGTGAGGCCGCCGACGGCGCGCAGCGTCAACGCGATCGCCGAGGCTGGCGTCAGCGAGGAGTGGCAGCACGTGAACAGGAGGCCCAGCGTGTCGTCGCCGTTCTCGGCCAGCTCGTCGCTGGCTTCGGGCGGCGGCACGGCGAGCGCGGCTTCGGCCGCGGCGAGCGCTTCGCGCCGGCGGCGGGCCCGTTCGGCGTCGAGGTGGTCGGCGAGGCGGCGGCACGCGACGTGGAACAGCCAGCCGCCCGGGTTCTGCGGCACGCCGCGCCGTGGCCAGTCGGCCGTGGCCGCGAGCAGCGCGTCCTGCACGGCGTCCTCGGCGGCCGTGAAGTCCGAGCAGCGGCGCACGACGGCAGAGAGCACGCGCGGCGTGAGCTCGCGCAACTGCTGCTCGGTGTCGCGATCGAGCGGTCCGCTCATTCCTCGATGTTCGGCGCGCTCATGACCTGGCGCACCTCGATCGGGATGCCGATCGGAACGCCGCCGCGCCCGGGCGCCGTCGAGGCCTTGGCCGCGATCTCGATCACGCGCTTCTGCGACGCGCACTCGACGATCCAGAAGCCCGCGAGGAACTCCTTCGACTCGGCGAACGGTCCGTCGGTGACGACCGTGGCGCTGGTCTTCTCGGCGCGCACGATCTTCGCGTTGTGCGGCAGGTCGAGGCCTTCGGCGAGCACGAGCTCGCCCGAGCTCGTGAGCTCCTTGTTCAGGTCCTTCATGAAACGGATGTGGGCCTGGATGTCCGCGGGCGACCAGGAGCCCATCGACTCCCAGCCAGATCGAGTGCCTTGCATCATCAGCATGAACTTCATGTCGTGTCTCCTCGGGGTGCCTCGTTCGAGGGAGGCTGTTCGGGGGCAAGTCGGAGCACACCGCGTGTTCTCGACATGGCCAGCCGCTTTCTTCGGGTCACCGGTTCGGGTCACCGGTTCGGGTCACCGGTTCATGGTCACCGGCCCCGCGACGGTTCGCCAGCTTCACGAGCCGGCGCCCCTTGCGACACGGTCGTGGCGCCGGAGAATCCCCTGGCCGGGACGGCGTCCGCCGTTCCGGCCGCGGCCACCAGGAGTTCCACCCCCGGCTCCTCGTTGGGCGCGCACTCTCCCGCCTGCGCCCTACGATGCGCCGATCGCTGCGACGCTTGCTCTGTGCCGCCGTCCCGCTCTGCACGGCACTAGCCGCGCAGGGCAAGCCCGCCGCAGCCGAGGAGGCGACGCGGATCGTCGAAGGCCGTGTCGTCGACGTGCTCGGCGAACCGATCCCCGCGGCGACCGTGGCCGCCGTCGTCGGCGGCGTCGTCGTGCGGCGCACGATGACGGATGGCGAAGGCATCTATCGCCTGTCGCGAGTGCCAGCGATCGGCGCCGAGATCTCGTTCACGGCGCCCGGCAAGGTCGAAGTGCGCGCGCCCTTGCGCGGCCCTGCGTCGGTGTCGTTCCGCAACGAGACGCTCGAGGACGCCGGCCGCCTGCACGGCCGCGTCCGCGACGCGCACGGCGGGGCGATCGCCGGGGCGACGATCGTCTTCGCGACCGATCGCTACCGCGGCGAGGCCGTCGCGAACGCGCGCGGCGACTACGTATTCGACTCCGTGCCGCTGCGGCGCAGCTTCCTGCGCGCGTGGACACCGAACAGCTGGGCCGAGAAGCGCATCCACCTCGCGGCCGAGACGCGGTGCGACCTCACGATGCCGACGCTCGTGGCCGGAGCGCGCGTCGTTCGCGTGATCGGCCTGCCGGCCGAGGCACTGGCCACGGCGTGCGTCGAGGTGACGTCGACGGACATGGTGCTGCACGACAACGGCGGTCGCATCGCGCTGCGTGCCGACGGCACGGCCGAGGTCCTGCCGACCGAGTGCTGCATCGTGCAGCTCGTGGCGCCGGGGTTCTCGACGGAGCCCGTCGGTCACTTCGTCTGTGGCGGCCAGGGCCCGATCGAGTTCAAGGTGGTGCGCCAGCAGGCTGCACGCACGGTCCTGAAGGGGCTCGCCCGCGATGGACGCGGCCGCCCGATCGCCGGCGTCCGCGTCGTCGTTCGCGACCGCAGCAGCTGCGATCTCTGCACCGGCGTGACCGACATGGCGGGCCAGTTCGTGCTCTCGGTACCGCTGCCGCCGCACTCGTTCTGTCGCATCGGTCTCGAGCTGCGTGAGTGGCAGCTCGTCGACTCGACGATGTCGATCGCGGACGGATTCAGCTGGATCCACACGACGGCCGATCCGCACACGAGGCGCGACCTGTTCGCCGAGCCCACGGGAGGCCTGCACGGCGAAGTGCGCGGTGAGAGTGGCAACCGGCTCGTGTTCGCCGACGTCGTGGCCGCCGACGTCGAGCAGATCCACAAGGCGCTCGTGCGCGCGGTCAGCGACCGCGCGGGCAGGTTCGAGATGCGCCTGCCGCCCGGGGACTACGAGCTGCTCGCGACCGCGAGCGACGGCCAGGTCGCGAGGGGCACCGTGCGCGTGACGGCGAGCCAGCCGAACCCCGAGATCACGTGGACCGTGCTCGCGTGCGGCTCGATCGAAGGAACGCTGCTCGACGGGTCGGGCAAGCCGGCACCCGGCGTCGAGCTGTCCGTGTGCTCACAGGAACTGCCGGGCATCGCGAGCGAGCGCTGGAAGACGACCGTGCTCACGGATCGCCATGGGCGCTTCCGCTGCCGCGGCCTCGCACCGGGCCCCTGGACCGTGGCCGGCTTGCACGAGAAGCTCGACGCGAACGCCGAGGAGGACGTGGTCAAGGGGAAGGCGAAGAACATCGTGCTGCGCCTCTCGCGTTGAGGCTGCGGTCGGGCGCTCACGAACTCCGGGCGGTCACTCGGCATCGGCGCGCCGTGTCCTCGCGCGCTTCAGCGACTTGAACCTCGGGCGGCAGACGAAGACTTCGTCGCGCTCCGCCTCGGGCACTCCCGAGCTCTCGGCCGCGAGCTGGACCCGCAGGGCCTTGGCGGCCTGCCGGCAGCTGACGCGATCGGCGTGTTCGCTGTGGATGCTGCGCACATAGGGTCTCTTGGCGCCGGCGTCGACGAGCCGGGAATGGACCACGTGCCACTTGTCCGAGGTGATGGCGGAGGTGCCCTTGCTGGTTTGGACGTCGGTGATCACGGCTTTCCTGGGGTTTGGGTTGGAGGTTCGGCAGGCGGGCACGCCGTGCCGGCGCTGCTTGCACGCGGCTTGCCGCCGAGCGTGCCGCCAAAGCGTGACTTCGGCCCGTGTGCCTCGCTGACACGAAGTGCGCGGCCATCACATTCAGCACCATGGAGCAGCCTGACCGCATCGAGCGCGTCGCGGTCCGTCTCCATCTCGACGAACGCAAAGCCCCGCGAGCGGCCTTGTTCGCGGCTCATCACGAGGCTGACGCTGGACACCTTGCGGCCATCGCGTTGGAAGACCTCGGTGAGGGCTTCGGTAGTGGTGTCGATCGAGAGATTTCCGACATGCAAACGTCTACTCATGGAACACACGGCACGACACCCATCTTGCGCATGCAGCGCAGGGCCGAACGACTTCGTTCGGATGCAGCCTGGCACGCGGCCAGCCTGTCTCGCAGCACCGAGATCCTCGACAAGAGGACCGAACCGCGCGGGGGGCGGCAGAAGCCGCGAGATCACGCTGGTTCAACCAGTCCGCCTCGTATGGAGGCCGAAACCGGATCGCCGACTGCAAGAGGACTCACGATACCAGACATTGACGACCGGCAACAGCCCCGCGTGCCTTCTTGCCCGTATCATCGGGGCCATGAACGCACCCGCACGAACGTTGGCTCTCGCCGCCATCGCGCTGAGCAGTGGCGTCGCCATTGCTCAGGTCCGGAAGGGGACGAAGCCGCCCGAGTTCGCCTTCATCCAATGCTGGAACAACGCGCCGAAAGCCTTCGGCGATCTGGCGGGCAAGGTGGTCATCCTCGACTTCAACAACTCGAAATGAGAGAAGTGCAAGGCAGCCGTCCCGCGCCTCAATGAACTGCACAAGCAGTTCGCGGCACGGGGGCTGCTGGTCATCGGCGTGTCCGATGAACCCGCTGGCACGATCGAGAAGGACATCCTGCGCGCGCTGAGCGTCACGTACCCGTTCGTGAAGGGGAACGACGTGGTCAAGAAGTACCGCGTGCGCTTCCTGCCGAGCACGTACACGATCGACAGCAACGGCGAGGTCGCCTCGGTGCCCGATGGCTGGCTGCCGGACGATCTCGTGATCGACGAGCTGCTGCACGACGTCGTGAAGCCCGCGCCGTTGCCCGCGATCAAGGTCTACGACCCGATCCGCACGCTGTGGGCGAAGCACGAGTTCGCGCAGCTGCGCGAGGGCATCGACAAGATCGTCGCGATGCCGGAGCAACCCGAGGACGTCAAGAAGGAGCTCGGCGTGTTGTCGGCCGCCCTCGACAAGAAGCAGGCCGAGATCCTGGCCCGCGTCGAAGAGCTCGGCAAGGGTCCCGACTTCCACGGCTGCACGATCCAGCTCGAGCGCGTCGAACGCGCTTGGAAGCCGCTGCCGCCGGCCGTCGAAGCTCGCAAGCACCTCGACCGCTTCGCGAGGGACGAGGCGATCAAGAAGGAGGTTGCCGTCGGCAAGCTGCTGGCCAAGGTGATGGTCGAGGTCGACACGAGCAAGGTCGCGGTGCTGCGCGACCTGATCGAGGAGCTCAACAACTTCCGCAAGAAGCACGCGGGGACCTTCGCGGGCAAACGTGCCTTGCAGGAGTTCACGCGCCTCGCGGGACGCTGAGGCTCACCTGACGTCGAAGGGCACGGCCGGCGACGCGGCCGTGTTGCCGGCCGCGTCGGTCGCTTCGATCACGAGCGAGACGCGGCCCGCCTTCGCGACGGGCACCGACGTGCGCCAGAGGTACTCGCCGTACCAGACGAGCGGCACGTCCTGCCCTGCCTCGCCGAGCGAGCAGTGCAGCACGAGCTTCTGCCAGTCGTGCGGCATGCACGGGCTCTTGCGGTCGTGGATGCGCACACGCACGACGAGCGGTGCACCGGCAGCGGCCTGCCGCACGTCGAGCGCGCCGATCCACGGCGCCCTCGTGTCGGGCGCGATGCTCTTGCCGAAGAAGACCTTGTCGGCGAGCGCCTTCTCGACCTCACCCTGCGCGTGCACGACGTCGAGCCGGTGGTCGCCGTCGAGATCGGCCAGCGCGATGCCGAGCGTGCCGTTCGTCGGGTCGCCGTCGAACACGGGCCCGCCGGCCGCGAACCTGCCGTGGCCGTCGTTGACGAGCAGGCGGTCAGGCCCGTCGAGCGAGCCGATCAGGAAGTCCGCGTCGCCGTCCGAGTCGTAGTCGAGGAACGCGATCATGTTGTCGTCGAAGCGCGGGTTGTCGGCCGCTGGCCAGAGCCGCTCCGTCGCGTCCTCGAAGCCGCCCTTGCCGTCGCCGGTGAACAGGTGCTCGCAGAATCGCCGCTGACCCTGGCCGTCGTTGATCGTGACGAGGTCGAGCACGGCGTCGCCGTCGACGTCCATCGGCTCGAACTCGTAGTTGTTCGTGAACTGCGGCAGCCGCTGCTGCGAGACGTCGTTGAACACGCCCCCACCGTCGTTCACGAACAGGAACGACCCCGGCGAGAGCTTGCTGCTCACGAGCAGGTCGAGATCGAAGTCGTTGTCGACGTCGACGAGCTCGAGCTCCCACGAGAAGCGCACGAGCACGGCCGGCAGACACTGCCCGGTCGCTTCCGTGAACACGCCACCGGCGTTGCGCCACAAACGCGTGCGCCCGCCTTCGTTCTTCATCGGCGAGCCCTGGCCCCACTCCGCGAGCACCAGGTCCAGGTCGCCGTCGCCGTCGACGTCGCCGAACTCCGCGTCGCCGACCGAAGCAGGCAGCGCGGGCAGGTTCGTCTGCGTCGCGTCGCGGAACGCACCCTTGCCGGTGCCGAGAAACAGGCGGCTCTGCGTGCCGAACGTCGTGCCGACGAAGATGTCCGCGTGACCGTCGCCATCGACGTCGCGCACCTTGATCACGCGAGAGAGGAACAGCGCGTCGCCGAACACCTGCGCCGTCGCTTCGACGAAGGGATGCCCCTTGCCCCGATTGCAGAAGACGCGGCTCGCGACGGGCGGCGCGGGGCTCTCGTAGTTGCCGCCGTTCGCGAACAGGATGTCGGGCCGGCCGTCGCCGTCGATGTCGGCGACCTCGACCTTGTTCGTCCACTCGGCAGTCGCGCCGATCGTCGCCGCGGTCACGTCCTGCCAGAGATCCTTCGGCAGCGAGAGCGTCGGCTTCCAGTCTGCTCGGCGAGGCCTGCCCGTTGCGGCAGGCGACGGTTTCGTCGCGGGCGGGTTCGCGGGCTCCTGCGCCGCGAGGCCGATCGCGAGAGACACGAGAACGGGCAGGCCGCAGGCGAGGCGGCCCCGGTGCGAGAGGATGGCGTTCATGCGGGGCGCCGCGGCGGTGGCCGCGGGCCCCGGACGATACCGCGCGCGGCGGAGCGTGCGCGCCGCGATCACTGCGGCTGCAGGTGCTCGGGCAGGATCGACGCGAGGTCCGGCAGCGCGAGCCGCGCTCCGGCCTGCGTCAGTTCGTGCGCGGTGTGGTTCGTCGCGACCGCGACCACGGCCATGCCGGCCGCGACGCCCGCACGCACGCCGGACGGCGCGTCCTCGACGACGACGCACCGCCGCGGCGGCAGCCCGAGCAGTTCGGCCGCGCGCAGGAAGATGTCGGGAGCCGGCTTGCCGCGCCGCGCGAGCCCTTCGTGCACGACGGCGCGGAAGAACGGCCGGATGCCACCGCGATCGAGCACGAGATCGACGTTCTCGCGCGGCGCCGAAGAGCCCACGGCGAGACGCACGCCGCCGGCCTGCAGCGCGGCAAGCAGCGCGCGACAGCCCGGCGCCAGCGGCACGTCGGCTTCGATCGCATCGCGGAACGCCTGCTCCTTCGCCGCGGCGAGGCGCGCGACGAACTCTCTCGAGACGTCCTTGCCCCAGATCAGCGCGCAGATGTCGGGATTCGTGAGCCCGTTGCACGCGAGGAACAGCTCGCGCGTGAGCTCGACGCCGTGCGCCCCCGCGGCCTCGCGCCACGCGACCCAATGCGCGGGGCCGCTCAGCACGAGCACCCCGTCCATGTCGAAGATCACCGCGGCGTCCATCGTGAGCGCGGCGCACGGTAGCGGGCACGCACGGCTCGCGCGACGATCCAGGCGATCCGGGGCCGCTGGCTGGCGCCGCGGCACGATTCTCGGCAAGCTGGTGGCCCGAGCGAAGGATCCACGTAACCCGCGCCCATGCTGCGAACGCCCCCCCGCCCCGTTCTGGTCCGAATCAAACTGCTCGTCCTGGTCAGACTGGTCGCCCCCCTGGCAGTGCTGACGCTGCCCCTGCTCGCGCAGGACGCTCCGCAGCGGCCCGGTCCTGGAGGTCAGGGGCCCGGAGGTCAGGGGCCCGGCGGACCCGGAGGCATGGGGCCGAACAACCAGACGGTCGCCGTGCTCGAGCGCTGCGATGCGGACAAGAACGGGCGCCTCGATGCCGACGAGCGCAAGGCCGCGCGCGCGTGGCTCAAGGAGAACCGGCCGCAGCGCGGTCGCGGGCCCGGTGGCCCCGGCGGATTCGGCGGCCCCGGTGGCCCGCCACCCGGGGAAGCCTCGGCGCCGCGCGGCACCGGCGAGCCGAAGCAGGGCGCCAAGGTCGCGCCGTCCGACGCGAAGAGCTGGGCGGACCGCGCGTTCTTCGACCCCGACGTCGTGCGCACGTTCTTCCTCGAGTTCCCGCAGCAGGACTGGTTCGAGGAGCTCTCGGACTTCTATCGCACGGACGTCGAGGTGCCTGCCACCGTCACCGTCGACGGCGTCACGCTGAAGGACGTCGGCACGAGCTTCCGCGGCAACACGTCGTTCATGGGCGCGCCGGGGCGCAAGAAGTCGTTCGACCTCAAGTTCGACTTCGTGCACGACAAGCAGAACCTCCACGGCGTGCGCAACATCGACCTGCTGAACTGCCACACGGACCCGTCGTACCTGCGCGAAGCGCTGCACGGGCACATCGCGAACCAGTTCTTCCAGGCTCCGCGCGTCAGCCTCGTGCGCGTCGTCGTGAACGGCGAGGACCACGGCCTCTACGCCGCGGTGCAGCAGTTCGACAACGCGTTCCTGCAGGATCACTTCGGCACAACGAAGGGCGACCGTTTCAAGGTCCCGCCCGACTTCTCGGGCAACGCCGGCCTCAAGTGGCTCGGCGACGATTCGCAGGCGTACCGGCGCGGCTACCAGCTGAAGTCCAAGGACTCCGAGACGGCCTGGCAGGGCCTCGTCGATCTGTGTGCGGTGCTCGAGCGCACGCCGGCAGAGGACCTCGAACGCATCCTGCCGCAACATCTCGACGTCGACGGCATGCTGTGGTTTCTCGCGGTCGACAACGCGCTCGGCGACGACGACGGCTACCACGCGCGCGCCAGCGACTACCTGCTCTACCGCGATCCGCGCGGACGCTTCCACGCGATCCCGCGCGACAACAACGAAGTGCTGCTCGGCCCGCGCGGCCGCGGACCCGGCGGCGGTGGGCCCGGTGGTGGACCGGGCGGCGGGCCCGGTGGTCCACCGGCTGGCGGCCCGCCCGGCGGCGGCCAGCCCGGGGCCGGCCCCGCGAGTGGACCGGGTGGGCCCCCCGGTGGAGCTGGCGGCGCAGCCGGCCCCGGCGCACGCCGCGGCGGTCCCGGTGGTGCAGCGACGTCGCCGCTGCAGATGGCGAGTCGCGCCGATCGCCCGTTGCTGCGGCGCCTGCTCGAAGTGCCGGCCTGGAAGCAGCGTTACCTCGCGAACCTGCGCGAGCTGGCCACGACGGCGATGGCCCCCGACACGATCGGCGCGCGGATCGACCAGTGGCAGGCGCTGCTGGCGCCGTTCGCGCAGGCCGATGCGCACTCGCTCTACGGCTACGAGGCGTTCGAACGCTGCTTCGCGAAGGACGAAGCCGGCAAGCCCGCGGCGCGCTCGCTGATGGCGATCCTCGCGCAGCGCCGGGCCGCGCTCCTCGACGATCCTGCGATGCAGGGTGAGTGGCCGGAGCTCGCGGAGCCGGTGACGAACGCGCATCTCGCCAGCGATGGCACCTACACGCTCGCGATCTCGTGCCGCGTCGCCGGCCCGCAGGTCGCAGCGGTCCGGCTGCACTCGGACCGCGGTGCGTTCGGCGCGTTCACTGCCGAGAACATGCACGACGACGGCGCCCACGGCGACGGCGGCGCCGGCGACGGCGTCTACGGCCTGACGATGCCGGCGATCGCCGCTGGTGAGACGTGGCGGTTCTGGATCGAAGCCACGGCCGCGGCCTCGGGTCACGTCGACTGCCAGCCGGCCGGCAACGGCGCGAAGCCGTTCCGTTGGACGGCGCCGAAGATCAAGGCCGGCAAGCGCTGATCGCGGCGATCACGCCAGCAGGTCGAAGTGACTGCTCGCGACGACGCGGCCGTTGACGCGCAGCTCGACGCGGTGACGGCCCGGACGATCCCGCCGTGTCGTGACGGGGCGCATCGAGTGGCGCTTCTCGAGCACACGCTGCTGCCGCGGCGGCAGCTCGAGGCTCCAGCCCTTCCAGACCTTCGCTGCCTTGCCGTTGCCGGCGCGCTTCACGTGTTGCACGGCGTAGTCGACGACGAGGCGCTGCGTCTGGGCCGCCGTCGAACGCAACGTCGCAGCCAGCGTCACGGCGCCGCCGGCGCGCACGCGCTTCGGCGACATCGCCAGCATCGCGGTGCCCTGAAACGCGCGGCCGAGGCCCCAGGCGCGCAGCACGCGGCGGTCACAGCACTTCACGAGAGTGCGGCTCGCGCGCTTCATCAGCGCACGCAGCTCGGGCGACGCAGCGGCGAGGTGCCGTTCGAGCCATTCGGCGACGAGCTGCGGATGATCCTTGCTGATGTCGTTCCAGTGGTTCGCGACGCTGCGCCGCACGTAGTCGCTCGGATCGTGCTGCAGCGCGTCGAGCAGCGGCAGCGTCGGCGATGGGTCGGCGATCAGCGGCTTCAGCTGCATGCCCCACGGCAGGCGCGGGCGGCTGCCTTCGCTGACGAGGCGGCGCACGTGCGGGCTCGGGTCGGTGACCCACGAGCGCAGCGTCGCGAACGCGAGCTCCGGATGCCGCAGCAGGAACGGCCGGATCGCGTACTCGGCCGTGTTGCGCTGCGTCATCGCGTGCAGCGCCTGGAGCGCGCGGCGCGGTTCGTCGAGCCCGCGGCGCGCGACGAACTCCGTCATCGGCCACACGGCCCAGCCGGCGAGGCCATCGGGCCCCGGCACGAGCGCCGACAGGTCCGCGTCGAGCCGCGCCGGAGCGAGCGATCGTTCGAGCACGCGGGCAGCCGCCGCGAACGACGCCGGCAGCACGGCCTCGAGCGCGAGCGCCACGTGCTCGACGCGCGCCTTGAGCTCGAGCGCCTGCAGGCCGTCGATCGCCAGGCGTTCGAACCGCGTCCGATCGAATGCGGGCCAGACGCGGTGCAGGTGCCGGCCCGCCGCGCGCACGAGCTCGGCGTTCAGCAGGTTCTTGAACGGCTCCGCCATCGCACGCCCGCGTCAGGTCGCCGCGGCGACGAGTGGCTGCGAGACGAACACGTCCTCGAGCACGTCGCCGCCGCACACGATCGTCGTGCGCCCCTCGTGCACCGACAGGTCCCAACGGTTGTTGCGATCGAGGCGCCGTTCGAGCTCGTCGAGCAGCGCTGGCGGGACACGCACGAGCCGGATGTCCGAGCCGCGGTGGATGCGTTCCTTCGCACAACGCTGCACGAGCTGGTCGGGCCGGCGGTGCGCGTAGACGACCACACGTTCGGCCAGCTTCGCGGCGCGATGCAGGCGGTCCGCGGCGGGCGCACCGACTTCGATCCACTCGACGACGCGACCATCGGGCGTTCTCAGCCACAGCGCCGGCTCGTCGCTGGCCGACAAGCCGTTGCTGAAGGCGAGACCTGCCTTGTGCTCGAGTGCGTAGGCCAGCACGCGCGTCAACAGGTACGGCGTGTCCTCCGAAGGATGCCTCGCCACGCGGATGTCGAGGTCGGCGTAGACGCCGCGGTCGACGTCGGCGAGCGCGATCTCGAAGCGATGCAGCATGCGACCCTTGTAGCGCGGGTCACGGTCGCTGCCGACGATCTGGTTCGCGACTTTGCCGATGGACCTGCCGTCGCCGTTCCGTACCGTGGCACGGCACTGCGATGCAACTTCCCCCCCGCCTGCTCGCGTTGTCGCTGTTCGCCGCGACGCTCTGTGGCCAGACCGAGGTCCCCGTCGCCGCTCCGCACGCGGTGCTCGAGACCGTGGGCCCCGACGGCTGGCGCGTGCGCTTCGGGCCGACCAACCTCGGCAGCCTGCTCGAGTCCGAGAAAGGTCGTGCGCTGTGGCAACGCGGCGTGATGCCGCTGCTCGCGTTCTGGCAGCAGATGCTCGGCGACGACGCCGCGTTCGCGGCTTCGAAGGCGCGTGTGCTCGGCTACGGCGGCCGCATCCGCGCCGCGTTCTGGTTCGAAGAGGACCGGTTCCGGCGCGATGAGCTGACGCACGTGGCGTTCGTTCTCGAAGGCGACGGCCGCACGGACCTCGGCGAGATGGCCAAGGACCTGCGGCTGCTGCAGACGCGGCTCGCGGGCGGTGAATGGGCCGAGACCGACGTCGGCGGCGCGAAGCTCGAGCTCTGCACGAAGGGCGACGGCGTGATGACGGCGCCGCTGACCGAAAGCGGCTGTCTCCTCGTGTCGATCTCGACCGGGCAACGCTTCGCGAATGCGTTGCCCGCGGCGCGCGCGTTCGCAGCCAAGGCGTCCGGCAAACCGCCGCCGCCGAACAGCCCGGCACTGCGCCTCCAGGTCGACCTGCCGGCAATCGTCGCGCTGAGCGCGAAGGGTGCGGGCGCCAACGACGCCGCCGCGATGCGCCAGTGGGGGCTGTCGAGCCTCGGCAACTGCGAGCTCACGCTCGGGACCGCCGGGCCGCACGTGCAGATGGAGCTCGCGCAGGAGTTCCTGGCCGACGCGGAGCGCGGCGCGTTCGCTGCGCTGCTGCCCGCCACCGCGGGCATTCCGGCGCTGCGCCACTGCGTGCCCGCCGGCCCCGGCTCGTGGAAGGTCGGCCACTTCGACTTCTTGGCGCTCTACCTGAGCATCGAGAAGGCGCTCGCGACGATCAACCAGACCGCGAAGGACATGCGCGCCGAGATCCGCAAGGAGCTCGGCGTCGACATCGTCGACGACCTGCTGGCCCACCTGACCGACGACGTGCTGCTGATCCTCTCGCCGAGCGCGCAGATCGACCGCCCCGAGGACGTGACCTGGACGCTCGCGGTCCGCGTGCGCGACGAGGCCGCGTTCGGCAAGGGCCTCACGACAATGATGGCGAAGGGCAAGCCGTACCTGACGCGCGAAGCGACGCAGAAGATCGGCGAGGTCGAAGTCCACCGCTACGGCACGATGTTCGGCTACGACGTCATGATGTGCGTCGGCAACGGCGTCTTCGCGATCGCGGGTGGCCGCGATGCCGAGCAACAAGTCACGGCGATGCTCAACGCGGCGAAGTCGATGCCCGCCGCACCGGACGCGGCCGCGGCCGCGAAGAACCCCGCGTTCGACGACCTGCAGCGCCATCTGCCGCCGGGCTGCAACGGGCTCGCGATCGGCGACATCGGCTCCGTGATCGCGCTTCCGGCCAGGCTGTGGTTCGGACTGCTCGACGAGTTCACGGGGCTGCCCGGGTTCGATCCGGACGCCGAAGACGATCCCGAGCAGCGCGAAGCCGCGCTCGCGCTGTTGCGCGAACACCGCCTCGCGACGCTGCGCTCGGCCACGGGCTTCACCGAGCGCACGTGGCGCTGGCGCTTGTTCTGGTGACCGCTCCGGTCAGCGCGGCACTGCCGGCGTGCCACCGGCCGGGCGCGCCGGCTGCAGCCCCGCGAAGAACGCGAGGATCGCGCGCGACGCGTCGAACGGGAACGGCGTGTCGGCGAGCAGGCGCGGTTTCGTCGTCGAGCCGGGCCACGAATGGCCGCCACCCTCGAGCGTGATCACGCGCAGCGGCGCCTTCGCCGGCGCGCCGTCCTTGCCGGTCGCGTACGAATCGATGCGGACCTTGCCTTCGCGCTGCGTTTCGGGGTAACCACGCAGATCGTTGCGCGCGAGGTAGTAGTCGATCGCGTCCTTCACCGACGCATCGCTGCGATCACCGGCGCGGCCGGTCGACGAACGCGGCGCGCCGCCTTCGTAGTTCACGTGCTCGTCGGCAGAACCGTGCACGAGCAGCGCCGCGATCGGCGACGTCGCGTCCGCGGTCGTGAAGTTCATCGCACCGGCGACGACGGCAATGCCCGTGAACACGTCGGCAGCTTCGCGCGCGAGCCGATGGCACATCATGCCGCCGTTGCTGTGCCCGACCGCGAAGACGCGAGAAGGGTCGATCGCGACGCGCTTCTGCACGTCGGCGACGACCGCGCGCAGGAATGCCGTGTCGTCGACGTCGTGCTCCGACGCGTAGACCGGGATGCCGCCCGAGTTCCAGGTCAGCAGCCGGCCCTTCAGCGGACCCGTGCCATCGGGGAACACGACGGCGAAGCCGTCGCGCACACCGAGGTCGGCGAGGTGCGTCGCTTCCCTGGCCTGCTCGCCGCTGCCACCACCGCCGTGCAGGACGACGAGCAGCGGCAAGCCGAGCGCACCTTCCGCTTCGGGTGGCACGTGCAGGTGGTAGCGGCGCTCGCGGCCGCCGTGCTCGAGGCTGACGGTCGATTCCTTGCCCGCGACGACCGGCGACTGCACCGTGCGGCGCACCTCGTCCTGGAGCCGGCGCAGTTGCGGCAACACGCGGCTCGCGCGGTCGCGCACGGCCAGCACGCCGCCGACCTGCAGGTCGAGATCGATCCACGGCGTGAAGCCGAACGCACCGGGATCGCTGACGCGCAACGCGCCGCCGCCGAGCGGCTCGATCCACGTGCCGAGGCCGTAGCGCACGCGCTCCGCTTCGAAGCCGAACGCCTTGACCTCGACCGATTCGGGCACCTGATCGCGCCACATGGCCGACACGCTCGCTTCGCTGAGAACCTGCTTGTCGCCGAACCGGCCCTTGCCGGCCAGCATCTGCAGGAAGCGCGAGTAGTCGTCCAGCGTCGACACGGCACCACCGGCGACCCACGGCAGCTTCGTCGTGCCGGCTTCGTTGCCGATCGGCTGCAGCTCGCCGAAGCGTGTGTCCTGCATTCCGAGCGGCGCCGCAATGCGCTCGGTGAACAGCTCGTGCCAGCTCTTGGCGCTCGCGCGCTCCGCGGCCACCGCCGCGATCTGGAAGCCTGTGCCGCCGTAACGGAACGCCTCGCCGGGCTGGTAACGCAGCGCCATGTCGGCGGCAACCTCGGCGAACTTCGCCATGTCCCAGCCGCGCATCCTCCCGGCCACGTGCGGCGCCACGCCACCGGTGCACGACAGGCACTGGCGCAGCGTCAGCCTGCTCTTGTCGTCGCGATCGAACTCCTTGACGTAGCGCGCGACCGGCTTGTCGAGGTCGAGAGTCCCGCTGTCGACGAGCGACATGATCACCGCGACGCACAGCCACTTGCTCGCCGAAGCGATCGGGATCTCGAGGTCGTTCGCGAACTCCCCGTGCACGCTGCGATGCAGCTCCGTGCCCTCGCGCACGACGCTGAGGCCCGCGCCGTCGAGCCGGATCTCGTGGACCACGCGTTCCATCGCCGCCTGGACCGGAGGCAGTGCACTTGCCTGCGCGACAAGCAGGCTCGGCAGCGAGAGGGCAGAAGCAATGACAGCGAGGCGCGTGCGCATGGCCGGTGTTATCGACCATACGCGCGGCGCGGACCAAGTTGGGATGACATTCCGCGCCGGGACAACGGCGGAGCAGGCCTCGACGCTGGAGGGCCCTGCTTTGGAGAACACCATGAGCAATGCAACCCGACGCTTCGCCCGCCTGCTGATCCTGGTCCTCGTTGCCACGGGCTTCTCGGCCTGTCACTTCCACGGTCACCACGGGTTCCACGGCCACTGGGGCCACTACCACGCACCGGTCCGCCACTGCCGCTGAACGACGAGCATGCTCGAGCGCAACATGGCGGCCGTAACATGCCGCCATGCACGGAGCCCAGACCCGCCTCGCCGCCCTTCTCGCCGGACTCGCCGTGGCGCTCGGCGCCTTCGGCGCCCACGCGATGACCGACCACTACGACGCGCGTGCACTGCAGACCTTCGAGACCGCGGTGCGCTACCAGATGTACCACGCGCTCGCGCTCGGCCTGTGCGCCGTCCTCGGCATGCATGGCCGCCGCACCGGGAAGGCCGCGCTCTGCTTCGTGCTCGGCATCGGGCTCTTCTGCGGTTCGCTGTACGGCATCGTGTTCCTCGAGGCCCGCTGGCTCGGCCCCGTCACACCATTCGGCGGCCTCGCGTTCCTCGCCGGCTGGCTGTTGCTCGCGATGAGTGCGCAGAAGCCCGCCGAGCCCGCGGTTGCGTGAGTCTCGTCGCTGCGCGCGGCCAAGACGCGCGTCGCTGCCGTGAGCCGCTTCTTTCGGGCCCCGGCCTTGGTTCCACGGGACGACACGCCCTAGACTGCGCCCCATGCAAGTCACGATCGAGTACTGCGTGGTTTGAGACTACCTTCCACGAGCGACCAGTCTGGCCGCTGCCATCAAGAAGGCCCATCCCAAGTCCACGATCGAGAAGAAGCCCGGGGGCAAGGGCGACTTCATCGTCAAGGCCGACGGCGTGCTGCTCTGGGACAAGAGGAAGCTCAACGACGATCAGTTTCCCGAGCCCGACGAAATCCTGAGCCAGATGCAAACCCGTTGATGGACCTCGCTGCTGGCGAGTGCGGGCCCGGGTGAGCGGAAGGCGCACATGGCCTCCAAGCCGCGTCCGACTCTCCATGTCGTCATCGCCACCCCGGCACCTCGCGGCAGCAGCAGCGGCAACCGCGTCACGGCCCTGCGCCAGGCGCTGCTGTTGCGGCGACTCGGCGCACGAGTGCAGGTCGTGGAGTCGTGGCGCGGGCAGGCATGCGACCTGCTGGTCGCCGTGCACGCGGTCAAGGAGGCCAGGTCCGTGCTCGCGGCGTCCGCCGCGTTGCCGGACCTGCGCATCGCCGTGCTGCTGGCCGGCACGGACATCTATCCGCACTTCGCGCCCGACGCCGACACGCGCGCGGCACTGGCGCGTGCCGACGCGCTGATCGCGCTGCAGCGCCACAGTGCCGAGAGTCTGCCCGAAGCGCTGCGACCGAAGGTCTGCACGATCGTGCAGTCCGCCACGGCCGCCCCCCACCAGCCCAAAGCTGCGGGGTTCCAGGCCTGCGTGCTCGCGCACCTGCGCCCGGTCAAGGACCCGCTCTTGCCGCTGCACGCGCTGCACCACGTGCCGCAGCGCGTGCCGATCGCGCTCGCGTTCGCGGGACGCGCCATGACTCCGGAGCTCGGACAACAGATGGCCGCGGCCGTCGCCGCGGACCCTCGCGCACGCTGGCTCGGCGAGTTGCCGCGCCGCGCCGCCCGCGAACTGCTCGCCCAGAGCCACGTGTGCCTCGTGCCCTCGACGGCCGAAGGTGGCGCCAACGTCGTCTCCGAAGCGATCGCCGCCGCCACGCCGGTGCTCGCGACCGCGATCCCCGGCAACCTGGGCCTGCTCGGCGAAGCGTGGCCGGGGTTGTTCCCTCCGGGCGACGCCGCGGCGCTCGGCGCCTTGCTCACGCACGCCGCGACGGACCGCGCGTTCTACCAGCGTTTGGTCGCCGCAACGATCGCGCTACAGCCGTTGGTGGATCCGCGTCACGAGATGCAGGCATGGCGCGAGCTGCTGCTCCGCCTCGGCTTCGCAAGCCGCCTCGCGCGCTGACGAAATCCAGTCGAAGCGTGCCCCCACCGAGGCACTTCCTGCTGCTGCCGCATGCCTGGCAGCGAAGGACCTCGCCTCATGAACACAACCACTCGACCACAGACCGCGCGCGATTCCCTGCGCCGTCTCACCGCACCCCACGCTCTCAACTTCGGCAGCCGTCTGCTGCGCCGCGGGGGTGGCGGCATCATCACGTTCCGAGAGTTCGTCGCTGTCGCGCGCGAATTCATCAACCAGATGCCCGAGCAGAGTGCGGTCTACCTTGCTGCGCTCGTCGCGCTCGACATGTGCAAGGACGAAGCAGCGCCAGAACCCGACATGCCGTCGAAGAACTGACGCGGCCAGGGAGCGCCCTGCATTGCGCGCCACCGCGCCGGTGACTGGCGCAGCAGTGTTGACATGCCGCAGCGAGGCGGCCAGCGGGCAATTCCTGGAGGGCAGGGAACTGCCATCCCTGGGCAGGCCTGAAGCCATGTTGCCACAATGTCCGATCTGACATACACTGGGCGGACACACCGGCTCCGCAGAAGCCCCTGGTCTGGCTGCATGGCGAGATCAAGACGCCGCCTTTCGGTCTGACTGCTCGTGTCGAGGCAGGAGTGCTCCTGCGGCGGCTCCAGCGAGGTGAGACTCTTGCAATGCCGCACTCGCGACCACTGCCATCCATTGGACCACGCGGCCACGAGTTGCGCGTGCGCGATCACGACTGCAACTGGCGTGTTGTCTATCGCGTCGATCCCGACGCGATCGTGATCGTGGAGGTGTTCGCGAAGAAGACCCGAGTGACACCCGCCCTGGTCATCCAGGCTGCGAGGAACCGGTTGCGCCGCTACGACTCCGTCTGAACCGTCCCGCGATCAACCATGAAACCCTCCAAGCAGAAACGCCTCGCAGCTGCCGGCTGGCGTGTCGGCGACGCAGCCGGCTTCCTCGGCCTCTCGGAAGCCGAGGATCTCTTCGTCGAGATCAAGCTGGCCCTCTCGGATGCCGTCCGCAAGCGGCGCACCAAGCTCGGCCTGACGCAAGGAGAGCTGGCGCGGCGCATGCAATCGAGCCAGTCTCGCGTGGCCAAGCTCGAAGCGGGAGACCGGACGGTCTCGATCGATCTGCTCGTGCACGCGCTCGTCGCACTCGGTGCAACTCGGCAGCAATTGGCGCGCATCCTGTCGTCGAGCGCGCGGCCGGCGACCTCCTCTTGGAATCCGATCACGCGACTCGTCATGTAGCCGACCTTCGCGGCGCGATCGAGGATGCCGCGCGTGCGCGCGTCGGCCTGCCACGGCTTGCCCTTCACGATGCCGATCGCCGCGAGCATGCCGAGCCAGTCGGCTTCGCAGAGACCCGCTCCCTCGTGGTCGACGAAGCCGTCGTGCGCGACGTCGTCGTCGACGCGGTCATCGACGCAATCGACTCGTGCTCGGCCCGCGAAGACCGCCGGCGTGCTCTCGCAGCACACGAGCGAGCCCTCGTCGCGCGCGAGTTCATGAACCAGATGCCGGAGCAGGGTGTGGTCTACCTCGCGGCCCTGGTCGCGCTCGACATGTGCAGGGACGAAGCAGCGCCGGATCCCGACAAGCCTTCGAAGAACTGACTCAGCGGCTTGGAAGGAGAGTCTCGATCACCCTCCTCAAAGACGCCTGCGCCGCGTCGCGCCAACCGCGGCCGCGAAACCTCCGTCGGAGGCCATCTCCCGCCATGGCTTCGATCCACTCATCCGGCGCCGAGTGCTCGGGGTGAGGGAAGCGTCCACCGCTGGCTTGCCAAGACTTGATCCACTGAGCCAGCAGCGTGGGAGTACCGATGATCTCTTGAACCCGAGTCCAGCTCGCGGCCGCATCCCACCCGCCCGATGCTGGTTCTGTCCAGGTCGCGATGATCTCACCCAACGGCGTGAACACTTGTGTCCAAGCCAACGAATTCGGCTGCTCATGACGCAACCGATGCTCGAGGGCAACTTGCCTTTCGCCAGAGACGGACTCGCTCAGCCAACCGAGCCACGCGCGGAAGAGCACGTCCCAGACGTCGATTCTCTCGTTCATTCAGCTTTCGGATTCTCGGTCGGCGCCGGCCAATCGATCGCACTCAGAACGGCGATGAGATGGCCATGCGCATGGGTCATCTCTGGCGTGATTGTGCAAGTGCCAGCATCCAGCGCGGTTCGCAGACGCTTCAATACCTCCGGGAACTGCGAGAGCTGGAACCGGAAAGCGGGCGCGTAGTAGACAGTGCGCAGCTCTTCGTCCGAAACCAACTCGTGCGTGGCCGGATCCACATGTCCGGCGAACTTCCAGTTCCCTCGCCCAAAGCGAGCGTTGCGCTTCGGCTCCCATCCTCGCCCAGACTTGAGCAGCCGGAAATACAGGGAACGGCTGAAAGTGGTCTGCACCTTTCCCGCGCCCGGAAACCAGATGGTCGGGCGGGCCTGCTCGGGAACCCATGCCACGTCGATGTCGGACAGCCGAGCACGTCCCGGATCATCCAGCACCACGGCCTTGGTACCCTGCCAAAGCGATTCGACGCACCAGAACACATGATCACCGACGCAGAACGGTTCGGGCAGGATGGTCAAGGGTGACACTTCCGGTCCGACCCGGGTGAGCAGTTCATGGTATTGCTTCTCTCCAAGGCTGCGGTCGAGTGTCATGGTGGCTCAGGGCCTGCTGGATCAAGAATACGGGCGGTGGCCGCGAAGGTCGCGCGCGCACGGAGCAGTTCGCAGAGACCGCGAGTCCTCAGCGCTTGGACCCAGGCACTGGCCAAGACAGGCTCCCTGGATCGGGTCGAGCACTCGCCGCTGAATTGCGCAACAGCTGCAGAGAGCCGTCGCGGTCTGGCAGGAACACTCGTGTTCGCATACCCATCGAGACGCCCGCTGGTGTCGCGAACTCGGAGAAGCCGGTGAATGGGAAGAGACCGGCCCGCACTCCGTTGGCAACGATCGCGAAGTGCTGCGCGAGCAACGGTGACGCAGGGCGCAGGGCGACGTCAGGGGGCGGTGGCGGCAGATCGGCTGTATTCGGCATCCGCCAACCCGTGAGAGGCAACGGCCACGACAGAGCCCGTGGACCAGGCCGAGCATCCTGCACGATGCTCCGCAGGGGGGAAAGGTCACCGGCAGCCAGCCACGCCACGCGCGCCTGGAGTTCGACG
>DASVAL010000098.1:0-4824 GCA_036376355.1 Planctomycetota bacterium
CTCTCGCGTTGCTCGCCCTCGCCGCCGCCGTTCCGGCGCAGAACCAAGGCCTCGTCCTCACCAACGGCACTACCGGCCACCTCGACGTCCCGTACTCGCCGACGCTCGCGCCCGCCAGCGGCGTCACCGCGGAGGCGTGGATCACGTACAACAGCTCGCTCGGGTCCGGCTGGCGGTTCCCGACGATCTTTCGCATGGACCCGAGCCCCAACTCCGCGTCCTACTTCCTGCGCGTCGAGGCCGGGCAGACGATGGCGAACCGGCTGCTGTGGTGGGTCAGCACGCCGAACGGCAACTTCTCGATCAGCTGGTTCTACACACCCGGCGCGCTGTCGACGTGGACGCACGTGGCGGGCACCTACGACGGCAGCACGCTGCGCATCATCGTCAACGGCGTGCAGGTCGCGCAGGGCCTCGGCACCGGAGCGATCCTGAACAACCCCGGCGTGTTCCGCATCGGCAGCGGCGACCTCACGGTGCCCGGCGGCGAGACGTGGAACGGTGAGATCGACGAAGTGCGCGTGTGGCCGTTCGCGCGCTCCGCGGCGGCGATCGCGTCGACGATGAACATGCGCCTCGATGGTCTTCCGGGCGAGGTGTCGACGTGGAACCTCGACGGCGACGCGCAGGATTCCTCCGGAACGAACGACGGCGGCGCATTGGCCGGCACGGCCGCGTTCGCGGCCAACTCGCTGGTGCAGACAGTGGTGCCTTTCTCGGGCTCGATCGCGTTCGGCCACGCGAGCGGCTGCAACAGCAACGCGCTCGCCGCGGTCAACGCGGTGCCCAACATCGGCAACGGTGCGTTCGCGTTCGCCGGCACGCGTGCGCCGGTGACGCCGGCCGGCTTCCTCGTGCTGGGCCTCGCCGGATTCCCGACCCCGATCCCGATCTTCGGCATCGACCTGTTCGTCGACCCGACCGTCGTCGTGCTGTCCCTCGTGACCCCGAGCAACCTCGGCACCGCGCAAGTGGCCCTGCCGATCCCGGCCGATCCGCTGCTGGTCGGCTTCACGCTGTGCTCGCAGTGGCTGTGGTTCGACGGCAGCTGCCCGTCCGGTTTCTCGGCCAGCAACGCGATCGTGACGAGCCTGGTGCCGTGACGGCCGGGACCGCGGGCCGGGCAAGCTCGGCCCTCGGTCCGTTGCTGCTCAGAGGTACGTGTAGCTCGTGCTCGTGACGCAGCCGCCCGGCGTCGTGATGACGACGGGCTGTGGACCGGGCGTGCCAGGCGGCGTGTTCAACGTGATGACGGTCGCGGACGCGCTGACGACCGTCGCAGCGGCGCCGCCGATCGTCACGGTCGAGCCGGTCGCGAAGCCGGTGCCCTGCACGAGGAACAACACGCCTCCGGCGGCGGGACCACTGCCGAGCACAGTGCCCGTCACGGTCGGTTGCGGATTGAGCGGCGACGAGACACCCTGCCCGTCGAGGTTGACGACGCCGAGTTGCGAGCCGCATGCGAGCCCCGCGGGGAACGGGAACACGATCTGCGTCGCCGACACGCTGGTCGCGGCCGTCGGCACGTTGTTCACGAGCAGCACGCAGCCGGGCCGGAAGTTCGCGCCGGTGACGGTGATCGGCTGACCCGTCGCCGCGCTGAGCGGTGCCACGGTCGTGATCGTCGGCGGCGCGCCGATGGCGACCTCGACGTCGATCGCGTTCGTGACGCCGAGGCTCAGCGGGCTCGCCGACGAGATCGTCACGGCTTGCAGCGTGAAGTCGAGCGGCACCGTGATCAGGCCGGCTGGCAGCGCGATCGTGAACGGCGACGGCGCGGCCGGCAGCAGTGCGGGGAACAGGCCGAACGTGTCCGCGAGCACGAGCTCGGCCGGGCCCCATGGCAGCACCGGGAAGCACGTCTGGCCGAATCCGAGCTGCGTGCCGAGCGCGCCTGGCTGCGGCAGCAGCGACACGAACAGCACGTACGGCGCGCCGGGCCCGAACGCCGGCGGCGAGTTGATGCCGATGTTGATGGGCTGGTGCGTCGCGAGGCGCACCGTGCGCAGGAAGCCGCCGGTGTTGTTGTCGACGGTCAGCGTGTCCGCGCCGAACGAGCCGGCATAACACGGGTGCGACAGCGGCGTCGACGTCCACTGCCACGACAGGATCTCGGCCAGCTCGGTGAAGCCGTTGCCGGTCGCCGAGCAGAAGCCGACGTACGCGGTGCCGCTCACCATGTTGGCGCCCGGCGCCGGCGTGTTGTTCGCGTAGAGGCCGCCGGTCTGCAGGCTGTAGGCGCGCGAGATGGCCGGCGTCAGAGCACCGTTCACGAACACCTCGATCGTGCCCGGCACGTAGCGGACCCGCAGCGTGTGCACCTGGCCGTTGCTGAGGATCACCGCCGGCGTGTTGCGCGCGATCGAGTACTGCTCGTTCTCGTGGTTGCCCTGCGAGCCGCGCGTGTGGATCGTCAGCTCGTTCCCGCTCGTGTCGCCGAGGAAGGCGTCTTGCCACGTGTCGAGCTCGATAACGATCGAGTTGCGGATGCCGACCGAGCTGCTCGCGCCGTTGCCGTAGCCAATGCCCCACACGGTGCCGCCCATCGTTGCCGTGCCGCTCGGGTCGTCGTGGATGACGAGGGCGATGCCTTCGCCCTTGTTGCCGGCCGGCGGCGTGATGCGGAACGTGAACGTCGTGTCGAAGCCCGCGACGACCGGCACGACCGACTGCCGCCACGCCCAACCGGTCTGGTTGTTCGAGTTCGGCGTGAGCCGCAGCGCGGTGCCGCTCTGCGCCGCGTTGCCGAGCAGCGTGAGCCCGGCGGTGCTGCTGAAGTCCGGGTAGCTGAAGCTCTGCGCGGTGAGACCGGCCGCGAGCAGAGCGGGCGCGAGGAACGGAACGACGCGAGGGAGCGGGATCATGGGTGGGGTCCGTGGGGGGCGGGCATGGTAGCCACACGCGCCGCCGATCCAACCGCCGGGGAATCGGCCGCTGCTCGTGCGCGCGGGCACCTACGCCGACGCGAACCGCTGCGACCGCCGCGGCGCGCGGTCCAGAGCGGACCCCTCACCGCGACGGTGCCGATCCCGCTGATCCACTGACGTCGACGACCGTTCGGTTCCGAGTCGGCTCGGCGATCAGTGGATCTGACGCCCGCCCGCGGGCTTCGGCCTGGCGCCTGCCGGCGGCGCTGCCGGAGTCGGAGCCGGTGCAGCAGCCGCCGGGCACGGGCAGGCTTCGCACGCCGGCGTGTCGGCGACCGCGGGCGTACCAGGTGCTGGCGCGCAGCACGGGGCAGCCGGTGTGGCGGGGGCATCCGCGGGTGCTGGCGGCGCTGCGGCTGGCGCCGCACCGATGGCGCGGTTCACGACGGTACGCCGCGGCGGCGCGCAGTTGTGGCCGTCACCCGAAGCGCGCTGCATCGCGTGCTCCAGACGGCTCCGCGTGCGCGCCACGGCCTCACGCGCTGCGAGCGCCGCCTCGTGATCGAGCGACTGGCTCGCCGCCGCGAGCTCGGCCTGGGCCTGCTGCAGCTCCTCGTGCACCGCCTGCGTCATGCGAACGTGCTCCTGCTGGTGACGCTGCAGCTCACGCTGCAGCCTCTCCTGCTGCCGCTGCGCTTCGCGCTCGACCGCCTGGCGCTGCTTCTCGGCCTGGCGCCGCGCTGCTTCGTGCTGGCGTTCCGCCGCGCGCGCCGCCGCTTCGTGTTGCCGCAGCGCGGCCTCGTGCTCACGCAGCGCCGCCTCGTGCTGCCGAACGGCCTCCTCGTGCTGCTGCTGGGCTTCGCGGTGCGCCTGCTCGTGCTGCCGCTGCGACTCGCGCACGGAGTGCTCCTGCTGTTGCATCGCCTCGCGATGCGCCTGTTCGTGCTCGCGCATCGCCTGCTCGTGCTGCCGGACGGCCTCCTCGTGCTGCTGCTGCGCCTCGCGTTGCGCCTCGCGCATCGCCTGCTCGTGCTGCTGGACCGCCTCGCGGTGTGCCTGCTCGTGCTCGCGCACCCTCAGCTCGTGGCGCTCGCTCCCGCGTGGCTCCTCGACGTCCTTGCGCTCGCGCGTCGCCTGCGCTTTGGCCAGCAACTTGCGCAGCTGCTGCATCTCGCGTTTGGCCTGCGCGAGCTCGGTCTCGGCCGTTTCGATGCGCGCCGAGGCGCGTTCGATCAGTTCGAGGGCGTTCTCTGGGACGGACTGGGCTCGGGCGACGATGGCGGTGAGGGCCACACACAGGGCACCGCCGACAAGGGTGCGGGCGAACATCGATGACCTCCGGGAGGGAACGGGCGCCGGCGTGACCACCTGCCACGCGGCGGGCGCAGCATAGCAGCAGGTCCCGGAGTATTGCGGAACGGGCACCTTTCCGGGCTTTTGCCGCGCTGCGGGATCCCGCTGCTGGGGCTCGACGGCGTCGGGGCGGCAGTGCGCGAGCCACACAGCACATGGACGGCTCGCGCGCACGAGGGATACTTGGCGACTTCGCCGCTCACTCCGGAGGTCCTCATGCGCCTCGCTTCGTCCGCTCTCGTTCTCCTCGTGGCCGGCATCGCGCGTTGCCAGACCTACGTCGTCGATGCAGCCGGCGGCCCCGCCGCGAACTTCACGAGCATTGCCGCGGCGGTCGCAGCGGTTCCCGACGGCTCCGTGCTGGTCGTGCGCTCCGGCACCTACGCCGGATTCACGATCGACAACAAGGGACTGACCGTGCTCGCCGATCCTGGCGTCGTGATGCAATCGCTTCAATCGATCGCGATCCAGAACACGACCGCGACGCAGGGCGTCGTCTTGCGCAATCTCGTGCTGAGCGACGGCATTTCCTGCACGTCGTGCGCGGGGCCCGTGCTGCTCGACGAGATCCGCCCCGGCATGCACCCCAGCACCTCGGGACTCG
>DASVAL010000070.1:0-71169 GCA_036376355.1 Planctomycetota bacterium
GCCGGAGCAGTGCCGGGGGCGATCGCGCGCCTGCTCGCGGCTCGCCAGCCGGGGATCGGTGTGAGCTTCGATGGCGTCGCCGAGACGATCGGCCGGCGGCTGTTGCTGGCGCTGCAGCTGCGGCCGTTCGACGCCGAAGCGGCGGCAGCGCTCGCCGAGCCGGTGTGGGCCTCTGCGCGTGCGTTCGCTTGCTCGGAGAGCCGGCGCAGCGGTTCGACGCGCTTTGCGGCACTGCTCGGCTGGCTCGATCCCGAGAGGGCGGCAGCGGTGGTGGCGGCGTGGCCCGAAACGCCGGCACCGAAGCTGCTCGACGACTCGACGCGGGCGCGCCTGAGTCTTGCGAAGGTGCTCGGCATGCCGGCGCACCGTCGCCTGGCGGAAGTCCTGAAGGACGAGCTCTACCTGTGGCCGATCGACGAGGAGGATCTGTGATACGCACTCTCGGCTTGTTGTCCTTGGCTTCGCTGTCGGTGGCGCAGGCTCCCCCGACGGCGCCGTTCCGTTACGTCGCTGCCGACGAAGCTGTAGCCGGCGCGAAGCTGCGCGCGATGCGGCTCGACGATGCCCCGGCCGCGGACCTCGAAGTGCAACTGCCGGCGAGTGCCGGCACGCTGCGCTACGGTCAGCTGCGCTTCGGCGTGGCCGTGGGAACGCGTGTCGCGTTCGCGATCGATCACGTGCCCGGCGCCGAGCCGCTGCTCTACGTCGATCAGGATCGCGACCGCAAGCTCACCGGCGCCGAACGGGTTCGCGGTGGTCGCGCGGGCTTCGCACTGTCGCTGCGACCGCGCCTCGATGCCAAGGGCAAGGAAGGCGAGGTGCTGCGGGTGCTGCTGCGGATCGGCGCGATCTCCGGGCAGCTCGGCGTCGCGACGCTCGGTTGCATGGAGGGTGAGGCCGGCTTCGGCGATCGGCGGCTGTTGGCGCGCCGTTTCGACGGCGATGGCAACGGGCTGTTCGCGGACGCGGCGGACTGGTTGTGGCTCGATCTCGATGGCGACCGCCGCGAAGACCCGGTGCGCGAGACGTTTCCGTATCGCGGCGTGTTGTCGCTCGACGGCAAGTTGTGCGTCGTTCGCGGCGACGAGGCAGGCGCGACCTTGACGCTGGCCGAACTGCGCGACCGCGGCGCCGTGCGCGTCGGGCTGCCGGGCATGCCGAAGCCGATCGCGTTCGCGGCGACGCTGGCGAGCGACGATGGCATCGTGATCGGCATCGCGGAAGTGGATGCGGACGTCACGGTGCCGGCCGGCCGCTATCGGCTCACCAACCTGCAGTTGACTCTGCCCGACGGCGGGAAGGATCAGTCCTGGAGCTACGTGTTCGCGGAACAGAACGGCGGCACCAGGTGGGAGGTCGCGCGGGATGCAAAGGTCGTGATCGAACCGTGCGAGGCGCCGCTGTTCCGCGTCGCCGTCGAGCCACCGTCGGCGGCGGGTTCGCTGGTCGTGCGGCCGAGCTTCACGCTCGGCACCGGCGTGTACCTGGTCACGTGCTTTCGCGGCGACGACAGCCGCTCGTTCGGCAGCGGCGGCGCGACCGTGACGCTCGTCGATGGCGGCGGCAAGCAGCTCGCGAGCAGCCACTCCGGCTTCGCTTGAGGCACGTTCTGTCCGGCCTTCGTGAAAGTGCCGACCGCGATGCCCACCCAGTCCCTGCGCGTCGAGGCGACGTTCGACAGCGGCCCGTTCGCTGGCATGCAGCGCGCGGACCAGCCGGTGCCCGCCAGGTAACCGCTCCACCTCGTCGAGCCGGAAGCGCTCACTCGGCGCGCGCAGCGCGCCGGTCGGCTACTTCTCCTTGTCGGGGTCGCCGTCGTCGTCGTCCTCGGCGACGTCTTCCTCGACCTGCTTCATGGCCGCCTGCACCTCGGCGTGCGAGGGCACCTGCCAGCGGCTGCGGATCTGCTCGGCGCGGCGGATGACCTTGACCTGCAGCGGGTCGGCCGGTGCCACCTCGGCGGGTTCGGTTTCCCCGGCTGGCAGCGGTTGCACGCCGCGCTCCTGCAGCCGCGCGCACAGGCGCTCGAACGCGGGTTCGAACGCGACCAGCGCCTCGGACGCGCGCACGCGGATGAACTCCCAGCCAAGGCGGCGCAGCGCGAGCTGCCAGAGCAGCATCTGCTCGACCTCCTCGTCGGTCAGCGGCCGGTCGCCGTCGCACTGCACGGCCAGGCGGCGGCCGCCCTTGCCCTCGACGACGAGCTCGATGACGCCGTCGCCGACGGGGTAGTGGCGCAGCACGCGGTAGCCGTGCGTCGTCAGCTGCTGGCACAGGTCCCGCTCGAAGTCCGACGCGAAGCGCGGCGCCTTCGCCTTGCCGCGCGCCGCCGGCTTGCCAGCACCTTCGGCGTGCGCGATCAGCTGCAGGCGCAGGTCGCCGGCCTTGAGGTCGCGGCGCGGGTCGAGCGAGTGCACGACCCAGAGCTGGTCGCGGGCGCGGCTGGCGGCCACGTTGACGACCTTGCGCGCGTCGTCGCGCTGGCGGATGGCCAGCACATGATCGCCCGGCGAGTTGACCATCGAGATGAAGATCACGTCGCGCTCGTCGCCCTGGAACTGCGATGCGTTGCCGCACAGGATCTGGCGGCGCCGGTACTCGGTCGTGCTGAGGCGGCTGCGCAGCAGCGAGTCGATGTAGACGGCCTGGTCGGTGCCGACCATCGAGATCACGCCGATGCTCGACTCGTCGTACTCCTCGAGCCGGCAGACGGCGGCCACCAGCGCGGCGATCTCCTGCGCCTCCTGCTCGTTGATGCCGTTCTGCTCGACGCCCTTCTTGACGCGGTGCGCGACCAGCGCCGGCTTGACGCGCGTCGAGGACGCTTCGCGCAGCGCGCGGATCTCGCCGTTGTAGCAGAGGTCGTTGCTGAACCGGATGATGTCCGGCACGCAGCGGAAGTGCTCGAGCAGGCGGATCGTGCCGCCGAACGACTGCTGGGCGAGGTCGTAGACCGAGGTCTTGCCGTCGTACAGCTGCCGGTTCGGCACGTCCGGCAGCAGCTCGTCGATCAGCGCCCGGATCCGGTCGGCCGAGAGGCCGACCGCGTACGGGCTGACCTGCTCGTGGTCGCCGACCACGACGACCTCGCGACCGAGCGCCAGTGCGAGCAGGCCCATGACGTCGCACTGACTCGCTTCGTCGAGGATCACGACGTCGAAGCGCGTCGTCGTCAGGTCGAAGAACTCGAGCACGCGCGAGAGCGGCATGATCCAGACCGGCACGGCGTGGCGGCAGCGCGACAGCGCGCGGCCGGACTCCTCCTTGAGGCGCGGCACGTGCTTGCCGTTGCCCTTGCCGATCTTCTTCTGCAGCTGCAGCCAGCCCGTCAGCGCCTGCTGCTCGGTGAGCCCCGTGCGGCGCAGCTGTGCCTGCCACGAGCTCTTCTCGACGAACCGCGCCGTGCGCTCGAACAGCGTCTCGCTGGTCGCGTCGAGCTTCTCCTGCATGCGGTCGAGGTCGACCTTGGCGCGGTTCTGCATCAGGCCCGACCACTGCGCGAACAGCCACGCGTGTGCGACGTCGCCGGGCACCTTGCCGCTCGCGTGGGGCGGCCGTCGCTCGCGCAGTGCCTTGGCCCACTCCGGCGCGGCTGGCTCGAGCCGCAGCAGCAGCTCGTCGAAGCGCGCGAGCCGGGTGCGGCCCTCGTGCAGCGCGCCGAGCTGCTGCCAGGCGTTGGCGTAGGCGTCGTAGTCGCCCTTCTTGATGCCGGCGCGCAGCCCCTGCAGCAGGACCTGCAGCGGCTTCTGCTTGGGCAGCGAGTCGAGCGCCTGGATCCAGCGGTCGCGCTCGGCCCGCAGGTGCAGGAGGCGCAGCTGCCGAGTTCGCACTTGCAGCAGCGGATCGAGCTGGTGCTCGACGAATTGCAGGATTGCGGCGGGATCCTCGGGGTTCTGCTGCCGCACGCCCTTGAGCAGCCGGCGCCAGTCGAGCCCGAGGTCGTCCAGCGCCTGCCGGCACGGAGTCCAGGTGTCCTCGAACCAACCCACTGCCCAGCGGATGCCAGCCGCATGCCGCAGCGCCTTGACCTCGGGACGCTGGCCGAGCTCGGCGGCGCCCGGAGCGCCGAGCGGGGTCATCACGGCGTCCCAACGGCGCAGCAGTCCGGCCCGTAGCTCGCGGATTTCGAGCTCCGCGAGCAGCGCACGGAAGTGCTCGGCGCGCTCCGGCGGTGCGCCGCCGACGCGCGTGCGCTGCATCAGCTCGGCCCAGTCGCTCTTGCCCCAGTCCTCGAACGTGTCGAGTTCGGCGCCGGTCTCGAGGTGCTCCGCGACGGCCAGGCAGGCCGCCGCCAACGCGGCCAGGCCGTGATCGCCCTCGATCTCCAGCGCCTGGTCGAGCACCAGCGGCTCGCGCGCGGGGATCTGCTCGGCGCAGTCCTCGATGTGTTGTGCGAGGTCGAGCCAGGCGCTGCGCCGGGGCCCATCCTTCTGACCGGCGTCGATGCAGTCGCGCGCCCAGTCGGATGGGTCGCGCAACACCTCGACTGCCTGCCGCAGCTGCTGCAGCAGCTCCGGGAAGCGGTCCGTGTCCTGCTGCTCGTGGCGCCAGAGCTCGGCGCCGACGTCGGCGCGCGCCTTCTCGAGCGCGGCCAGCTCGTCGAGCAGCGCCGCGAAGTCCTTCGGCGTCGGGAACGCCGCGGCGTCCGTGAGCTCGGCCCGCGCCATCGCCTGCTGCTGGGGCGTCAGCTCGGCCGCCAGTGCGTAGATCTCGGCGCACTCCGCGGCGTCGAGCGGTAGCTCGGCGTCGGCGGCGACTTCGCCCGGGATCCAGTCGTGCTTGCCCTGCCACTGGTCGAGGCGGCGCGCAACGTCGGCCGGCGACAGCTGCTCGCCGTGCAGCTCGAGCTGCCGGTGCTCGTCCTTGACTGCCGCGAACAGCGCCTCCTGCAGCTGCTGCTGCTGCTCCAGCAGCTCGCGCCGCTGCTCGCCGAGCTTCTGCAGCTCCTTGTCGAGCTTCTTCTCGCTGGTCGACGCCAGCGTGTTGACGATGCCGGTGATCGACTCCTCGAGCTGGTGCGTGCACTCCTCGTCGCCGTGCAGCACGCTGACGCACAGCGGCTGCAACGCAGGCGCCAGCTTCTCGCGCACGACGCGCAGCGCCTTCGAGGCGTGGCTCGTGACCAGGATGCTCTTGTTCTGCGCCAGCAGGTGCCCGATCAGGTTGCCGATCGTGTGGCTCTTGCCGGTCCCCGGCGGTCCCTGCACGAGCACGGCGCCGGTCTCCTCGAGCCGCTTGATGACCTCGATCTGCTCGCGGTTGGCCGGCTTGGTCAGCAGCACCTGGGGCGGCTCGTCGCCGGACGCGGGCGCGCGGTGGCGCTCGACGCCGACGATGCGCAGCAGCGACTGCGGCAGCTCGGTGCCCTGTTCGATGGCATCGAGGTAGCGGCCGATGTTCTCGGCGAGGCCGTAGGTGCGGTTGCCGAGGATCAGGTGCGGCGCGCGCACGATGCGCGGCCCGGCGGCCGGCTCCGGCGCACCGGGGTCGTCGCAGAACTGGCCGTCGGTCCAGAACCGCTGCGCGAGGTCGCGCAGGAAGCCGCTGGTGCTCTCGCCGGCCAGCGGATGGAAGTGGCCGGCCGCGACGGCTTCGCCGATCTGCTGGATCGCGCGGCCGTCGATCCCGATGTAGCGCAAGAGCGGCGTGTAGACCTCCGGCGGCGAGGCGGAGTCGACGATGCAGAACTCCGGCACGGCGGGGTCGAACCGCAGCTCGACGCGCTGCAGCAGCAACGGGTGCCGCACGGGGCCGTCCTCGTGCTCGAGCTCGAGGATGCCGTCGGCGAGGTAGAGCTGGTACTTCTCGGACTCGCGCTCGAACCGCGCATAGAGGCCGAACAGGTCCGAGAACACGCGGTAGGCGTTGGCGACCTGCAGCGCCGCCTCGGCCCAGGCTGCGCGCTCCTCGCTCCACTTCGCGAACGCCTCGACCCGTTCCTCGGAGGCGGTGAACGCCTGGCGCGCGCCGCTGCGCAGCTTCAGCGTCTTCTTGACCAGGTCCCCGGCCGGGGCGCGCACGTCGCGGTACTCGGGCCGCAGCCAGTTCTTGAGGATCACGGACGGCTCGGGACACTCGGTCTCGGCCGGGCGCGCGACCTTCAGCACGAACCCCGAGACGTCGTGGCCGCTGTCGGCCAGAAGCCGGCCGCCAGCCTCGAGCTGGAAGCCGAGCTTCACGTGCGGCGTGCTCGGCAGCGCGTCGAACCGCAGCGACCACTCGCGCTGGTCGAGCTGCACGACGGGCGGCGTCTTGATCCGGTGCAGCTCCTGCAGGTAGCGGAACACCTGCGCGATTCGAGCGCGTGCGGTCGTTTCGACGTCGGTCGTGGACATGTGCTGCTCTGCCAGACGGTGCCGGCGGTCCGGCCGCCGGGCCCGTGCCCGCACACCTTCGGATCGGTCTGCACCGGTTCCCGGCTTGAGGCAAAGCCTTGGGCCGTCCGTCCAGGGTCCGGCGCCCAGGGTCGCGCACGGTGTGCCGCGAACGGTGCTCGCGAGGAGCCGTCCGCCGGCTCGATGGCATCGTCCGGCCGCGACGTGCTCCGGTGCGCACCATCGCTCGTCGATGACGGGACGTGCTGCCAACCTCGACTCGCGGCCGTCTCGTCCTCGCCGGCCTCGTCGGCTCGCTGTCGCTGCTGTTCGGAGGCGCTGGCGTCGCCTCGCTGCGTGCGACCGCCGCGTGGGCGACGTTCTGCACTCGAGCGGACGAGCTCGAAGGCGCGGTCGCGTCGCGCGTGCACCACCGGCACCCACTGTGGGGCAGTCCCCGCGAGGAGTCCGCGTTCGCGCACTACGAGGAGGCCGGCAAGCTGGCACAGGAGCTCGACCGTGAGCTCGGCGGCAAGTCGGCCGCGTTCTGCACCAAGCCGGACGCGGAGCTCGTTGCCGCGACGTCGCGCCCTCGTTGGCAAGCGATCGCCGGCGCGGTGCATCGAGGTGCCCACGCGACGGACACGACGCCGCTCGCGACATCGATGCTGACCGACCCGAAGCTCGGCATCTTCAACCTGCTCTGGGTGCGGGCGATCACCAACGCGACGAGCTTCGAGTGCCGGGCGCGGCTGCAGGAGGGCCGAGCTCTGGACGCGGTCGCCGCGTCGCTCGACGCGGCGACGCTCGCGCTCGACGTCGCGCGCCGCGGTGACATGATCGACCAGATGATCGCGGTCGCAGCGCTCGTGATCGCGATGTCGCCGTGGACCGAGGCGCGCCTGGTGCGCATGCCTGCCGACGCGCTGGCCCAGCTCGCGAACGGTCTCGAACGGCTCGACCGCGCGTGGCCCGCGGGCGTGGACGTCGACCGCGAGCTGCTCTTGACTGCGCGCGGGTTGCAGAGCGTGGTCGCCGAAGGCCTGCAGGCCGGGCCGTGGCAGTACGCGTTCTCGGCGCGATGGATGTACGCGGATGCGTTCTCCGGCTACGAGAAGGTGATGCGCGAGCTCGCGACCGTCCAGCCGTCGTGGCCGCGGCGCGCGGCGCTGCTCGAAGTCGCTTTCGCGGACGAACAGGCGCGTGGCAACGTGCTCGCCGAGCACTGCGACTCGACCCTGCACAGCACCGAACGCGCGGCACGGCGCGTCGTCGCCGATCTGCGTCTGCTGCGCATGGCGATCGACCGGCACCTCGGCCGCGACCTGCCGCCGCTGCGCGACCCGCTCGGCAACGGGCCGATCGTCGTCACGCGCACCGCCGACGGTACGCGGCTCTCGTGCGCCGCCGACGGCGAGCGCGCCGTCGAGCGCACCGTCGTACGCTGAACCCGCTGCCGCGACTACCGTCGACCGGGTGCGTCGACCTAGAAGAACTTGGTGACGATGCCGTAGCTGTAGGCTTCGGTGCCGCCAGTCGGCCCGAGGCTGTTCAACAGGTAGACGCGTTTCGACGGGAGCGGCACCGTGAACGGGGCGACGATGTGGTGCATCGCCGAGTTCGAGAACGTCAGGCCCCAGGGATTCGCCGTCGGATCGAGCCCCCAGATCTGCGTGTAGAACGTCAGGCCGTTGTAGGCGGGCAGCGGCACGAACGGGATCGGGTTCGTGGCGGTCCCGGTCGGACTCGCGAGCGCGATCGTGGACACGATCACGTCGTTGTAGACGGTGCACGACGTGCCCGGCAGCGTGAACGGCAACGGGATGCCGAGGTACTGCGTCTTGTCCGCGCCGGTGGCGAACATCACGATGCCGTTCGGTAGCAGGTTCACGCCGTTCGTGGTCATCGTCGCAGTCCCCGCGAGCCAGTCCACCGCCTGTACCGCCGTGGCGCCCATCGGGTTCGCCACGCCAGTCGACAGGCAACCGGTGCCGAAGCGCCCGACTTGCAGCGCCGGATTCCCGGCCGCCGTCGCGCTCGAGCCCGACACCGCGTCGTGGACGATGTTGCCGGTGTTGGTGCGGGCCGTGATCTGCACCTCCCAGCACAGCGAAGCAGGGGCGCCGAGGAAGACGAACGGCACGTCGAACACGTACTCGAGCACGAAATCGCCGGGCAGGTCCGTCGGATCGGACGGCGGGTGATTGTAGGTGCGATTGACGATGACGTGGGTCTTGTCGACGCCGTGGTTGTTGTCGAACGTCGTGCTCATTGCCGACGACCCCGTGACCGCGGTCGACAGCCATGCGTCCATGGTGATCGAGTGCGCCGCGTAGACGGACGGGCTCCAGTTGTGCCGGAACGCCATGCCGAAGATCACCATCAGCGGCACATCATCGTGGATTTGGCTGTAGCGGAATGGCGTCGCCGTGGAGCCGAACGGGTAGATGTTGTTGGATGGGCACTCTGCGGTGCCGAAGTGTGCGGGGCTGAAACTCTGGCCGAGCAGGACCGTGGACGACAACGCGACGCAGACAGCGCGGAGCAGCATGGTGGACTCCAGTGGGAAAGGCCCGTGAGCGCGGGCGGGGACAATCGAGAGCCCGAAGCCTAGCGGCACCGCGCCGGCGGGGCAGGCGCTGTCTGTGTCGTTATTGTCGTCCTCGTCGTCGCCGGGAGCCCCGCGGCGAGGCACGGCGGTTCGCATCGACTCCTTGGCACGGGCCCGGGCTGCCGCGCTGCCCACCCGGCTGCGGCGTTGCGCCCGAGCCGGGCTGGCACGAGGCCCGAACGGCAGTCCGCAGCGACGAGCGCCCGGCAAGGGACACCGTGGTCGCACTGCCCGCCGACGCGCGGGGCGCTTTCAAGCAGTCGCGGGGCCGTCCAGCAGGAACTGCGACCAGCTCATCGCAGCGATGCCGCGGCCGCTGGCCGCGTCGACGTCGCGCGGATCGCAGAGCAGGAGCGGACGGAACGACGGGAACCGGCGCGTGAACTCGCCGAGGCCGCGCAGGTCGGTGAGGGCGAAGCGGCCGATCTTCACGTCGAGCGCGAGCTTGCCCCAGCTGCCGTCGACGACGCCGGCGATCGCGAAGGGCTCCTCGCGCCAGTAGGCGACGCGTTGCCCGCGATTCCACGCATGCGCGAGGCAGGCGTTCTCGACCCAGACGGCGTGGCGATCGCGTTCTCGCTCGGGATCGGGCGCACCGCGCGCGTCGACGACGGCGCACAACGCGTTGCTCAGCACGACGAGCTTCGGCGGCGCCGCGCGCCGGCGCAGCGGACGATCGGAGTGCTTGTCGAGCGGTGCGACCAGGAACGCTTCCTCGAGCAGGCGCAGATACTGCGCGATCGTGTCGAGCGCCCCGCGGTCCTGCAGTTGGCCCTGCAGCTTCTGCAGCGAGACGATCTGGGCCGGCGAAGAGGCTGCGAGCGAGAAGACCTGCCGCAGCAGCGCGGGACGACGCACGGCCGCGAGCGCCAGCAGGTCGCGGCCGATCGCCGGGTCCACGATCGCGTCCCGCACATAGGCGCTCCACCGCGCCGCGTCCTTGCGCAGTTTCACCGCGCCGGGATAGGCGCCGCCGGCCACCAGCTGCTGCACCGCTGCCTTCGCGGACAGGCCGAACTCGGCGACCAGGGCGCTGGCGGGCCAGTGCGCCAGGGTCAGCCGTTCGAAGCGTCCGGCGAGACTCTCGCGCGAACCGCGCGCGAGCCGCAGCGCCGACGATCCGCTGGCGACCACGTGCACGCGGGCGCCGAGCCGGCGCAACCGGTCGTGATGGCTCTTCAACTGCGCAGCCCAGTCGTTCAGGTGCTGGACTTCGTCGAGCAGCAGCAGGGCCGGACCGGAGGCCGCCGCTCGCTGCGCCGCCGTGCTCCACAGCTGCGCGAAGTGACCCGGGACGGCCGCCTCCGGCCCATCGAGTGGGGCGTAGACAGCGCGGTCCCGCGCCGCGGCGGCGAGCTCGAGCAGCAGCGTCGTCTTCCCGACCTGTCGCGGTCCGGTGACGATCTGGATCCGGCCCGGTGCCGGTTCCGCGAGGCGTCGCCGGAGCTCGTCCCGGCATTCGGCGAACGTCAACCGGAGTTCATCGACCATGGTCGAATAATTATTCGACTATGATCGAAAGTGGTCTGGAACGCAACCGCCGGACGCGAGGAGGTGACCGGCGGCCGACGTGGTACAAGAGGTCCGATCAGGAGCAGACGCGTGCCGAAGCTACAGCAGATCACACCGTTCCTCTGGTTCGAGAAGAACGCCAAGGAAGCAGCCGGCTTCTACGTCTCGGTCTTCAGGAAGGGCTCGAAGATCAAGAGCGTGCGCGTGATGAAGGACACGCCGTCGGGAACCGTCGAGATCGTCGAGGTCCGGCTGCTCGGGTTGGACCTGACGCTGATGGCGGCAGGGCCGTTCGAGAAGTTCAGCGCGGCGACTTCGTTCGTCGTGGACTGCAGGACCCAGGCCGAGATCGATCGCTACTGGAAGGCGCTCTCGGCGGACCCGAACGCGGAGATGTGTGGCTGGCTGAGGGACAAGTACGGTGTCACGTGGCAGATCGTCCCCACGGTCCTGAACGAGATGCTCGCGGACGAAGATCGCGCTAAGGCGGCGCGCGTCCAGCAGGCGTTTCTCGCGATGAAGAAGTTCGACATCGCGAAACTGAAGGCCGCGTACAAGGGCGCGGCTCGCCGGAGCGGCAGGTCGTGACGGCGGAACCGACGGTCCGCACGAGGAAGGCGCTGGTTCGCCGGCTGCGCAGCGTGTTCCGCAAGGACTGGGCCGCGAGCACCGCCGTTGCGGCCCGAGACCTCCTGGCGGTGCGCCCGGAGAATGGCCTCGGTTGGTTCCGGCTCGGCGGCGCGCTCGCCGACATGGCCCGCTATCGAGAGGCATTCGCGGCGCTGCGGCGCGCACTCGGGCTCGCGCGCGCAGCCGATCGCGACCTCGTCCACTGGCGCATCGCCGAAGCCCACGACGCACGCGGCGCACTGCGGCTCGCCGAGCGCCACTACCGCCTCGCGGTCGCGGCCAATCCGGACGAGGCAAGCTGGCGCATCATGCTCGGCGCCCTGCTGGCGCGCATGGGCAGGCTGCGCGAAGCGGCGGCGGTGCATCGGCGAGCGGTGCGCTGCAAGCTCGGCCCGCGCGACGAAGCGTGGCTCAACCTCGGCCTCGTGCTGCGGGCCCAGGAACGCCACGCCGAAGCCCGGCAGTGCTTCCGCCGCGCGCTTCGTCTCGATCCTCGCGACCGGGATGCGAAGCAGGCACTGCGCGACGTCGACTACGTGCTCCGCGGAGTCCGCCCGTAGCCCTGCGAGCCCAAACCGCCTCGCAACCGTTCGGCCGGCGGCGGCGCGTCACGACGTGTGCACGAGCTATGGCCGTACCGGTTGCGGCAGGCGAAGGTCCCGCGCGCGAAGCACTGGTCCTGGCCGATCACGAGAGCGTGGTAGACTGCTCGGCTCCGATGCCTTCCCGCACCCAACCTGCCGAGCCCTTCGACGGCCGCGTGCCGCCGCCCGTGTGGGCCAACATCGAGACCACGAAGTTCTGCAACCTGCGGTGCCGGATGTGCGTGCAGTTCAACGACGGCACGACGGTCGCGGGTCCGCACATGCCGCTCGATGAGTTCGAGCGCATCGCCTACTCGGTCTTCCCGTACGTCGAACGCTGGCAGCCGAGCGTCGCGGGCGAACCGACCATGTCACGGGGCTTCGAGCAGATGCTCGCGATCGCCGAGCAGTTCGGGGTCAAGGGCGACGTGTTCACGAACGGCACGCTGCTCAGCGAGTCGATGATCGAGCGGCTGGCGCCGAACCTCGGCTGTCTGCACATCTCGTTCGACGGCGCCACGAAGGCCACGTTCGAGGCGATCCGCGAGGGAGCCGTCTACGAGGACGTCGTCGAGAAGGTGAGGCGCCTCGTCGACTGGTCCCGCCAGCACCTGCCCGCGAACCACCAGCCGAGCTTCGGGCTCAACTGCACGCTGATGGAGAAGAACGTCCGGGAGCTGCCGGACCTCGTGCGGCTGGCCAAGGAGTTCGGGCTCGACCACATGAGCTGCTACCACGTGTTCCCGGTGACCGCCGAGATGCGTCTGCAGTCGCTCGTGCACCACCGCGAGCTCGCGCGCGAGCGGATCGACACCGCGTTCCGCGTGGCGAAGGAGCTGCGCTTCCCGCTGCGCATCGAGGCGCTCGACCAGCTGACGGCGGCGACGGCGCTCGGTCCCGGGATGACGCGCGTGTGGTCCGAGAAGGACGGCGTGGTCGAGGGACTCGAGGCGCGCGAGTACTTCGGCGAAGGGCGGCCGACGTGGCCGCTGCCCGACACGCGCTCGCCGGGCTTCGCCGCGATCCAGCAGCGGCGCGCGGAGGCCATGTCACGCTCGGGCTTGCCGGAGCGGCGCGCCGGCGATCCGGAGGCCGCGGCCGGCGAGTCGATCTGGTGGTGCGACTTCCTCTGGAACCGCACCTACGTGACGATCGGCGGCCACGTGCGCCCCTGCTGCGTGTTCGGCGTGCCGGTGCTCGGCAACGTGGCGCAGGAGCCGTTCGAGCAGGTGTGGAACAACGAAGCGCACCGCGCGATGCGCCAGCGCATGGCCAGCAAGCACCCGGTGATCGCCTGCCGCGGTTGCATGCACATCAAGGAGATCGAGGACCCGGTCGAGATCGACCGGCTGCTGCAGGGCCGGCGCGTGCCGCGTCCGGAGGAGCTCGAAGAGCTGCCTGCAGTGCTCGATCCGGGCCGGCAGGAGCGCCACCGCAAAGGCTCACCGCCCGTGTTGGAGTGGGAGGCCGTGGCAGGGGCGCGCGAGTACGTGCTCGAGTTCTCGCTCGATGGCTTCGCGTCGATCCTGTTCTCGACGAAGGGCCCGAAGGGTGGGCCCGCGATCCGCGAGGCGCGATGGCCGGTGCCGTCCTGGGCCTGGCGCGATGCGCCCGTCGACCGCGAGATCCACTGGCGCGTGTTCGCGCAGCTGCCGTCGGGCCCGCGCGAAGTGCAGCGCGGCTCCGTGCCGCCCGAGCCGTAGGGTCGCGGCAGGCGGGGCTGCGTGACGGTCAGCGTGCCGGCTCGACGCCGCGCGCAACGCCGAGCAGGCGGATGACGAAGCGGCGGTCTGGTTCCTGGGCGCGATAACCGGTGAGTGTGACGATGCCCGCGGTCATCGCCAGCGGACCGACGGCGGGGACCATCACCACGTTGACGACGAGGATCGGCTGCTTGCCCCAGATCGACGTGGCGCACTCGATGGCCTCTTCCCCGGCCGGGAGTCTCTCGATCGGCTGCTTCACGAGGCGCGGGCGGCGCGTGCCGAAGCTCAGCCACAGCTGCGCGCCGAGGAACCCGACCGCTTCGAACCAGCCGGGCGAGATCGACAGCCGGCCAGCGAGGTCTCGCATCGCATCGTTGCCCATCAGTTCGTGGCGCAGGGTGTCGGCGATGGCCTCGCCCCAGTCGGCGTGCAACAGGAAGAGCGACCGGCGCGTGCGTGCCGTGGCCAGTGTGCGGGGCCGCGGGGGTCCGAGGTTGTCCAGCGCGTACGGGAAGAGGCCGAGCTCGTGCACTTCGCGCGCGACCTCCGAGGTCGCGGACCTCAGCTCGCGCAACTGCTCGTCGAACAGCGTCACCTTCACGGACGTGAATCCCGTCCGCAGCTTCGAGCGGCGGGCCACCTTGCCCTGCCTGTCGTGCGTCACCATCGCGACCTCGCCGCGCCGCGTCTCCCGGCCAAGCGACTCGAACAGCAGGTAGAAGCGTTCCACCGCCTGGCCGTCGAACGACTCGACGCCGAACAGCACGCGGTCGCCGGGCCAGAAGGACTCGTCGTCGATGGCGTCCGGGAATCCGTCGACGAGGGCGCGACCGCGCTCGGCGAACCCGGGGTCCACCTCGCGCACGTACGCGACCTCGAGCGTGCGCCGCGCAATGGCGTCCATCTCGTCGCGCGTCGGCGCCGCGGCGCAGGAGCCACCGATCAGTGCGAGCAGGGTCCATGGCCGGTTCATGCGAAGCCACATCGCGGTCCACGGTAGTGGCGGAACGTCGCCCTGGGCAAGGTAGGCGCACCGGTACGCGCAACGCTGCATCCGAATCGCCGCGAGCGGCACTGGTAGCATGCATTCGCGCCGATGAGCCCGTCCCCGATCGACTTCGAGAGCCAGCTGAAGCGCCATGGTCGCGCGCTGCGCGCGCTCGCAGCCCAGCTGGTCAGCGACGCGAACGTCGCCGACGACGTCGTGCAGGACGTCTGGCTCGCCGCGCTGCAACGGCCGCCGCGTCACCAGGGCTCGCTGGGTGGCTGGCTCGCCACGGCGCTGCACAACGTCGTGCGCATCTGGCGGCGCAAGGAGCGGCGGCGTGCGGCGCACCTGCAGGCGTTCGCGGGGCTGGCGGTCCCCGACTGCTCTGCAGCTTCGCGCGAGCATGCGCACGGGCTGCTGCACGCGGTCGAGGCGCTCGAGCCCGTCTACCGCGACGCCGTCTGGCAGCGGTACTTCGAAGACAAGCCGCCGCGCGCGATCGCAGCCGCGTCCGGTGTGCCCGTCGCGACGATCAAGAGCCGGCTGCAGCGTGGCCTCGTCATGCTGCGCGAGCGGCTCGCATCAGGCGACGCGGAACACGGCCGCGACTGGCGCGGCGCGCTCGCGGTTGCGTTCGGACTGCGCGAAGGGGCGGCAACGACCGGTGCGGTCACGGTGGCGACTGGAGGTGTGCTGATGGCGACCTGGACCAAGGTGGTGGCCGTCGCCGCGGCGGCGGCGTTCGCGGTGGTGTTGTGGTGGCCTGGCGGAGCCGAGCCCGTGCCGGCCGGCCCCGGGCGCAGCGACGCGCCGGTGGCCGCCGTGCGCGCATCGCCTCCGAGCGAGCAAGAGGCGCCTGCCGTCGTGCGGGAGCCCGCGAGCAGCCCCGAGCGCGAAGCCGCGGCCGTCGGGACCGCGTCCAAGCCGGCGTTCGCGACGATCCGCGGGCGGTGTGTGGATGCCTCCGGCAATGCGGTCGGTGACTGCGCCGTGGAACTGCTTGGATGGCTCGGCCGCGCGGTGCGCAGCGAGGAGTGGTTGCTCGAGCACGGTGCGAAGCCAATCGAACTGCGCGCGCAACCGGATGCGGAGGGGCGCTTCGAGTTGCGCTTCGAGCCGCCGCCGTTCACGTTCTCGCTGACGATCGACGGCGAGCGTTGGGCGCCGGCGACGCGGCACTGGGATGAGCTCGCGCCGGGCGCGGTCGAGGACCTCGGCGACGTGGTGCTCGAGCCCGGGGCACGCGTGCGCGGCCGGGCCGTGCATGGCGCCGGCGTCGCGGTGGGTGAGGTCTCGCTGACGTTGCGCGCGGCCGACACCGGTTCAAAACGTTCGAGCGAGATGACCGGGCAGACCGGGGCCGACGGTGCCTTCGTGTTCCGGAAGGCTGTTCCGCTCGGCGTCTACAGGATCACCGCCAGCGATGGCTGGTCCGCCGTGGCGCCGGAGCTGCGAGTCGACTCTGCGGGCACGATCGATGTGCGTGTCGTCCTGGCCCGCCCGGACGTGCCGACGATCACCGGCACGCTCGTCGACGATGCGGAGCGGCCGATCGCACGCCAGCCGGTGTCGGCGCTCGGCGAACGCGACCGCGTGGTCGCCGGCGCATGGACGAGGGCCGACGGCACGTTCACGCTGCGCGCGACGCAGGCGGACCCGGCCGTTGCGGTGCGGGTGCGCGGTGGCGAAGTCGAGGCACCTGGCGAGCCGACGGCACCAGTGCCTTGGGGGTCGAGCGGTGTGCGCGTGGTCCTTCGCGTGCCACCGCGAGCGGTGCTGACGGTGTTCACCGGCGACACGGACGGTGCGCCGCTTTCGGGTTGCACCGTGCGTGTTGCCCCCGCGGACAGCTCGCGTTGGCACTTCGGCAGCCCGGCGCCGTGGTTACGAACCGGTGAGGACGGCGCCGTGACTGCGCGCATGCGCCCCGGCCGGTACCTGGTGTTCGCTCAGTTCCCGTCGTCGCGCGGTTGGCGCGCGCAGGTCGAGCCGGTGGACCTCGACGGCGGCCCGCGGCGCATCGAGATCCGCTTCGGGACCGACGCAGCGCGGTGCGTGCGCGTCGTGCGCGCAGACGGCTCGCCCGTTGCCGGCACGAACGTGCAGCTGTGCGAGCCCTGGTCTTCGGCCGAGCCTCGCCAGTTCGAGGTGCGAATGCCTGGCGAGTGGTTCACGAGCAACACGTCGGGCACGGTCAAGGTGCTCGTGCTCGACCACGGCACCACGGGCGCCGATGGCGCGCTCGTGCTGCACGGTCCGCGCGGCCGCGCGCTGACGTTGCGCGTGCTCGGTCCCGGCCACGTCGTTGCCGAGCAGGAGATCCGGCTCGACGCCACCGGCGACCTCGAGGTCCTCGTGGCGAGCGGCGCGCGTGTGCGCGGCAGGATCGAGCCGCCGGAAGCGATGGCGGAGCTGAAGCGCCTCGCCGGCGTCCCTCGCGCAGGCTTCCCCGCAGCGGACAATCGCCCGCGCATCGGGTTCTGTGCCGGCCGCACGACCTTGCCCGGCCCGACGGCGAAGAGTGGCATGCCCGATCTCGAACGGTTCGTGATCCGCGACGACGGCAGCTTCGACGTCGCTGGCCTGCCACCTGGGAGCTGGGACGTTCAGGTGATGTACCAGGTGCGCAGCGAGTGGATGACCGTGTCGCAGCGCTTCCCGCTCGGCACGCGTACGCTGACCGAAGGAGCGGTGTGCGAACTCGTCGCGGACCTGACGCCGCTGCTGCCGGGCACCATCCGGGCCCGCGTGCTCGAGAACGGTCAGCCCGTGGCCAACATGTCGCTGGGACTGCAACGGGCTCCCGACGGCACCGGTGGCGACTCGATCTCGCCGACGCATCTCGTGACGACCGACGGCGACGGCCGCTTCGAGATCACGACTCGCCCGGGCCGCTACCAGCTGCAGCGCGGCAACGACGACACGATCGTCGCCTTCCCCACGATCGAGCTCACGCGCGGCGGCGTCATCGAACCGACGCTCGAGTTCGCGGCCGGCGCGGTGCAGATCCGGCTGCTGACAGCGGACGGCAGCCCGGCCAGCGGCGTCGCCATCCACACGGACCAGCCGGGCCTCCAGCGCCTTCGCACGAAGGCGGACGGCACGGTGAGCGCGAACCTGCCGCCGGGCGATCACGAGCTGCGTGTGCTGGCGCGGCGGCAGCAGGAACCGGAAGTTGATGTCAGCAGCGAAGCACATCGAAGGGGCGACCTCCCTGCTGCACCTGTCTGGTTCCCGATCGGAACCGCGACCGTGGTCGTTGGCCGGACCACGACGCTCGAGTGCCGTCTGCCGCCCGAGTGGGAGAAGTAGCGGCGTCGACTCCGACACTGCCGCCCGCGGTCCAGTCGAGCAGCACGCACGCCGGCCTACTTCGGCGGGACCTCGAACCACCAGACGCGTTCGCTCTGCAGCAGCTCGGCGTCGTCCTTGAGCACCCAGGGCCACTGCTGGCCCGACGGTTTGCTGTCGTCGCGCACGCGGCAGACGACCTGGTAGAGGCCCGGCGCGAGGGCGCGCGTGGTCGGGCGGAATCGGTGTTTGCCGCCGGCCGCTGGCGTCGTGTCGCCCTTGTCCGCGATCGGCTGCAGCTTGCCGCGCACGAGGCGGTCCGGCAGCCGCGCATCGTCGGTCGGCGTGATCGCTTGCGCGGCGGGCAGCACGTGCCAGCGCACGTCGAGTGCGTGCGTCTTCGGCTGCATGACGATCACCTCGAACGCCATCGTCTCGCTCACGCGGATCGCCTTCTGCTTGTCGCGCACGGTCGGCGGCTCGTGCGCGTCGATCGGATCGACGCGGCGATAGACCTGCAGCAGCATCGCCTCGCGGCAGACGGGACAGAACTGCACGCCGTTCTCCATCGTGCAGCCGCCCGAGGTCGGCTTCCAGGCTCCCTTGATGCGGCCGTCGGCGCCGCGGTAGGTGCCGACGCCCGGCACGCCGGCGTCGATGAAGTGCTTCCACGGGGCCTGCTTCTCGTCGTCGCTCGTGCTGACGTTGATCGAGTTCTGCGGCGAGCCGCGGTGGCCCGTGAACGTGCTGTACTCGTCGCTGAGGTCGGCGAACGCGTGGCCCCATTCGTGCACGAGCGTCTCGTCGGCGCGGCCGCCGATCGCCGCGATGCCGCCGCCGCCGGTCCCGCTCGAGCCGGCCTTGACGATCGCGATCGCATACCCGTCCTGCTCGGGCAGCTGGTACAGCATCGAGAGTGCCTTCTTCTCGTCGATGCCGACCTGGCCCTGGACCTGGCCCGCGATGTGGCCGCCCAACGCGGTCTCCTTCGTGCGGCCATAACCGGTGACGCCCTGGTCCTTGCTCGTCAGGTTCACGCGCACGAAGTTGTGGTATGCGAAGTACTCGCCGAGCAGCTTGTGCGTGCGGAACACGTCGACGACGGACTTCGCGACGTCGTCGAACTCGTTCTGGTCGTCGAGCCCGTAGCCGTCGCCCATCACGACGACGTCGACGCGGTTGCTCGACTCGCCGTTGCGCTGCAGGTGGCCCCAGCCGAGGTAGGCCGTCGGCAGCGTGCGCCGGTCGGCGAGCTTGCCCCACGCGGTGTTCGGGTAGCGCTTGGCGACCTGCGCGTAGAGCGAGCGCGCGGCCGCGTACTTGGCGTCGGCGACGGCCTTCTCGGCGCGCTGGAACTCGGTCTCGGCCTTCTTCAGCTCGTTCTCCTGCGCGTCGAGCGGGAGCGAGAGCAATGCGAGTGCGACAGCGGCCGGCAATGCGTGAGCGGACATGGCTTCGTCCTCCGCCGCGCAGGATATCAGGCGCGGGTCAGCCGTTCCTTCTCAGAGGTGCGAGAGCTGGCAAGCCGCCGCACGGTTTCGACGAACAGCGCGACGCCGAAGCCGGTTGCGCGGTCGCCGCGGAAGGCGGGGAACGCGAGGTCGACGTGGCCCCAGCGCGCCTTCGTGCCGTCGAGGTGCCAGTGCACGAACTCGCCAGCACAGCTGACCTGCGCGTTGCTGCGGTTCTTGACCGAGTTGCGCATGTCGGCGATCGGACTGTGGAACTCGGACCGGTAGAACTCGGGCGCGAACGGCAGCGCCCAGCAGAGGTCGCCCGACGCGCGGCCCGCCGAGACGAGCGCCGTTTCGATCGCTTCGTCGTTGGTGACGACGGCCGCGTGCAGGTCGCCGGTCGCGACACCCTGTGCGCCGGTCAGCGTCGCGGCATCGAGCACGATGTCGGCGCCGAGCACGCGCGCTGCGTAGCTGCAGCCGTCGGCGAGCAGCAGACGGCCTTCGGCGTCGGTGTTGTTGATCTCGACGGTCTTGCCCGAGTGCAGCGTCAGCACGTCGTCGGGTTTGTAGGCGTGCGGGCCGATCGCGTTCTCGGCGAGGCAGAGCAGGAGCGACAGGCGGCAAGGCAGCTTCTCGCGCGCGAGCACCGCGAACGCGCCGAGCACGGCCGCCGCACCTCCCATGTCGCTCTTCATCGTCTCCATGTGGCCGCGGCTCTTCAGGTGCAGGCCGCCCGTGTCGTAGGTGACCCCCTTGCCGACGAGTGCGATGTGCGGGCCCTTCTTGCGCGCAGCCGTCGACGCGACGAGCAGGCGCGGTGCGGAACGTGCGCAGCGGCCGACCGCGTGGATGCCGCCGAGCCGCTGGCGCAGCAGTGCCTCGCCGGCGAACTCGCGCACGCTGACGCCGCGCAGCGGCCGCAGCAGCTTCTTCGCGGCCGCGGCCAGCGCCGACGGATCGAGCTCGGTCGGCGGCGTGTCGACGAGGTGCGCCGCGGCGCGCGCCTGCTGCACGATGTCGCGGACCGCGGGCTCGACGGCGAGCACGGCGCCGGTGCCCGTGGCGCAGACGACCGCGAGCGTGCCCGGCGTCCTGGCCTGGCTCTTGTTCGTGAACGTCGGCAGCGCTCGGCCGACGGCGTTCACGGCCGGCAGCACGTGCGCCTCGTCGTCGAGCACGAGCAGCACCGCGTTGGCGCCCGTGCCGGCCAGGCCGGAGCCGGCCACGAGCTTGCGGATCGCCTCGGCGCGCGCGGGCGTCGCGTGCCGCGACGTCACGTCGGCGAGTGCGCCGACGGAAAGCCGCTTGCCCGCCGCCGTGCGCGAAGTCGCGAGGCCACCGAGCAGGCCTGGCTCCGCTTCCTGCCCGAGTTCCATGACCAGCGCAGACGCGGCCTTGCCAAGGAGCTTCTGGAAGGCGCCCGATCCGCGCGCGCGCGGGCCGAAACACGACTTCCTCGCGAGAACGAGCAGGTGGTCGGCGCCGGCCAGCTTGTTCGTGTCCGAGCCGAACAGGAGCTTCATCGGGCGCGCATCCTACGGCCGTGGCGTGTCCCGAGCATGCCGCGCGAGTCCGAAACCCTGGACCGGCAGCCGGGTAGGTTCCGCGACCGTTGGCATCCGCCGCGGGCCTCGCTACGGTCTGCGGCGCATGCAGATGCCCCGGTTCACTGCCGACTACGATGACCGGTTGGCACGATGCCCTCTGTGCAGCTCGTCGAGCTTGACGGCGCGGCTCGTCGACTTTCGCGGCCACGGAATCGACCGCTGCCGCGAGTGCGGCGTCGAGTTCATGAACCCGCAATACAGCGACGCGCACCTCGCGCACTTCTACTCGCGCTACATCAGCATGCACCCCGGGCCGCGCGACGAGACGAAACACCGCGGCGATCCCGAAGTGCGCAAGCGCGGCAAGCGCAGGGCGCTCGACCTGCTGCGCACCTTCGCGCAGGGGCCGCGCATCCTGATGATCGGTTGCGGCGACGGCATCGAGCTCGCCGAAGCGAAGGCCTGCGGCTGGCAGCCGGAGGGATACGACGTCGACCCCGAGACGACCGCCGCCGTTGCCGCGCGCGAGGGAGTGCCGGTGCACTGCGGCACGCTGGCCTCGCTGCCCGGCCGCGCGGGACCGTTCGACGCGCTGTTCCTCGACCAGGTCATCGAGCACCCGAAGGATCCGGGCCGCTGCCTCGAAGTCTGCCGCGACCTGCTGCGGCCCGGCGGCGTGTTGTTCCTCGCGACGCCGAACCTCGGCTCGGTCAGCAACGTGCTGAAGACGTTCGTCGATCGCCTCGGCCTGCGCCGCCGTCCCGGTCGTCACTACAACACGCGGCATCACCTGGCGTTCTTCCGCCCGCGCGTGCTCGCCGACTACCTGCGCAACCGTCTCGGCTTCGACGTGCTGCGTGTGCGCGCGTCGTTGAAGCCGCAGCGCAATCCGGTGACCGCGCTGCTCGGCGGCCTGTTCGCGGGGCTCGACAGCAACTTCGTCGTCGTCGCGCGCCGTCCCGCGCGCTGACGCGACGCGGCACCCGCCTCACCGAGCTCGTTCGCGCAGGAGCTGCACGATGTCCGCGGCGAGCTCCCATGCGACGTCGGGCGCGCCCGCATCGCCGATCACGACCCACCCGGGCCTGGTCGCGACGAGCGTCGTGGATCCCTTGCGCTTCGGATCGGCAGACCTCACGAGCAGGTTCACGTAGTAGCGGCCGGCCTGCGGTGTGCTGAGCTCGGTGACGCCGTCGCCGTCGGGCGTGCCGCGCGGACCGAGGAACCGCTCGCGTTCTTCGTGGCGCACCCACACCTCGATGCGCTCGCGCGGCACGTCGTCGGGCAGGCCCGCGATGCGCACGCGGAACGTCTTCGCCGCCTGCAGCACGACGTCCATGCCGTCGGTCAGCTCTGCGACCTCGCGCGCGCGCAGGCCCGTGCCTTCGAACGTGCCCGGAAGGCGGCCGCTCGTGTGCGTCGAGATGCGGATGCTGCCCTTGCCGTCCGTCACGAGGATCATGCCCGAGGTCGTCACGCGAACGCCGGCGATCGGGATGCCCTGCGCGTCGACGGCGCGCACCTTCAGCACGCGCGGTTGCGGCAGCGTGACGCACGCGAGCCGCGGATCCGAGCACTCGCCGTCGCCGGGGACTTCGAGATCCATCAACACGATGTGCGTCGTGCCCCCGCGATCGGTGACCGAGAGCGTGTAGCGCCCGGCCTGGAGCTTCTCGAAGCGCAGCTCGTGCGTGCCGTCCTGGCGGCGCACGGGCTTCGCCGCGGCGCCGAAGCCAAGATCCGAGCGCACGAACCACCTCTGCTGCTCGTCGGCCGGCAGCACGTCGACGGTCGCCACGAGCGTGCCGGCGCCGTGCGCGCGCGGCTTCGGCTTCGGCTCGTCGGCCACCGGCTCGACGAGGCGCAGCACGATCGCGCTGCCGTCCGCCGCGGCCTCGACGGTCGCACTGCGCTGGCCGCCGGCCCGCGCCATCGCGCAGAGCGGGATCAGCGTGCCGTGGTCGCTGCGCGGCAGCTGCATCTTCCACGCGAAGTGGCCGCTGGCGTCCGTGCGCAGCAGGTGGCCGCCCCTGCTGCCGCCCTTGGGCTTCGCGAGCACCTCGACGTCGGCGAGCGGCCGGCCCCCGGCGTCGACGACGTGCCCGTGCAGCGTGCCGCCGGCCACCATTGCGACCGTGCCGAGGTCGAACGCCGGTGTCGCGAGATCGGCGCAGAGCCGCACCGACGCGGTCCAGCTGCGTGGGGGATCCTTCGCGGTCGCGTCCGTGAACACGTCGAAGTCGATGCGCTGCAGCTCCGAACCGCGCAGCATCGGCTCGCCGCTGAGCTGCCATTCACCGTTCGCATCGCGCGACGCCGACGTCTCGTGGTGGCCGTCATCGGTCACGAAACACACGCGCACGGCACGCGTGAACTTCGGCAGCTCCGGCCCTTCGAGCCGGAAGCTGACCTGCGGGCGCCACGGCAGCACGACGCCGATCGAAGCGACCTGGGCTCCGTGCTCGGGTCCCTTGCCCTCGAACCTCTGGTTGTCCGGCAGGCCGACGTGGCCGTCGAGCCTGGTACCGACGGCGACGAACGGCAGCTCGAACCCGAACCCGTCGACCTCGCCGCCCGCCGAGACGTCGAGCGACCATTCGTACTCGTCCGCGACGCGCACGGCGATGGAGCCGAGGCGCGTCTTCACGGGCAGGCCGCCGCGCTTGCTGAACACGAGCACGGAACCGTGCGGCGGCACGACGAGATCGGTGCCGCGCCGGCCGGCGAGCGCCGTCGCGATCGTCGGCATCCCGGCGCGCGAGCCGACCCACCCGGCCGGCGACAGCCAGACGCGCGCCGTCAGGTCCTTCGGCATGCCGAGCAGCGCGCGGCCTTCGCCATCGGTCAGTGCGATCGACACGTCCTTGCCGCCCGCGTGCAGCGCAACCGGGAAGTTCGCGAGCGGCCGGCCGGTGCTGTCGAGCGCGCGCACGCCGACCGGCTCGGTTTCGTAGACCTCGACCGGCACGACGCCGTCGGCCTCTTCGTGCGGCTTGCCGAGCTTGAACGGTTCGCCTGCGAACAGCGACCAGCGCTGCTGCCAGAGCGCGCTCGGCAGCACGACTTCACCCGCCGGGTTGCTGCGCCAGCTGCGCACGGCATGCCGCAGCCAGGCGACCTGCTGTTGCTCCGCGACGACGAACCCGCTCTTGCTGGCCAGTGCCGCCGGGCTCGTGTCGCCGCGCTGGTAGAGCAGCACCCCTGGGCGCGGCAGGCCGTCGTCCACGCCGATGAAGCGGATGCGCACGAACGCCGGCTGGCCCACGGGATCGGGGTCCTGGGCGGGCAGCGGTGCGACGGTGAGCAGGAGAAGCAGGAGCGAGCGCACGCGGGTCACTGTGACGGGGATTGAAGCGTCATATGCCCGGACGCGCAGTCAGCAACACGTAAGCCCGTGGGCGCGCCGGGTCGCGGGAAGCGCCGCCAGCGAAAGCGGCCGGACCTTGCAGCGCAGCCTACGGCCACCGAGAGTGCGGCGGTGGCGTGGTTCGTCGGGACACTGTTCGCGCTGGCGTTCGCCGTGCTGGCGCCGGCCTGCTGGCGCGCGGGGCGTGGGCGCGTGTCGCGGTGGCGCTGCCTCTGCGTCGCGGCAGCACTGGCTGCGGGGACCGCCGCCCCGGCGCTGCCGGCGCTGCTGGCCGGCGGTTCGTTCCTGCGCGGCCACGTCACCAGCGCCGTCGTGCCCGAGGGCGTCGGGCACGATGGTGCCGGGACCGAAGGCACCCGCTTCGACCCGGACCGCCAGAAGTGGGAACACGTCGTCGAGCAGCCGGACGGCAGCCCCGACTTCTTCGTCATGGTCGTGATCTGGATCGCACTGCTCAACACGGCGTCGCAGTGCCTGCGCCTGCCGCGCCACCTCGGCCATCTGCAGCAGCTGCCGCCGGTCAGCGAGCCCGCGCTGGTCGAACGCATCCACGAGCTCGCGGCGCGGCTCGGCTTGCGCTCGCCGCTCGTCGTCCAGCCCGCGACGGTCGGCGGCACGATGGAGGTGCAGGCCTTCGCGGCGGGCCTGCTCGCTCCGGTCGTCGTCGTCAGCGACGGCATCGTGCATCGGCTGAGCGCGGCCGAGTGCTCTGCAGTGCTCGCGCACGAGCTCGCGCACGTGCGCCACCGGTCCGTGCTGCGTTACCTCGCGGCGCTCACGCTGGTCAGCATCGCGGCAGTGCTGCTGAGCGGGTTCATGCCGTTCCACCTCGCGCTCTTGTGGTGGTTCACCGCGTTCCGTCTGCTGCGCACGCTGGTCGGCCACCGCGACGAGGTCCAGGCCGATCTGGCCGCCGCGCGCTGCGTCGGCTTCGCCGAGGTCGCCGCGGCGCTCGACAAGATCCACGCGGCCGGCCTGCAGGTCGACCCGTCGCCGTGGTTCCACGCGGTGCTGTCGCATCCTGCACCGGCCGTGCGCGCGTTCCATCTCGCGAACGCCGCACCGGAGCGCGAGCGCGCTCGCATCGCCGTCGACACGGCGCTCGTGCGGCGCTGCCGGCGTGTGCGCCGCATCGCGGTGCTGGTGTGGGTCGTGCTGCTGGCGGCGCAGGTGCTGCTCGCCGTGCAGGGCCAAGGGGCCGCGTCGGCGGTCCTCGGCGCGGTGTTGCTGGCCCTGCCGCTGCTGCCGTATCTCGCCTTCGTGCGCGAGCTGCGCGACACGCTCCAGCTGCACGGTTGGTCGCTGCTGCGCGGCCTGCGGCGGACCGCGTCGAGGGTCACGGCACTGATCGCCGCCGCTGCGGGTCCGCTCGCGCTGCTGCAGTGGACGCCGGCGGACAGCTGGCTCGTCTGGCTGCCGTTCGCGCTCGCGTTCGCCGGCGTGCTGCTCGTCGCGCTCGCAGGTCGCGGCGCGCGGCGTGGATATCGCGAGCTGAAGCTGCGCCTCCTGCAGCGCGACCTGGCCGGCTATCTCGAATGCCACGAGCGCCTGAAGCCGCGCTGGCGGCGGCATCCCGCCGTGAGCCTCCAGGCGCTGCTCGTGCGCGCGGCGCTCGGCGAACGGCAGGCAGCCGTGCAGGGACTGCAGCAGCTGCAGCGGCAGTGGCCGCGATTCCGCGAGGCGCGCCTCTGGGAGGTGGTGCTGACGAGCAGGCTCGAGCCACGGCGCGCCGTCGGGCTGGCCCGCGAGCTGCTCGCCGCTCTGCCCGGAAATGCGTTCGCGGAGGGAGTGCTCGCAACCACGCTGCGCCGCGCCGGCGAAGTCGAAGAGGCCTGGCAGCGCATCGAGAACGTGCTGCGCCGCCGGCCCAAGCACGGCCAGTGGCACGCGGCCGCGGCGTTGATCGCGTTCGCGCGCGGCGACCGCGACACTGCGCTCGCGGAGCTCGCGAAGGCCGAGCGGCTCGATCCGGGCGGCAGCATCACGGTGCTCGCGCGCGCCGAGCTCGACGTGGAGACCGGTGCGGCCACGGCCGCCGCCTCGGTGCAGCGCCTGCGCGAAGTCTGCGACCGGCTGCCGCTCGCGTTCCTCGGCGACGACCTCGCGCGGCTCGAAGGCCGCGTCGTTCGCCATTGATCGTGGTCAGCGCGGCGCGCTGGGGAACGCGGCGCGGATGCGCACCGTGCGCCACAGGCTGTCACGCGACTGCAGCAGCTTCTTGCGCACGTCGGCACTCAGCTCCGCGGTGCGCAGGAACTCGTCGACGATCGCGAGCGCTTCGGCCGAGCTGTGCCCGTTCACGAAAGCGTCGAGCCACGCAGGCATGAAGAAGATGCGCCGGTTCTGCTTGACCCAGTCGACCTTGTCGAGCGCCTGTCGCAGATACGGGAGCGTCAGCGCACTCTGGCGCGGCCAGTGGAACCACGACAGGCTGTCCTGGGTCCATTGCTCGGGCGGCGTGTCGAGCTGCATGTAGGCGGCCCAGTGCTCGGCCTTCTGCTCGGCCGTCGCCTTCGCGGCGCGCGCGAGGAACAGCTCCTTGCCGACGTCCTCCTTCGCGAAGCGGCGCTGCAGCAGCTCGAGCTCGTCCTTCGCCTGGCCCGCGGCGAGCAGTGCTGCCGCTGCGAGGAAGCAGTCCTGCTTGCCGGGCACGAGGCCGGCCGGCAGCGTGCCCTGCCCCGCGACGGCGCGGCAGAGGTCCATCACGCGCGGATCGGTGCTCGCGCGTGCGAGCCAGCGGAACGTCGCGAGCTCGCGGCCCGAACCGGCTTCGTGCTCGAGCTGTGAGAGCAGCAGTTCTACCGCCTCGGCGAGCAGCGGCTCGCCGCGCGCGGGGTCCGTGTAGCGCAAGAGACTCGTGTCGAGCGCGTCGAGCAGCCAGCCGTGCGTGTCGGGATCGCGTTCGCGCGCGAGCAGGCGCAGCACGGTCGCCGCGAACCCGGCCGGATCGAGCTCGGCCTCGCGCACGGCCTCGAACAGCGCCGAGGTCGCGACCGCGCGCACGAGCGGGTCGGCTTCGGACGCGAGGTGCCTGCCGAGCCAGGCGCGGCTCGCGGCATCGACGACGAACTGCCCGTAGGCGACGTCCTTCGGGTTCGCGAGGATCGCCGCTGGCGAAGCACGGCCGACGAGTTCCTTCAGCTCGGTCGCTGCGGCGTCCGTCGCGAGGCGCAGGGTGCGGCGGCCGCCCGCGAGGTCGAAGACGAGCAGCTCGAGGTCGAGCGGCCACGTGCCGTCGCCGCCGATCGCATGCTGCGTCAGCACGGCCGTGCGCACGACGCCGTTGGCGTCGGTGCTCCAGTCGATGCGGACCTGCGGCATCGACGGCGCGAGCAGCCAGCGCTCGGACCAGCGGCCGAGATCCTGCCGCGACGCGGCCTCGAGCGCGCGCGCGAGGTCGCGCCAGTCCGCGTTGTCGAACGCGTGCGCCTGCAGGAAGCGCATCAGGCCTTCGCGGAACACCGCGGCGCCGAGCCGGTCGTGCAGCTCACGCAGCACGGCCGGCGCCTTGTTGTAGACGATCGCGCCGTAGGCCGACTTCGCGTCGGCGAGGTTCTGCAGCTCCTGGAAGACCGGCGTCGTGCCCGGTGTCGCGTCGACCTCGTAGGCGCGCGGCTTCACGCGCTGCAGGAACCGCAGCCAGGCCTTGCGCTCGGGCTCGAGCGCTTCGAGCGCCTGGTAGCCGACGAAGGTCGCGAAGCCCTCCTTGAGCCAGAGGTCGTCGAACCACTTCATCGTGACGAGGTTGCCGAACCACTGGTGACTCAGCTCGTGGTAGACGAGCGTGCTGCGCCGCACGAGCTCGGCGGCCGTCGGCGGGTGGTCGAACACGAGCGCTGGCTCGCGATAGAAGATCGCACCCGCGTGCTCCATGCCGCCGTACGGGAAGCCCGGCAGCAGCACGAGGTCGAGCTTGCCGAACGGGTAGGGCACGCCGAACGTCGTCGCGAGCCATGCGAGGCCGTCGCCGTGCATCGAGAACAGGCGGTCGCGATCGAGGTGCTTCAGCTGCGACTCGCGCAGGAACAACCGCATCGGCGATTGGCGATCGATGCCGGGCACGTTCGGTGGGGGAGCCTCTACGGTCGTGAACGGACCGCACGCGAACGCCATCAGGTACGTCGGCAGCGGCTTCGTGGGCTCGAAGTGCCACAGCCTGCCCACGGCGTTCTTGTCGCGCTCGAAGCGCTCCGCGGGCACGGCAGCCGTGTTCGCGACCGCCGTCCATTCCGGTGGCAGGTCGAGCTCGAGGTGGAAGCATGCGCGCAGGTCGGGCTGGTCGAAGCACGGGTAGAGCCGGTGCGCGTCGGCCGGTACGACGAGCGTGTAGTAGTAGTCGCGGCCGTCGGCCGGGTCGTGATAGACGGTCAGCGGCGTGCCCGAAGCGCCGATCGGCGAACGGAAGGTCGCCGAGACGTCGTTGAGGTCGCGCACGAGCAGTTCGGCCGGCACGACGACGTGGTTGTGCACGGCGCGCAGCTGCGCGTCCTTGCTGTTCACGCGCACCTTGTCGAGGCCGCTGCCCGCGAAGTCGAGCACGAGCAGTGCCGTGGGATCGCGGTCCTTCGGCAGGCGGAAGCGCAGCCACACGGTGCCCTCTACTTCCTTCTGTCCGGGCTGCAGCCGGAAGCGCAGGTCGTAGTGGATGTCGCTGACGAGCTGCTTGCGTTCGCGCGCCAGGTTGCGGTCGATGCCGGGGGCGGGATCTTGAAGCAAGGTCGTGCTGAGAAGGAGGCAGGTCGTGGCGAGCATCGCGTGCGCGGCACATTACAGTCGCCGGCCCGAACTCGTGCAGCCGGCGCGAGAGGCAGGTGCCTCCGGCGGGCTCTGGCGACCGGAGCCTCGGGCGCTCCGTCCGGATCGCGACCGTAAGGGGGGGCTTGCGCGAAACGGCCGTGATCGCCATCCTGCGCGCCCTTCACCCGAGATGGCACCTCGGTGACCGGCGACGCTCGTAATCACTTCTCGGCGACCAGGAACAGGCCGACCGACGCGAGGTCCTCCACCGGCAGGTCGCGGAAGTCCGCGTGGCAGGAAGCGCGAAGTGACGCCGTCACGCCGTCGCCGGGCAACGTCTGCGGTGAGTACTCGAGCAGGCGAAAGCCGCGGCGCACGAACGCGTCGCGGTAGCGACCGGCGCGCCAGCGGTTGGTCCAGTTGGCCGTCGCGATGTCGACGCGCACGTTGGCCGGGAACAGACTTGCCCACTCCGCCTCGCCCAGCTTCAGGAACGCGAGCGGATCGTTGTCCATGAAGCGGTGGTCGCGCAGGTCCACCTGGTGCGCGGTCATGCCACCCCTCCGCAGCACGCGGTGGATCTCGCCGATCGCCGCATCCGGCCCGCTGAAGTGCTCGAACGCGGCGTTCGAGAACACGTAGTCGAACGAGCCCGCGGCGAACGGCAGCTGCTCGACGTCGACCGGGCAGCGGAACTCGACGTAGCGTTCGTCGACGGTCGCGCCACCGTCGCCGTGCAGGTGGACCACGTCCGCGATCGGCCGGGCCAGGCCCGGCATGATCTCGAGCAGCGCCACCAGCGAACGCAGCACCGAGGGGGCGTTGAACTCCTGGTCGCGGAAGACGTCGACGCCGCAGTAGCTGGCCGCGCCGTTCACCGCGAACAGGACGCCGACGCCGATGTTCTTGCCGGGGCCGAGCTCGAGCACGCGCATACCCTCGATGCGGCGGCCGAACCGGCGCAGCGTGTCGGCCTGGCCCCGGTAGCACTGCAGGCAGTAGGCCGACGCCCCGTTGATGTCCCGCAACTGGACCAGCAGTTCGCGCAGCACCGATTCCTTGGTGCGGCACAGCCAGCTCTTGTCGGCGTCATCGACCGGCAACTCGATCCCGGCCAGGAGCCGCCTCCTGAGCACGGACTCCAACCGCCGCTGCGCAATGCGCCGACGCAGCATCAGCACCTGCCGGCGCAACGCGCTCGCGGCGCCGCCGGCCACCGGGACCTTCCGCAGCCACGTGCTCAGGCGATTCCCGATGCCGCTCATTGGCGTCAAGACCGGCAGGTCGCTGCGTCAGCAGCGCAGCCTCGGCAGCTCGCGCGCGCGTTCCTGCGCGGCCGGCGACTCGAAGCCCTTCGACTTCGCGTGTGCCCACGCCTTCTCGATGTACTCGGTCGCGTCCGGCGTCTTGCAGCTCGTGTCGCCGTGATCGATGTCGACGACGCCGATGCGGCCGGCGGCGGCCAGCGCGGCCTTGCGCAGGCCCGCGCTGCGGCAGCCGATGGCGATCACGGTCTCGTTCATGACCGTGCGCTCGGCGTTCGGTGCCTGGTGGATCGTGCGTTCGATCTGCTCGAGGCGCTTGCCGAACACGGCGTCGGCCATCGACTCGTCGCGTTGCGCCAGCTGCGCGAGCAGGATCCAGCCCGAGGCCCGCGTGCGCTCGTCCTTGGCGCCGAGCCACTGCGTCAGCTTCGCCTCCGCATGCGGTCCCTCGGCCGCCAGCATCGCGACGTAGCCGAGGCACATCCGCGCCGCCGTGAACGACTCGCCGACCCAGCGATCGAGGTCAGCCGGCTTCAGCTTCGCCGGATCGACGATCTTCACGGCAAGGTTGCGCGCGTCGAAGTTGCCCGTGTCCCACAGCGCCACGCCGAGCTCGTGATCGACGCCGAGCCGCTTCAGCATCGTCTTCAGCGTGGCGAAGCTGACGCCGAACATCGGCCCGCTGGCGCCGTGTCGCGCGTAGGTCTTGCGCGTCTGCTCCGATCCGGCCTTCTCCAGCTCACGCATCACTGCGCTGAGCGTCGGCTTCTCCTTGGCGGGCTTGCCGGGTCTGGCCGGCTTGCCGGGCTTGGCAGCGACCGGCTTCTTCGTGGTCTTGCTGGCTGGCATGCGGGGCAAGCCTAGCGCCGACCGACGGTCCTGCAATCGCGGCGGCGCTCGCGACGAGCGCGTTCACTGCCTCTCGCGCGCTGCGGAGATCTTCGCCAGCGGATGAAGCAAGGCATGCCCGACAACCAGACCGAAGACCAACCCCACGGCCAGGAAGATCAGCAGCGAGCGCTGGTTCGCGGGGAAATCATCGAAGGCCCATGCACACGCCGACAGATACGACAACACGCCAACGACGCCGTTCAGCAGGCTGCCGGCGTAGCCCAGACGCCGCAGTGGGACGAACAGCAGCGTCGGCACCCCACCGCCGATGAGCCCCGCTGCAGCAACTCCCGAGAGTGCCGTACCGAGCTCCGCCATCGAAGCCCACGCTTCCGGGTGGAACGCGACGCGAAACAGCACGATCGACACCAGCGCGACTGCGGTGGCGATCGGCGCGCGGAGCCACCAGGGCAGCGGAGCCAGGCCTCGCATGATCGCGAACGCGAGCCATCCGAAGAGACCGCGCGGACGACTGGCGTTCTCGCGCTCTGCGAAGAGACCCGACACCGCAGCTGCGTCGACCAGTGGCAGAGCAGGCAAGGGCCCGACCGGAGCGTCGAACCTGGGCACGAGCTGCCACAGGGTGTGCTGCTCTTCGTCGAGCGCCAAGGCGCCTTCCTGCCACACGTACTCGGCCGACTTGCCATCGAACGTCAGCGACAGCGTCTCGCCGGCCGTGCTCCAGCTGCCGTACTTCACCTCGGGCCTGGTCTCGCCACTCGCATCCCTTCGCATGCGTGTCACCGTGCACACCGCTGGGGACGGGAACAGCACGAGGATCTGGTCACCCGGCTGTCCGAGGGTGATCAGTTCCCTTGGTAGGGGTCGCAACACGGGAACGAGCCTAGCCCGGCGCGCCAGCGATCACACGCTGCATCCGCTCGCGGGCTGCCAGCCAGCGCATCTCGCCGCGCAGAGCTCGTGCCTCGCGGCTACTTCGCGCGCGTCTTGAACTTCACGTGGACCGGCTGCAGCGGCACACCTTCCTCGCTGCGGAACGAGTCGAAGTGGCCGCGGTTGAGCCACAGCTCGTAGGACCAGTCGGCCTTCAGCTTGATCGGCAGGGTCAGCACCCTGCGCGAAGCGTCGTAGGACGGCTTGCCCGTCGTCTCGGGGTAGTGCTCGCCGCTGCCGACGACTGCCCACGATCCATCCTTCATCGGCCGGTCGAATGTCACGACGAGCTGTGCCGTCGCAGGATCGACGTCCTGCTGGCCGTTCGCCGGCGTCATCGAGACGACCCTCGGCGTGTTCGCGAGCCTCGCTTCGAGCTTCGGCACCTGGTCGCGAAAGAACGCGGCGAGCTTCGGCCCGAGCTCGTGCAGCGTCGGGAAGTCCTTGCGGTTCGGCTCGTACTCGGAAGCGAGCAGCTGCGCGAGCTCGCCGGTCCAGTGGAACGAACGGCGCTCCTGCTCCGCGACTTCGTTGGCGGCCGCCTTGTCGCCCTCGGCGAGGGCGCGGTAGCGCACGACGCATGCGCGCACGAGCGATTCGCAGAGCAGCGTGCGTGCGTTGGAGTAGGCCTGTGAGCGCATCGCTTCGGCGGTCATCGCGAACAACGCCTCGCCCGGCGCGCGCAGTGCCTCGAAGTGTGCATCGACGATCGGATTGCAGTACGAGTGGCAGTACTCGTGCACGAGCGTCGGCACGACCGTGCGCCCGTAGAGCGGCAGGCCCTGTTCGTCGACCTGCCAGCAGCCGAGGATCGCGTAGAGGTCCTCGCCGCCGTCGCCGAGCCGCGCGCTCGGGCCGTAGTTGTTGCCGCCGTTCAGCAGGCCGAGCACGACCTGGAACCGTGCCGTCGGCCGCGCGCCGAAGAATCTCGCGAACCACCCGAGGTCGGCGTGCTGCTCGATGACTCTCTGCATCTGCGCCTCGGCGCGCGCATGGAGCTCCTTCTGGCCAGCGAAGAACTCCTTCGCCTTGCTGTCGGCGGCGAAGTCGGCGAGGTTGCCGAGGAACGACCTCGCGTCGGGCACGAGCCAGCGCTTGTCGAGCCGTTCGGGCCGTGGGCTCCAGGGCACCGCGAGCCCTGGCGGGTCGATGCCGTCGAGGTGCACCGCGAACGACGCGACGGCGTCGTAGCTGACGCCGAGCGTCGCGCGCAGCCGCTTCGCGTGCTTCACGACTTCGTGGTCCTTGTGGGGCTCGAACCACGCGTCGACGGCCTTCGTGTAGGCGGGCACGCGGCCCTGCGAGTACTCGGGGCTGCCCGCGAGCCGGAACACGACGCTCAGCAGCTCGATGCGCGGGTCGACGCGCACGGCGATCTGCGGCTTCTCGTCGCCAGCTGGCTTGTCCTGGCCGCTGACGAAGTGAGCGAGGCCGGTGGCGACCAGCGTGAACAGCGCGGTGGCGCTTGGCGGGTGCGGCATGCCGCGAACGTACGGACTCCGCGCCGCCGGTGCAAAGACGCGAAGTCCAGGCGGCGCCCGGCTACGGGAGCACGGGGGCGAGCACGACGCGGAAGCCGAGGTCTCCCGTCGAGTAGAAGGGCACGCTGCAGGTCCGGACTGCCGACCGACACCAGTTTGCGGCGTCGCCGTAGCCACCGCCGCGGAACACGCGGTATGGACCGGTGCTGACGACGGGATCGACGACCGACGTGGTGGGGTAGTTCACGGTCGCGTCCCAGCTGTCGAGACAGATCTCCCAGACGTTGCCGTGCATGTCGTGCAGGCCCCACGCGTTCGGCGGGTAGCTGCCGGTGACGGCGGTGCTGACGCTGCTGCAGGTGAGGTAGCCGAAGCTCGCCTGCGCACAGGTGAGACTGTCGCCCGTGTGGTATTCGCTGGTCGTTCCCGCGCGGCAGCAGTACTCCCATTCGGCCTCCGTCGGCAGCCGGTAGCAGTAGCCCGTCGGCAACCGGCCCGCGGCGGCCTCCTGCGCCGTCAGCATGCCGCAGTACACCATCGCGTCGGTCCACATCACGGTCTCGACCGGGCGCTGCGGATGCTGGAACAGCGAGGGGTTGTTCAGCGTCACGGCCTGGTACTCGGCCTGCGTGACCTCGTAGCGGCCGATCCAGAACGGCCGGCTGATCGTCACCGTGTGCACGGGTCGCTCGTGGGCCTGCGAGAAGTGGGGCGCGCCCGCCGTCGCACTGGATCCCATCAGGAACGACCCCGGAGCGATCGCCACCATGTTCGACGGGATGTTGCCCGCGACGCGCAGCGTCAGCTCGTTGTCGGCGAAACTCAGCGTCGCCGTCGCGAACTCGAGGTCGACGCCCTGCAGGTCCCACGCATAGCCGATCAAGTTCGGGTCATTGGGCACCGCGAGACCGTGCGCGACCGAGCCGGATGTCCCGAGCACGCCGAGGAACGCCATTACGGAGCCGGCCAGGTCGACGCGCGCGAGACCCTGCACCGTGAACCCGGGCACTGCGATCTGCGTCACGCCGGCGAACGGCGGCGCCGACCACAGGAACGCGTAGACGTTGCCGGCAGCTGCTGCCGGATGGCTCATCGCAAGACTCGCGGTGTGACCGAGCACGACCGGGGCTGCAAGGCTCATGGTGCGACCGGTGGGCCCCTGTGCGACGAGCGGCGCCAGTGCTGTGACCAGCGGGATGGCGAGAACGGACGCGGCGGACGCGGGCATGCGCATGGCGGGATACTCCGAAGGGTGGCAGTTCGAGCTGCGTTCCGGGCCACCGGTGCCCGGCGCGGCCGACGTGGCTCGTTTTGCCCGGCGGACCGACAGCATTACGGATTCCCGCCGCGTGCGGAGCTCCGAAGCGGGGGCAACTCAGTTCCGGATCGCGGAGATGCGGTTCCGGTCGTCGAACTGGAAGGCGATCTTGTTCAGGCGCTTGATCTCGTAGGTGAGCTTCGCGTCGTTCTGGTTCGGCGTGAGCGATTCCGGGGGGTAGCCGATCGAGAGGAACAGCGCCGCGCGAGACATCCCGATCTCGTAGCGGCCCTGGCCGATCGCATCGCGCTCGCGCGCGTCGAGGTCGGCCGGCAGTTCGACGGGAGCAGTGGAGAGTTGGCGCTCGAGCCAGGCGTCGAACGAGAAACCCGGGTGGCTGCGCGGGACGAACTCGATGTGCACCGCCACACCGTCCTCGCCGGTCAACTCGATGCGGTTGCGGCGATGATCGCTCACCGTGAACTTCGTGCCCGCCGGGATGTGCTTCGGGAGGCCGATGTGGTTCGTGCTGTACATGAGCCAGCCCACGTTGCGCCGCCCCGACTCGAACTTCATGCCGACGCGCGAGTACACGGTCTGGTCGGTCCACCTGCTGGTGGCGCAGGCGGACAGGCCGCAGAGGACGGCGGCGAGCAGGAACATCGCGGTGCGACGGGTGAAGCGGGTCTGCATGGTTTTGGAGCTCCAGGGACGGATGGAGGGACCGCAGTTTGGCGCGCGAGCCGCTCCGTCTCCAGTTCGGAGGGCGCCGGACCAGCGGAGGCCCATCGGGCGCGAGACGGCCGTTAGCCGAACGGCACGTCGGCCTGCGCGACGTAGTGCGGCCGGCCGGTCGACGCGGTCAGCTCGGCGGCCGCGGCGCGGGCTTCCGCTTCCTGCGCGTACGGGAACGACTTCACCTCCTTGCCGGTCGGGTCGAACACGCTCCAGACGATGCGCACGCGGCCGCGCGCGGACGCTGCGGCTTTCGGTGTCGTGGCCCGGCCCGCCTTCGCGGCGCGCGCGGCGGCCTTCTCGCGCGCCGCGGCGTCGGCTTCGGCGCGCAGTCGTTCGATGCGTTCCCGGTTGGACATCCTGCCGGCCATTCCGTCTTCCTTGCTGGTTGGACCTTGCCGCGTGACGCGCGGGGGTGGGGCGGCACTCTACCAGCACGCGCGGCGGCAGACAGTGCGGCCTCGCCCGAATGGGCCAGGCCTCGTGCGGCGACGCGGAAGCGCGGCTCAGCCCCAGGGCGGCCGGCGCTGCGCGCGTCCGGACTTCGCCACGGGCACGCTGCGGGTCGGCTGCCGGTACGCGGGCGCCTTGCCGCTCAGCGTGGCGAGCAGCAGCTCGAGTACGTCGCTCGCCTGGTACTTCCGGCCGCGGCCGAGCGGCGGCAGCATCAGGTGCGTCTTGCCCGCTTCGACGGGGCGCACGTCGGCGAAGCAATCGAGCCAGCTGCCGCCCAGCGGCACGCCCGGTGGATGCCGCACGACGAGCCGGTCCTGCTCGACCCACTGCACGGCGAGCACGGACAGGCCCTGCAGGCCGTGCTTCAACCGGAACACGCGCAGCAGCGTGCGCACGGGCAGCGGCAGCTTGCCGTAGCGGTCCTCGAGCTCGGCCTGCAGACGCTGCAGGTGCTCGTCGTCGACGGCTTCGTCCATCTCGCGCAGCAGTTCGAGCCGCTGGCGCGGATCGGGCAGGAAGTCGAGCGGCAGGAACGCCTGTAGCCGCAGGTCGACGTCGACCTCGACGACGTGCACGGCGACCGGCTTCTGCTGCGCGCTCGACTCGATCGCGGCGCGCAGCAGCTGGCAGTACATGTCGTAGCCGACGGCCGCGATGTGGCCCGACTGCTGCGGGCCCAGCAGGTTGCCGGCGCCGCGGATCTCGAGGTCCTTCATCGCGATCTGGAAGCCGGCGCCGAGGTGCGAGAACTCCTCGAGCGCCTTCAGGCGTGCCCGCGCTTCGAGGCCCGGCGGCTCGTCGCGGTCGAGCATCAGGTAGCAGTAGGCCTTCTCGGAGCTGCGCCCGACGCGGCCGCGCAGCTGGTGCAGCTCGGCGAGGCCGAAGTTCTCGGCGCGGTCGATCAGGATCGTGTTCGCGCGCGCGATGTCGAGGCCGTTCTCGACGATCGTCGTGCTGACCAGCACGTCGAACTCGCCGCGCACGAACGCGCGCACCGTCTTCTCGATCTCGGCCTCCGTCATCTGGCCGTGGCCGATCGCGATCCGCGCGGTTGGCGCGAGCTGGCGCAGCCGGTTGCTCAGCGGCTGCAGCTCGGCGATGCGGTTGTGCAGCACGAACACCTGGCCGTTGCGCGCGAGCTCGCGCTGCAGCGCGTCCTGCAGCAGGCGGTCGTCGCGGAACATCACGCGCGTCTCGACCTCCTGCCTGCCCGGCGGCGGGTTGTCGAGGGTGCTGATGCCGCGGATGCCGAGCAGGGAGCCGTGCAGCGTGCGCGGGATCGGCGTCGCGCTCAGCGTCAGGACGTCGACCTCGGCGCGCAGCTGCTTGAGCCGTTCCTTCTGGCGCACGCCGAAGCGCTGCTCCTCGTCGATGACGACGAGCGCGAGGTCCTGGAAGCCGACGTTCTTGCCGAGGATCTGGTGCGTACCGCAGACGATGTCGACGGCGCCGCGCCGCAGGCCGTCCTCGATCTCGGCGCGTTGTGCTTGCGTGCGGTAGCGCGACAGCATCTCGACGCGCAGGCCGAACGGCTCGCAGCGTTCGCGGAAGGTGCGCGCATGCTGCTCGGCGAGGATCGTCGTCGGCGCGAGCACCGCGACCTGCCGGCCCGTGATCGCGACGCGGAACGCGGCGCGCAGCGCGAGCTCGGTCTTGCCGAAGCCGACGTCGCCGCAGAGCAGTCGGTCCATCGGCGACGGCTTCTCGAGGTCGGCCGAGATCTCGGCCCACGCGCGCGCCTGGTCCGGCGTGTCGCGGAACGGGAACGCGTCGAGGAAGTCGCGCTCGAGCTGTTCTGGCGGGTAGGGCTTGCGCTGCACGAGCGCGCGCTTGCTCTGCACCTCGAGCAGCTCGGCCGCGAGATCGAACAGCGCCTCCTGCACCTGCTCCTTGCGGCGCTGGAAGCCCTTGCCGCCGAGCTTGTCGAGCGGCGCCTTGCCGCCGCTGCCGACGTACTTCTGTACGAGGTGGATCTTGCTCGCCGGTACGAGCAGCTTGACGTCGTCCTGGAAGCACAGGCGCAGGTGCTCCTCGGTGCCGTCGCCGCGGTGCACGAGCTCGGTGCCCTCGAAGCGCGCGATGCCGTGGACGGCGTGCACGACGAGGTCGTTCGGCCCGAGCTCGAAGAAGCTCTGGATCGCGCGGCTCGGCACGGCGACTCGCTCGCGCACGCGCGCCTGCTGCGGCACGCCCGCGAACTCGATGTTCGACAGCGCGGTCGTCTGCAGGTCCGGGACCCGGAAGCCGCGGCTCAGGCCGCCGACCAGCAGGTCGACCTTCTCGCGCTGCAGGTCGACGCCCTTGTGCGCGAAGATCTCGTGCAACCGCTGCCGCTCCTCCTCGGTGCGGCAGAACAGCAGCACGCGGCCCTGCACGCCGCGCACGCTGCGCAGGCGGCCCGCGGGGTCGGCTTCGCCGGCGCCGACGGCGGAGCCCGCCGACAGGATCCGGTAGTCGAGGTCGTGGCTCGGCAGCGACGACACGTCGACTCTCGGGCACGGCCGCAGCGTGTCCTGCAGCTCCTGCAGCCGCTGGGCGAGCTCGGTCGCGAACGCGAGCACACGCGCGGTGCGTTCTTCGATGCGCAGCGGTTCGTACGCGACGACGAGCAGGTGCGCGGGGCCGAGGTGCTTCAGCACGGGGCCTTCTTCGGCCGCGTCGCCGGAGCCGAGTGCGAGCACGTAGCGTTCGTGCACGGCGGTCGTGCGCTGGCTCGACGGATCGAACGTGCGGATCGACTCGAGCGTGCGGTCGAGGAACTCGAGGCGCACTGCGGCATCGGCGGCCATCGGGAAGAGGTCGACGACGTCGCCGCGCATGCTGCACTCGCCGGGCGCCAGCACGAGCGGCACCGCGCGCAGCCCGGCGGCCTGCGCACGCTGCAGCACCTGTGCGCGGTCGAGCGCCTGGCCCGCTCGTACTTCGAGCTGAGACCGCCCGAGGCTCTTCGGGGTCGCGACGGGCTGCAGCATCGCCTCGACGCCGGCGATCAACGGCGCCTTGTCGGCCGCGAAGTGCTGCAGCGCGCGCTGGCGTTCGCTGCGCGTCGCGGCGTCGGGTTCGCCGAGGTCCCCGTGTTCTTCGCGCGGCAGCACGTGCGCCCGGGCGCCGAACGCCGCGAGGTCGGTCTGCAGCTGCACGCTGTCGACGTCGTCGGCGGTCAGCACGAGCAGTGTGCCTCGGTGTGCGCGGTGCAGCGCCGCAACGAGCAGCCCCGCCGAAGCGCCCCAGAGGCCGCCTGCCTTGCGCTGCGAGCCGAGCGCGACCTGCTCGAGCAGCGTCTTCGTCACGGCGAGCCGCGCGAAGTCGTCGAGCAGGCTGTCGGCAGGGCTTCGGGTCGGGTCCAAGGAGCAACGAAGCTACGCGAACACGCGGCCGTCGGCACGCGGGTGCAGGACGTTCAACAGCCTGCCGGGCACTGGAACCCGCCGCGCTGTCCACGCGGGCACTTTGTGGCGTGTCGCTCTCCGTCGCGGAATCGCGCGATACGTGACGCACGCCGGCCGCGGCCGGCGTCTTGACGCGAGAACACGTGAACTCCGCCCGCGATCCGCAGGACACGCTGACGGCGGTTCCAGCGACCAAGTCCCGCACGTAGTCGGGTTGGCGTCGCACTGGCAAGGCTTCGATTGGGATCCGGCGCGGGGGCGTTGGCTTGGCAGCAACGCCGCGCTGCTGCGCGTCGAGTTCTGACCGCGTGCGCTACTTCCCCGTGACGACGCGATGCTCGCGCGCCACGACTTCGACGTCGGCGGCCAGCTGTCTCAGCGCTGCAGCTTCAGCACGACGAGCTCGCCGCCGGCGGTGATCGGAGCGGCGTCGCTGCGGCGCCGGTAATCGTCGACGAAGGCTGACACCTTGGGCTGCGCGCCGGGGCACGGCAGCCAGAGCAGCGTCGCGTCGCCGTTCGCGTCGGTCGTGACGCCGCGCACCTGGATCGCGAACATGTTCCAGCCCAGCGCGACGAGCGCGGCGTCCAGGCCTGGCTGCGGCCGGTGCCGCGTGCCGAACTCTTCGGGCTCGAAGCGCGCGCCCGCGACCGGCTTGCCCGCCGCGTCGACGACGCGGACCCGCGCCGACGGCTTCGGCTCGAGCACAAGCGTCGCCGGCGCGTTGGCGCCCTCGGTCAGGTCGAGCGAGCCCCAGTGCGTCGCGTCCGCGGCGAGCAGCGTCCAGCGGCCGCGCTGCAGCAGCACGTCGACGCGGCCCGCCGGATCGGGCACCAGCGACGGCGCGTGCTCGAGGTCGATCGCGTCGCAGTCCGCCGGCACGAACAGCACGTTCGCGCCGATCGCCGGGCCGCCGCTGCCGTCGACGATGCGCAGCGACAGCGGCTCGCAGGTTGCGAGATCGAGCTCCGGCAGCGCGCCATTGCGGCCCGGCAGCCACAGCACGCGGCGGCCGCCGATCGGCGGCGTCACGACCGTGGTCGTTCCCGTCTGCTCGGGCACGACCGGCAGCGCGAACGTGCCGTCCGCGCCGATCGCCGCGTCGTGCACGCGCCGCACCCAGTAGCTGGCGACCGCGCCTTCGCGCTGCTGTCGCGCGAGACCGGTGACGAACGCGCGCATGGTGCGACCGACGACGCCGGCGCCGGCCGCCTTGCGCGCGACTGCGTTCGCGAGCGTGACGCGCACGACGCCGTCGGGGTGCTCTTCGAGGACGCGCCCGTCGGCGAACGCTTCCTCGCAGGTCCAGCCGGACGTGCCGTGTCGGCCGTCGGCGCCCGTCGCGATCACGGTCAGCGACGTCTGGCCGCCTTCGCCGGGGCTGCGCCAGCCCGCGCGCGGCACGGCGGCGCGGCCGTTCGCGCCGGTGGTGATGGCCGGCCCGTCGCGGGCGACGTGTCGCACGGGGACCCACGCGCCGGCCTCGACCGTGTGCTCGCGCTGTGCGCGAACGCATGCGCCGGCGACCGGCTTGCCTTCCGCGTCGACGACCACGACGTCGATCGTGTTCGGCGGCGACACGGTCGCGGTCTGGCCCACCGCGAGCGGCACGAACATCGGTGCGAGGAACGCGCCGTCGCGGTCGCACAGCTGCGGGTTGCCGATCGCGGCGAGCGCGGTCACCGCGATCGCCGGACCGTCGCGCAGCTGCAGCGGCACGAAGTGGCCGCTGCCGTCCGGCACCGCGAACCGCGCGCGCAACCCGTCGCGTGGTCCCCACGCCGCCAGACCAGGCATCGCGACGTCGCGCGTCCTGCCGGCGATGGTCAGCGTTAGTTCGGCGGCGCGGCCGCACGCGAGCCCGTACACCGGCCGCGCGACGAACGCGCTGCCGTTCGCCTCCGGCCCGACCGCGACGGCGCAGTAGCGCACGCCGCACAGCGCGTCGACCTTGAAGCGGCCGCGCGCGTCGGTCGTCGCCTCGAGCGCGTCGATCGCGTCGACGCCCGCGAGGTCGGGGTCGTCCTCGATCACCGTCACTGCCGCGCCGGCGACGGCGGCGCCGGCCGCGTCGCGCACGACGCCGAGCAACGGCGCGCGCCGCTGCGCGTGCGCGAGCGACGCCAGCGGAGCGAGCGCGCCGAGCGTCGCGAGCACCCGGCAAGCGTGCACGATGAGAGGCTTCGCCATGTGGGAAGTATCGTCGCGCGGCGGCAGACGGCAACGTCAGCGCGTGCGCAGCGCGCACGGACGGGTCCGTGCACGGGGCAGCGAACGGTGCGGAGAGGGCGGCGTGCAGGCTCGGCGGGCTCGGAGAGGGCGTTGACGCTGGCGGCGGCAAGGGAGATCGTCCCGCGTCCGCAACTACGCGCCCCCCGCCCGTGCAAGCTCCGCTACAGGTCGACCATGCAGTCGAAGCCGCCGAACGCACGGCCACTCGCGCGACAACAGTGCTGCGTGAGTGCAGCGAGGCACGGGCATGCCGATGACGCGGCGCGAGCTGCTGGTGGGCGGCAGCGCCTGGCTCGCGGCGTGTCGCGGCACGCCGGATGGCGGCAGCGCGCGCCGAGGCGAGGAGCTCGATGCGCTGCTCGCGGCGCACGCGGCGACGCGCCCCGAGACTCCTGGTGCGGGCGCGAACCACTATCCGATGGCCGCCGAGGCGTTGGTCGCGCTCGGCCGCGCCGATGCGATCCCGCGCTCGTGGCACGAGGGCGTTCGCTACTACGCCGGTCCGTTGCCGCGGCGGGCGCCGCCGCGCGATGCAGGCGCCGCGACGCCGCCGCTCGGCGACGCGACGCAGCTCGGCGACTGGCTCGATCACTTCACCGCGCAGCTGGCGCACGAAGACTGGCGCGCGGTGGTCGCGCAGTGGCTGCCGCGCCTCGCCCCCGGCCCCGCCGCAGCGGTGTTCCACGGCGCGATCCGCACTGCGCACGCGGTGCGCGCCCTCGAGTGCTCTACCACGCCCGCACGCCTGCGCGAACTCGCGCAGGGTCTCGCCTACTGGGCCGCGCGCTACGTCGAACTGCCGGTCGACGATGCCACGGCGCCCGCTCCGCTGCGAGACGCGCTCGCGGCGTTGCCGCCGCCGCTGCCCGGCCCCGAAGACGTGCCGTTCGACGCCGTGATGCCGTTGCTGACGAGCCGCCCGCTGGCGCCCGCCGTGACGCCCGATGCCGCCGACGCGGACGCTGCCCAGCGCGCGGTCGCCGAACTCGTGCACGAGGCGTCGGTCGCGTTCCTCGAGCAGTTCGTGCAGCAGCGGCACCGCATCTGGTTGTTGCACACGATCACGGCGCCGGCCGCCGTGCAGCTGCTGCTCCCGCACGTCGACGGTGAGGGCGGGGCGCGCCTCGTCGCGCACACGCACCAGGCGATCGTCGCGATGTTCCGTGCGTTCGGCGCGCCGTTCGTGCCGCGCGCGCACGTGCAGCTGCGGCCGCCGCCGTGGCCGGAACTGGTCGGCGCTGCGGCCGCGAGCGGCGCGGTGCACACGATCAAGCTGATCGAAGCGCTGCAGCGCTGCGAGCGGGCGGGCGACCCGCTCGCGCGCACGATCGCAGTGCAGTGGCTCGCATGGCGCTGACCGGGCCGAAGCGAGGGCTGCCCTACTTCGTGAACACGGCGTAGTCGGCGCGACCTTCGCCGCGCGCGATCGCGCGGTCCATCGCCGCGGCGATCGCGGGCAGGATCAGGAGCGGCGCCTTGCCGGCAGTCTCCTGCATGAGCCGCGCATCCTTGCGCGCCATGACGAGCTCGAAGCTCGCGGGACCTGCGCCTGCCTTCGCGACGCGTTGGCCGAGGAACGGCAGTGCGCCGCCGGGTTTGAACACGTCGAACAGGCTCATCATGGTCTCGGGCGGCACGTCGCTGCCCTTGCCGATCGCGAACACGTCGCTCATTGCACTCGCGAGGGCGAAGAACATCGAGTTGCCGGCCAGTTTGAACACGGCCGCGAGGTCCGGGCGTTCGCCCGTGTAGAAGACCTTGCCGGTCATCGCGGCGAGATCCGGTTGCAGAGTGTCGGCATCGGCCTTCGGGCCCGCGAGCAGCATGAGGCCGCTCGCTTCGCGCGCGTTCTGCGGCGACATGAAGACCGGCGCCGGCACGTAGCGCACGCCGTTCGCGCGCAGCTCGGTGAAACGGGCTTTGACTCTGACCGGCAGGTTCGTGCTGTGGTCGATCACGGGCACGCCCTTGCCGAGGCCGGGACGCAGTTGCGCGATCACGGCGTCGACGGCGGAGTCCTCGCTGAGCACGAGGTGCACGCGCGACGCCGAACGCACGGCGTCGGCTGGATCGGCCGCGGCGACGGCGCCCTTCTGCACGAGTGGGTCGAGCTTGTCGCGCGAGCGGTTCCAGATGCGGACGGTGTGGCCCTTGGCCAGCAGGTTCTCGACCATGGCAGAGCCGAGCAGGCCCGTGCCGAGCAGTGCGGTGGTAGTCATCGGTTCCTCGGGACGCAATGGTGGGGCGTGCGTGTGGCTGATGCAACCGCCCCCGACGCCGCGCCCTGGCGCGGCGTCGGGGCGTATCAACTCGCGGCAGGCGGGTCGTGGACGGAGAGCAGCCCGTGCCGCCGCCAGCCGATCGTCAGCATCCACGATCGAGCGTCCGTTGTCGGACGCTCGATCGTGTCGAGACCGCGAACGGTGACTCGTTCGCGGAAGCCGGCGAACCACGGCGCTGACGTGAAGGTATCGATCGGCCCAGGCACGAAGACCTCGCGGCCTTCGGCGGCGTGCTTCTTGCCGTTGGCCAGCACGTAGCGCAGCGCGTTGCGCACCTCGCGCGGCGTCTTCAGGATGCGGTTGTGGTAGCGATCCGCGAACACCTTGCCTTTGCGTCGCCAGAGCCTGTTGAGGGCTCTGGCGATTCGGATCGCGAGACCTTGCAGGCCGCGGCGCAGAGCGGTGCGGTCCGGGGCTTCGACGATCAGATGCAGGTGGTCGTTCAGAACTGCGTAGTGGCACAGCCGGAGGCCGAAGCGGTCCTTGCCCTTCACGAAGGCCGCGCGCAGGGCGGCGTATTCGGCCCTCTGCCGGAGCCGCGGGAGATGCTGGCGCAGCTTTAGCGTCACGTGCACCGGGAAGCGCAACGCGAGCGCGGGGCGCTCGCGATGCGACACGCCAGCCACGCCGTTCTTCGGCTTGCGACCCGAGTCTTTGCGCGGGCCGCCCCAGCTCTTGAACGGGAGCTCACGCTGCTTCGCCTTCCGACTCCGGGTCACTGGGGCTCCATCTTGGTGGGGCACTAATCGTATCGTCGCCGCCCGACCATGCCAAGCAGCTCCGGTTGAACACACACACACAGAGGGGGGCGGGGGGCCTGCCGGCCCGGCGACACGCCGGGCACCCACACGTCCCTGCACGGTGTGCCGCTAGCGCGGCGCACCGTGTAGGGACGTGAGCAGCAGCTCGGCAGCCACCTTCTCGGCGGCGCGCTTCGTGCGGCCGCGGCCGGTCTGGGCGCGGCCGTCGATGAGGCGCGCGCGCACGACGAACTCCTGTTCGTGCTGCAGACCGACGGTCTCGACGAGCTCGTAGCGGGGCTGGCCGAGCTTGTGGTGCTGGCAGAAGTGCAGCAGCGCGGTCTTGCTGTCCTTCTCGGTGGCCGGCTCCACGGCGTGGTCCTTCGGCAGCAGGTGCCGCCGGACGAATGCGCGGGCCGGCGTGACGCCGCCGTCGATCAGGATCGCGCCGAGCACGGCTTCGACGAGGTCGGCGAGGATGCGATCGCTGTCGCGTTCGCTCTCGCGCAGGCCCTTGCCCGAGACGAGGTGGTGCCGCAGGTCGAGTTGGCGTGCGGCGGAGGCCAGCGGCTTGCGGCTCACGATGCGCGCGCGCGTTTCGGTCAGCTGACCCTCCGCGACCTCGTTGTCCGAGCGGTAGAGCACGTCGGCGACCGAGAAGTTCAGGAACGCATCGCCGAGGAACTCGAGCCGTTCGTAGCTCTTCTTGCCCTCGTTGCCCATCGACGCGTGCGTCAGCGCGCGGTCCAGCAGATCGATGTTCTTGAACGTGTAGCCGAGTTCCTTGCCGAGGCGGCGCAGCGTGCGGCGGCGGACTTCGTCCGGGGCCTGGTCCGGGGCTTCCTCTGGCTCGGCCATGATGGAACGGACGCGGAAGGGTACTCGTGCTGCCGGTCCTTGGCCATCCTGGCTTGACCCTGAGTCGCGGCAATACGGGCCGGAATGCCCTCCCGGCGCCTTCCCTGCTACACGGGCTCGCGCGAGCGTTCGCTGCGCTTGCGGTCCGTCTCCCTGAGCTGCGCCTTGCGCAGCCGCACGCCCTTCGAGGTGATCTCGACGAGCTCGTCCTCGCCGACGTACTCGAGCGCGTCCTCGACGCTGAACGTGCGCGGCGGCGGCATCTTGACGAACGTCTCCTTCGTCGAGCTGCGGACGTTCGTCGCCTTCTTCTCGCGCACGACGTTGACGACGAGGTCGTTGTCCTTGCAGTTCTCGCCGACGACCATGCCCTCGTAGACCTCGGCGCCCTCGGGCACGAAGAACACGCCGCGATCGCGCAGACCGTCGAGTGCGTAGAACGTCGTGCTGCCCTGCGCCATCGAGACCAGCACGCCGGCCGTGCGCTCCTCGATCGCGCCGCGGTAGGTGCCGTAGCCGTGGAAGACGTGGTGCATCGTCGCCTGGCCCTGCGTCGCGTTCAGCAGGCGGCTGCGCACGCCGATCAGGCCGCGCGCGGGCACCGTGAACTCGAGGCGCGTGAAGGAGCCCTTGCGGTCCATCTTGAGCAGCTCGGCTTTGCGCGTGCCGAGGATCTCGATGACCTTGCCGATCGCGTCGGCCGGTGCGTCGACGGTCAGATACTCGATCGGCTCCTGCCTCTCGCCGTCGATGTCCTTGAACAGCACGTGCGGCTTCATGACCGCGAACTCGTAGCCCTCGCGCCGCATCGTCTCGATCAGGAAGCCGAGGTGCATGACGCCGCGCCCCGACAGCGTGAAGCTGTCGGCCGTGTCGCCGGGCTCGACGCGCAGCGCGACGTTGACGCGCATCTCCTTCTCGAGGCGCTCGCGAAGGTGGCGCGAGGTCAGGAACTTGCCGCCGTCCTTGCCCGCGAACGGCGAGTCGTTGACGCGCATCACGATCGTCATCGTCGGCTCGTCGATCGCGATGATCGGCATCGCCTCGGGGCGCTCGACGGCAGCCAGCGTGTCGCCGATCTCGATGTCCTCGACGCCGTAGATGCCGCACAGGTCGCCGGCCTCGATCTCCTTCGTCTCCTCGCGCGAGAGGCCGACGAAGCGGTAGACGCCGCGCACGCTGACCTCCTTCTGCGTGCCGTTGCGCGACAGGTGCGCGACGCGTTCGCCCGCCTTGATGCGGCCGCGGTGCACGCGGCCGATCGCGATGCGGCCGACGTAGTCGCTCCAGTCGAGCGTGGTGACGCGGAACTGCAGCGGCTGAGCCGGGTCGTCCTTCGGCGCCGGAATGCGCGAGAGGATCGCGTCGAACAGCGGCTGCAGGTTCTTGCCTTCGCCACCCTGCTGTGCGGCGGCGAGGTCGGGCGTCATCCAGCCCTGGCGCCCCGAGCCGTAGAACACCGGGAAGTCGAGCGCCGCCTCGTCCGCGTCGAGGTCGATGAACAGGTCGAACACCTCGTTGACGACTTCCTGCGCGCGCGCCTCGGGACGGTCGATCTTGTTGACGACGACGATCGGCTTCAGGTGGTGCGAGAACGCCTTCTGCAGCACGAAGCGCGTCTGCGGCATCGGGCCCTCTGCGGCGTCGACGAGCAGCAGCACGCCGTCGGCCATCGACAACACGCGTTCGACCTCGCCGCCGAAGTCGGCGTGGCCCGGCGTGTCGATGATGTTGATGCGCGTACCCTTGTAGGTGACGACGGTGTTCTTCGCGAGGATCGTGATGCCGCGCTCCTTCTCGAGTTCGTTGCTGTCCATCACACACTCGCCGACCGCCTGGTTCGCGCGGAACGTGCCGGTCTGGCGCAGCAGTCCGTCGACGAGCGTGGTCTTGCCGTGGTCGACGTGCGCGATGATCGCGACGTTGCGGAGGTTCTGGGCCATCGTGGGCTGTGCGGTCGGGGACTGGGCTGTCGGGAGGAGGGGGGCGTGAATTGGGCGAAGGATTGTCGCCAACGAGGCGCCGCGGTCAACCCCGTGTTTGCCGCAGATTCCCGGTGCGGTGAGAATGGGATCTCCCCTGCACCGCCGTCCCCAACCAGCCATGAAGAACGCGAGCCGATTCCGTGTGCGGTGCAGGGCCGTGCTGTCGGCGGCAGCGCTGGCCGCCGCGGCCCCGGTGCCCGGGCAGGAGCCGGCGCCGAGAGCGACCCTCGCGCTGCTCGTCGGCATCGACGACTACGCCCAGCCGGACGAAGGTCACCGCAAGCTCGCGCCGCTCAGGGGGCCGGGCAACGATGTTGCGCGCGCGAGAGACCTGCTGCAGCGGCGTTTCGGCTTCGAGCCGCGGGACATCGCGACGCTGCTCGGTCCCGCGGCGACGCACGAAGCGATCGTGCGCACCTTCTACGAGCACCTGATCGTGCAGGCCGGGCCGGCGACGAAGGTCGTGATCTGGTTCTCGGGACACGGCTCGCGAGTGCCCGACGCGAGCAAGGCCGATACCGCGCTGCGCAACGACCTCGAGGAGCCGTGGGACGACACGCTGATCGCGCACGACAGCCGCAAGGGAGAGCGCAACGGCAGCTTCGACGTCACGGACGACGAGCTGCATTCGCTGCTCGCCGCGCTGCCCGCGAAGGACGTCGTGCTCGTCACGGACTGCTGCCATGCGGGCGGGCTGCTGCGCGGCGCCGGCGCGGGCGCCGGCACCGGCGGCGTGCGGCACGCGAGTGCCGGCGCGAAGTCGCTCGACCGCGACGCGATCCGGCCGTTCTGGCCCGCACGGGTGCCGTTCCTCGACGACGATCGCGGCAGCGTGCTGCATTCGGTCGTGCACATCGCCGCGTGCGAGTCGACGCAGGAGGCCGGCGAATGCGAAGGCGCCGGCGAGGATCGGTGGTACGGCACGCTGACGTGGTTCCTGACCAGTGCGTTGGCCGAGGTCGAGCCGGCGACTTCGTGGCAGGCCGTCGCCGAGATCGTGCGCGCGCGCGTCGCCGCGTGCCGCACCGGCACACGCAGCGACCAGATCGTGCGCTGCATCGGCCCCGGCGACCGCGCGATCCTGGGCGGCAGGGGCAAGCCCGTGCCGACCGGCTACCACGCGCATCCGTACGGCGCGAGGTGCCAGATCGAAGCCGGCCGCCTGCATGGGCTCGCCGAAGGCTGCGAGCTGCGCCTCGTCGGGCTCGACGGCAGCGACCACGGCCTCGTGCGCGTCGTGCGCGCGCGCGCGACGTTCTGCGAGGCCGAGCCGCTCGAGGGCCGCAGGATCCCGGCCGGCGTCGCGTTGCGCGCGGTTCCGCACCAGGGCCTCGGCGGACGTGCTGCGCTGCGAATCGTGTGTGCCGCGGGCGTCGACGCGGCCGTGCTCGCGGGCTGTCCGTGGGTCGTCGCCGCACCGCGCGAGACCGCCGACTTCGTGCTCGGCAAGCACGGCGAAGGTCTCGCGCTGCAGACGCTCGACGGGGCGTTCGTGCGCAATGTGCCTGGCTCGCCGGCCGAGGCGCAGCAGGTGTTGTTCGCCGAGCACTGCTTCCGGTCGCTCTGGGAAGGTGTCGCGCAGCCCGGCCGCCACCGCATCCGGCTCCGCGTCGAGCCGTGGGACGCAGCGCGAGCGGCCGCGCAGAAGGTGCCGGTCGCCAGGATGCAGGCCGCGGGCGAACGACGCGCGATCGTCGGCGCGCCGTTCCTGCCGGTCGCGGAGGGCACGGGCGCGATGGTCACGCTGACCGTCACGAACGAGAGCACCGAGATGCTGCACATAGCCGTGCTCTCGGTCGCCGAGGACCGCGCCGTGCACGTGATCTGGGGCAAGGACCCCAACAACGTGCTCGCGCGCGGCGCCAGCCAGTCGCTGCAGGTCGAGCTCGGGCCGAGCCCGGCGTGGCGGCAGGATCGTCCGATGGTCGACCGCTACATCGCGATCGCGACCCCGCGATACGCCGATTTCCGGCCGTTCGAATCGCAGGCACCCGACCCCACACGCGGCGGCAAGGGACCGGAAACTGCCGACTTGCCCGCGTTCCTGGCGACGGCGCTGACCGGCTCGATTACGCGCGGCGGCAACCGCGAAGCGGAGCTGCCGGCCTGGGGGATCCAGTGGCTCGACCTCGACCTCGTGCTGCCGGGTCGTTTCGAGGCGCTGACCGGGAAGCGCTGAGGGGCGCCGCGAGAATCCTCCTGCGGCGGCCGGGTGGCCTCCCCTGAGGGGTCTGTTTCCAACACAACCCATCACTCGGGAGACCACCCATGAAGTCCTTCCAACTGACCCTGTCGCTCGCCGCCGCGCTGTCGCTGTCCGCCCTGGCCCAAGGCCAGAAGCAGATCCACTTCGAGGTCGCGGACGTCGACGCCGACTTCGCGCTCGCGCTGCTGTCGCTGGACAACGGCACGGTTCCGTTCCTCGGCAACCAGATCCTCGCCGACGCGGACGCGATGCTGATCCTGAAGAAGGTGGAAGACGGCAGGTTCGTGTCCGACGACATGACGCTGCAGTGGGTCTCCGACCTCTGGTGGCAGGGCGTGACCTTCGACATGGAGAAGGGGCTCGAGATCCACCCGATCCAGAAGATCGGCGCGGGCCCGGCGGTCGCGTTCGATGTCGAAGGCCTGCGCGCCGAGCCTGCGGACGGCTCCGCCGGTGCAGAGCCCAAGCCGGTCGAGGAACCGGCTCCGCCGGCGGGCCCGCCGGCACCGCTCGGGATCGAGCTGAGCTTCGTGCCGAGCGAGGACGGCACGCCGAGCTCGCAGCTGCAGGCGCGCTTCGTCGCCCCGACGAGCGACTTCGGCCTCGTGCTCGTGAACGTGCGTGTCGTGCCGGGCGCCGGCGGCGACGCTGGCGGCGGCTCCGCCGACGTCTACCTCTATCACAAGCTGCCGGGCGAAGGTGAAGGCCTGCTCGACGTCGTCGAGGAGCACACGGTCGTCGCCGACGTCGCGGGTGCGCAGACGATCCGCGTGTTCATCGGCCAGGGCACCGCGAGCCTGCCCGGCAAGGCGGTCGCGTGGGGGTTCGCGACGACGCTCGTGCTGTGAGCGCGCGGGCCGCAGGTGACGGGCCGGCGGCCTCCGCGAGGGGCCGCCGGCTGCGTGCGTTCTACTTGCGCGGGTACGAGATCTTCGTGGTGCCGATCGCGCCGTTCCACGCGAACGGCGCCTGGTCGAAGTAGTCGAGCGACACCGGCGATCCGAGGTCGCTGCCGAGGTCGAGGCAGTCGTTGCCGTTGAACAGGTAGCCAGCCGTGATCGGCACCTCGCCGCGCGCGACGATCTCGCCGTTGACCTTCAGCGCGACGTCCATCGGACCGCCGATCTTCGTGACGAGCTTCGACTCGACCTCGAGCTTCACCTTGCCGGCTGGCAGCTTGTTCCTGGCCTTGAGCTTCGTGCGCGAGATCTCGAACAGGTTGTACTCGTAGTGGAGCACGCCGTCCTTGACGTAGCAGCAGAGCCCGCCCGAGAAGGCGCCGAGCGAGTACAGCACGCCGTTCGCATTGTCGGGCACTTCCAACTCCATGCTGACGACGTTGTCGAGCTTGCCGAGCTTCGGCGCGCAGGTCTCCCGCATGCGCGTCATCGGACCACTGAAGGTCCACTCGCTGTACGGCGAGGCCGGCGCGTCCTCGGGGTGGAAGAACACCGTCGACCACAGGCCGCCGCCGACCGGCAGGTTCTTGTTCCGCGCGGACTCGAGCAGGAACAGGTTCTTCATCAGGGCGACCTTCGCGGGCATCTTCGCGGCGAGGTCGTCGGCCTGCGACCAGTCCTCCTCGAGGTTGTAGAGCTCCCACGTGTCGTTCTCGGGCGACCACTCGCGGATGCCCTTCGGCGCGCCTGCGACCCACGGCTCGCGCGGGCCCGGCGTGCATGCGAACCAGCCGTCGTGGTAGATGCCGCGGCTCGCCATGATGTCGAAGAACTGCGTCTTGCGCCTGCCCGCTGCCGTCGCGTCCGCGAACGTGTAGGCCATGCTCGTGCCGTCGATCGAGTCCTGTGTGACGCCGTTGACCGTCTGCGGCGCCTTGATCTTCGTGACCTCGTAGATCGTCGGCACGATGTCGATCACGTGGTGGAACTGCGCGCGCGGCGTCGGATCGGCCTTGATGCCGTCGGGCCACGACACGGCGAGCGGCTGCCGGATGCCGCCGAAGTGCGCGGCGACGAGCTTCGTCGACCGGTACGGCGTGCTGCCCGCCCAGGCCCACCCGGCGTGGTACATGTTGTCGGTCTTCGGCCCGCCGAGCGCGTCGACGCCGCCGAGCTCGCTCAACGCTTCGAGGTGCTGCGAGACCTTGGTCGGGATCGCGTTCTGCGCGAGCAGCTCGCTGATCGTGCCGTTCATGCCCTCGGCCGACGAGCCGTTGTCGCCCCAGATGTAGAAGACGATCGTGTTGTGGAGCCTGCCCTGGCGCTGGATCTCGTCGATCACGCGGCCCGCGTGGTGGTCGGCGTGCTCGGTGAACCCGGCGAAGACCTCCATGAGCCTTCGCTGGAACGGCCGCTCGCGCTCGGGGATCGAGTCCCAGGCCGGCAGTGTCGCGGGACGCGGCGTGAGCTTCGTGGTCTCGGGGATCCAGCCCTTCTCCTTCGCGCGTTGGAAGACGCGCTCGCGGTACTTGTCCCAGCCGTCGTCGAACTTGCCCTTGTACTTGTCGGCCCATTCCGGCATCACGTGGTGCGGGCCGTGCGACGCGCCGGGCGCCCAGTAGACGAGGAACGGCTTGTCCGGCGCGAAGGCGCGCTGTTCGCGCAGCCACCTGATCGTGTCGTCGGCGAGGTCCGCGGTCAGGTGATAACCCTTCTGATGCGGGGCGTGCGCTTCGAGCTGCGTCGTGTTGCGCACCATCTGCGGCTCGTACTGCGACGCCGCGCCGCCGAGGAAGCCGTAGAAGTACTCGAAGCCGTAGCCGGTCGGCCAATGATCGAAAGGTCCCTTGTTCGTGGTCTGCTCCTCGGGCGTGTTGTGCCACTTGCCCCAGGCGCCCGTGTTGTAGCCGTAGTGCCTGAGCACCTCGGCGACCGTCGCGGCGGACTTCGGGATCATGCCGCTGAAGCCGTCCCAGTCGTTCGCGAGCTCGCCGACCTGGCCGTTGCCGACGCGCGTGTGGTTGCGGCCCGTCAACAACGCGGCACGCGTCGGCGAGCACATGGCCGTCGAATGGAAGCGGTTGAACGAGATGCCCGAGTGGGCCACGCGGTCGAGCGTCGGTGTGTTGATCTCACCGCCGTAGGTCGAGGGCGTCGCAGGACCGACGTCGTCGATCAGGATGATCAGGATGTTCGGCACGCCCGCGGCGAGGCGCTTCGGCTCGACGCGCTGCTTGTGGACCGAGTCCTGCATCGTCAGCCCCGCCGTGGACGCCGATGGCGTCGGGGGGAACGGGAGTACGTCCTGCGCCATGACCGCGTCCGTGAATGCAGCCAGGGGGGCGAGGCCGAGGACGGACAGCAGTGTGGTTGGTCTCATGCAGGTGTATCGGCGTGCACGGAAGCGCAGGACTACGGCCGCCTCTGTCGGCGCCTTGCCATGGGGCGCACAGGCTAGACGGCGAGAACCGCGATGGGAATGCGAGCCGGCGGTGGGTAGGCTCGCCGGCGCGAGATGCGACTCCTCCCACGATCCGTTGTCGTGCCGCTCTGCGCACTCGGTGCGGCACTGCTCGTCGTGTCGCAGCACGCGAATGGGCAGGAGCCAACGGCAGCAAAGCGCCCGAAGATCGGCCTCGTGCTCAGCGGCGGCGGCGCGCGCGGCGCCGCGCACGTCGGCGTGCTCAAGGTGCTCGAGGAACTGCGCATCCCGGTCGACCTGCTCGCCGGCAACAGCATGGGGTCGCTCGTCGGTGGCATCTATGCGTACGGCTACTCGCCGGCCGAGATGGAGAAGATCCTCGAGGAGATCAACTGGCCGCAGCTGCTCAGCGACAAGTCGCTGCGCGAGGATCGCGCGTTCCGGCGCAAGCAGGACGACCTCGTCTGCCAGATCGACGCGACGTTCGGCTTCCGCGACTTCGAGTTCGTGCTGCCGAAGGGGCTCGTGGCCGGCTACTACACGGGCAACCTGCTCAAGAACATCGTGCTGCAGCGGCAGCCGTCGATCGACTTCGACAAGCTGCGTGTGCCGTACCGCGCGGTCGCGACCGACATCGTGAGCGGCGAGCAGGTCGTGCTCGCTTCGGGCGACCTCGCGCGCGCGATGGCGGCCAGCATGGCGATCCCGGGTGCCTTCGCGCCGGTCGTGATCGACGGCCACCAGCTCGTTGACGGCATGGTCGTCAACAACGTGCCGATCGACATCGTCAAGCAGATGGGTGCCGACGTCGTGATCGCGATCGACATCGGCACGCCGCTGCTCGAGGCCGAGCAGATCCGTTCGCTGCTCAACGTGACCGAGCAGATGATCGGAATCCTGATGCAGAAGAACGTCGATGCGCAGCTCGCGAAGCTGACGGCCGAAGACACGCTGCTCCAGCCCGACCTCGGCGACATCACCTCGACGAGCTTCGACCGCACGGCCGAGGCGATCGCGATCGGCGAGAAGGCCGCGCGCGCGATCGTCGAGCGCCTGCGCCGCTACTCGGTGCCCGAGGCCGAGTACAGGCTCTTCCTCGAACGGCAGCGGCGGCCCGCGATCGAGTACCCGATCATCGACCGCATCGAGCTCGAGAACGACTCGAAGCTGGCCGACGCGGTGGTCTTGGCACTCGTGGAGACCCAGGTCGGCGAACGACTCGATCCGGCGCGCCTGCAGCTCGACTTCGACCGCATCTACGGGCTCGAGGACTTCGAGCGCGTGACGTTCGAGCTGCACGAGACGACGCCGGGGCACGCCGAGCTGAAGCTGATCACGGTCGCGAAGCCGTGGGGACCGAACTACGTGAAGTTCGGGCTCAACCTCGAGGACGACTTCCGCGGCGACGCGGCCTACTCGCTGAGCGTGCGCTACACGATGCGCACGCTGAACGAGCTCGGAGCCGAATGGCGCAACGAGATCCAGATCGGCGAGCCGATCCGCTTGTTGTCGGAGTTCTACCAACCGGTCGATTACGCGACGCGCTGGTTCGTGGCGCCGCAGGTCGGCTACGAGATCGAGGAGGTCAACGCGTTCCAGAGCGGCGTCAAGGTCGGCGAGTTCGACACGAACGTCGGCTGGATCGGCGCCGACGTCGGCAGGAACCTCGGCAACGTGGCGCAACTGCGCTTCGGCGTCAGCCGCGCCTGGGGCGAGGTCGACCCGGACATCACGACGACGCCGATCCAGAAGTTCTCGTTCGACGACGGCGGGCTGCGCGCGAGCCTCGAGGTCGACACGCTCGACAACACTCACTTCCCGACCGCGGGCTGGCACGCGACGGCTAAGTGGTCGAACGGCCTCGAGGACCTCGGCGCCGACGCCGAGTACGACCGCCTCGAGGCGACCGTGCAGCACGCGCAGACGTTCGGCAGGAACACGTTCCTGTTGAGCGCCGACGTCGGCTCCGCGATCGACGGCACGCTGCCGGTCTACCAGCTCGTGACGCGCGGCGGGTTCCTGAACCTGTCGGGCTTCCAGCGCAACGAGCTCGTCGGCCAGGCCGGCGCGGCGGCGCGGCTGATCGCCTACCGCCGCATCGCCGGCACGCAGTTCGCCACCTTCGGCATGCCGGTCTACGTCGGCGGCTCGATCGAGACCGGCAACGTGACCGACGATCGCTCCGAGCTGTTCAAGGACTTGAAGCTGGCGGGCAGCCTGTTCGTCGGCTCCGACACGCCGCTCGGTCCGATCTACCTCGGCTATGGCGTCGCCGAGGGGGGCAACGAAGCGCTCTACTTCTTCATCGGGCAGTCGTTCTGAACCGGGTTGCCAGCGGCGCCGAGCGCCGCTGGCGAACCGGTTCAGGACCTTGCCGCGCGCCTGCGGCGCGCCGCTCCGGTTCTGAACCGGGGGCGCCCGTGGCTCTGCTACTCCGGCTGCTCGGCTGCGCGCGGGAGCTTCGCCGGCGCCGCTCCCAACAGCTCATGGTAGAGCCCGATGTGCTCGTTCGCGCATCGATCGAGCGTCAGCGCGGTTCGTGCGCGCGCTTCTGCGGCCTTGCCGAGCCTCGCGGCGAGCTCGCGGTCCGTCAGCAGGCGCTCGAGCTTTGCCGCGAGATCGGCGACGTTGCGGGACTTGAACACGAGCGACTCGAGTCCGTCGCGTGCAACCTCCTGGCATCCGCCGGCCGAGGTGACCACACTCGGTTTGCCGAGCTGCATCGCTTCGGCGAGCGTCAGCGAGAACGCCTCTTCGAGCGAGGGGATCGCGCAGATGTCCACGTTGGCCATGAACTCGGGACCCGACTTCTGCTCGCCGAGGATGTGGATGCGTGACCCATGCGCCGACTCGTCGCGCAGGCGCACCAGCACGTCGCGGAAGTGGTTGGTGCCCGACGTCCCGCCGGCAATCAGAACGTGCACGTCGGGGAACCTGTCGGCCAGCGACAAGAACGCCTTGATCACCTGATCGAAGCCCTTGTTCGGGTTCAGCTGGCCCAGGCCGCCGATCACGCGATGGTCGTCCGGGATCCTCAGTTGCAGCCGCAGCTTCGGCACGAGCCGGGACTCCACGGGCACGATCCCGTTGTAGATCCTCGTGACGCGGTGCTTCGCCATGCCGACGCGCAGGCAGTCCCGTCTGATGGCCTCGGACACCGCGACGATCCGGTGCGCGCGCGAGGTGATGAAGGCATCGCCGAGCCCGTGTCGGAGCATCATGTACCACTTGCGGAATGGGGAACCGCCGTGGACGCGGCTGTGGCCGAACATGCGCCACGACTGGTGCACGACCGCCACCCACTTGGGCCCGCTGCGGCGCGACAGCATGCGCTGCGTCAGCAGGTGCGACAGCGGCATGTGCGTGCTGATGACGTCCGGCCGCCACTCCTTCGCGATCTGCTCGAAGCCGCGCTGCAGGTCCGACCAGCGCTCCCGCTTGGACGCGTGACCGTTGTCCAGATCATGACTGAGCAGCGGGGCGCCCAACCGCAGCACGCGCTCCTTCGAGGCGCCGCCGCCGAGCAGGCAGACGACGGCATCGATGCCCTTCCCGCATTGCCAGGCACAGATCTGGGCGGCGATCTGGTAGGAGCCGCCCCAGCCACTGCCGTTGATCACATGCATGACTCTCATTGGGCATGACTCATGTGCAAGGCGATTCCTCGTTGGTTGCAACGAGTAGCGGGCCCGAGTTGATCAAGGTGCGTGGATCGGAACGCGCGCGAGGACCCATAGCCTAACCCAATCTCCGCAGTGGCTCGAACCTCGGGGGCGCCTCGAGGCAGCTGCAGCAATGCCAGCCGTTGGTGCTGTTCCGGAATGCGCGCATGTCCTCCATACGTTCGGAGGGCACGGGCCAGGGTGTTCCGCTTCGACGATCTTGCAGCGCTCGGGGGCGTAACGCGGCGCTCGTCTGGAACCCGCGAGAGGCGGTCGCTATGGTGCCGCCGCCCCGAACCCTGCGACCTGGGAAGCCCGCGCGGTCGCACGCACCAACCCATCGACTTCCTGATGAACGGTCTCCGCCAGAGTCATTTCTCACCGGGCTTCGGCCTGATTGCCCTCACGGCATGTTCGGGCTGGATTGCAGCCGCGTGTGCGTCGGGCGTGTCGTCACCGCAGCAAACTGCCGGTGCCATCGACCGTACTGTGCTGCCGATTGCCGAGCCGACCGTGGCGCCGAGCACCGAACTGGATGCGCGCAATGCGAAGGCGCCGCCGCGTTTCGAAGTGAAGGCGCCGGCCGGCGCGCCAAACGTCGTGATCGTTCTGATCGACGACATCGGCTTCGGCCACAGCAGCGCCTTCGGCGGCCCGATTCGCATGCCAACGCTCGAGAGACTCGCGGCCTCGGGTCTCAAATACAACCGCTTCCACACCACGGCGCTCTGCAGTCCCACTCGCACGGCGCTCTTGACCGGCCACAACCATCACGCGAACAACGCCGGCGCGATCATGGAGCTGGCGACGGCGTTCCCCGGCAACACCGGCGTGCGTCCGCGCAGCATCACGCCGCTGGCCGGGATCCTGCGGCAGAACGGATACAGCACTGCGGCCTTCGGCAAGTACCACGAGACGCCGCCCTGGGAGGTCTCGATCTCCGGCCCGTACGACCGCTGGCCCACCGGCTCCGGCTTCGACAAGTTCTATGGCTTCATCGGCGGTGAGACCAACCAGTGGGCGCCGGCCATCTACGACGGAGTGGCGCGCGTCGAGCACAGGCAGTCGCCGGACTACCACTTCACGGTCGACATGACCGACCAGGCGATCGACTGGGTCAGCGCCCAGCAGGCGCTCACGCCTGACAAGCCGTTCTACATGTACTTCGCGCCGGGCGCGACGCATGCGCCGCACCACGTGCCGAAGGAGTGGATCGCCAGATACAAGGGCCAGTTCAGCGGTGGGTGGGACAAGCTGCGCGAGGAGACGTTTGCCCGGCAGAAGAAACTCGGCGTGGTTCCTGCCGACGCGAAGCTGACCTCCCGGCCCAAGGAGATCCCGGCCTGGGTGGACACGAGTGCCGAGCAGAAGCGGCTCTTCGAGCGCCAGATGGAGACCTTCGCCGGCTTCGCCGAGCACACGGACCACGAGGTGGGCCGTTTGGTGGGCCAACTGGAGGCGATCGGTGAGCTCGACAACACGATCTTCTTCTACATCGTCGGCGACAACGGCTCGAGCGCCGAAGGCGGACCCGAGGGCACCTACAACGAGATGATGGCGCTGAACGGCATCGCGGGCAAAGCGGACCAGATGATGGACCACATCGAGGCGTGGGGCGGTCCGACCACGTTCCCTCACTTCGCGATCGGCTGGGCCTGGGCCGGCAACACGCCCTTCCAGTGGACCAAGCAGGTGGCGAGCCACTTCGGCGGCACGCGCAACGGCATGGTGCTGCACTGGCCGCAGGGTTTCCAAGCCAAGGGCGAGGTTCGCAGCCAGTTCCACCACGTCGTCGACGTGGCGCCCACGGTGCTCGAAGCCGTGAAGGTGCCCGAGCCAAAGCTCGTCAACGGCGTGACCCAACGACCCATGGATGGCGTGTCGATGCTGTATTCGGCCGACGCCCCGAAGGCTGCCGACCGCCGCACGACGCAGTACTTCGAGATGTTCGGCAACCGCGGCGTCTACCACGAGGGCTGGGTCGCCTGCACGCGCCACTCGATCCCCTGGCTCCTCGCGGAGAACCCGCCGTTGAGCGACGATGTCTGGGAGCTCTACCACGTGGACAGGGATTTCAGCCAGGCCGACGACCTCGCGGCCAGGGAACCGGCGAAGCTCGCGGAGCTCCAGGCAGTCTTCATGAAGGAGGCCGTGCGCAACCGTGTGCTGCCGATCGACGATCGGCGTTCCGAGCGGTTCAACCCGGCCATCGCGGGCCGCGCCGATCTGTTGGCCGGACGCAAGTCGCTGACGGTCTACCCCGGCATGACGGGCATGCTCGAGAACGCGTTCATCAACGTGAAGGGTGTGCACCACACGATCACGGCCGAGGTGGAGCTCAACGATGCCAAGACCGAGGGTGTGATCATCGCCCAGGCCGGCTTCTTCGGTGGTTGGACGCTCTACATGAAGGCCGGCGTCGTGCACCACGAGTACAACTTCTTCGCGCTCGAGCGCACGAACGTCGCAGCGCCTTCGGCCCTCGCCCCCGGAAAGCACACGATCCTGTACGAGTTCATTCCCGATGCGGCGACGCCGGGTACGGGCGGGAAGTCCATCCTGAGCATCGATGGCAAGAAGGTTGCCGAAGGCCAGATCCCGAAGACCCAGCCGTACGCGTTCTCGGCCGACGAAGGTGCGGACGTAGGCCTCGACGGCGAGACGAACGTGTCTCCAGACTACCCGCAGGGCAACAACGCGTTCACGGGCAGGATCGTCAAGGTGACCGTCGCGCAGCAGTAGGGACGGCGCGCGCGTCAGCGCAGTCCGGCGAGCTCGACCCTTTGCCGAGCCTGCCGGCAGCGGACCTGCATCGTTGCATCGCCCTTCGCGAGTTCGAGCAGCTCCGCGAACGCGCTCGCAGCGCCTGTTGCATCGCCGTTGCGGTGCCGCGCGACCGCCAGGTCGGCGAGCAGCTCGGGCCAGACCGTCGTGCAGTTCTTGCGCACGGACTCGAGGCTCTGCGCGGCCGCAGCGAACCGGCCGGCGCGCAGCAGCAGGGCACCTCGCACGGCCTCGAGCTCGGAGGTCGCCGATGTGGCCGCCTGCGCTTCGACGGCAGTGAGCGCTGCGCCGGTCGCGGCCGCCGGCAGGTCCTCGAACGTCGACGGCCACCACGGCGCGGTCGCTGCGCTCGCGGCGCGCGCGAGCCATCCGGACAGCGAGGTGCGCAGGAAGGCCTCGAGCTCGCTGCCGTTCGCGAAGCGCCCGCACAGCTCGCCGAGCGCCGCGTACGCCGCGCTGACCTGCTGGTTGCCGGGCGCCGGCAGCTGCGCCAGGCGCTCGCGCAGTGCGAGCAGCACGGCCTCGCCGGCGGCCGGCTCGCCGGACAGCACGAGGGCGAGTCCTCGCACGCGTTCGGCCTGCGCCCAGAGCCGGTGGCCCGTCAGCTCGAGGCGCTGCAGCGCGGTGACCGCTTCGCCGGCCGTGTCGAGCGCGGCCTTCGCCTGGCCACCGAGCAGCCGGCTCTCGGCGAAGTTCACCAGCACGGTCAGGAAGTCGACGTCGCCGCCGAGCACCTTGCGCGCGAGGTGCTCGAGGCGCTGCATCAGGTCATCGCTGCCAGGGAGGTGGTCGGACTGCAGCGCGAGGCCGACCGCGGCGAGCAGCCGTCCGCCGATCATGAAGTCGAACGCGCCGGGCTCGTCGCCGGGCTCGCCGCTCGAGGTTGGCATGCCGGCGAGCAGGATCAAGAGACCGTCGCAGTGCTCGACGAGCTTGCCGGCGCGTTCGGCGGCGAACGGCATGTCGGCCGCGATCGCCGAGAGCCGTTGTGCGACTGCGGGCGAGGTCGGCGCCAAGGCGCGCACGCCGAGCTCGAGCATGCGCGTCAGATGGCTGCGACTCGCGTCGAGCTCCTGCGCCTGCCGTTCGGCGCGGCTCAGGTCGTTCAGCACTATCGTCGACCAGAGAGGATCGTCGTTCGCCCTTGCGTCGGCCGATGCCCACGCGAGCCTGAGCTGCTGCATCGCGCGCGAAGGCTCTCCGAGGGCCAGGAAGGTGCGTCCGAGCGAAGCGCGCACGCCGGCTCGTTCTTGTTCGCGCGCGGGTCCCGCCCAGCGGATCGCGATCATCGGCGTGAGCCGGTCGAGCACCAGCGTCAACGGCGGCGTCGCGCCGTCGAGGCCCGGACCGCTGTAGAACAGCACGAATTCGTTGAACTCGCCGACCGCGCGCTGGCGCGCAAGTGCCAGCTCGCGGCTCTTGCGCGCCGCCTCTGCGGCGTCGTGCGCGCGCCATGCCGAGATCATGCCGAGGGTGGTGCCGATGGTGCCGAGCACCAACGCAACGATGGCCAGCGCCGAGGCGGCGACGCTGATCCGGTACCGGTGCACGAAGCGCATCAACCGGTAGCGCCACGTCGGTGGTCCCGCGCTCACGGCTTCGCCGCGCAGGTGGTGCAGCAGGTCGGCCGCGAGGTCCGACGCGGCCGCGTAGCGGCGATTGCGGTCGAGCTCGAGCGCGCGCCCCAGCACCCAACCGATGTCGGAGGCCAGGTACCGCCGCCAGGCGGCGGGCGTCATGCGGCGCTCGTTCGCGCGCCGGGCGGCGACGTCGTCGGACACCTGCAATGCGCACTGGTGGGGGGTCGGGATCACGCCGGTGACCAGCTTGTGCTGGAAACGCAGCAAGGCGCCTTCGTCGCTCTCGAGCTCGATCGGCGTTTGGCCGACGAGCAGCTCGTACAGCACGACGCCGAGCGAGTAGATGTCGGCGCGCGTGTCCACGTCCTGGCTGTCGGGATACGCCTGCTCGGGACTCATGTAGAGGAACGTTCCGACGATCTCGCCGATCTGCGTCGGCGCGACGGTCACGAGCCGGCCGCTGACCGCGCGCGCGACGCCGAAGTCGATGATCTTCGGCTGCGGGCCGCCGTCCTCGGTCACGAGCACGTTCCCGGGCTTGAGATCGCGATGGATGATGCCCTTCTGGTGCGCGTGCTGCACCGCGTCGCAGACCTTCACGAACAGGTCCAGGCGCGCCGCAGGGCCGAGCCGCCGCCGGTCGCAATAGCCCGTGATCGGTTCGCCGCGCACGTACTCCATCACGAAGTACGGGAGGCCCTCCGGCGTCGTGCCGCCGTCGAGGATCCTCGCGATGCCCGGGTGGTTCATCAGCGCGAGCGCCTGCCGCTCGGCCTTGAAGCGCTGCGCGATCTCGGGCCCGGCCTCGGCGTCGCCGACGAGCTTCATCGCGACGAGCCGTTCCATCGGCTCGACCTGGCGCGCGAGCACGACGATGCCCATGCCGCCGCTGCCGAGCTCGCGCAACAGCTCGTAGTTGTCGATGCGGCGCAGCGGGGCCATCGACGCGACGAGCGGATGGCGCAGCACGTTCGCGGTCGGCAGCTCGTTCTGCGCGAGCAGCGCGATCAGCCGTTCGCGCAGCAGCTCGTCGCGGACTCCCTCGACGAGCTTCTTGCGCTCGGCCGGCGGCATCGTGCTGGCGCGATCGAACAGCGAGCGGAGATCGGACTCGCGCGTCTGCTCAGTCATCGGCCGTGCTCGGCGCACCGAGGCGATCCTGCAGCCAGGCACGCGCAAAGCGCCAATCGCGTTCGACGGTCGGCAGGGAGGTGGCGAGGGCTTGCGCGATCTCGGGCATGCTGAGGCCGCTGAAGAAGCGCAGCTCCACGACCTTGGCCGGGCGCTCGTGGCTCTTCTCGAACTCGAGCAGTGCTTCGTGCAGCGACAGGATGTCGACGAACGGCAGCTGCGTCTCGAGATCGGGCATGTCGTCCGACAGCACGACCTTCTTCTGTGCATCGCGCTTCTGCGCGGTGCGCCGGCGAGCCTGCTCGACGAGGATGTTGCGCATCGCGTTCGCCGCGGCGCCGAAGAAGTGGGCGCGCCCGTCCCAGCCCGGATCGCCGCCGGCCACGACGCGCATCCAGGCTTCGTGCACGAGCTCGGTCGCGCGGATCGTCTGCCCGCGGGCCAGCCGGGCGACGCGCGCGCGCGCGAGCTGCCGCAGTTCCTCGTAGACGAGCGGCAGCAGGCTCTCGGCGGCCACCCGGTCCGTCTTCGCGCGTGCCAGCACCGTGGCGATGGCGGATGCGTTCGTGGGCGGGCCCATACCGGCAATCCTACTGCGGCTGCGCCCCTTGGCGAAGGATTCGGCCGTGGCCGCCGTGCCGGGAATCCGGAACGCCCGTGATGGGGTCGAAGGCGCGTTGACGGATGAATGCCTGGACGCAACTCCTCCTCACATGCGCCCAGGTGACGGCAGCTCCGCCGGCTCCGGTTTTCGGCTGGCTTCCCATGTGCTGTCGGCATCTGGGCGTCGGGCCGGAGAAGCACAGGCTTCTCCGGCCCTTTTTCGTTTCGCGGCCCGCGGCAGCGCGTGACCTCGCGCCGCCGCGAAATGCGAGTGATGGGCTGCCCCGGCTCCCGACGGATGGCTTCGCAACGGGACGCACATCCCCCGGATGTGCGCCCGCTCGTTCCCGGCGACGCCTCCAATGGAACACGCCACACTCGATTGTCCTGTCGACCCTGCACTGCAGTGCCGCCTGCTCGCGATCGCGGCGCGCACGAACGACGTCGCGCTGGAGCACGTCGCGCACGGACAGCCGCCGCGCGACGGCGTCGTGATGGAGACCGAGCGGGATCGCATCGACTGGATCAACACGTGCCTGATGGACTCCTTCAAGAACACCGGCGATTCCGAGGTGTTCGCGCTGCTCTTCGAGCTGAACCACGAGTCGTTCATGAAGGCGATCTCGCGCCGGTTGCGCCGCGGCACCTGCGTCGACGCCGACGACGTGCTGCAGGAGAGCTTCCTGAACATCTACCGCTACCCGCACAAGTTCTTGGCCGACCGCGCCGACTCGTTCCGCAACTGGAGCCATCGCATCGTGCGCAACACGCTGATCGGTTTCTTCCGGGGCCAGGCGCGGCAGCCGAAGCCGCTGCACATCGACGGCGACCACGAGCAGCCGCCGGACCGGCGCGTGCTGTCGCCCGAGCGCGTCGCGCAGGATCACGAGTCCGTCGACGTCGTGAACCATGCGTTCGTGCTGTTCCTCGATCTCTACTTGCTGCAGTTCAGCCGCCTCGCGCCGAAGGAACAGCGGGCGCTCACGCTGGCCGAGATCGAGGGCTGGTGCTACCGCGACATCGCGCGTGACCTCGGCCGCACGGTCGCGAACGTGAAGGTCCTGATCTTCCGCAGCAGGCAGCGGCTCTGGCGCGGGATGGCCGAACTGCTCGCCGAGCTGGGCCGCGTGGATCTCGTGGGCAACGAAGCACCCGCGCGTGGTCGCCGGCGGTCGCGCGGCAAGCGCCGATGAATCGACAGCCGCTCCGGACCGCCGCGAACACGAGTGCGCCAGCCATTTGCCGGCCGGCGTCGCCGGCGTCGCCGTCTGATTGTGCTCCTTTGCCCGCGCCGCCATAGCATGCGGCAATGACGCCACTCCCGACCCGCGATCTCACGCGTACGACGTTCGCCGTGCTGCTGCTCGTTGGAATGCTGATGGCCACCTTCTGGATCCTGCAGCCGTTCCTGGCTGCATTGGTGTGGGCCGCGCTGCTCGTGATCGCCTGCTGGCCGATGCTGCTCGGCCTGCAGCGCAAGCTCGGCGATCGCCGCGGAGTCGCGATCGCGTTGACGGTGACCGCGCTGCTGCTGGCGTTCGTGGTTCCGGTCACGTTGATCCTCGGCGTGTTGATCACGCGCGCACCCGACCTCGCTGCGTGGGTGCGGCACCTCATGGAGACCGGGTTGCCGCCGCCTCCTGCGTGGGTCGCCTCGGTGCCGGTCGTCGGCACGCGCGCGGCCGAGAAGTGGACCGAGCTCGCATCGGCCGGACCCGAGGGGCTGCCGGCACTGGTCGGGCCGTATCTCGAGCAACTCGGTGGCTGGTTCGTGGCCCAGGCTGGCGGCGTCGGGCGGTTGGCGTTCCACTTCGTGCTGATGGTGTTGTTCGTCGGTGTGCTGTTCGCGCGCGGCGAAGTGCTCGCGGCCGGGGTGCGCGCGTTCGGCCGCCGTCTCGCGGGTGAGCGCGGCGACCGCGTCGTCGTGCTCGCCGCGCAGGGCATCCGCGCCGTCGCGATCGGCGTCGTCGTCACGGCGCTCGTGCAGTCGCTGGCTGGCGGCATCGGCCTCCTCATCGCGGGGCTGCCGGTGCCCGGGTTGCTGACCGCCGTGATGTTCCTGTCATCGCTCGCGCAGATCGGCGCAGCACCGGTGCTGGCGCTCGCGGCGATCTGGCTGTTCGCGAACGACAGCATCGGCTGGGGCATCGCGATGATCGTGTGGACCGTGTTGGTCGGAAGCCTCGACAACGTGATCCGGCCGATCTTGATCAAGAAGGGCGTCGACCTGCCGCTCGTGCTGCTGTTCGCCGGCGTCATCGGCGGGTTGATCGCGTTCGGCCCGGTCGGGCTGTTCGTCGGTCCGGTCGTGCTCGCGGTCGGCTACACGCTGTTGACCTCGTGGATGGCGGAGACGGCCGCGCCCGAGGGTGAAGCGACCGCGGCGGCCGGGTAGCGCGGAGAGGTGTGAATTCGCCCCGATCGCGGTGATGCCTCGGCCCGGCGGCGGCAAGAGAGCTTCGTCCTGCTCCCGTCCGGGCGCTCTCGCGCTGCTCGAACCGGACGAGTTACAGGTCGGCCCGGTCCAGGTACCAGGTCACCTTGGGAATCTGGGGCATTTCCCGGCCGTCGTCGACCCCGATCTCGGCCTTGATCGCTGTCTCGAGCTTGGCCCAACGCAGCACTCCGAGCGGCGGCTCGACTGCTTCCTTGCACCGCTGCGATCGGCTACTTTCGCCGCTGCGGTCAAAGGCCGCACATTGCACGAGAGGACCCCCGTGAAAGCCACTACCGCTGCAATCACAGCACTGCTCTGCGTCGTGTCCGTTTCTGGGCGCCGCCTGCCCGCGAGCTCGTCTGTCGATTCCGAGATCCAGCAGACGCCTCCCGCCACCGAGCCGAAGCCTCAGGCGCCGGCTGCTACCGATCCGAAGGCGCAAGCCCCTGCCGCCGATCCGAAGCAGGCGCCGGCCAAGACCGAGACGACGTTCAAGCCCGAGCAGCTCGAGCAGATCGTCGCGCCGATCGCGCTGCACCCTGACTCGCTGCTGGCCCAGATCCTGATGGCCTCGACCTATCCGCTCGAGATCGTCGAGGCGTATCGCTGGCTCGAGAAGAATCCGAGCCTCAAGGGCACGCAGCTCGAGGAGGCGCTCAAGAAGCAGGATTGGGACGCCAGCGTGAAGGCGCTCTGCGGTCTGCGCGACGTCGTCAAGCAGATGAACGACAACCTCGACTGGACACAGGACCTCGGCGACGCCTTCCTCGGCCAGAAGGACGAGCTGATGCAGACCGTGCAGAAGATGCGCAAGAAGGCGCTCGAGGCGGGCAACCTCAAGACGACCGAGCAGCAGAAGGTCACACAGGACAGCGAGGTCATCATCATCGAGCAGACGAAGACCGAGGTCGTCTACGTGCCGAGCTACTCACCGACGGTCGTCTACGGCCCGTCGTGGTACTACCCGACCTACTACTATCCGCCGATGTACGTGGCGCCGGCGCCTGGCTACGGCTTCATGGCGTTCACGGCTGGAGTCGTGTGGGGCGCCGCGATCTGGGGTGGCTGCCACTGGGGCGGCCACGGCCACTGTGACGTCAACATCAACGTCAACAAGTACAACAACTTCAACCGCAACACGAACATCAACGGCGGCCGCGACAACCTGCCCGGTTCCGGCAATTCGAGCTTCAAGCACAATCCCTCGCATCGCAAGGGCGTCAACTACAAGAGCCCGCACACCGCACAGCAGTTCGGTGGGGCGCAGGGCAGCAATCGCGTGACGAAGGACCAGGCGCGTGGCTTCGATCGTTCGGCGTCGGGAAGCAGGCCATCGGCTGGCACCGGCAATCGCGCGGGTGCCACGGCCCCGCGCGCGGGCAACCAGCCGGCGGGCGGTGCGGCGTCGCGTCCCTCGACCTCGAAGCCCTCGACGAAGTCGGGCAGCAGCGCGCTGAGCGGCTCGCGCAATCCGAGCGCGGACCGTTCCGCGAGCAGCCGCGGTGCCGCGAGTCGCTCGAGCAGCGGCTCGAGGTCCAGCGGGGGCTCGAGGGGCGGCGGCGGTGCGCGAGGAGGCGGCGGCGGGCGAAGCGGCGGCGGCGGAAGGCGCTGAGGACGAACCGAGGAAAGCCATGATCACGATCCGACAGTCCATGAACGCTCGCGCGCTGCTCATCGCGGTGCTCGGGACCCTCTGCTCCTGCGCGGGCACTTCCGGTGTCTCGCGCCCGAGTGCGACGTTCGCGAAGCCAGAAGACGCGATCTTCGCGCTCGCGGACCTCATCGGCACGCGCGACACCGCACGCATCGACGCGCTGTTCGGCAGCGGGGGGCTCGAGCTGCTCGAGTCGGGCGATGAGGTCGCCGATCGCGAGGATGGTCAGCGGGTCAAGCAGAAGATCCGCGAGAAGCTCGTGTTCGAGGATCAGGGCCCGACGACCAAGATCGCGCTGCTCGGCAGCGAGGGCTGGCCGCTCCCCATCCCGCTGATCCTCGAGGACGGTACCTGGAGCTTCGACGTCGAGGCCGGCATCGAGGAGATCGAGAACCGCCGCGTGGGGCGCAACGAGCTGTCGACGATCGAGACGATGCACGAGTACGTCGAAGCGCAGCGTGAATACCACGCCGAGGGCCGCGATGGCCAGCCGCCTGCCTACGCGCGCAAGGTCATCAGCAGCGAAGGCAAGCACGACGGCCTCTACTGGCGCGCGGCGGAGAACGAGCCCGAGAGCCCGTTCGGCCCGCTGATCGCGGCCGCGGCTCGCGATGGGTATCCGACGTCCGGCAGCCGGTCGGAGGGCGAGCCGGTCGCCTACCACGGTTACTACTACCGCTCGCTGACGGCGCAGGGCGCGCACGCGCCGGGCGGGGCGCTGAACTACCTCGACGGCGCCGGCCGCATGACGCGCGGCTTCGCGCTGCTCGCGTGGCCCGCCAAGTACGGCAGCTCGGGCGTCATGACGTTCCTCGTCAACGCGCGGGGCATCGTCTACCAGAAGGACCTCGGCGACGAGACCGAAGCGGCCGCCGCGAAGATCCAGGCGTTCGATCCCGACGCGAGCTGGGATCCGACTGGCGGTTAGCCGTACCCCGAGCGGGTCACGCGGGGATCGTGATCACCGTTGAGGGCTCGTTGCTGCCGGGATCGGACAGCGTGAACAGCATCACCATGAGAACTCCGGATCCGGCGGCGTGGTGCCCTTGGTCGTCCGCTGCAGGTTGTCGAGGGCCGCGCGACCGTGTTCCCGCGCCTCAGGACTTCGCGATCAGCGGCTTCGACGTCGCGCGCTGCCAGGCCTCCGCGGCACTCCAGGCCACGAGCAGGGGGCCGAGCAGCTCGAGGAACTCCTCGACGGTCTGCAGGTAGACCACGAGATCGATGCCGCGCAGGCGGATCCCGGAGTTCGTCGTCTGCACTTCGACCGCTTCGATTGCCACCGCGACACCGAGGCACGCGAAGCCCGTCAACAGGCGCAGGCGCGCGGAGCGGTAGCTCGCGAGATGGCGCTGGCAGGCGCGGAACGCGGCGAGGCCTGCGGCGGCGAGCGGCAGCCCGAGCACGAGGACCCAGGAGTAGACGCCCGTGCTCTCCATGACCGCCCAGAAGTAGCTGCCGACGCGTTCGTGCAGCATGAACACATCGTCGATCATCAGCAGCACGAAGAGCACGCCGGTCAGCATGATCGGCACGCTGCGGATCGCTCGTCCCCAGCCAAAGCACGCGACTCCCGCCGCGGCATAGCAGAGGAAGGCGAAACACGCAGGAATGCCGTAGTCGCACCGCATGTCGAACCATGAGCGCGTCTCGATCGACGCGAGGTGCCGGATGCGGTACGAGAGCTCGAGCGAGCTGTGCAACGCGGTCAGCGAGCACGCGACGCCGATCGCCGCCAGGGCGACACGCCGCGGCAGCCGTGGCTGATCGAGCAATGGCGCCGGAACGTCGACAGCTCGTCGAGCTTCGCCATGATGCTGCTGCAGATGCTGATGATGCGCTGACATGGCAGCGGCAAGCGCCTATCCTGCTACCCCGAATCTTCCTCCCGATCGGCCCACCACAATGATACCCCAATCCACGCAAGCGAACCGTGTGCTCGTCGTCACCGCATTCTCATTGGCCGGAGTCCTGTTCGCGCAGGAGGCGAAGCAGGAGACCAAGGTGGTGCCCGTGTTCGCGGACGGCGAAGCGCAAGTCGTCGACGCCTGGAAGAAGCAAGCCGACTGGATCCAGCAGTTCCTGTGGGTCGAGACGACGTTCGACTCCGATGGCGACGGCAAGATGGATCGCATGCATGTCGACGTCTACCGCCAGAAGCAGACCGAGACCGAGGGCTTGAAAGTGCCCGTGATCTACGAGACGAGTCCCTACTTCGCCGGCACTGGCTCGACGGACCTGAGCTACTTCTGGGATCCCAAGCACGAGATCGGCGCCGAGCCAGCGCCGCGCAAGCCGATGCCATCGATCCAGTACAGCGAGAAGCCCGGCATGATCCCGAGGACGAACATGGAGGTGCGCGGGGGTGACTGGCTGCCGCGCGGTTACGCCGTGGTGCACTCGTCGTCGCCGGGCACCGGCTTCTCGCAGGGTTGCCCGACCGTCGGTGGCAAGAACGAGTCCCTGGCGCCCAAAGCCGTCATCGACTGGCTCTGTGGGCGCGCGAAGGGCTACACGACGCCCGATGGCAAAGAGGAGGTGAAGGCCACCTGGTGCTCGGGCAAGGTCGGCATGATGGGCACTTCGTACAACGGCACGCTGCCGATCGCGGCCGCGACGACCGGAGTCGAGGGCCTCGAAGCGATCGTTCCGATTGCGCCGAACACCTCGTACTACCTCTACTACCGCTCCAATGGCCTGGTCCGGCATCCGGGTGGCTACATGGGTGAGGATGTCGACGTGCTCTACGACTTCATCAACAGCGGCAATCCCGCGCGCCGCGACTGGTGCAACCAGCAGATCCGCGACGGCGAGCTGAAGCAGGGCCGCGACCGCCTGTCCGGCGACTACAGCGACTTCTGGGCGGGGCGCGACTACCTGCGTCAGGTGGGCTCGGTGAAGGCCGCCGTGCTGATGGCGCACGCGTGGAACGACTGGAACGTGATGCCCGAGCACAGCGTGCGCTTCTATGCCGAGTGCAAGCGCAAGGGGCTGCCGTGCATGGCCTTCTTCCACCAGGGTGGGCACGGAGGTCCGCCGCCGCGCAAGCTCGTGAACCGGTGGTTCACGCGGTTCCTGCACGGCGTCGACAACGGCGTCGAGAAGGACCCGCGCGCCTGGATCGTGCGCGAGAGCAGCGAAGACAAGCGCGTGACCGAGCCGACACCGTATGCCGACTACCCGAATCCCGACGCGTCGCCGGTCAGGCTGCACCTCGCAGCCGGCGGTTCTTCGATCGGGGGCCTCGGCACGGCTCGAGTGCCCGATCAGAAGACCGAGAAGATCGTCGACGACGTCGCGGTGAAGGGTGCCCAGCTCGCGATGGCCGAGAGCTCGCCGCACCGCCTGCTCTACGCGACGCCAGAGCTGCAGGAGCCGCTGCACCTGTCGGGCACGGCGAGCCTGAAGATCAAGCTCGCCGCGAGCAAGCCGGCGGCGAACCTCTCGATCTGGGTCGTGTCGTTGCCATGGACCGACAAGGGCCGCATCACGGACAACGTGATCACGCGCGGATGGGCCGACCCGCAGAACCACCGTTCGCTGACGAAGGGCGAGCCGCTCGTGCCGGGGCAGTTCTACGAGCTGAGCTTCGACCTGCAGCCCGACGACCAGATCATCAAGAAAGGCGAACGCATCGGCCTGATGATCTTCTCGAGCGATCACGACTTCACGCTGTGGCCGGCCGCTGGCACGGAGCTCACGATCGACCTCGACTACACGTCGCTCGAGCTTCCGGTGGTCGGCGGCGCTGCCGCGTTCGCCAAGGCCACGGGAGCAACGGGCGCGGTTCGCTGACCCAGGGCCGTTGCGATCGCACGTCTGCGCAGCGCGCCGCCGTCCGGGTCGAGTTGGTAGAATCGCCGCCCAACCCCCATGAACCCAACCGAGCCTCGACCCGACCCCGACAAGACACCGCCCGCGAGCCCCGAGTCGATCGGCGGCACCGACTTCCTCGTGCGCGAGGTCGTGCACAGCAAGGCAGCAGCGGATGCGTGGGGTCGGCTCTCGGAGAAGATCATCCACTACCTGCGCACACGCTTCGCGAACAGCTCGTTTCCGCCGGGCATCGAGTTCAACGACTTCGTCAGCGAGGCCATGCTGAAGATCCTGGTGTCGATCGAGACCTTCGAGCATCGCGGCAAGGACTCGTTCTGGAAGTGGGTGCAGACGCTCGCCACGAACCTGTGCCGCGATCTGTGGCGCAAGTTCGATCGCGATCGCCGGCTCGGCCTCCTGGGCCGCGGCGATCACGACACCGGCGACAGTCGGCCGCCGTCCGCGACCGAGGCCGCGGCGGAGACCGGGGAGACGCCGACGCAGATCGTCCGCTTTCGCGAACTGCAGAAGGCCGAACGCGAATGCGCGGCGAAGCTCGGCAAGGACATGCGCGAGGTCTACATGATGCGGCGCCAGCTCGACCTGTCGTTCGCCGAGATCTCGGAGCGTTTGGGCGGCACGAAGGAAGCGACGCTGCGAAGCCACTACATGCGCGCACGCGACCAGATCCGCGAGTGCCTCGGCAGCAAGATCGACGAGCTCGGCCAGCGCATCAGCGGCTGGCAGTGATCCCGTCGCCGCGGC
>DASVAL010000072.1:0-53125 GCA_036376355.1 Planctomycetota bacterium
GTACGCGGGCGCCGAGTTACCTGGTTCGAGTGTGCGCATGGGCGTGCCTGCGGGTGCATCCGCAAGCTCTGACAATGCGCGACGCGCGCCACCGTCGGAGTGGCTCGGATTCACCCTCGAGTGACTCGGCGCAACGATCGAACCGGCCGCAGTCGATTGCGAGGTCCCTGAACAGGGACTGCTGCGGCCGTCAGGAACCCCGCTTGCTCTCCCTACGGGATGATCGTGACCGGGATCGGCGCGCTCCAGGTCTTGATGCCGATCTGGTAGAGCGGGTCGAACGTGACGCCGCCGACCCAGGTCGTGAGGCCTGCGAGCCACGCGAAGTTCGGGATGTGCATGGACGCCTGCGCCTGCCCCGCACCATCCAGCGTCGTCCAGCTCGGAAACAGGAACGGCGTGCCGGACCACGAGGCCTCGAGGAAGATGTCGTAGTTGAACGGCAGGAAGCGCTGGTCGCCGATCGGCAGACCCGGCGCGGTGCCGAGCGACCAGCCGAACCACACGGTCTTGCCCGCGTCGCCGGGGCTCGTGTAGGTGAACACAACCGACGTGCCGACGGCACCCGTGCCCGTCTTCGTGGTCGTCGGCGTCGGCCCCGCGGTCTCGAGCAGCACTTCGAGCACGGCCGGCGCGTTGTAGCTCGACACCGTGACGGGCACCGTCTTGCTCGTGTGCCCGGCCGCCGCGAACGTCACGTTCCAGGTGCCGAGCGGCAGCCACAGACCGTAGCGGCCGTCGCTCGCGCGGCTCTTCGTGACCTCGCCGTGGTTCAGCACGCTCGGCGTGAACGTGATCGTCGAGACCAGCGGTGCCGAGCCGAGCGTCGAGCGCACGTGGCCGCGCACGGCGGGCCGCCACGTCGTCAGCGCACGCTGCACGCCGGGCCAGACGACCAGCTCCTCGCTGACGGTCGCCGAGAACACGGGCTGGAACGCGGTGCCGACCTCGATCAGGTACGAGAGCGTGCCGCCGGACGCGTAGTGGTCCTCGGGCGCCTCGCCGGAGCCCGACGGGTCGCGCGTCGAGAACCCCATCGGCGTGCGCAGGTCGTCGCAGTAGTACTGCTGGAACGCGTCCATCGTCGCGTGCACGTTCGCGCACGGTGCCCACATGCGCAGCACGTCCTGGCCGTAGCTGTGGAAGTCGAGGTAGACCTCGGGCCGCAGGCGCGCGATCAGGTTGCGCATGACCTGCGTCTCGGGCTCGCTGCTGGCCGAAGGGCCGCGGTAGGTCTCCGAGCTCGTCGTCGCCGACGAGCCGCAGAGGCCCCAGAGGAACGAGTAGTTGCGGTTGTTGTCGACGCCGAAGTTCGTGCCGTTGTTGCGGCGGTTCTTGCGCCAGAAGTCGTTGACGGTCCAGACGTGGTTCACGCCGTCGGGATTGACCATCGGCACGAACCAGACCTCGAAGCCGTCGACGACCGCTTGCAGCGCCGGGTCGGTCGCGTAGCCCGCGAGCACACGCTGGAACGCGCGGATCACCATGTGCGGCGAGTTGAGCTCGCGCGCGTGGTGCTGGGCCGCGAGCACGATCGCCGGCTCGTCTTCGCTCGCGGCGACGTTGTCGCTGACCTTCAGCGCGAAGATCGAGCGACCTTCGTGCGTCAGCACGCCGCCCGGCAGCGTGCTCAGGTTGACCTTCGTCGCGAGGGTCGGGTACGCGGTCACCGCGGCATCGATCTCGGCTTCGATCTCGGCGACCGTGTAGTAGCCGGGATCGGGCACGTCGATCCCCGACAGCGCCTGCTGCTCGAGCTCGACTTCGTGGTACGGACGGCTCGTCGCGCGCAGCGCCGCGGTCGGCGCGATCGCGAGGAACGCAGCAAGCTCGTCGTGCTGTACCACGACCTCGAGCGGACCCGTCGTGCGCGCCGCGCCGCCGCAACAGGTGCCGAGCACGTCGAAGTGCTGCTGCAGCTGCAGCCGCTGGCCCGGCGTGGGGTTCTTGATCAGGTAGAGGAACGAAACGTCGTCCTGGGCGGGGAGCGCTGCCTGCGCGAGCAGGCCGCACAGCAGGAAGGCGGGCAATCTCATGGGAGCGCTTCGAGACAAGGGCGGGCACGTGGGATTGTTGCGGGGCCCTGCGCCGGCTCCTAGTCCCCCGTCGAGTTTCTCGGACGCGGCCGCCGGTCGACGGCCGACCGTTCAGGCCGTCGTCGTCCAGCGCGCGAGCGCCTCGGCGCGGCTCGCGGCGCCGAGCTGCACACGCAGTGCGGCGTCGTCGATCGCCGCCGACAGGTGGCGTGCGAACTCGGCGGGGCTCGCCGCGAGCCAGCCGTTCCCGCCGGTGCGAACGCAATCGCGGTACGGCCCCACGGCCGCGGCGACGACCGGCCGGCCGACGAGCGCGGCCTCGACCCACTTGAGCTCGCTCTTGCAGGCCGCGAACAGCGTGTCCGCGAGCGGCACGACGTGCACGTCGGCCTGGCGCTGCAGCGCGGGCAGCTCGGACCAGCGCACGGGCGGCAGCCTGCGCACGCGGCCCGCCAATGCGGCGAGGCGCTTCGGCGCGTCGATCTCGCCGACGAGCAGCAGCCGAGCCCGGGGCCGCGAGGCGAGCACGTCGGCCAGCGCGTCCTCGATCGTCGCGAGGTCAGCGGCGTGCGTGCGCGTGCCGGCGAAGTAGCCGATCGTGACGCCATCGGCGGCGACGTCGGGCGCCGCGGCGAGCGCCGCCGCACTGCGAGCGACCATCTCGCGGCTCGCCAGGTTGCGCACGACCTCGACGCGCACGTGCGGGAAACACCGCCGCAGCTCGGCTGCCAGCGGTTCCGTCGCGGCCGTCGCGTCGGCGACGAACTCGAGGACCTGGCCGATGCGGCGCATCTGCTGCGCGTAGAGCTCGCGCGCGAGCGGCGTGTAGCCCTCGAGGATCGGCAGCTGCGGCGCGTAGCGCTCGTGGATCACGAGGTCGTCGACGTCGGCGACCACACGCTTGCCGGCCGACCTCGCCGCGCGCACGAACGCCTCGACGGCCGGGTCGTGCGGCACTCGCTGCAGCACGAACTCCTGGTAGCAATCAACGTAGTCGAGCAGCGGCGCCGCGGGGTGGTCGACGACGTCGCCGTCGCGGCCGTGGCTCACCAGACGCTCGAGCGCGTGCTCGCAGCGCCAGCGCCGCGGATGCCCCGGGCACCCGGCGACGAACAGCGTGTGCTTGCGCGTCGTCGCCGGCGGCAATGGCGTTCGGGCTGCCGCATCGAGCATCGCGACGTAGCTGCGCATCCGCCGCCACGTCGCGCCGATCCCCTCGGCGCGCAGCGAACGGAAGAACAGGCCCGCCAGCGTAGACCAGCTCTCGCCGCGCCGGGCGAACAGCCGGGTGAACGGGAAGTGCAGCCCGGGGACCATCGACGGACCGATCGTAGGCCGCCCGTTGGCGCCACGCCATCGCGCGCTACTTGGGCAGCAGGTCGTGGGCGCGCAGGAACCCGAGGACGAGCTCGGACATCCGTTCGCTGCCTGCCGCAGTGAAGTGGCAGTGATCGATGGTGTGCTCGCGCGCGAAGGCACCGTCGGCGACCAGACCCTGCGCGAACGGAACACCGAGCTGCTCTGCCACCTGCCGATTGACCTCGTTGTGCTGTTCGATCGCCGGCAAGAACAAGGCGTTCTCCGGCCTGCTGACGACGAAGTGCTGCGGCAGCACTGCGACTCTCCGGCCCTGGGCCAAGAGCAACCGGATCAGGTTGCGGAGGTGCTCCCGATAGACCTGCGTGCCGTTGCGCGCCAACGATCCTGCCCAGGTGTCGGCCGGCGGATAGTCGCGAGCCGTCAGCCCACCGATGCCATTGCGTCGCAGGGGCTCCACGTGGCTGTGCAGGTACCAGAGGCGATAGACACTCGACCATCGCAGCCCGCTGACCGGCATCGGCAGCACCGACCCCTCGCTGCGCCAGGGTACCCGGTAGTTTGCATAGTCGTCGACCAACGTCCCGAACAACCGAGGGTGCACGTCGTTGATGCCGACGTAGAGCAACACCAGGTCAGGCTCGAGGCTCGACAGCAGAGTGATGTAGTGGATCGTGTTCTCGAGGACGTTGTAGCCGCCTACACCGCCGTTGATCACTTCGACGTCGGGCCCGAGCTCGCGGCGAAGCCGTCGCTCGAGACGATGCACCCATGTGTCCGCTTCGTCGTCGATCTGCTCGCCGTAGGTGGTGCTGCCACCGAGCGCGAGCACGCGCCAGCGCGCAGCCGCACGCGACCGCAAGGGTTCCGTGGCCCGGATGCGATGCGCGCGCTCGAACTGACGCGCCACACCACCGTGGAAATCCGGGTTGAGCACGTAGTTGAGGTAGTGGTGCTCCGAGTACTGAACCGACTCCCCATGGAAGGAGCGCGACGAGTCACCGTCGAGCGTCGCCTGCACCAGAGCCACCATCGCCTCCCCGGCGTCGCCGAGCTGATGCCGGTACAGGACTGCACACAGGAGCTCGACGATCAGGCAGGTTCCTGCGACCACGAAGAAAGGGCGCAGAAGGCGCCGACCTCGACGCCAGCGGCCCGCACGCGTCAGCAGCCAGAGGCCGATGCCCAGCGCGAGCGGGAAGTCGACCATCAGCAGAAGCAGATGTGGCCAGCAAGCGACCGCCTCGGTCACCAGTACGGTGTAGCTGCGCCCGTTCGTGTTCGGATTGCTCCCGTCGGTCGTCGAGAACCACAACTGCTCTCCCCAGTGCAAGAAGGCTCCGCCTCCACGCTCGCGGATCGCCGCATGCCTCGCATGCGGCGAACCCACCGGCTTGCCGTCCTCACGCAACAGCAGACGGGATCGATCAAGGCCCTTCGCATCCGATGTCACCTGGACCGGGACGTGCACCTGCCAGGCCAACCCGAGTTCGGGCGCGAACGGTGGCGCGAGAGCCAACTCGGTGATCACGGTGGCACCGGGCGGCCGGAGCGCGAACAGCCAGACGTGCAGCCCGACCAATGTCACCAGCAGGGAAATCGAAGCAGCCCGCATCGTCGGTCTTGGATCATTACCCGTGCGCGCGTGGCGGTCGACGCCGACGTTCGTCATTGCAGCGACGACCGCCCGGGACCCGCGTGGTTGCTTTCTCGTCGTGCGGCCGCAGAATCGCGGGCAATGTGCGGCATCGCAGGAATCATCGATCTACGCGGCAGGTGGAGCCGCGCAGAGCTGAGCCAGATCGCGAGCCGCATGGCGGACGCGATGCCGTACCGCGGCCCGGACGACAGCGGCGTCTGGGTCGCGCCGGACGGCCGCTGCGCGCTGTCGCATCGGCGCCTGTCGATCATCGACACGAGCGCCGGCGGACACCAGCCGTTCGTGCTCGCCGAAGGCCGTCACGCCGTCACGTTCAACGGCGAGATCTACAACTACCAGGACCTGCGCCAGGAACTGCGCGCCGCGGGGCACCAGATCCGCACGCAGAGCGACACGGAGGTGCTGCTGGCGCTGCTCGCCGAGCACGGCGAGCGCGCGATCGAGCAGCTCGACGGCCAGTTCGCGTTCGGCTACTGGCGCTCGCAGGACCGGGAGCTGCTGCTCGCGCGCGACCCGTTCGGCGAGAAGCCGCTCTACTGGAGCCACGGTGACGGCTGGTTCGCGTTCGCGAGCGAGCTGCACGCGTTGACGCGCGCGCCGGGCTTCGACGCGCAGATCGACGCCGACACGATCGCCGAGTACCTGGCGCTGCAGTACGTCGATGCGCCGCGCTCGATCTACCGCAACGCGCAGAAGCTGCGCCCGGGCCACTGGCTGCGGCTCGACGCGGAAGGGCGCGTGCGCATCGGCCGCCACTTCGAGTTCCGGCCGCGCGGCGACGTGCGCGCCTCGCGCCCGATGCCCGAGCTCGCCGACGCGCTCGAGGACATCCTGCTCGGACTCGTGCGGGCCCGCATGATCGCCGACGTGCCGCTCGGCGCGTTCTTGTCCGGCGGCGTCGACTCGTCGACCGTCGTCGCACTGATGACGAAGGCGCTCGGCGGACGCGTCAAGACGTTCTCGATCGGCTTCCAGAACGCGCCGGACGAGTCCGAGCACCTGTTCGCGCGGCAGGTCGCCGAACACCTGGGCACCGAGCACCACGACCGCGTGCTCGAGCTCGACGTGCTGCCGCTGCTGCATCACATCGGCACCGTGCTCGACGAGCCGAACGGCGACAGCTCGTGCCTGCCGACGTTCCTCGTCAGCAAGGTCGCGCGGGAGCACGTCACGGTCTGCCTGTCCGGCGACGGCGGCGACGAGATGTTCGGCGGCTACGGCAGGTACTTCCAGACGCTGCAGGAGGAGGCGCGCAACAAGCGCGGCTTCGACGCGGGCCGCCAGTACTGGTCCGGCCGGGTCCTGATGTTCGTCGACGAGCAGCTGACGGAGCTGTTCGGCAACGTGCCGCCGCGGACCAGCGCGCTGCTCGAGTCGCTGCGCAGGCGTCTGAGCCGCGAAGGCGGCCCGTTGCTGCACCGCATGCGCCGCCACGACGCCGAGCACTACATGCCCGGCGCCGTGCTCGCGAAGGTCGATCGCATGAGCATGCAGCACTCGCTCGAGGTGCGCACGCCGTTCCTGAGCCGCGAGCTCGCGGCGTTCTGCGAGCAGCTGGCAGTCGAGGACTGCGTGTGCTCCAGCCTGCTCGGCGGCCCGCAGGGCAAGCTCGTGCTCAAGGAGGTCGCGCAACGCTACATCCCGCGGCAGTGGCTCGACCGGCGCAAGATGGGATTCGGCGTGCCGACGAAAGCCGGCTGGGGCAAGCAGCAGATGGTGTCCTGGCTGCGCGAGCTGACGCTCGGCGACGACAGCAGGCTGGCGCAGTGGATCGACCGCAAGGGGCGCGAGAAGTTCGTGAGCCGCATGGCCGCGCCCGCGGGCTTCTCGTTCTACCACGTGTGGACGGTGCTCGTGCTCGAGACGTGGCTGCGCGCGCACGCCAACACCCGCGGCGACGACGCGAGCACACCACCGCTCGAGCGACGTCCGCTCGAAGAGGTGATGACCGGCGACGTGCGCCAGGAAGACCTGTTGCTGCTGCAGCACCTGTGCTCGGCGGCGTCGCCGGCGGTCGTGTTCTGCAGCGAGGTGCTGCCGCCGTGGATCCGGCAGCTGCCGAAGGGCTCCGTGATCGTGACTCCGGAAACCGTGGAGGCGCCCTCGAACGTGCGCAACGTCAGCTTCTCGTGGAGCAGCACGGCAGAGCCGGACGACGGAGTATTGGACTCGCTGCCGCGCGGCCCGGCGGTCTTCGCGGCGCGTCCGCAGGAGATTCACGCCGACCTGCTGGGCTTCCTCGAGGAGCGCGGCCAGCCGATCGTGCACCGCGTCGGCGATCGCTGGTACGTGAGCGAGGCGAAGGCCATCCCGAACGCGACGCACGACATCACGGTGCGCTCGCCGCGGCTCGGCGAACGCCTGTTCGGCCATCGCGTGCCGTCGCAACGCCAGCACGCGATCGAACCAGCGGGCGGCTACGCGTGGAAGATCCTGCTGCCGGGCCTCGCGCGCGAACGCGCGCAGGGCCACAAGGGCCGCCTCGTGATGTTCGAGGACGGTGCCCTGCTGCCGCACGGCGACAGCAGTCCGAAGGCCGTCGCACGCTACGGCCGCGGCCGGTTCGGTCTCGACGGCGAGTGGCTCTGGTTCGCGTCGAGCGACAACAGGGAGCCGACGACGAACGGCAGGCGCTACCTCGTCGCGTTGCGCGGCAGCCACCGAAGGGGCGTGCTGCACTTCCTCGGCGCGACGCCGATCGGCCACCTCGCGCTCGCCGCACGCGAGGGCCTCGCCCGCTGGCTCGGGACGGACGCCAGAGGCCAGCACGTCTACCAGTTCCGCCGCCCGTTCCGGCACGACGGCGGCGCCTGCTGGCTCGCGTCGCTGCGGGCCATGCGGTTGCCGTTGCCGCTGCTGCAGCAGGGCTGGCGCGCCGTCGTGCACGAAGACGGCCGCGAGCTGCCGATGCCCGACAGCGTGCACGAGGAGGTGCGGCGCCTCGGCGGCGGCCGCCACTCGGTCTGGAACGACCACGTCTGGTTCTCGGCATCGGACGGCACGAACCCGAACGACAACGGCCACGTCTACTCGATCGTGATGGTGCCGCCCGGCGAGACGCGCGCCGAAACGAACGGCAACGGCACCTGGCTGCGGCCCGCCATCCCGACGCAGCACGCCTTCGACCAGCTGCTGCAGGACCTCGCGCGCGAGCCGGCTCCGCGCCTGCCGGAGCTCGGTCCGGGCGGCAAGGTCGTCATGGTGATCGGCGCCTTGTTTCCCGGCGGCACCGAGCGGCAACTCTGCAACCTCGCCATCGAGCTCGACCGCCGCGGCCTCGAGATCACGATCCTCGCGCTCGGTGACCTGCACGGCACCGGCAGCCACTACCGCTCGCTGCTGCGCCACAGCAAGGTCCAGGTGCGGGCCGCGAACCGCGTCGAACCCGCGTTCTCGCTCGACGCCGCGGCGCGCGACCGCCGTCGCCTGCAGCTGCTGGCCAGCCTGCCCGAGAGCGTGCGCGACGAGGTCTGGCGGCTGTATTCGCACATCGCATCCCTGCAACCCGACGTGCTGCACTGCTGCCTCGACGGTCCCAACGTCCACGGCGGCATCGCGGGCCTGCTCGCGGACGTGCCGTGCATCGCGCTCGGCGTGCGCAGCTTCAACCCGACGCACTACCCGGAACAGCACCGGCCGTGGTTCGAACGCTACTACCGGATGCTCGGTTCGAGCCCGCGCGTGCGCATGTTCGCGAACAGCCGCGCGTGCGCCGAGGACTACGAAGCGTGGCTCGCGGCGAAGCTCGGCTTCCACATCGTCTACAACGGCCTCGACACGAGAACACTCGGCGACGCGACGGCCGCGGACGTGCTCGCATTCCGCAACGAGTGCGCCGTGCCCGACGGCGCGCCGCTGGTCGCCGGCCTGATGCGCCTCAACGAAGAGAAGCGGCCGCTCGTGTTCGTGCGCGCGATCGCCGCGGCGCGCGCAGCGATCCCCGACCTGCACGCGGTGCTCGCCGGCGTGGGCCCGATGCAGGCCGAGGTCGGTGAGCTGACCCGCAGCCTCGGCCTCGGCTCGTGCCTGCACCTGCTCGGCCGGCGGCACGACGTCGCGACGATCCTGCGCGCTTCCGACCTGGTCCTGCTGACGTCGCGCATCGAAGGCACGCCGAACGCGCTGCTCGAGGCCGCCTGGTTCGGCCGCCCCGTCGTGGCCACGGCCGCCGGCGGCTGCGTCGAGGTCGTCGAAGCCGGCGAGACCGGCCTCCTGTGTCCCGTCGACCACGCCGATGCACTGGGCGCCGCGATCGTCCAGCTCCTGCGCGATCCACAGCGGCGCGAGCGCATGGGCCGCGCCGCACGCGAACGTGTCGCAGCTCGGTTCTCGCTGCATGCCATGGTCGACTCGACGCTCGCCATGTACCGCGGGCAGCCGGATCGCGGGCAGCCGGATCGCGAGCAACCCGCATGAACGCCGCAGACGCGTGCTCCGGGCAGTCTGCGACCGAGACGCTCGGCGTGCGGCCGCGGCGCCGGCGCCTACTGCTCAAGCTGCTGCTCGTGCCGGCTTCGCTGCTCGTCGCGCTGCTCGCCGCCGAGGTGTGGTTCCGCTTCCGCTATCCCTTCGCCGAGAACACGTGGCCCGGGCGCTTCGATCCCGCGATGGGGTTCGCCTTCCAGCCGGACGCCACGATCCAACGCACGGACTGGCGCCACTTCTGCGTCGAGCAGCGCACGAACTCGCTGGGCTTCCTCGACCGGCAACCGATGCAGGACCTGCCGGCGGGCACACGTCGCGTCGTCGTGCTCGGCGACTCGTTCGTCGAAGCCGTGCAGGTGCCGCTCGCCGAGAAGTTCCACGTCGTGCTCGAACGGCTGCTCGCCGCGCGCGGGCGCGCCGTCGCGACGACCGCGTTCGGCATGAGCGGCTGCGGCACGAGCAACGTGCTCGCGTTCTACGAGCAGCTCGGCATCCGCCTGGACCCGAAGCTCGTGATCCTGCTGTTCGTCAACAACGACGTCGCGAACAACTCGCCGCTGCTCGAAGCCGTCCGCCACGGCTGGCACCCCGAGAAACTGCCGCGGTTGTTCTTCACGAAGGACGCCAGCGGGTTCCACCGCCTGCCGATCGCGGCCGACTGGAGCGAGCACCAGCAGCCGGGCAGCGCGCCGGCGGCGAAGGAGCCCGAGCCGTGGTGGCGGTGGAGCCGCCTCGGTCGCGTGGTCGAGCAGAGGATCACCTCGGCGACGCGCGGAAACGTCAAGAAGGCCTACGACCAGTACACGGACCGCGTCGCGTGGCTCCGGCAGCAACCGCGGTGGAAAGCCGCTCTCGAGGGCTGGCAGTGGCCGGACGATCTCGACCTCGACTCGATGACCGCGTGCACGGCGCCGCCGCCCGCGTTCCTGCAAGCGCGGGAGCTGACCGAGCACGCGCTCGCTGCGCTGCGCGACCGCGTGCAGCAGGACGGCGGGTCTCTGCTCGTCGTCGGCTGCCACCATCTCGGGAAGCAGTGCACGAGCAACTCGTGGGGCCGCACGCTGCTGCCGCGCCACTGGCTCGACGTGATCGAACCGATGTGCCAGCGGCTGGGCCTCCCGTTCCTCGACCTGCACGCGGACTTCGAGAAGCGCGGAATCCTCGACGAGGTCGAGATCCCCGGCGACGGCCACTGGAACCCGACTGGACACGCGAACGCTGCCGCCGCGATCGACGCGTTCCTGCAAGCACACCCGGAACTGCTCGACGGCGACTGATTCGCCCGATGCCCCCATGAGCCACAGCACCTTCGACTACGTTCCCTGGCAGACCGCGCTGCTCGAGAAGGCCGGGATCGTTCCGTCGCGCGAGACCGTCATGCTCGACTTCGGCTGCGGCGCCGGCGACTGCGTCGCGCAGTTCCGCCGCGCGGGCTACCCGATCTTCGGGTGTGACGTGCGTCTGCCGGCCGATCCGGCGCCGCAGCTGCGCGCGCACCTGGACGAGGGCATCGTCCGCAAGATCGAGTTGGAGCCGTACCGGCTGCCGTTCGCGGACGAGACGTTCGACCTCGTGTTCAGCAACCAGGTGTTCGAGCACGTGATGGACTACCCGAAAGCGCTCGCCGAGATCAGCCGGATCCTGAAGCCGCAGGGCGTCAGCGTGCACGTGTTCCCCGGCCGATGGAAGTGGAAGGAGAGCCACGTCTACGTGCCCTACGCATCCGTGATCCGCTCCTACTGGTGGCTCAAGCTGTGGGCTCTGTTCGGCATCCGCAACGAGCACCAGGCAGGCATGTCGGCCAGCGAAGCGGCCAGGAAGAACAGGGACTACCTGATCCACCAGACGCACTACCTGTCGCGGCGCCAGATCCGCCGCCACGTCGCGCGGTACTTCGAGGACTGCCGCTTCGCCGAAGAAGCCTACTTCGGCGTCTCGGCGCGGCTGCGGAAGTGGGCGGACCGGTTCCCGTTCGTGCTGAAGGTCTGGCGCGCCTGGAGGAGCGACACGCACATGCGCGTCCTGGTCTTCGGCAGGAAGCGGCGCGAGGACGCGATGGCCGGGGCTCCGACGCGCGCGACCGCGGGTGGCTACGGCGAGGGCTCCGAGACCGCGTAGAGCGCGAGGCTGCGTTCGACCATCGCGTCGAGCCCGAACCGCGCGGCGACGAACCTGCGCGCGGCCTCACCCATGCGCGCGCGCAGCGCAGGATCGGCGAGCAGCGGCGCGCACGCGGCCGCGAGATCCGCGGCGTCGTGCCGCGCGACGACGGCACCCGTGACGCCGTGCTGCACCGCTTCGGCGCTGCCACCGGCCAGCGTGCAGACGACGGGCCGCCCGAACCACTGCGCTTCGAGCGCGACGTTCGGCACACCCTCGACCGACGAGGTCAGCAGCAGCAGGTCGGATGCCCGCATCAGCACCGGCAGATCGCTGCGTCGGCCGAGCAGGCGCACCGTGTGCTGCAGTCCGCGCGCTTCGATCTGCGCGGCCATCTCGTCGGCCAGGAAGCCCTGGCCCGCGTGCAGCGCGATCAGGTCCGGGAACCGCGCACGCAGCCGCGCAACGGCATCGAGCCACAAGCACGGCTGCTTCTCGGGCGACAGCCGGAACACGCCGAGCAGCACAGGTGCCGCACCGCCGATGCCGAGCTGCCGCCGCAGCGCTGCGACCTCGGCGCCGGATGGCTCGCGCAGCGCCGCGACGTCGAGGCCGTTGTGCACGACGTGGAAGCGCTCCGCCGGCAGGCCGAGCCACTGCGCGTAGTCGGCGGCTCCGGCGTGTGAGTTGGCCGACAGCACGAGCCCGGGCACCTGCGCCGCGCGCTGGTACCAGGGCCGGTACCACGGCTGCAGCAGGTGCGGCATGTGCGTCGGGTTCACGTTGCGCATCGACAGCACGATCCTCGGCACGCCGACGCACGCGCCGGCGATCGCACCGAGCACGTTCGGTTTGTCGAGCGCGCAGTGCAGTACATCGGGCGCGAACGAGGCGACGTGCGTCGCGATCCGCCACGCCTCCGCCGCGAACAGGTCGGGCAGACGCGCGAGCAACGCCAGTGCACCCGGCGCGCGAGCTTCGACGGCGCCCGGATCGAACGCGGCATTCGCGCAGCCGAGGTCGAGCAGGCGCACGCCGCGACCCTCGACGAGCGGGCGGTAGTGGCCAGCGGGTCCGTCGAAGCCGTCCAGCGAGGCGATCGCGACCTCGAGGCCGCGGGCTCCGAGCCCGAGCGCGAGGTTGCAGAACTGGCGCTCGGTACCGCCGGGCCCCAGCGAGCTCGTCAGCAGCACCACGCGGCGCACGGGCGATGCCCCGACCACGCGCTGGCCCGCCGCGGCCAGGAACGCCTGCGCGAAGGCCGCTTCGTCGGTCGGGGGCGGCGCGAGCGCGCCGGCCTCGTCGTTCGCGACGACGCGCACCTCGTAGCTGCGGCCGTTCGTCGCGGGATCCGAGCCGTCCGAGGCCGCGAAGTAGACGCCGCGTTCCCAGACCGAGTAGCGACCGCAGCCAGACCGGCGGATGTCCTCGTGGACCGCGTCGGGGAACGACAGCGGCTGGCCGTCCTCGAACAGCAGCACTCGCCGTCCCTCCTGCGGCCGCAGCGCTGCGATCGACGACCACCAGCAAGCGCCGCCGTCGTGGCGGAAGGGGGGTCGAAGGCGCAGCACGCCGAAACGGCCCGCGAGCGAGGGCCAGGTCCGGGCGAGCCAGCGTTGCCAGCGCGGACCACGCGGTGCTTTCCGTGCATCGAGCCGGCGCCAGCCGCGGCCGTCGCGGTGCAGCACTTCCGCGCCGCTGCGCGCGAGCGTTGCCAGCCTGGCCAGCAGCTCTTCGCGCTGACCATCACGCGTCGCGAGCACGACGATCGTGCCCTGCATGGCGCGCTCGCCGGCGTCGTCGGTCGAGACCACGGCGGCGAGACCGGGCAGCGAGCGCAGCCATACCGGGACCTCGACCGAGCTCAGGACAGTGAACGGCTCGCGTCGCCGCGCCAGATGCTGCCACAGGACCAGGTCGTCGCGGTCCATCGCGGGCGCCGCGTTCACGCGAGGCTTCCCGTGTCGAGGAACCGCTGGTAGCGCTCGCAGACGACCGACGCCTTGCCGATCTCGTGCACGCGGCCGCCGTTGAGCCAGATCGCGCGCTGGCAGAGCGCCAGTACCATGGGCGGGCTGTGCGAGACGAAACACAGCGTCTTGCCGGCCTGCTGGAACTCGCGGATCGTCGCTTCGCACTTGTGCGCGAACTGGCCGTCGCCGACCGACAGCACTTCGTCGAGCAGCAGGATGTCCGGGTCGATGTGCGCAACCACCGCGAAGCCGAGCCGCGCCTTCATGCCGGTCGAGTAGGTCTGGATCGGCGCGTCGATGAAGTCGCCGATGCCCGCGTAGTCGATGATCGCGCCGAGCTTGCCGTCGACGTCGCGCCGCGACAGGCCGAGCAGCGACGCGTTCAAGTAGATGTTCTCGTAGCCGGTCAGGTCCGGGTGGAACCCGGCGCCGAGCTCGAGCAGGGGACCGACGCGGCCGTTCACCGTGACCGCACCCTCGGTCGGGCGGCTCGTCTGCGCGATGAGCGCCAGCGTCGTGCTCTTGCCCGATCCGTTCGTGCCGAGGATCGCGACCGACTCGCCGGCCTCGATCTCGAAGCTCACGTCGCGCAGCGCCCAGAACTCCTGGCTCTGGCTCGGCCGCTGCAGCATCGCGCGCAGCAGCTCCTTCGCGAGGAACGGCTTCTGGTGCTGCACGCGGAAACGCTTGCCGACGCCCTGGAACCGGATCGCCGTCGTCATCAGAGCAGGTCCGCGAAGCGATGTTCGTGCTTCCAGAAGCTGCGCACGCCCAGCGCCCCGATCGCGAGCGTCACCAGCAGCGCGAGCAGCAGCACGCCGAGGTCCGGCGGCTTCCCGTAGTAGAGCACGTGCCGGTACGAGTCGATGAGGCCAGCGAGCGGGTTGCTGTAGTAGAGCCAGAACGCCCACTCGGGCGCCCTCGACCAGCTGTCGTGCTCGACGGGGTCGTAGATCAGCGGACAGACCCAGAACATGACCGTCATCGTCGACTCGACGATGTACTGCACGTCGCGGTAGATCACGTTGAGCCCGGCCACGAGCAGGCCGAGCCCGATCGCGAGACCTATGTGCACGGCGAGGATCACGGGCAGCCACAAGAGCTGCCAGCCGAACCACTGCCCCGGCGGCGGGAACAGCAGCAGTGCCAGCACGATCAGCGACGACTGGATCGCGAAGTGCACGAGGTTCGTGACGATCACCGACACCGGCAGGATCTGGCGCGGGAAGCGTACTTTCGTGACGAGGCTCGCGTTGCCGAGCACCGAGCTCGCGCAGCCGGACAGGCAGTAGGCGAAGAAGTTGTACGGGATCAGCGCGACGAGCAGGAAGCCCGCGCGCTGCGCGCCGCCGCCGTCCGGATACATGAAGACCTGCACCGCGGTCAGCACCACCGCCATCACGAGCGGGTTCAGGATCGACCAGAAGAACCCGAGCGCCATGTTCCGGTAGAGCGCCTTGAGGTTCTTGGCCACCAGGTTCTCGAGTACGAACCGGTAGCGCACGATGTCGGTGAAGGTCTGCACGGAGCGCGGACAGTCTAGCGGGCATGATCGCTGTTGCGACTGCGCCCCAGGCTCACCAGCTCACCGGGCTCACCTGGAGCCGCCAGTGCCGCGACTCAGCTGGCTCGGTCCCGCCGCTCGAGTTGTTCGAGCTCGCTCGCGACAGCCTCCCACGCCTTGGCGGCTTCGGCCAGCCGGGCCTCGGCGTCCTGCAGGTCGCGATTGAGCTCGGCCGCGCGAAGCCCGTCGTGCCAGACCGCCGGATCCTCGAGCAGGTTCGCGGCCAAAGCACGCCTCGCCTCCAACAACTCGATGTCGCGCTCGTGCTCTTCGACGCGCCGGCGCAGCGCCTTCTGCCGGTTCTTCTGCGCCTTCTCGCGGTCCTTCGCAGAACCCGCCTGCGCGCGCGCCGCCGCCGCAGGCTTGGCAACCGGCCTCGCCGCCGTCGCGGCTCCGGCCGTCAACGCCGCGCGCGCCGAGGTCGACTTCGTCTTGTGCAGATAGAACTCGTAGTCGCCCTGGTAGTGCGTGAGCTTGCCCCCCGCGACGTGGATGACCTTGTTGGCCATCGCTCTGATGAAGTGGACGTCGTGGCTGATGAACACGAGCGTGCCCTCGAACTGTCGCAGCGCGTCGACGAGAGCGTCGATGCTCGACATGTCGAGGTGCGTCGTCGGCTCGTCCATCAGCAGAAGGTTCGGCGGGTCGAGCAGCAGCTTCACGAGCGCCAATCGGCTCTTCTCGCCGCCGCTCAACACCTCGACCTTCTTGAACACGGTGTCGCCCGAGAAGAGGAACGAACCGAGCAGCGTGCGCACGAACTGCTCTCCGACCTTCGCCTGCGTGTCGCTGGCTTCCGCGAGCACGGTGCGCCCGGCTTGCAGCATCTCGACGCGGTATTGCGAGTAGTAGCCGACCGTCGCGTTGTGGCCGAGCACGAGATCGCCGCGCTGTGGTTCGAGCCTGCCCGCGAGCAGCTTCAGCAGCGTCGACTTGCCGGCGCCGTTCGGGCCGACGAGCACGATGCGTTCGCCGCGTTCGACCTCGAGATCGACACCGCGGTAGACCGGCACGGCTCCGTACGCAAAGTGCACCTGCTGCAGCGAGACCACGCGCTGGCCGCTGCGAAGGGGCTGCGGGAAGCGGAAGCCGACCTTCTTGTCGCCGGCCTCCGGCGCCTCGATCTTGTCCATGCGCTCGATCTGCTTGAGCTTGCTCTGCGCCTGCGTCGCCTTGCTGGCCTTGGCCTTGAAGCGGTCGGCGAACGCCTGCAGGTGCGCGATCTCCTTCTGCTGGGTCTTGTAGGCGGCGAGCAACTGCGCATCGGTCGCTTCGCGCTGCACGACGTACTTCTCGTAGTTGCCCGTGTAGCGGACGAGCTTCTGCTGCCGGATCTCGACGATGGCCGAGACGAGGTGGTTCAGGAACTCGCGATCGTGCGAGATCACGAGGATGGCCCCCGCATAACCCGCCAGGTAGTCCTGGAACCAGATCAGCGATTCGAGATCGAGGTGGTTCGTGGGCTCGTCGAGCAGCAGCAAGTCGGGCTCCTGCGTGAGCAGGCGCGCGAGGTGCGCGCGCATGACCCAGCCGCCGCTCAGCTCGCGCGCAGGGCGGTCCATGTCCGCGTCGCGGAAGCCGAGGCCGCCGAGCATCTGGCGGGCCTTCGCCTCGACGTGGTAGCCGTTCAGTTCGCGGAAGCGCTCGTGCGCGTCATCGTGCAGTTCTTCGGGGTGCGTCGCTTCGACCGGATGGTCGTGGTCCCACGCCTGCACCTGGCGGCGGATGCGCAGGAAATCGGGCGTGATGGCAACCGCGATCTCGAACGCGCTCTCACAGCCGGCGGGCGCGCTCTCCTGCGGCAGGTAACCGAGCCTGACGTCCCGCTCGCGCGTGATGCGGCCGCAGTCCGCGGGCTCGTCACCGAGAATGAGCGAGAACAGCGTCGACTTCCCCGCGCCGTTCGGCCCGACGAGGCCGATGCGGTCGCCGCGGTTCACCTGCAGCGCGGCGTCGGCGAACAGCACGCGCTCGCCGTAGGACTTGCTCACGCCGGACAGGGTCAACATGTGGGGCGAAGAGTATGCAATGTGCGCAGCGAGCTGGCTACTGCCCCCCGATCTCCAAGGTCTCCATGGCTCGATGCTGCGGCGCCTGCTTCCGCGTGAGCTGGCAGGTATCCTCCACGCCATGCCAAGCTCGCTCTTGCTGACCAGTGCTCTCCTGCTGCCGCAGCAGCCTGCGGACGCGTCCGCCGACACCCTGCCGCGCCTGTCGGCGCCCGTGCTCGTCACGGCCGACGGCAAGCCGATCGTGACGATCATCGGCCACGCCGCACCCTTCGTCGTGGATTGCGACGGCGACGGCGTGCGCGACCTCGTCGTCGGCATGTTCGGCAGCGACAGCGAGGAAGTGCGCGGCGGAACGGCGCGCATCTACAAGAACGTCGGCAGCAACAAGGAACCGCGCTTCGGCGGCTTCTCGACGCTGCTGGCCGACGGCAAGCCCGCGGCCATGGAGTCGAGTTGATGCATCGGCCTCGATCCGCAGTTCGCGGATCTCGACGGCGACGGCAACCTCGACATCGTGAACGGCCGCTACAACCCGGCGAACATCTACTGGTTTCCCGGCCTCGGCACGGGCAAGGGGTTCGGCGCGCGCCGCGTGCTGCTCGAAGCCGGCAAGGGCGACAAGTACTCGATGTCGACGACGAACGCCGCGGATCTCGACGGCGACGGTGACGTCGACCTCGTGATCGGCGACACGAGCGGCGCCGTCTACCAGGCGAAGAACGAGGGCAGCCGTACGGAGCCGAAGTTCACGTCGCGCGCGCCGATCATGGTCGGCGATCAGCCGATGAAGGTGTCGCACAAGTCGGATCCCATCGCGGTCGACTGGAACGGCGATGGCCGGCTCGACATCCTGGTCGGCGACGAGGTGGCCGACGTGTCGTTCTTCGCGGGCCTCGAGGGTGGTGGGTTTGCGCCCGGCGTGTCGCTGTTCTCGAAGCTGCCGGTCGACCCGAAGGACAACTACAACAAGGCCAAGGCGAAGCTGGACCCGCACCGTGTGATCGCCGGCTATCGGCTGCGCCTCGCGACCGCCGACTGGAACGACGACGGCAAGCTCGACCTGCTCGTCGGCAACTGCGAGACCGCGCCGAAGGCGGAAGGTGAAGAGCACGGCAAGACGATCGGTCACGTCTACGTGCTGCTGCGGCAGTGACCATGCTGGCTGCCGGCGAGCCGGGCGAGCCATCCGCACCGCTGGAGCTCGTGCGTTAGCTGCGAGGAGGCTACTTGAGCAGCCCCTGCTGCCAGCGCTGCACGGCCTGGTCTCCGGGCCACTTCTGTCGGAACGCGAGCGCCTTCGCCTGCGCACGCGCGACGTCGCCGCTCTGCGCGAGGTACTCGACGAGCAGCTCCTGCAGGTCGCGCTCGTCGGGGAACCGCGCCGTCGCGACCTCGACCGCGGTGATCGCGTCGGCGAGGCGATCCGTGGACTGCAGCGCGATCGCGTGCACGTAGGCATACCGCGGCCGGTCCGGTGCCGCGGTCACCGCGCTGCCGAGCGCCGCGAGGGCTTCGTCGATCCGCTTCTGGCGCACGAGGCACAGGCCGAGCGCGTGCAGCAGGTCGCCGTTGTGAGGCCCGATCGCGAGACCTTCGCGCAGCGTGCGCTCGCAGTCGTCGTCGCGGCCGCGCACTCGCTGCATGTCGGCGAGGTTCACCCAGGCCGGAAAGAACTGCGGGTTCAGCCGCACGGCCGCGCGAAACTCGGTCTCGGCCGCGAGCACGTTGCCGCGCTCCAGTTCGAGGTTGCCGAGATTGTGCCGTGCTTCGGGCCGGTCGGCGTTCACGCGCTGGGCCTCTACGTACTCGTCGACGCCGTCCCGCACGGCCGCACCATCGGCCTCGGCCCAGCCCGACGGGTCGGCGGCGACGAGGCCGCGCGCGGCCGCCATGCGCACGGCGCGAACGGGATCGCGCAGCAGGCCCCGCAGCGCCGGGCGGAGTTCGGACCCCGAGTCGGCGAGCACGTCGGCCGCTGTCCAGCGCAGCAGCGGATTCTCGTGCTTGCTGGCTTCGAGCACGGCCGGCAAGGAGAGGGCGTCGAGCGGCCGCGGCAGCTCGTGCAGCGCCGTCGCGCGCACGATGTCCGGTTGTCCGGCGTCGTTCACGACGCCGAGCAGCAGCGAGCGCGCGTCGAGGCGGCGCGCGCGCGCCGCGGCGAACGCCTCGGTCCACGTCGACCGGTCGGTGCGCAGCCGGCCGTACCACTGCTGCAGCTTCGCTTCGGCCCACGCCGGCTGCTGCTCCCGGTGGCATCCCGTGCACGCGTCGGGCACGCCGAAGCGAGCGGCGAGGTCCGGCCGCGGCACCTTGAAGCTGTGGTCGTGGCGCGCGTCGACGCCCATGTAGGTGACGGTCGGCGCGTGGCACGCGACGCACGACGCGCCGGCCGTGCCCTCGGCGTGGAAGTGGTGCTGCTTCGAGTCGAAGCGCGCCTCGTGGCACTGCAGGCACAGCGCGTTGCCGGGCAACCGCACCTTGCCGCTGTGCGGCTCGTGGCAGTCGCTGCAGGTGACTCCCTTCTGGGCCATGCGGCTCTGCAGGAACGACTGGTAGTCGTAGACCTCCTCGCGCATCTGGCCGTCGGCGTGGTAGAGCGGCGCGGTCAGCAACTCGGGCCAGTGGGTGTCGAGCAGCGGCTTGCCGGGCACGAAGTCCTCGCTGAACACGGTGCGGCGGCTGTGGCAGCGCGCACAGGTGTCGAGCTCCTTCTGCGTCGTGAGCGGGCGCGAACGAGCTGGCACGCCGGTCTTCTCGTCGCGGGTCCAGACGACGCCGCGGCGCTCGTCGAACGCGACGACCAGACCCTTGCCCGGTTGGCCGCCGAGCGACGCGAACCCGGCCTCGCCCTTCGCCCACTCGACGTGCTGCGAGGCCGGGCCATGGCACGCTTCGCACGACACGTCGAGCTCGGACCACGTCGTGTGGTAACGGTCCTTCGCGGCGTCGTAGTGGCGGCGCAGGTTCGTCGAGTGGCACTCGGCGCACATGAAGTTCCAGTTCTGCTGGATGCCGGTCCAGTGCAGCTCGTCGCCGGCCGGCAACCGTTCGCCGGGATGCAGATGGAACCAGCGCTGGCCACCCTGTTCCTTCGTCCGGCTGTCCCACGCGATGCCGAGCGCCTGCAGGCGGCCGTTGCCGGTGTCGAGCAGGTACTGCTGCAGCGGCGCCACACCGAACGCGTACTCGACCGGGTAGTCGCGCAGCTGGCCGCCGGGACCGTCGGTGCGCACGAAGAACCGGTCCCCCTGCTTCGAGAACTTCGAGGTCACGTCGAAGTGCGTGAACGACGCGCCGCCGAAGTCGCCGAGCACCGTGCCGGGCGCCGGCTCCTGCATCGCGAGGTCGTGGTGCGAGCCCGCGAACGCCGCGAGCTCGGCGTCGTGGCAGCCGGCACAGGCCGCGCGGCCGACGTAGGTCGCGGGCGCCGGGACCGCGGGCTCGCGGCGCATCCACAAGGTCAAGGCCACTGCGAACGCGAGCATCGCGAGGCCGGACAGCGACAGCGCACCGCGGCGCCTCCGTCTCGCGTCGTTCGCTGCCCGGTCCACTGCGCGCGGCTACTTGACGATGCCGTCGCGCTTCGCGAGGCGCTTCGCCAGTTGGGCGCCCGAGTAGAGCGCACCTTCCATGTAGCCGACGAAGCGGTAGCACGTGTGCTCACCAGCGAAGTGCAGGCGGTTCTGCAGGCCGTCGTAGAGCATCTGGCCCTGCGACGTGATCTGCCCCGGCGCCGGGAACGAGTAGCTCGCCTTCGTCCACGGCTCGTTCGGCCAGTCCATGAAGAAGGTCTTGCCGGCGAGGTTGTCCTTGAAGCCCGGATACAGCATCTCGAGCTCGGCGAGGAAGGCTTTCGTCTGCGCTTCGCCGCGCAGACTGCGGCCGCGCTCGGCCGTGGGACCGCCGCCGAAGCAGACGAAGACCACGTTCTCGTCGCCGGGCTGCGCGTCGGTGCCCTCCCAGCTCATGTTGAACACGCCGTCGTTGAGCGCGTACTGCTCCTGGTTCAGCTTCTGCCAGAAGCGCGACTTCATGTGCGCGAACCACTTCGTGTTGACGCCCATCTGCGGAGTCAGGCTCTGCGGCAGGCCCGGCTTGAACTCGATCTTCGACCAGACCGACGGCGGCACCGCGACCACGACGTCGTCGCACTCGAGCGTGCGGTTGTCGCTGCACGTCACGACGATCTTCTTGTCGCCCCACTCGATCGTCCGCACGGGCAGCTCGAGCTGGAGGCTCTTGATCTTCTCGGCGAGCTTCTTGGCCAGCTGCTGGTTGCCGCCCGAGCAGCGGTAGATCTCGCTCTCGTCGCGGTAGCTCATCGCGTTGCCGTGCCCCTTCACCTGCGTCAGGTTGCCGAGGAAGCTCTGCTTCTGGATGTCCTGGCCGTTGTTCGACATGAACTCGACCGCGAGCGCCTTCTTGCAGAGAGCGGAGCACTCGAGCTTCTCGATCCACTCCTTCGTCGTGCGCATGTCGAGCGCCTTCGCGTCCGGGGTCTTCCAGGGTTCGTCGGGCACGACCTTCTCGGCCGCGGGGTCGATGTTCTTCGCGAACACCTCGTCCATCTCGGCCAGCAAGGCCTTGGCTTCTTCCTTCGAGAGCCGCTTGCCGTCGAGCACGACGGGCTGCTCCCACTCCTCGTTCTCGGACAGATCGAGCATCGTGAGCCCGAACGTGTCCTTGTATGCCATCCAGGTCGGGTGGTTGGAGCCGATCAACTCGGCGCCGATCTCGACGACGCGTCCCTCGACGAACTCGGTCGAAGTGCGCACTCGGCCTCCGACGCGGTTCGTGGCCTCGATGACCGTGACGTCGTAGCCGGCGGCTTGCAGCTCGTAGGCGCACGCGAGGCCCGAGAAGCCGGCACCCACGACGACGACGCGTTTGCCGCCCGGCCGGAAGGACGGCAGCCCGCCGGCCGACAGCAGGTACGCGCCGGCGGCAACACCACTGGACAGGAACTCGCGACGGCCGTGGACGAACCGGGAATCACCACAGAGGCGCGCGAGACGACGATAGAACGAGCGGGTCATGGCATTCGCACGGAGAGGGGTTACGTGAACGCCCGGCGCAGTCGCAGGTCGGACTGGCGCCGGGCAGGCGGGTCACATGGTCAGGCCGGGCAGACGGCGATCACTCGTCGTTGGTCGGGCCGACGCAGATCATCCAGAGCTTGAAGAAGTTCATGATCTGCTGCTTGGTCAGCTTGTTCGCGTTCAGCGCGTAGGTGACCTTGCTCGACGACGGCGGCGAGTCCTCGCCCGTCATGACGTCGACGTACGAGATGCGGCCCGTGAGCGCCGGGATGCTGTTGTCGACCGCGAAGAACGCGTCTTCGTCGCTCATCTTCTCGAACGCGGCGGCCTCGTTCGTCGTGCTCTTGTTCTTGGCTTCGTTGAAGCGCAGGTTGAACTCGTAGTAGCTCTTGCCGCTCGTCGAGTAGTCCTTCTCCTTGACCCACTTGATCGACCCCGTGACCACGTCCTCGTAGTCCTTGCCGTCGAGCGAGTAGCGGAACGTGATGCCGTCCGTGAAGTAGTTGCCGGTCTCGTAGTCGTAGTCGAGGCGGCCCACGACGACGGCCTTCGGGTAGCTCGCTGCGGGACCCATCGCGAGCGCCACGTTCTCGAAGCGCATCGGGTCGCTGCGCAGCACCTTGACCTCGACGGTCCGGTTCCCGACGACGCGCTTGTAGAGCGCGCTCGTGAGACCTTCCTTCTTCTCGGCCTTGCCGATCATCTTGCCGCCGAAGGCGTCCTCGAAGGCCTGCGCCTTGCCGGCCGCGTCGACCTTGACGCGCAGGGCACTGTCCTTGGCCTTGCCGCCGAGCAGGTCGTAGGCGCCGGTCTCGGGGTCGCCGGGCACGGTGCCGACCCACTTGCCGACGACCTTCTTCTGCTTCGGATCGTCGGGCCTCATCACGGCGAGATCGACCGAGTAGTAGAGCGAGGCATCCTGCTTCGTGCGGCCGAGGATGCTGCTGTAGAGCTTCGGCATGCGCACGATCGTGCCGCTGAACTCGGTCGTCTTCGCGACCTGGATGTTCAGCTTGTAGGTGTCCTTCGCGCCGAGCGCCGGCGAGCCCTTCTTGAGGTCGCCCGAGGTGTCGAGCTTCGTGCGCGTCTCGAACTCGATGTCCATCGTGCCGGAGATCACGCCATCTTCGGTGAGCGTCGCCGGAGCCTGCGCGCTAGCGAACGAAGCGAACGGAACGAGGGCGGTGACATACAACGCCGCGAAACCAAGAGTGCGCATCGATTGCCTTTCTGTGTGGGAAAAGTCGGAGGTAAGACACCGACCGCGAAACAAGGAGTCCAGGGTAACCGCACCGCAGCCACAGGACTGGGTTCCCATCCTCGGTCGGCATCAGAACTATGCGTACTGCGTTCCGCCGCGGCAAGAATTCGTGCACGACTCGCAGCTGCCCGACGCCCGCTCGCGCGCCCCGCGCTCGCCGGCCCCCGGACGCGCGCGCTCGCTTGCGGCGCTGCCCGCGCGGAGTCATCCTGCGCGGATGCTGCGCTCCCCCTCTGCTCCGTTCCGCCGGACGCTTCTGCTCGCGTGCCTGCTTCCGACCGGCCTCGTCGCCCAGAATCGCGACGAGTACGCGCGCGCTCCGAAGCCGCGCCCCGACGTCACGATCTTCGGCCCGCTCGACCTGCCGGCGCCAAACCGGCTACGAACGGCTTCGGGCGCGCCGGGCCCGGACTACTGGCAGCAGCAGGTCGACTACCGCATCGAGGCCGAGCTCGATCCGATCAACCGCCGCCTGACTGCCCGCGAGCTCGTCACCTACCACAACAACTCGCCCGACGCGCTCGACTACCTCTGGGTGCACCTCGAGCAGAACATCCTGCGCAAGGACAGCATCGGCACCCTGGTCGACGGCGGCGCGTCCGTCGGCGGACCCTCGGACCACAACGAAGGCATGCTCGTCTCGCGCGTCGCCGCGGCCGGCGCGCCGCTGCCGTTCAAGGTCTACGACACGCTGATGCGCGTCGACCTGCCGCAACCGCTGGCCGCGGGTGGCAAGCTCGAGTTCGAAGTGGCGTGGTCGTTCGACATCCCGCGCCGGATCTTCCGCCGCTACGGCACGCTCGAGGTCGAGAAGGGCACGATCTGGGAGCTCGCGCAGTGGTTCCCGGCCGTCGCGGTCTACGACGACGTGCACGGCTGGAACACGCTGCCCTACCTCGGCGGCGGCGAGTTCTACACGAACTTCGGCAACGTCGACCTCGCGATCACCGTGCCGCGCGACCACCTCGTCGTCGCGAGCGGCGTGCTGCAGAACCCGACCGAGGTCCTCACGGCAACGCAGCAGGAGCGCCTCGCTGCCGCGCGCACGAGCAAGGACACCGTGATGATCCGCGACAAGGACGAGGTAGGCGATCCAGCGAGCCGCCCCGCCGGCGAAGGGCAGCTGACCTGGCGCTTCCGCGCCGAGAAGGTGCGCACGGTCGCCTTCGCCTCGTCGGAAGCCTTCATGCTCGACGCGGCCTCGACGGGCGACACGCTCGTGCAGTCGGCCTACGCCGAGGACTCGCTGCCGATCTGGGGCAAGTCGACGCAGATGCTGCGCACGGCGATCGAGGGCTACAACAAGCGCTGGTTCCCCTATCCGTACCCGGTCGCGACGAACGTCGGCGGCGTCGAAGGCGGCATGGAGTACCCGATGATCATCTTCTGCAGCGGCCGCAACAAGACGAACGCGCAGGAGCTCTACGGCGTCACGACGCACGAGATCGGCCACAACTGGTTCCCGATGCTCGTCAACACCGACGAACGGCGCCACGCGTGGATGGACGAAGGCTTCAACACCTTCATCAACAAGTACTCGACGCAGGACTGGTTCCCGAAGGCGAAGCCGCCGCGTGCCTCCACGTTCGCCGCAGCGCTGCGTGCGCCCGGCGTGCCGATCGTCACGAACGCCGACCGCCTCAACGGCCTGCAGCTCGGCCTCACGCAGTACGAGAAGACCGGCGTCGGTCTCCTGATCCTGCGCGAGTACGTGCTCGGCCACGAACGCTTCGACGACGCGTTCCGCACCTACATCCGGCGCTGGGCCTTCAAGTCGCCGCAGCCGGCGGACTTCTTCCGCACGATGGAAGACGTCGCGGGCATGGACCTCGCGTGGTTCTGGCGCGGCTGGTTCCTCGAGGACGCGATGCTCGATCAGGCGATCGAGAGCGTGCAGCAGCCGACCACGCGGCGGGGAGCACGCATCACGTTCCTCAACAACGCGCGCCAGGTCATGCCGCTGACCTTCAAGGCGACGTTCGAGGACGGCACGACCGAGGAACGGCGCTTCCCGGTCGAGGTCTGGCACAAGTCCGACAAAGTCGTGCTCTCGCTCGAAGGCAAGGGCAAGGTCACCGAGGTCCGCATCGACCCCGACCAGATGCTGCCGGACGTCGAGCGCAAGAACAACGTCTGGACCGCCGAGAACTGAGCACCAGCGGACCAAGGGCCGAGCTTGCTCGGCCCGCGGTCCGCTGCGCGAAGTCCCCTTGCGAGCCGGCTGCGAGCGGCCTTGCCGCGAGCTGCCGGGTCGGCGAGGGAACTGAGCACCAGCGGACCAAGAGCCGAGCTTGCTCGGCTCGCGGTCCGCTGCGCGAAGTCCCCTTGCGAGCCGGCTGCGAGCGGCCTTGCCGCGAGCTGCCGGGTCGGCGAGGGAACTGAGCCTCGCGCCAGCGCCGCTGAGACCGCGGTCAGTCCCCAGCGTCGGGGTCGGGCCCGGTCGGCTGGTCGGCCTCGCGGCTCACGGGCGGCACGCCGATCCGCGTTCGGTAGATCGGGTGCAGGTAGGTGAACTGGACCTGCAGCGGTCCGTACTGCGCCTCCTTCACCAGCTCGATCATCCGTTCGACGCGCTCGAGCGTGTCGAAATCGTGGAGGGTCTTGGCCACGTTCCTGATCGAACGCAGCCTCATCTCGTAGGGGGTCTGGTTCATTCGCGCGAGTCGGCTGGTCGGCCAGCCACCAAGGCGTCACCTCGTGTCACGCCGGCCAACGGCAGACGCGGAATTTCACGCGAATCTCCGCGCCGCCCACCTCCTTCCGGCTACCGCACGAGGCCCTTGCCGGGCGCCTCGACCCACTTCGCGATGCGGACGAACACCGGGTGATCCTCGCCCTTCTCGATGCGACCGAGCAGGCCACGGCGCCGCACGAGGCCCAGATGGTCGAGCGGCACGAGCACCGGCTCCACACCTTCCAGCCGGCCGCGCGCCACGCTGACGGCGCCGTCGCCCTTGCCGTCCACGAGCTCGTCGAGGTCGTCGAGCCAGCGCTCGAGCCGCGGCCGCACGACCTTCGTGAACCCCGATTCCGCGAGCGAGGCCTTCACGACCTCCTGCACCCCGGCGAGCTGCTTCTCGCTCAGTACCGAACGCGTGCCGAGCACGAGATGGTACGCGACGCGCGGATTGCGGCCCCGCCGCGCCATCTTGCCGAGGCAGACCGAGCCCGGGAACAGGTCGCCGCCCGCCTCGCCGAGCCCGTCGCGCCAGTGGTCGGCGACGATCGCGAGCAGCTCGCGCGCGAACCGCTCCGCACCCGCGTCGCGCACCACGTCCGCGACCTCGAGCGCGAAGCGCAACCCGGCCAGGTTCGAGCCCGCGTTCGGCACGCCGGTCAGGATCAGCGTGCGCACGTTGCCGGGATCGAGGGCCGGATCCTCGACGACGGCGCGTGCGACGAGGCCGCCCATGCTGTGGCCGATCAGCGCGATCGGCTGCGCGCCGAGCCCACGCAGCTTCGCGGCGAGCTCGGCAGCGACGCGCTCGATCGACTCGTCGTTCGGGTAGCTGAACGTCGCGACCTGCGCCCGCCGCGGCTCGGCTTCGAGGAAGCTGCGCAGGTCCGCCCACATGCCCGCGTCGTTCTCGACGCCGTGCACGAGCACACACAGCGGCCGCGCTTCGTCGACCTCGTCCGGCAGCACGAGCTCGTAGTTGCGCTCGGCGACCTCCTCACCCGCGAGCCTGCCCGCGAACTTCGCGAGCCGCGCACGCAGCTGGCGCCGCACCTCGCGCGCGCGTTCGCGATCGATCGCAACGAGCAGCTGGCTCTGAGCGAAGTCGCGCCGGAAGCGCACCGTGTCGAGCAGCAGCTTGCGGCTCGCGAACAGCAGCAGGTAGCCCTGCGCCCCGCGCAGGTCGATCCGGACCTCGGGCACACGCAGAGCATCGCCGTCGAGCTCGTACTCGGCGAACAGCGCCTGGACCAGCTCGTCGACCTTCAGCTGGCCGTCGTGCAGCGGCACCGTGAACTGGCGCAACGGCGGCGACGCGTCTGGTTCTGGCTGCGGCTCGGCTTGCTGGGCCGGCAGCAGCAGCGCGAACACCACGGACAGGAACAGCAGCGTGAGGCGGCGCATGCGGGAGATCATCGCAGGGACGGCGCGCCAGTGGACGAGCTTGCGGGCAGGTTGTCGCGGGTCTCGAGGCGACGCCCGGGCCTCGGCAGGGAAAACGGCCGGTCGGCAGGACGCGGACGTCGCCGGCAGCGCGATAGAATGCCGCGCTCCCCACCACACTCTCTTCACAGGAGTCCCGCGATGCGATGCCTGCTCCCCTGTCTGCTCGCCGGCGCAATGGCCGCCGGAAGCGTCTCCGCCCAGATCCAGGTCAACGAGATCGGCCTCACGATGAACGGAGGCCCCCTCACCGTGATCTACGGCCAGGTCTGCGGGCCCGTGACCTGCCAGCCGTTCCCCGGCGGCACGATCGCGCCGGGCCAGACGCGCAACCTGATGCACTACTCGAATCCGGTCTCGCTCTACATCATCGCGGCCGGCCTGCCGGGCCCGTGCTTCTCGATTCCGGGCTTCGGCAACGTGCTGCTGCTCGACAGTCCGATCGTGCTCGACTTCGGCGTGACCACGACGCCGCCATTCGTGCCGACCGGATGCAACCAGGGCATGGGCGGGACCACGCTGTCGATTCCGCCGATGGCGCCGCTCGGCTTCGTGCTGCGCTTGCAATCACTCGGCGTGTCGAACGGCGGCATCCTGTCCTTCGGCCCAGCGATCGAGACCACGATCCAGTGAGCCCGTTGGGCGAACGCACTCGAGGCCATGTGTTGGGTCCCGCGCCGACCACGTCGATGACGCTCTCGAGGCGTCCTCGCGCACTGGACCTCGGCGTGGTCTTCGCGCTCGCGAGTTGTGCGCTTGCCGACGCATCGCCGGTCAGGTGGCCGGAGGAAATCTGGCTCGGGAGCGGCAGCCTCGACGATCTGCGCAACGCCCCCGGCGGCGAAGCCATCACGGAGTGCCGCCTCGAGTACTGCCCGTCGTTTCCGTTGGATCACGTGCCCAGCGCGTTTGGCGCACGGCACGTACGCGGCGCCGACGTGGCGATGCAGGCGTACCACGCCACGGGCAAACGACAAGAGCGCGACCAGGTCGTCTGGTGGCAGTACCGCCTGTGCAAGGCGAAGTGACGCGCGTGCGGCCCGCGGCCAGGTGCAGAGGCAATTGCCCGACCATGCGTCATCTGATCAGCAGCGTGATCCTCGTGCTTGCCGGCTGCGCTGCAGCGCCCGCCGCGTACTCCGTCGGTGAGGCTGCTGGGCACTATCGGAAGCAGAACGGGCCCGACGTCTGGGCCGAGTTGGACCTCATGCCGGATGGGACATGTACGTGGTGGGCTTGTCGGGCGGTTGGCTTCCTGCGCACGACCGCCATTCCAGGGCGCTGGCGAATCGAGGGCGATCGGGTCTTCATCGAAGCGGACCCGCGCCGGCCCGCCGAGGTGACGCTCACGACGCAGTTGACCCTCAGACGATGGGGCGGCCACGTCTACCTCGTGCAAGCCGATGACGTCGCGTGGTTCGATGCCCATGGCCCCATGGACGAACTCTGTTTCGCCGCCAATGGAGCCCCACTCGTCGATCCCCCTTCGATGGACGAAGGAAGGTAGAGGCGCGCCGAGGGTCCATGGACGGCATCGATGCCGTCCGGTCGCTTCATCGTGTGGCGTGAAGGTCGCCGGCCCAACCTCCGATCGCAGCGCGCCGACGGCCGCAGCTGGATCCATGGTAGGTTGGTGGGCAGACTGGAGCCAAGACATGAGCCTACTGTTCGTGCGCCGATGCGGGTTCGCCTTCCTTGCCGGATGTCTCTCGCTCGCCCTCGCCTACTACCTGACGACACTGCTGCTCGTCACGACGTGCGACCCGTACCGGCCGACTCCTGCGCTCGTGATCGGTGTCTGCTTGCAGATCTTCGCGTGCTCGCTCGTCGCGTTCTTCGCAGGACGCACCGCGTTCCGCCGCGCTGGTGTCGCACCGAGCTGAGCTGACGCCTGAGCCAGCGAGCCGCCCAACACTCGCGCGAGAGGCGATGCACGCTACGCTGCGGTGAACGCGGAAGGGCTGATGTCCGGTTGTTCCGCCAAGACGAGCCATGCGGACGTCCACCATGGGTTCACGCGGTTTCGACGCACCCGACCCCGGCTTCGAGGCGCGTGTTCGCGGCAGCTTCGCGCAGCAGGCAATGATGCGCCTGCTCGGCGCCGAACTGGTCGCCGTGCGCGCGGGGGAGGTCGAGATCGCGCTTCCGTTCCGCAGTGATCTGACGCAGCAGCACGGCTACCTGCATGCCGCCGCGATCGCAGCCGTTGCCGACAGTGCCTGTGGTTATGCCGCGCTGACGCTCATGAAGCCCGGCTTCGAAGTGCTGTCCGTGGAGTTCAAGGTCAACCTGCTCGCTCCCGCCAAAGGCCAGCGCTTCCTCGCACAGGCGTGGGTGCTCAAGCCGGGCAGGACGCTGACCGTCTGCGCGGCCGAGGTCAGGGCCGAGAGCCACGAAGGCGAGAAGCTCGTAGCCGCGATGCAGGCAACGATGATCGTGGCCCCCGTGAGTTGATCACCGAGGATGCGGGGCCTGATTGCCGCCCTTCAGCGAACGTCCGCGCACGGCACCGGCCCTGAGATCGAGGCGGCCAGACCTGCGAGCAGCTTCACGGTGGGCGTCATCTTCGCTCGGCGGGACGGGATCGGATCCCTCGTCCCGCCGGCGCCAATCCCCCGCATCAGCGCGCGCGCCGCATCACTTCCCTGGCGGAGTGCCGGCCGCGCCGCTCTTGCCTTCGCGCAGCTCGCGCACGAGGTCGCTCTCCTCGTAGACCTTCGCGATCGCCTCGAGCATGCCGCCCGTGTGCACGCTGACGCAGCGGTTCACGCGTTCGTCGAACCAGTAGTTGCCGGGCAGCGACTCGATGTTGCCGTCGAACACGAGACCGACGACCTCGGCGCTGCGGTTCAGGACCGGGCTGCCCGAGTTGCCGCCGATGATGTCGGCCGTGCAGACGAAGTTGCACGGCGTGTCGAGGTTGAGCTTGCCCTTGGCGTCGATCCAGCGCTGCGGCAGGTCGAACGGGTGCTGGTTGTCGAACGCGGTGTTGCGCTCGTAGAGGCCGTTGAACGTCGTCTTCGGCGGCACCATCGTCGTGCCGGCTTCGTAGCCCTTCACGGTGCCGTACGCGAGACGCAGCGTGAACGTGGCGTCCGGGTACATCGCGGTCCCGTAGACGTCGAAGCGCGCCTGGTTGATCGTCGCCTTGGCTGCGGCGCAGGTCTGCTCCTGTGCCTGCTGCAGCGCGGGCATCAGCCTCGGCAGGTTCACGCGCGGGCCCGCGAACTTCTGCTGCAGCTGCGCCATCTCGGTCGCGATGGACTCGAAGGCCTCCTTGACCTCCGGCTTGCCCGACTTGGAGATCAGGTCCTCGTCGCGCGCCTTCATCTTCGCCATCATCTCGGTGTCGAGCAGGCCGTTCAGGTGACCTTCGTAGGCCTTCAGGCTGTTCGAGGCGCTGAAGTACTCGTCGCGCAGCTCGAAGGCGGCCTTCGGGTCGGCCTCCATGCGCTTCTTGAAGTCCGCGCAGCGAGCGCGCAGCAGGCGCACGATCGCGGGTGCCACGAGGTCGCGGTGCAGCTCCATCTCGGCGTGCGTGAGCAGCCGGTCGGTGCCACCCGGGTGGCCCGAGACGAACACGAGTTCGTCGGTCTTCGCGCCCTCGGCGTTCCACTTGAAGTACCACTTCGAGGAGTCGACGGGCTTGTCGTTCTCGTAGACGCGGAAGAACGCGCAGTCGAGGTCGTAGCGCGGGTAGGTGAAGTTGTCGGGCTCACCGCCGAAGAACGCGACCTGCTTCTCGGGCGCGAACACGACGCGCACGTCGTCGTAGACGTGATAGACGTGGATGCGGAACTGGTTGCCGTCGTAGAGCGGCACGGGGTCGGCCTTGAGGTGCTTCTCGCCGTCCGAGAGCTTGCTGCACATCTCCTCCAGCTTCTCGCGCCACTCGTTGCCTTCCGGCGTCTTGTCCTCGCTCTTCCAGCCGAGCACTTCCTTCGTCACGTCGCGGATCTCGACGAGCTGCCGCAGCGTGAGGCCCTTGCTCTTCAACTCGCTGCCATAGAGACGGGCGCTGAAGCCGTCCTTGACCCAGTCCTTCTCCTGTGTCGAGACCAGCTGGATCGTGCTCAACGCGACGTGGTGGTTCGTCATCACGAGGCCGTCGGCGGACACGAACGAGCCCGAGCCGCCGGTGTCGAAGCGCACCGAACCGAGCCGCACGTGATCGAGCCATTCCTTCGTCGGCTCGAAGTTGTACTTGTCCTTGAGCACCTGCAGCGGCAGGCCGTCGAACGGCCACATGCCCTCGTCGGGCAGCGCCATCGAGGTCGGGAACACTGTGCCGAACGCGAAGATGGCGGCGGCTAGATGACAGAGCGGGATCAGTTGCATGAGAGTCCTCAGGATACCGTCGCGGACGCGGCCGCAGCGAGGGGCGGCATGATAGGGGCCGATTGCGCGCAGGCCACTGTGTGGCAGATTCTCCGTGGCCGATAGCACGCAGGCGGCGATTGCCTACCATCCGCGCGGTGCACTCACCCCTGCTGCTGCCAGCCCGCGCGAAGTCCGAGCCCGAAGGCCTTCACGAGTACCGCGATCGGGGCGGGTACGAAGGACTGCAGCGTCTCGTGCGCGAGGGCACGCCGGAGCGGTTGATGGCGGACGTCGCGGCCTCGCAGTTGCGCGGCCGCGGCGGGGCGGCGTTCCCGACCGCGCGCAAGTGGGAGCTCGCGGCGAGCTCGCAGGCGACCGAGAAGTACGTCGTCGGCAACGGTGGCGAGCACGAGCCCGGCAGCAACAAGGACCGCCATCTCGTGCAACAGCATCCACACGCGGTGCTCGAGGGCCTGTTGCTCGCGGGCCTCGCGACCGGCGCGCGCAAGGGATGGCTCTACCTGATCGAGGACATGCACGGCCCGAGGGCCAGCGCCGAACAAGCACTGCAGGAGCTGCGCGCCGACGGCCTCCTGCTGTTCCCGATCGAGATCCACAGCGGCCCACCGACCTACGTCGCCGGCGAGGAGACTGCGGTGCTGAACGCGATCGAGGGCAAGCCCGCGAAGCCGCGCAAGAAGCCGCCGTTCCCCGGCGAAAGCGGCCTGTTCGGCAAGCCGACGACGGTCAACAACACCGAGACGCTCGCGCACGTCGCGTGGATCTCGCGCCACGGCGCTTCGGCGTTCGCCGACATCGGCACGGCCGAGAGCAAGGGCACGCTGCTGTTCACGCTCGGCAGCGAGGTCAAGCGGCCCGGCGTCTACGAGCTGCCGTTCGGTGCCACCTACCGCGAGCTGATCGAGAGCTGCGGCGGCGGCTTGCGCGACGGCCACCGCGTGCGCGCGGTGCTGCCGGCGATGTCGTGCGCGTTCCTGCCGGCCGCGCACCTCGACGTGCCGATCGCCTACGAGACGCTGCGCCGGCTCGGCACGTCGCCCGGCTGCGGCGGCGTGCGCATCGTCGACGAGACGACCGACGTCGTCGCACTCACGATCGAGATCGCCGAGTTCTTCATGAAGGAACAGTGCGGTCAGTGCCCGCCGTGCCGCATGGAGACGAACCAGTTCGTGCACATCCTGAAGGCCGTGCAGCAGAAGAAGGAGCCCGCCTTCGGCGACAAGCTCGTGAAGCTCGCCGACTTCACGAAGAAGAAGGGCTTCTGCTCGCTGATCGAGATGGCCGCGGCCCCCGTGCTGAGCGCCGTGAAGTGCTTCGCCGACGACTTCGCGGCCGCGGCGGGCAGAGCGGCCCCGCAGGACTCCTGACGTGCCGACCTACTACGTGGCCTGCACGCTAGGGCTCGAAGAAGTGCTCGCCGGCGAGCTGCGCGGCCTCGGCGTCGCGCAAGTCACGACCAAGCGCGGCGCCTGCACGTTCACGGGCGACAAGCCGCTCGGCTACAAGGCCTGCCTGTGGCTGCGCTCGGCGATCCGCGTGCAGGAGGAGCTCGCGCGCGGCAGCGCGCGCGACCGCGACGAGCTCTACGCGCTGACGGGCACCGTCGACTGGTCGCAGAGCATCACGCACCTGCAGACGCTCGCGATCGACGGCTCCGTTCGCGACAGCTTCGCGAACGACACTCGCTACCCGGTGCTCGTCGTCAAGGACGCGATCTGCGACCAGTTCCGCGAGGCGACCGGCAAACGCCCCGACGTCGCGCGCGACCGCCCCGACCTGCCGGTCAAGCTCGTGCTCCAGGGCCAGGAGGCGATCCTCTACCGCGAGCTCGGCGGCGAGCCGCTGCACAAGCGCGGCTACCGCCAGATCGCGCACAGGAGCCCGCTCAACGAAGCGGCCGCCGCGGGCCTCCTGCTGCTCACCGACTGGGACCGCCAGTCGCCCGTCTGCGATCCGATGTGCGGCTCGGGCACGTTCCTCGTCGAAGCCGCGTGGCTCGCGACCGACAGAGCACCGGGCCTCGGCCGCAGCTTCGCGTTCGAGCACTGGCGCGACGCGGACCTCGACGCGTGGCGCGTGCTCTACGACGAAGCCGAGGCGCGCGCCGAAGCAGGTGCCGGCAGGTTGCCGAAGCTGATGGGCAACGACCGGCATCCCGGCGCGCTCGCGATCGCGCGGCAGTCGGTCGCCGCGGCCGGGCTCGAAGGCCACATCCAGCTCACGCACGGTGACGCACGCGACTACTCACCACCGTGGCCGCCGGGGCTCGTCGTCGTGAACCCACCCTGGGGCGATCGCCTCGGCGCCGATCCCTCCGAGCTCGAGGACACGTGGCGCGCGTTGGGCCAGTTCCTGCACGAGCGCTGTGCCGGAGCGTCGGCCTACGTGCTGTGCGGCAACCCGGAGCTCACGCGCTTCCTCGGCCTGCGCGCGAGCGGCAGGCACCCCGTGCGCAACGGCCCGATCGAGTGCCGCTGGCTGCGTTACCAGGTCGACGCGCGCTGAGCGGCGAAGGGATTGACGCAAGCGAGCGACGGAGGAGACTGCATGTTCGTCCCGTTCGCCTGAGAAGATCAACATGAACGCGACCTCGTTCGGCCTGTCCTCCGAGTGCGCTGCGTTGGCGATGCTGCTCGCGACCTCGTCGCTGCCGGCGGCCGATCTGCTCGTACAACCGGGCAATCCAACCGCCTACCAGACGCTGCAGGCGGCGTTGAACGCGGCGCAGCCCGGGGATCGCATCCTCATCGGCGCTTCGTTGCTCATGCCCAGCACGGCCATCATCACGAAGAGCGTGACGATCGAGTCGGTGACCGGAGCGGTCCACACGATCTCACTCTACGGCGCCGGCGGCCTCGCCCAGGAGCTGCGCATACAGGCGTTGACCCCCGGCCTGCCGCTGACGTTCCGTCGTCTGCAGATAGCAGGCTACGAGATGTCCAGCGCCCCGGGCGGGATCCGCACCGTGGGGGCACTGCAGGGCGAGATCCGGTTCGACCAGGTGGAGTTCCTGCGCAGCGATGGCAGCGGGTGGACGCGCTACGGCGGCGGCGTGATCGCCGACCTGAGCGCGACGACCGTGTGGCTGCGCGACTGCCGATTCGTGGCCGCCGACATGCACTCCAACTTCGGGTGCATGGATGTCCAAGGCACCCATGGCACGAGCTGCCTGAAGGTCGTCGCCGACACGCTGCATCTGGAAGACTGTTCCCTGCGGGCGGCCAGCGCGATCCACCTCGCCTATGCATGCTGCTTCGGCAGCCCGCCGAACTGCGCCGGCCAGTTTGCGCAGAGCGGCCTCGGCGGCACCGCGTTGGACGCGACGACGCGGAACACGACGATCGTGCGCTGCCAGTTCAGCGACGGGAACGGCGGCACGGTCGAGAACAACCCGGCGTGGCTCGTGCCGGTCGCAGCCGGCGCGGCGCGGCCGTCGACGTTCGGCGGCCAGACCGGCGTGCTCGATCAGTTCGGGGTCACGCACGAACAGGCGCTGCCGGGCGCGGTCGGGCCACAGTGGGTCGGTCGCGGTCCCATCGTCGCCGTCGGGCCGGCGGCGCCGCTCTCGATCGGTGGTCCCGCCGAGCCGGGCACGTTCGTCGGCGTCACGCTGAACACGGCCCCCGGCTCGTTCAGTGTCTTCCTCGTCGGCCTCGCGTGGGGAGAGATACCGACGGCCTTTGGCATGTGTTGGGTCGCACCCTTCGACGTGTGGCTGCATGGCGGCGCTGGCACGACGCAGACCTACGCGATTCCGGCGATCCCCCAGCTGCGCGGCATTCCGATCGTCGTGCAGGCACTGCAGGTGCTCCCGACGACCGATCGGCTCAATCCATCGGGCGTCGCAGTCCGCTGACCCGCCCAACGCCGCAACGCGGCGACACGTCGACGGTGAAGGTCCCCTCGCCGCCGCTGCGGCGTTTCGTTGGAAGCCGCGGATCGCGCCAACGGTGGCGCGCCGGCTCGCGGAAACACCCGAGGCCGGAACCAGCGCGACCCTCGCGCCGGGAATCTGGGGACCTCGTCGGCTCTGCGAACTCTGATCGTGTGCGCGATGCAACAGCCACCCACCCTGCCTGGCAGCGACCCCGACCTGGATCTCGTGCACCGGATCCGCGACGGCGAGACCCAACTCTTCGAGCTGCTGATGCGGCGGCACAACCGGCGCCTGTTCCGCACCGCGCGCGTCTTCACGACGAACGCGAACGAGGCCGAGGACATCATGCAGGACGCCTACGTGCGCGCCTTCACGGCCCTCGAACACGCCGCCGGCCGAGGAAGACGCCGATGCCGATCCACACGCACGCGACGGCCGTCGTGATCCCGGCGACGCCGGCGGGACCCCAGTGCAGGGCGCGCAGTCCGACCGCGAGCAGCGCTCCGAGGAGATCACCGAAGCGGAACACGAACGTGTCGAGCATGAACTTGACCTTGTGCTTCGTCTCGAGCTCCAGCGGCGTGTAGAGGATCTCGCGCGCGGGCTTGTCGAACGAGTGCTGCACGCCGCGACGTGCGATCTGCACGACGCTGATGACCGCCAAGGTCGGCCACAACGACAGGCAACCGAGGCCGAGGATCGAGACGGACGGCAGCGCGATCAGGAACCACGTCGGCGCGAGGTTCGACAACAGCCGGCCGGTGCAGAAGAGCTGCAGCGTCAGGACCGTGGCCTGGGTCCAGAGCTCGATCTCCGCGCTCTTCTGGTGCTGTCGGGCGGCCGTCGCGAGCTCGCCGAGGATCTCGGTCTGCGCAGCCGCGAACGCCGTCGCGAGGATCGCGAGCAACAACATGTAGACGCCGATGGCACGCAGGTAGCCATCACGCAGCAACAAGGGCAGCCCCGCGAACATGCCGCCGCGCGAGATGCGTCCAACCTCTTCGCCGCGGGTCTCCAGCAGGGCGCGACACGCGGGCAAGGACAGCAGGAAGCACACGAGGGCGCCCTCGAGCAGGCCTGACGAGACGACGCCTGCGACCCACGGTGCGGCGTGCCAGTCGGCCAACCTGCCAGCCAACCACGAACCGAACACTGCGCCCAGCGTGCCGCCCACGCCGACGAAGCCGAACATGCGCTGTCCCTGCTCGCGGCGGAAGTGCTCGACCGCGTGGATCCAGACGAGCGTCGGCACGACCACGTTCAAGGCACTGAAGCCGCCCCAGAACACCTCGCCGAGCCACGGCACGTTCTTCCACTGGTAGTCGCCGATCGACTGCAGCGCGAACGCGAGCAGGCCGACTGACGCCGCACAGACGTGCAGCGTGAACGGCACGAAGCGCCGGCTCGGCGTGCGGCTGCTGAGCCACCAGAACGCCGGCACGCACACGGCCGTCGACAACAGCGTGAGGCTGTAGAGCCACGGCATCCGGTCGACGCCTTCTGCGACACCGAACTGATCACGCAGCGGGCGCAGCGTGAACGTGCTCGCGAGCGAGCAGAAGAACATCGCCGCGATCCACAGCGTGGCGCGGCGCTCGTTCGCCGACGCGTGGTGCAGGCCGAAGAATCGCAGAAGCGTGGTCACGCGTTGACTACGAGGGGCGCGCAGTTGCTGCGAGGTCGCTCGCAGGAACTCACGCTGCCGTCGGGGCGGAATCCTAGCGCGACGGACCTCGCCGCAACCCAGGACTGTTGTGTCGCCGTCTCGTACCGCGGGCGCGCCTTCGCCTGCTGCATCCGACGTCGACTCGACCTCATCGATTCAGCTGCTCCACGAGCCAGTAACACACGACCAGCACTCCGAGGAGCAGCCAGGCGACCCACGGATGAGCAACCACGCGCTTGCTCTTGGTGACGACGCTGAGGAACAGAGTACCGCTGAGGAACGCGCCAGCCATCAGGGACAGGAATGCGAAGTTCCCCCCCCACCTTCATTCTCTGTATCAGCCACGCGCCTGCCTGCATCACGATCCCGATGCACACGAGGCTCGCGAGGCCACTCGCGCACGCGATGCTGGCTCCGCGAGCGCGCGGCCCTATCCTGCGCGCCCCGATGAACGCCCCCGTCGCCGGACGCTACGCGCCGCACCTGGTGCTCGTGCTCTTGATCGCGATCTGGGGTTCCAGCTTCGCCGTAGTCAAGGTCGCGCTCGACTCGCTGTCGCCGTTCGCGCTCGTCGCCGTGCGATTCTGGCTGGCCTTCGCCTGCATGCTGACGATGCTGCGCGGCCGGGTCGTCCGCGACCTGAGGCCGTCCATGCGCGCCGGGCTCACGGCGGGCGCGGCGCTGGCGATCGGCTACCTGCTGCAGATGGCCGGCATGCGCGAGACCTCGGCCTCGATGGGCGGCTTCCTCGCGGGACTCATCGTGCTGCTCGTGACGATCGGCGGCTGCGTCTTCTTCGGTGCCAGGCTCGGCCCGCGGTCCCTCGCGGGGCTGGGGCTCGGCCTGCTCGGCATGGTGTTCCTGTGCTGGCCCTCGGACGCCGGCGATGGCCCGAAGGACACGATGCGCGGCATCGCGCTGCAGATCGGCTCGTCGACGAGCTACGCGGCGCACATCCTGATCCTATGGCACTACGGCCGCAGCACGCCGGCCGTGGCGTTCTGCTTGTGGCAGTTCGCGACGGTCGCGGTGGCCGGAAGCGCGGCGGCGCTCGTCCACGGCGAGTTCGGTGCAGGCGGGGCAAGAGTCGAGTGGACGCCGGCGTTGCTGGGCTGCATGGCCTACCTCGGCGTCCTGGCCTCGGCGATCGCCATCGCCTTGCAAGGCAGGGTGCAGCACAGGATCGCGCCGACGCACCTGGGGCTGCTGTACGCGCTGCAGCCGCTGTTCGCGGCGCTGGTCGGCTGGGCGGCTCTGGACGATCGCATGGGCGCGTTGCAGCTGCTCGGCGGGATGACGATCGTGGCCGGGGTGGTCGTGACGAGCCTGGAGCGCAAGCAGTAACCGGGTACGGGAGTGGTTTGACTTGCTCACCGGGCAAGGATCTAGTCTCGCCCGAGCCGGCGCAAACAGTGGCCACCGCAAACAATGGCCGCCCATGGGGCTGCGCGCGGCGCCTTCCATTCTCGCTTGCTAGCCATGTCGAGCCCGACCCCGCCGACGAACCTGAGCTGGATTGCAGGCCTGCCGCTGCAGCCGAACGCAATGGAGCCGGGCTTCCGGATCGAGCTCGCAATCACGTCGGACGAAGGGCAGCCGTTCGTGAACATCGGCGACAGCGACCACTTCTCGCGCGTGTTGCTGGCGAGGCTTGCGAGTCCGGGCAACACGACGACGTGGCCGCTGGCCGTCAAGCTGCAGCGCGACTCGTACCCGGCGCGCAGCGCCGGCACGGCGCCACTGTTCGACAATCAGGAAGTCGAAGCGATGTGGGAGCGCGAGAAGGCGCACCTGCTGCGCCTCGGCGGCGTCGCGAGCGTGCGCCTGTGCACCGTGGGCCCCCAGAACGGGGTGCTGCCGCCGATGGCGTTCGACCGCCAGAGCAAGCGCTTGTTCCGCGTCGTGAGCCCGACGTGGGCGCCGCTGCAGACGTGCCGCGACGACCACAAGCTGCGCGAAGCGGGGCTCGAGCCGTGGTCGTCGACGACGGCGCGGTTCCTGCACTGCGCAGCGGCGCCGGGCGTCTTCTACACGTGGTCGAAACAGGACGGCCAGCAGGCGCACACGGGAGTGCAGGTGCGGCGGCGCCACGATCTCTACCGCGACCTCGTGGCGGCCTGGGGCAAGCTCGACGAGCCGCAGAGGAAGGATGTGCAGCAGCGGCTGCCCGATCTCGCGGCCGCGCTCGACGACCTGCACGACGACGATGTCGAGCAGCGCATCGTGCCGCTCTGCTACCACGAAGCGTGGCTGCTGTGCACCGAGATGCAGGACGTGCACTTCGACGAGTATTGCGACCTCGCGGGCGGTGCTTCGCTCGCGCAGGCCGTCGGCACGCACGCGTGCCCGAGCCGCGCTGTGATGCTCGAGCCGCTCGGGCAACTGCTCGCGGGCGAGAAGCAGTGGCTCGCGGCGCCGTGGACCGCAGGGGATCGCATCGAGACGCTGGCCGCCGACGAAGCGCGCCTCGCGCGGCTCGCGATCGAAGCGGCGTGCCTGAAGCTGCAGGCGTTCGTGCAGGTGTGCCGCCTCGTCGCAACGCATCACAAGCAGCTCGCGGTGCCCCACCTCGGCCTGTCGAGCGACAACATCATGCTGCGTCTCTGCGGCAGCGGCCGCGCGCTGGCCCCACTTCGCTGGTGCTTCGAAGCGACGCTCGCCGACGTCGGCTCGAGCCGCCGCCACACGCTGCACGGCCTCGGCCGGCTCGAGGGCGTCGGCGCTCTGTGCCTGCCCGGTGTCGACACGGTCGGCACCTACCTGTCGCCGCGGTTGGACCCCGCGGTCACGAGCTTCGAGCTCACGACGCAGGTGACCGCGAGACCGCTCAACGAGAACGGCGCGGTCACGGGCCTGCGCATCGAGATGCGTTCGGCGCGCGAACGGCTGGACCGCATGCAGCCCGGCGACGTCGTGCGTGTGCAGCCCGAAGCCGCGCTGCCGGTGACCGGCGAGCAGGCGCTGCTCGCGAGCGTCGTGTCGGTCAAGCGCGACGCGGTCGCCGCCGAGTGCCGGTTCGACGAGGCGAAGACGGCCACGCTGCCGCCGAAGCCGTTCGCGTTCACGGCCGTGGCCACGTTCCACCAGCGGCTGCAGACGCCGTCCGACCTGTTCGCGCTCGGCATGCTGCTCGCGCGTGCGCTGCTCGTGCACGACGAACGCGACCTGTTCGCGGTGCGCGAGGTGTGGGATCGCATCCTCGACAAAGCCGAGATGATGCTCGGCGGCCTCGGGACCGCCGCGCCCGAGCGCATCACGGCGACGATGCGCAACCTGATCGACGGCGAACGCGCCTCGCTCGGCAGCGCGTCGGTGTTGTGGCTCGCGAGCCTGCGGCAGCGCGCAGAGGAGCCGGTGCCGGCGTCGCTCTGGCGCGAGCTGCTGCTGTTGATCGCGAAGCTGCTGACGGCGCACAGCGGCTTCAGCTTCGCGGCCCACCACGGCGACGTGCCGCAGAGCGAGCCCGACGCGCCGTTGCGCCGCGTGTTGCAGCACGCCGAAGAACTGCTCGCGGCGCTGCAGCTCGAGCTGACCGAAGCGACCGCGCGCGCGCAGGAGGTCGCCGACGTCGCGAACGAGCTGGCAGCCGAGATCAACACCGCGATGGTCACGAGGCCCGGAGGCGCACGATGAGGTTGCGCCTCGAGATCGCGAACGTCGACGCCGAGGGCCAGGCGCCGCGCAGCGAGGAGTTCGACGTCGACGCGGCGAACCCGCTGACGTTCGGCCGCACGGAGCAGAACCGGCTGCAGATCCGCGACGGCAACCGCATGGTCAGCAGCCGGCACGGCCACATCGAGAGCCGCGCCGACGGCTGCTACGTCGTCGACCTCGGCAGCCTGAACGGCACGACGCTGGACGGCGTGCCGGTCAAGGGCGAGACCGGGGCGCTCTTGAGCGATGGCTGCACGATCCAGGCCGGTCCGTTCCGGCTGCGCGTCGAGCTGGACGCCGGTGTTGGCAGCGCACCCGCGGCGGACCAGCAGGACGTCGAGGCGACGATGTTCAGCTTCGATCCCGAGAGCGTCGCGACGACGGCCTGGGACGCCGTGTGCCGTCGCATGGCCGCCGAGCGCCGGCTGACCGCGGCCGAACGGCGGCGCACGCTGATCGACGAGCTGCGCCGGCACGTGCGCAAGCTGACGCCGCCGCAGGCGCGCTCGGTGCTGAAGCGCGTGCTCGCCCGCGCGGGCGCCAGCGAGGTCGAGAGCAAGGAGAGCGGCGACGAAGCGCTGCTGCAGGCCTGCTGCACCGAGATGCAGCGGCTCGCGCAGGCGCTGGTCGGCGGCAAGGCGCTCGCCGACGGCAAGGACGTCGCGCGCTTCGCGCAGCTCGTGCAGGGTTTCTTCGAGCTGACGCTGCTGTGGGTCGTGCAGTGCATGCGCGCGCGGCACGAGTTCGAGGGCCAGTTCGGCGCCGAGGTGACGCTGGTGTTCGAGCGCAGCAACAACCCGCTCAAGGTCCTCGAGCCCGAGGAGCTCGGCAAGACGCTGCTCGACTGGTCCGGCGACCGCGACGCCAAGGCCGTGCGCGACCAGCTCGAGGGCATCTACCGCGACCTGACCCAGCACCAGCTGGGCCTGCTGGTCGGCGTGAAGGAGGCGATCGCCGCCGTCATGGAACGGCTGTCGCCCGAAGTCATCGAAACCCTGGCCCAGAAGGACGCCGGCTGGCTAACCTCCAAGGGCGCCAAAGCCTGGGAAGTCTATCGCCAGATCTATCGGGACTTCCTCGAGGAGAAGAGCAAGCTCTTCCACGAAGTGATCTCACCCGCGATACGGCGCGGCTATCTCGGGTCGCACCAAGATGCGGACGGCAAGCCGAGTTGATCCCCGTTCTCCGAGCGCCGCGCGGCGCACCCCTGAAAGGACCAAGATGAGAGCCACCCTCTTGCTGGCAGTCGTCGTGCTGCCCTTCGCTGCCTGTTCCGGCATCAAGAACTTCGAGCTCGGCGTGCACGGCAGCACGCAGCTGAACCCGAACGACGACAAGCAGCCGACGCCGGTGCGCGTGAAGGTCCTGCGGCTCAAGGGTGCCGAGTCGGCCGACGCGTTCCGCAACGCTGCCTTCGACGACCTCTGGGGCGACACGATCACCGCAGCCGGAGTCGTCGTCGAGGGTCAAGCACAGTACTTCTACGTGCCGGCGCGCAACGAACGAGTGCCCGTCCAGTTGCAGCAGGTGCCGCCCGAGGTGACGCACATCGGCGTGCTCGGTCTCTTCAACACACCGGTCCTCGGCAAAGACCGCGTCCTGCTGCCGCGAGACCAGTTCGGCGACGTCGAGATCTGGCTGCACGAGAGCATGATGGACACCCACGCACCTGGAACCACGAACCCGGAGGCCCCGAAGCCGGAGCCTGCGAAGGCCGAGCCGGCCAACCCGGGTTCGGGCAAGCAGGGCTCCTGACATGACGCAGGCCGATCGGATCGTCTGGGACGAGGGAATGCTGCTGACGCCGCAGCACTTCCAGCAATGGGACCGGCACGTGCAGACGGAGCTGCGCCGCCGCAGCGCGATGTTGGGGCCGCACCACTGGGGCATGGCCAGGCTCGCGTTCGATCTCGAAGCGCTGCGCGCCGGTGAGCTGGGCCTGCAGGCGGCTGCCGGCGTGCTGCCGAGCGGGTTCCTGTTCGAGGCGCCGCAGCCCGATCCGCTGCCGCCGCCGCGCCGCTTCAAGGAGCTGTTCGATCCGCGCGCCGAGGGGCTCGGTGTGCACCTCGCGATGCCGACGCAGCGCACGGGCGGGACTGCGGTCAGCGACCAGGGCATCGAGGGCAACCGGCCGACGCCGTTCGTGCGCAGGCTGCTCGCGATCGTCGACGAGTCGAGGCCCGGCGCCGAACGCGAGATCGCCGTCGCGGTCCCGAACCTGAGGATCCTGTTCGACGGCGAAGTGCTCGACGACTACGACCGCATCCAGATCGGCATCCTGCAGCGCACGGACACCGGGACGTTCGTGCTGGCCCCGGGCTTCGTCCCGACGAGCCTGCACCTGACTCCGTCGCCGGCGCTGCAGGCGCTGTTGCGCCGCACGATCGAGATCCTGTCGACGCGCAGCGAGGAGCTGGCCGGCCGCCAGCGGCAGACGACCGGCATGGCCGGCGCCGCGAACCTGTGGCTGCTGCACACGATCAACAGCAGCCTGCCGGCGCTGCTGCACCTGCACCGGCAGGAGCGTGTGCACCCCGAGCAGCTCTACCTGGCACTCGCGGGCCTCGCGGGGCAGCTCTGCACGTTCGCGGGCCGCGAGCATCCGCGCGGCCTGCCGCACTACGACCACAGCAACCTGAGCAAGACGTTCAAGGACCTCGACCAGAAGCTCAGCACGCTGCTCGAGACCGTGATCCCGAACCGCTGCATCGCGCTCGCGCTCGAGAAGAGCTCCGCGACGATGTACCAGTCGAAGCTGCCCGACGCGACGCTGCTCGAGGGCTCGGAGTTCTTCGTCGCGGTCGGCGCCGACGTGCCCGAGGACAAGCTCGTGCGCGAGTTCCCGATGAAGGCCAAGATCAGCTCGCTGGACCGCGTGCAGCAGCTGCTGATGATGGCCGTGCCGGGCCTCGCGCTGCGCCACGTGCCGAATCCACCCGAGGAGGTGCCGTTGCAACCGGGCCGCAGCTACTTCCGCCTCGACCGCACCGGCGAGCACTGGGAGGCGATCGTGAAGTCCCACTCGTTCGCGTTCCACGTACCGCCCGATTTCGTCGGGCTCAAGCTCGAGTTGATGGCAATCAAGGAGTGACGACGTGCTTGCAATCGAGGTGACCCGTTCGACACGGTTGTCGGAACTGACTGCCGAAACGCTCGCGTTCGCGGTGCAGCTGCGACGTGCGCAGGAGCCTAGCGCCGAGCAGCTGCGCGCCGAGGTGCGCAAGCTGTTCACCGAGCTCGATCAGGCCGCGCAGGCCGCCGGCAAGGACCCGACCATCGTGCACACGGTCCGCTACGCGCTGTGTGCGTTCATCGACGAGATCGTGATGTCGTCGAACTGGAGCATCCGCCAGGACTGGGCCGGCCGGCCGCTGCAGATGGACTACTTCAACGACTTCACGGCCGGCGAGGAGTTCTACCGCAAGATGGAAGCGCTGCGCGGCAGCGCCGACGCGGCGCGCAAGGAAGCGCTCGAAGTGTTCGGCCTCTGCCTCGGCCTCGGCTTCCGCGGCAAGTTCGCGGGCCTGTCGGGAATGGAGGAGATCAAGCTGCTGCGCGCGCGCACGCACGACGAGCTCAGCGAAGGCAATCCCGGCGCGCAGCCGCTGTCGCCGCACTGGGAGATCGGAGAGCACCTGCCGCAGCTCGTGCGCCGCATTCCCGCGTGGGTCATCGCGACGAGCTGTGCCGGCATCCTGCTGATCCTGCTGCTGGTCCTGCGCCTGTGGCTCAACGGCACCGAGACCACGTTCCTGGGGAGCAGGTGATCATGCTCAAGAAGCTCCTCACGATCGTCACGCGGCCGCCGGTCCCGTTCGTGCTCGGCACCCTGTTCGCCGTGCTGCTGGTCTGGTTCGGCGGCAACCTGCTGCACACCGCCTACGGCTGGCCCGGCACAGCCACGATCGTGCTGCTGTGCGTGCTGATCGTCGCCTCGGCCGCGACGTTCGCGGTGCTGCGCAGGGTCCGCGCGCGGCAGAAGGCGCGCGCGATCGAGGCCGAGATCCGCAACCAGGCGCGGTCGCAGGCCGCGACGCTGCCGCCGGGGCGCAGCAGCGAGATCGACGCGCTGCAGGCACGGTTCGACGAAGCACTGGCATCGCTGAAGGCCAGCAAGCTCGGCCGCGGCGCGCTCTACGCGATGCCGTGGTTCATCATCATCGGGCCGCCAGGCAGCGGCAAGACGACGGCGATCACCGAGTCGGGCCTCAACTTCCCGTTCATGAAGGGGCCGAACCAGAAGCGCGGCATCCGCGGACTCGGCGGCACGCGCAACTGCGACTGGTGGTTCACGGACCAATCGATCCTGCTCGACACGGCGGGTCGCTACACGACCGAGGCCGAGGACCGCGACGAGTGGCTCGCGTTCCTCGGCATGATCAAGAAGGCGCGCAAGCTGAAGCCGATCAACGGCGTGTTGATCGCGCTCAGCATCACGGACGTGCTGAACGCCGACGAAGAGGGCCTCGAGCGGCACGCCACGACGATCCGGCAGCGCATCGACGAGCTCGTCAAGCAGCTCGAGATCGTGTTCCCGGTCTACCTGATGTTCACGAAGTGCGACCTGCTCGACGGCTTCGTCGAGTTCTTCTCGGCGATGTCGAAGGAGCAGCGCGCGCAGGTCTGGGGCGCGACGTTCGATCACCGCGCACCGGCGGGCACCGAGATGCACACGCGCTTCGCCGAGGAGTTCGACCTGCTGTGCCAGCGCGCCGACGACGAACGCAGGCGTCTGCTCGTGCCCGACCGTCCTGCCGCGCAGCAGCAGAAGATCTTCTCGCTGACGCTGCAGCTGCGGGCAGCGAAACGCAAGCTGACCGAGTTCGTGCGCCTCCTCACGCAACCGAACCCGTACAGCGACGCGTCGGAGCTGCGCGGCGTCTACCTGACGAGCGGCACGCAGGAGGGTGCGCCGATCGACCACGTGCTGCAGAAGCTGTCCTCTGCGTTCGGCCTGCAGGCCAAGAGCGAAGGCCAGGCGCCCGCGGTCGTCGACGCGAAGAGCTACTTCATCCGCGACCTGTTCACGAAGGTGATCTACGCGGACCGCGAGCTGGCCCACAGCTCGGCCGCGATCCAGCGCCGGCGCGAGCTCGTTCGCAAGGGCGTCATCATCGGCTCCGCGGCCGCGGCCGTCGTGCTCGCGGCCACGTCGGTCATGGCCTGGTCGGACACGCGCTCGCTGCTCGCCGACTTCGATTCGGCGCGCCGCGAGCAGGTTGCGATGGATCCGGACCGCATGGAAGCGCCGACTGCCGAAGCGCAGCAGAAGCTCGGCCGCCTGCGCGATCGCTACCTCGCGATCCAGGCCGCCTACAGCCCGGCCAGCCTGCTGGGGCCTGGTCTCGACGTCGTGCGCGCGGCGATGTCGGACTACGCCAAGCACCTGCGCAACACGTTCCTGATCCCGTGTGTGCGCCATCTCGAGAAGGAGCTGAACAAGTACGTCGCCGCCACCGACAACAAGGCCGACTACGCGACGATCAACCAGCTGGTGCTCGTCTACGAGGCGATGAACAGCCTCGAGTTCACGGAGACCGCCGAGCTCGAGAAGGCAATCCAGGAGCGGGACCTGTGGCGATGGTCGCCAGCCGAGATCGGCACGCGCGGGATCAGCCTCGCGACGTCGGAGGAAGCACGACATCTCGAAGCCTACGCCAAGGCACGCGAGCTCCACCCGCGAACGTGGGTCGTCGGCAACGACCAGAACCTGCTCGGCGAAGCGAGGAAGAAGCTGAGCTCGGGGCCGGCGTTCCAGAACGTCGTGCGCCAGATCCTCGAGAGCGACGACAGCGCACGCAAGTCGAGCGAGCAGGACCTGTCGAAGACGGTGACCAAGAAGGTCGAAGAGCTCGCGGGCACCACGACTCCGATTCCCGAGGAGCAACGCAAGGTGATGATCTCGGCGGCGCGAAGGCTGCTCGTCATCAAGCAGATGGCCGCGATCGGCCTCCACGACACGAGCTCGCTGCAGAAGGTGATCGATTCGTTGACCGATCTCGACAGCGCGCAGTCGGCGCCGCAGAAGGAGTTCCGCGACAACCTCGAGGTGCTGCGACTCGCCGAGGCCGCGCCGCGGCCGGGCCTCGGCGCCGACGTCGTGCAGGACGCCTACACGGCGGCGCTGAAGGCGATCGCGAGCCTGCGCGACAACCTCGACTCGCTGGTCCGCGGCCGCACGGAGGTCGGCGTGCTGCTGCCCGACGTGATCGCCGGCCGGCAGGACTGGGTCGCCGAGTTCCGCCAGAAGTGGAAGGCCGCGCAACAGACCGTCGAACGGCAGCTCGAAGTCGTCGACAAGGAGCTCAAGGCGCGCACCGATGCACAGTCCGAGCGCGTGAGCCAGCCGATCCGCGCGTCGTTGGACAGCATGTTCGAGTCGATCGCCGAGGCGCTCGCTCGCGAGGCGCGCAGCGAGATGCAGCGGCACTGGCACGCGACCGTGGGCCCGGCCATCGCTTCGATGACCGAGCGGTTCCCGTGCAACCCGAACGCGACCGAGGAAGTGGCGCCCGCTGCGTTCGCCGAGTTGTTGAAGCCCGGCGGCACGATCGACCAGGAGCTGAAGGTGCTCGAGAACCTGCGCGCGATCACGGAGCTGCGCACGCGGCTCGAGCTCAGCGACACGTTCGATGCCTTCGTCGCGCGCATCCGGGCGCTGCAGACCGCGTGCTTCGACCCCGCGGCACCGGCAATGCCGCGGCTGCAGTTCAAGATCGCGAAGATGAACATCTCCCCGCCCGTGCTCGACGCGATCCTGACGATCGCGCAGGGAGACGCCGTGTCGAAGCAGCAGGGCACCACCGAGAAGATCCGCAGCGTCGTGCGCAAATGGGAGATCGGCAAGAGCGGCGCGCAGCTCGTGCTCGAGACGTCGGTGGACCTGCCGAACAACCAGCGGCTCAAGCTCAGCGTCCCGGAGAGCCGTCCGTCGGCGAGCCCGTGGGGACTGCTGCGCGTGCTCGCGGCCGGCAAGAGCGAGAAAGCCAGCGGCGACGCGAAGGTCACCTGGGAGGTCGGCTACCGGCGCAACGACGGCACCGAGGCCACCACGGGCTGTTGGCTGCAATTCGAGCCAGTGGGTCTGCAGAACCCATTCCATCCGGGTTTCTTCCTGCTCGAGCCGGCTTCGAAGATCTTCCAGGATGGCTCGTGAACACTCCCGCGATCGCCTGTCTCGGCAAGCTCCCGATCCACGGCGATTTCATTCGCTGGAACCAGACGCAGGTCCCCGAGATCGTCGAGTTCGACGCCTGGCTGCTCGAGGGCATGGAGCGCGTCTACGGCGTGCGCGGCCGCGCCTTCGACGCCGACCTGCGCGCGATGACGCCGCTGCGTTTCCTGTACACGAGCCAGAAGTCGGGCCGCCTGCTGAACGGGCTCGTGCTGCCGAGCGCGGACCAGGTCGGCCGCTGCTACCCGTTCGTGATCGGCTTCGCGATGCCGGCTCCGTCGCCGGGACCGACCTACGACCGGCTGCCGCTGCAGGCACTCGCGGTCCTGCAACAGTTGCTCGACTACACGACGCGCGACCTCGCGGGCACGAGCCTCGCGCAGTTCCTCGACGGCCTGAAGGAGATTGCCTACACGTCCGATGACAACGCGGCCGAGCAGGCGCTGCGAACCTACCTGCTCGGCACGACGCTCGACGCGTTGTGGGCCGAGTGGCCGGGCTTCCAGTTCCCGGAGCGGCGACAGCAGTGCCTGCAGGAGCTCTGGCAGCTGAGCCAGCCGCCGTTCCCGCCGCGCTACCTGACGACGATCCCGATGCACCACGGGCCCGGCGAGGTCGCGTTCTGGCTCACGCTGCTGCGCCAGTGGCTATCCGTGCGCGCGAATCCGGTGCTGCTCGCGTGGCCCGCGGTCTCGCCTGCAGCGTCACCCGCCGGGCCGGGCACCGCAGCCCCGTTCCGGCTGCTGTTCGACGATCTTCACGGGCGCTACTTCGAACCTGCGTTCTGGCCGGCGCGGACCGAAGGTCAAACACTGGACCTCGGTCGCGCCCAGAGCCAGAAGCGCAGCGTTGCGCCTTCCCCGCGCAACTTCGCGGCCCTGCTGCGGCCGCGCGCACTGTTGCAGGACGTGATCGGCGGCGCCGCCAGAGTCTGAGCTTGCCCACCACTTTGGAACCCTGCCTGCGATCCGCCTCGAAAGCTGAAAAACCTGATACCCCCCGCTACTCTCGCGCCCTCTCGCCCACTCGTCGCCCATGAGTGTCATTGACGTAGCCCGACTCGTCGAGCCCATTGCGCCCGAGCAACCGTGCGGCGTCGACATCGAATACGACGCCGAGTTCCTCGCGATGGTGCAGGCAGCGACGCCGAAGCCGGAGCGGCAGATGGGTGCGGAGGTCGTGCCGGCCGAGGAGCCGAACTGGCGCGAGGTCAAGCAGCTCGCGCTGCGTGTGCTCGCGCGCAGCAAGGACCTGCGCGTGCTGATGCCGCTCTGCCGCGCGCTGCTGCACACCGACTCCTTCGCGGGGTTCGCAGCCGGCCTGCAGACGCTTCGCGGCATGCTCGAGAAGTTCTGGGCCGACCTGTTTCCGCGCCTCGACGCGGACGACAACAACGACGCGACGATGCGCGTCAACGCGCTGCAGGCGCTCGTCGACCCGGGCGGCATCCTGCGCAGCCTGCGCGAGATCCCGATGGTCTCTGCGCGCGTCGCCGGCAACTTCGGCATGCGCGAGATCGACGCAGCCGCCGGGCGCGGCACGATGAGCGGCGCAGTACCGGGCGCCGACCTGATCCGCGCCGCGTTCCAGGAAGTCGACGGCGGCCAGCTCGAGGCAACGTTCACCGCGGTGCGCGCGGCGCGCGAAGAAGTGCGCGCGATCGCGGCCTCGCTCGCGAGCCTGCTCGGCGGAAGCGCACCGGACTTGCGGCCGCTCGCGAACGTGCTCGACGGCCAGACCGCGGAGCTCGAAGGCCACCTGCGCACGCGAGGCAGCACGATGATCACTTCGACCGCAAGTGCTGATGGCTCCGCAGGAGCGAGCGGTGCCAACGGCAACTCGGCGCCTGCTGCGGCCGCTGCCGCGACGTCCATTCAGAGCGCGCAGGACGTGGTAGTGTGGATCGATCGGATGTGCGAGTTCTACGCGAAGAACGAACCGAGCAGCCCCGTGCCCATGCTGCTGCAGCGCGCCAAGCGCCTCGTCAGCAAGAGCTTCCTCGACGTCTTGAAGGACCTCGTCCCCGACGGCCTGAACCAGGCCATGATCTTCCACGGCCAGAAGGAAGAGTCCTCCTGATGGCCACCAGTTCTCCGAACCCCGCGAGTCCCCCTTCCTTTTCTCCGTGAACCACAGCTAGCGAGGTAGTCGCCCGTGGCCAAGCAAAGCAGTCAGAAGTTCATTGCCCGCAATCGTGCCCCGCGTGTCCAGATCGAATACGACGTCGAGCTGCACGGAGCCCAGAAGAAGGTCCAGCTGCCGTTCGTGATGGGCGTCATGGCGGACCTGTCGGGCAACCCCGCCGAGGCCCTGCCACCGGTGTCCGACCGCGAGCTGCTCGAGATCGACGTCGACAACTTCGACGACCGGCTCAAGGCCATGAAGCCGCGCGTGGCCCTGCAGGTGCCGAACACGCTGACCGGCGAGGGCAACCTCAGCGTCGAGATCACGTTCGAGAGCATGGACGACTTCTCGCCGGCCGCCGTGGCCAAGAAGGTCGGCGCGCTGCGCGAGTTGCTCGAAGCGCGCACGCAGCTCGACAACCTGAAGACCTACCTCGACGGCAAGGACAAGGCCGAGGCAGTACTCGCCAAAGCCCTGAGCGATCCGGCCCTGTTGCAGGCTCTGGCCTCCGCGCCGAACCCCGAGAAACCGAAGGCCGAGTGACAGGAGACCCCTCATGACCGACGCCAATCAGAGCAGCCCGCAAGCACAACCGGCACAGGCCTCGAAAGAGGTCGACGACTTCACGAAGCTGCTGAAGAAGGAGATCAAGCCGAAGTCGAAGCAGGCAGAGGAGGCCGTCCAGTCGGCCGTCGCGACGCTCGCGCAGGAAGCGCTGCGCCACAGCAAGGTCGTCTCCACCGACAGCATCAAGACGATCGACGCGATCATCGCCGCGATCGACAAGAAGCTGACAGAGCAGATCAACCAGATCCTGCACAACGAGGAGTTCCAGAAGCTCGAGGGCGCGTGGCGCGGCCTGCACCATCTCGTCAACAACACGGAGACGGACGAGATGCTGAAGATCCGCGTCATGAACATCTCGAAGAAGGACCTCGGCAAGACGCTGAAGAAGTTCAAGGGCACGAACTGGGATCAGAGCCCGATCTTCAAGAAGTTCTACGAGGCCGAGTACGGCCAGCTCGGCGGCCAGCCGCTCGGCTGCCTCGTCGGCGACTACCACTTCGACCACACGCCGCCCGACGTCGAGATGCTCGGTGAGATCGCGCAGATTTCGGCGGCGTGCCATGCGCCGTTCATCGCGGGCGCCTCGCCGCTGACGATGCAGATGGACTCGTGGCAGGAGCTCAGCAATCCGCGCGACCTGACCAAGATCTTCCAGACGCCCGAGTACGCACCGTGGCGTTCGCTGCGCGAGTCGGAGGACGCTCGCTACCTCGGTCTCACGATGCCGCGCTTCCTCGCGCGCCTGCCCTATGGCGCGAAGACGAACCCTGTCGAGGAGTTCGCGTTCGAGGAGGAGACGACCGGCGCCGCGGAATCGAAGTACACGTGGGCGAACTCCGCGTACGCGATGGCCGTGAACATCAACAAGGCCTTCAAGACCTGGGGCTGGTGCACGCGCATCCGCGGCGTCGAGTCCGGCGGAGCGGTCGAAGGCCTGCCGTGCCACACGTTCCCGACCGACGACGGCGGCGTCGACATGAAGTGCCCGACCGAGATCGCGATCTCGGACCGCCGTGAAGCCGAGCTCGCGAAGAACGGCTTCATGCCGCTCGTGCACCGCAAGAACTCGGACATGGCCGCGTTCATCGGCGCGCAATCGCTGCAGAAGCCCGCCGAGTACAGCGATGCCGACGCGACCGCGAACGCGAACCTCGCGGCGCGGCTGCCCTACCTGTTCGCCTGCTGCCGCTTCGCGCACTACCTGAAGTGCATCGTGCGCGACAAGGTCGGGTCCTTCAAAGAACGGGCCGACATGCAGAAGTGGCTGCAGAGCTGGATCCTGCAGTACGTCGATGGCAACCCGGAGAACTCGACCGAGGAGACCAAGTCCCGACTGCCGCTCGCGGCCGCCGAGGTCAAGGTCGAGGAGATCGAGGGCAATCCCGGCTATTACTCCGCCAAGTTCTGGCTCCGCCCCCACTACCAGCTCGAAGGCCTCTCGGTCTCGCTGCGCCTGGTGTCGAAGCTCCCGTCCGCCAAGGGCAAGTAGTCAATTGGCAACGCCGGTTTGCGTCCCTCGTTCTCCTTCGCGGCGCTGACGCGCCATCCACCGTCTGCAGCAATGCTGCAGACATCAATCTTCATATGTCTGACCGGGAGCGGTCTCGGCAGATGCTGATCATCCAAGGACCCGTTACCAAACTAGGAGAGTTGCCATGGCAGTCGACATGTTCATGATCATCGAGGACAAGAAGATCAAGGGCGAGAGCCGCGACAAGACCCACAAGGACTCCATCGACGTATTGGCCTGGTCGTGGGGCATGAGCCAGAGCGGCAGCATGCACACCGGAGGTGGCGGCGGCTCCGGCAAGGTGAACGTGCAGGATCTCTCGTTCACGAAGTACATCGACAAGGCTTCGGCCGACCTGCAGAAGGCCTGCTGCGCCGGCTCGCACTTCAAGAACGCGAAGCTGATCGTGCGCAAGGCCGGCGGCAACCCGCTCGAGTACCTGATCATCCTCATGGAGGGTGTGCTCGTCGCGTCGGTCAGCACGGGCGGCAGCGGTGGCGAGGACCGCCTGACCGAGAACGTGACGCTGAACTTCGGCAAGGTGAAGGTCCAGTACCAGCCGCAGAAGGAAGACGGCACCAAGGACGGTGGCGTGCTCGAGATGGGCTGGGACATCTCCGAGAACGTTGCCTACTAGCAAGCCGGCGAATCAGCGGGGCTGGGCCGCCTGCGTTGGAGCCGACGCCCGCAGCGGGCGCGGCTCAA
>DASVAL010000076.1:0-6692 GCA_036376355.1 Planctomycetota bacterium
GCCGGACGCGGCCTCCGCGCCGCCACCGCCGCCGGCGGCTCCGTTCACCTCGCTCGGTTCCGGTCCGTGCCCGAACGCCGCGGATGCCGCGGCGATCGCTGCCGCCGCGGGCCCTTCGCTGCAGCGCACCCACGACGCGCGGGCCGAGCTGGCCGCGGCGTTGCTGCGCGACGGTTGCCTGTCGTGCCACGCGCGCGACGGCCGCGGCGGCCTGCCGCCCGCCGTGCGGCAGGGACTCGGCGAAGTCGAGGACCTCGGCGACGAAGGCCGCCTGCCGCCGGACCTGACAGCCGTCGGCCGCCGCCTGCGGCCTGCGTGGATCGAGAAGGTGCTGCGTGAAGGCCACTCCGTGCGGCCCTACCTGCAGGTGCGCATGCCGCGAGTTCCGGCCGCGCGCGCGAAGGCCTACGCCGCGTGGTTCGACGCCGCCGACGCCGCCGGCGTGAAGGACGACGAGCCGCCGTTCTCGGTCGAGGCTTCGCTGCTGGGCCGCAAGCTCGGCGGCACCTCGGGCCGCAACTGCGTCACGTGCCATCCGTTCAGCGGCAGGAAGGCGCTCGGCCCGCAGGGCATGGACCTCGCGATCCAGCACGAGCGCGTGCGGCCTGCGTGGTTCCGCGACTGGCTGCTGCACGCCGCGACGTTGCGCCCCGGCACGCGCATGCCGACGCTCTGGTGGCGCGACGACGACGCCGACCGCCGCGAGGTCGACGCGCTGCGCACCTGGCTCTCGCTCGGCGCCGCGGCGCCGCTGCCCGACGGACTCGTCGCGAGCCCCGACGCATACCTGCTCGAACCGACGCAGCGGCCGCGCCTGCACGGTGCGTTCCTGAAGGGGCTCTCGGCGCGTTGCCTCGCGGTCGGCACGCCCGAGCGCACGCACTTCGCCTACGACCTCGCGCACGCAAAGCTCGCGTGGCTCTGGCGCGGCGCGTTCCTCGACGCGGAAGGGACCTGGAGCGGCCGCGCCGGCAAGCTGCTCGTGCCGAAGGGACAGGACTGGGTCGTGCTCGTGGACCTCGAGATCGCCGGCGGTGCTCCGCGCCGCATGCTCGGGCAGCGCATCACGACCGACGGCTACCCGGTGTTCCGCGTGGCCGCGGGCGACGTCGAGTACGAGGACGAGATGCGCCCGCGTCTCGTCGAGGGCGGCAGCGAGTTCGTGCGCACGCTGCGCTGCCTGCGCGGCGTGCTCGAGATCGGCGTGCCGCCGCCGTCGGGGAACCTGCGGCTCCTCGTCGCGGGCGCACCGGCGGCCGCACGGCTTCGCTGCGAGACCGGGCAGGCGCTGGAGGTCGTCTACCGATGGTGATCGCGCTCCTGCTCGCGTCCCTGCTGCCGCAGGAGCCTGCCTCCGAGGCGCCGGTCCGGCGCGCGCCCGATCCGGCCGAAGAGCGCTTCGTGCAGATCGTCGACGTGCCGCTGCCGAAGGACGTCGTGCTCGAGGTCGGTGGGCTCGTGCAACGCGGCGGCGAGCTGTTCGCCTGCACGCGACGCGGCGAGATCTGGCGCATCACCGGTGCCGAAGGTGACGCGCCGAAGTACACGCTGTGGGCCGAGGGACTGCAGGAACCGCTGGGCCTGATCGACCGCGACGGCTGGCTCTACTGCGTGCAGCGCGGCGAGCTCTCGCGGCTGCGCGACACCGATCGCGACGGCCGCATGGACGAGTTGCAGACCGTCGCCGACGGCTGGCCGCTCTCGGGCAACTACCACGAGTACGCGTTCGGCCCCGCGCTCGCCGGCGACGGCTCGTTCTGGATCTTGTTGAACAAGCCGTTCGGCGACGAGCCGTTCGGGCGCGTCGACTGGCGCGGCTGGGCGATCCGCGTGCCGCCCGGCGGCGGCGCCTTCGAGCCGGTCTGCGCGGGACTGCGTTCGCCGGCAGGAGTCGGTGCGTCGCCCGAGGGCGAAGTGTTCTTCACGGACAACCAGGGTGAGTGGTGTGCGACCGGCAAGTTCGCGCCGCTCGCGGTGGGGGACTTCCACGGCCACCCGTGGGGCATCAAGTCGTGCAAGCTGCCCGCGAGCCGCGTCGAGCACCCGGGCCAGATCAAGGACGGCGTCGACCTCGAAGTGTGCGCGCGCACGATCCCGAACTTCCGCCTGCCGGCGGTGTGGATCCCGTACGACCTGCTCGGAAGGTCGCCGGCCGGTTTCGTCTGGGACACGGCCGGCCACTTCGCGCCGTTCCGCGGCCAGGTGTTCTGCGGCGATCAGTACTCGTCCGAGGTGTTCCGCATGTCGATCGAGAAGGTCGGCGGCCGCTGGCAGGGTGCGTGCTACCCGTTCCGCCGCGGGCTGAAGTGCGGCATCACGCGCGTGCTCTGGGGCCGCGACGGGTCGTTGTGGTGCGGCCTCACGAACCGCGGTTGGGGCTCGCTCGGCGAGTCCGAGCACGGCCTGCAGAGTCTGGTCTGGCGCGGGGTCACGCCGTTCGAGCTCGTCGAAGTGCAGGCACTCGCCGAGGGCTTCCGGCTGCGCTTCACGACGCCGGTCGACGCGGCGAGCACGGTGGCGAACTTCGCCGTGAAGAGCTGGACCTACGAGCATCACGAGGAATACGGATGCAAGCCGCTCGGCACGCGCGAGCATCGCGTCAGCGAGGCGAAGATCGCGGCCGACGGTCTCACGGTGGACTTGCGCGTCGAGGACCTGGCCACGGTGCGCGTCTACGAGCTGCGCTGCGTGGGGCTTCGCAGCCGCGCGGACGAAGCGATCTGGCACGGCGTTGCCTGGTACACGCGCAACGCGTCGCCGCCGAAGTGACACGGCACGTCAGCCATCCCGCGTTTGGCGCGTGGTCGGTATGATCGAGGGGCTGTCGGCATTGCCGAGTCTCGCGGACCCTCATCGAAGGAAGGAAGCACCATGAAGACCCTGTCCAGGTTGGCTCTGATCGTCGCGTCGTCACTGCTGCTCGGCGCTGTCCCCGTCACAGCGCCGGTGCCGTTCAGCATGAACTTCTTCGGCTTCACGAGCAGCGCGACGTCGGCGGACGGCACGTGGTCCGCGAACGGTGGGATCAGCGACGTCGGCGGCTTCACGATGTCGTGGACCGTCTCCGGTGGTCCGGCAGCGCACTTGACCGCGACGCTCGTCGGGAAGCAGGGCGCGATCACGTTCAGCGGGAACCTGCGTGAGACGGTGACGGGTCCGGCGGACTCCGAGCTGGCCGGGCCGATCCGCCTCACCGGAGGCACCGGCTTCTACTCCGGGATCCACGGATCCGGGAAGGCCGCGCTGGTGATCAGCGCAGGCTCGCTGACGGGAGCAATTAGCGGCAAGACGAAGTGACCTCGGGTGTGCCATGTCCCATCGCCGGCACGTGCTCGGTGTGTTCGTTCCGCTCTTGGTAAGGTGATGGGCCGTCGATCCAGATCCAGCAGAGGAGGTTGCCGTGCTCACTTGGCTGCTCGCCGCGTGCGTCCCTCAGGAACCGTTGCCCCTGACGGTCGATGGCGTGCTCGCCGAACGCGGCAAGCCGGTCGCCGGTGTCGAGCTGGTGACGACGACGGGTCAGCGCGGCCATATCGACGGCGGCATGCTGTGGAGCAGTGGGTATGCACCGCCGCGCGTGTTGGCACGGCAGCTGACTGACGGCGATGGTGCGTTCCGTCTCGCGCTCGCGCTGCCGCAGAACCGGAACTTCGGCGACGACGAACCGAGCGTGAGCGCGTGGCGCGACGGGCGCTGCGTCGGGGTCTGGCTCACCGATCCGTCGAAGCTCGTGCCGGGCAATGCGCTGCGTTGGGAGCTGGATGGCGATGGACCCGCGCGCGTCGTCGTGCAGGATCCGGAAGGGCGCGCTTGCGCCGGCGCCACGGTGCGAGTCGGCGCGCTGCGTCTCGGCCAAGGCTGCGTGGTGTTGCCCGCGGACCTGTCGGCGCGACTCGTGGCGACCACCGGGAACGACGGCGCGGCGACGATCACCGGTTGTGCCGGGGACCGTCTCGCCGGCATCGAAGTGACGAGCGTGTTCGGCGTGCAGCACATCGCTTCGCGCCGCGACGGATCAGGGCTCGACGTCGTGCGATTGCGCAGCTGCGGCACGCTGCAGCTGCGAACGCGCGGCGCCGCCGCCCCGCCGGGCCTCGTCGTCACGGTGCGCTCCACGCCGTTCGTGCCTCGCGGCCAGCAACCGGACCAGGAGCAGCGGCGCCATCAAGCCACCGCCCGGTTCACTGCCGGCGCCGACGGCCGGTTCGCTGCGGGTCCGGTGGCCGCCGGCACGGTGCTGCTCGATGCCATCGATGGCGGCCTGGTCGGGATCGCGAAGACCGTCGAGATCGCCGCCGGTGCCTCGGCCGAGCTCGAGGTCGAGCTCGCGCCGCCGATCCGCCTCGAGGGCGTGGTGCAGGATCAGGACGGCAAGCCGGTCGCCAACGCGCCGCTGCGCAGCGCCGCACAGCGAATGACGTGGACGACGAGCGACGCGGCGGGCCGGTTCTCGCTGCCGGTGCGAGCGGGCGCCGTGTCGGTCGCGGTGTCCGAGGCGCCGGCCGGATATCTGCTGCCGGACGGACCGTTCTTCGGCGTGCGTCACGAAGTGCCCAGCGGCGTCGAGAGCCACAGCTACCCGCCGATCGTGTTGGCCCGCGGCGCCGACGCTCGCGGCAGCGTCGTCGATGTTGCCGGCCGGCCAGTCGCGGGTGCGAAGGTCACCGTGCAGTGGCAACAGGAAGCGGTGTTCGGCCGCGAGCGGTCGATGCAGACGAGGACGCGGCATGCCGCGACCGGCGCCGACGGCACGTTCGTGGTCGTCGGCTTGCCGGCGGACGAACGACTCGAATGGACCGCCGCCTTCGGCGCTCGTGCAACGAAGGCGCCGCTGCCCGCGGAGTCCGCGCGTGCGGGCGGCGTCGAGCTCGTGCTCGCGGGAGCCGATGCCGCGCCGCGCACGCTGGCCATCACCGTGCGCGACGTGCACGCGAAGCCGGTCGCTGGTGCACGCGTCGCGATCACGCGCCACAAGTTCGACCCGAAGGTGATGTACAGCCCGGAGCCGTTCCTCGTCGCCGGGGAAGTCGAACCGGCCGTCGACGTGCATGGCGAACTCGTGGTGCCGGTCGATGCGCAGGCGAAGTACTGCGCGATGGCGACTGTCGCCGGGCACGACGTGGCCTGCAGCGACTGGCGGGCGGTCGGCGACGACGATGTGCGGCATGCGATCGACCTCGTGCTCACGCCGCTGGTCGCGGTGGAGGGCACGGTCCTCGAAGCCGACGGTACCGCGGTGCCAGCCGCGACCGTGTTCCATCTCGTGGAGGGGCCGAGGGCGACGACCGCGCTCACCGGCGATCGTGGACGGTTCCGTCTCGACGGGCTGCGTCGCGGTACGGTCATCCTGCTGGCGCGGGCCGGCGAACGGCTCGGCATGGCAGTCGTTCGCAGCGATGCCGCCGCAGCGGTGACGATCCGGCTGGCGCCGCGGCAAGTGCAGCCGGCACCGGCCGCCGACGAAGCGGCCGTTCGCGCGCTCTCCCTGCAGGCGCTGGCGCCGCTGGTCGCCGCGCTGCCGGCGGCGGAGTCGAGCGTGCGGTTGCGAGCGCTGCAGGCATTGGCATGGCACGATCCGGCTCGCGCGCTGGAGCTGGCCGACACCGTGCCGTGGCCCGAGCCGTGGTACGCGAGCTCCGTGAAGGGCGACGTCGCGCGCGCCCTGCTCGAGCGCGATCGCGACGAGGCGCTGATGGTGGCGCGCGCGCTGTCGCGTGCATCGTCGCGGTGTCTCGCGCTGCTGGCGGCGCAGGAGCCGATGCCGCCGGCGGCGCCCGAACGACGAGGGCTGCTGACCGAGGCGCTGCTGGCGGCCCGCGTCAGCGAATCGCCGCAGATGCAGGTGGCGATGCTGGCCAACGTCGCCGAGGCGTTCTCCGACGACGGCGACGAGGCGGCTGCCGCCGGCATCCTCGCCGACGCCAGGCTTCTGGTCGACGGCCTGCCGAGCGAGGATTGGGCCGGCTACGCGCGTTGCCTCTACGCCGAGCAGTTGGCGCGCGTCGACGTCGAGGCGGCGTTGCCGTTCGTGCAGCAGCAGAAGGACTCCTTCAGCCGGGATCGGCACCGTGGCAACATCGCCCACGAGCTCGCCGGGCGCGATCCGGCGGCCGCGGAACGCGTGTTCGCGCTGCTCTCGCATCCGGATCGATTTGCCGCGCGCGTGTGCTACCGCATGGCGCCGGTCGATCTCGCGCGCGCTCGCCGGCTTGCGGCGACGCGCGGCGTCGAGCCGGGCACACGCGTCTGGTGTTCTGGCGTGATGGCCGAAGCCATCGCGGCGGAGCAGCCCGAGGCGGCCCGCAACCTGCTCGACGAAGCCTTGACCGCTGCCTGCGCGGCTTCGTTGCCCGAGCACGCGGCCGCGCTGCTGCCGTGCCTGCAGCGCGTCGATGCCGCAGCAGTGCCGGCCGCGATCGCGAGGCTGCTCGCGGCTCGCCAGCCGGGGATCGGTGTGAGCTTCGATGGCGTCGGCCTGACGATGGGCCGGCGGCTGTTGCTGGCGCTGCAGCTGCGGCCGTTCGACGCCGAAACGGCCGCAGCGCTCGCCGAGCCGGTCTGGGCCTGTGCGCCCGCGTTCGCTTGCTCGGAGAGCCGGGGCAGCGGTTCGACGCGCTTTGCGGCACTGCTCGGCTGGCTCGATCCCGAGAGGGCGGCCGCGGTCGTGGCGGCGTGGACCTCAACGCCGGCAC
>DASVAL010000079.1:0-47482 GCA_036376355.1 Planctomycetota bacterium
GCTCACCATCCCAACGGCCGCGTAGCCTTGCCGAGGCGGATTCGGCAAGCGACGCGCGCTTCGCGGGAAGTGCTGGGAAAGGGTGCGTCCGCACCGCAGAACTCGATCTCCGTGAACCCCCAAACCGCGGTTTCAGCAAACAGCGACTCTCGGTGAATCATCTGGGTTCAATGTGGCAGAGTCCACGGAGTTGCCCGCTGACCTCGTTCTCGTGCGCCTCCAAGAGCTGCAGGCTCAACACGAGAGAGCCAATCCGAGCTTCCAGCGCCGCATGCTGTTGTCCTGCTGCGGGGTGCTCGTCGCTGCCTTGCTGCTGCCACCCGCAATCCAGCTCGTGAGCTACGATCCGCTGCCCTACAAGGAACGACTGGCGCTCTCGGTGTTTCCCCTTTCTGGCTTCGTTCTCGCTTGTTGGATCGGCTTCAGTTGGCGCCCGATCCTGTTTGGCTACTTCCTCCTCCTTATCACGGAAAAGGGGCTACGCGTGGTCGTCACGCGGCCTGAGAGTGCTCAGCCCGGTAGTCGTATGAGCGTGAGGAGCGCAGAAGTGGGAGAGTTCTTCTTGGTCACGGCGAAGATGTACTTGACAGGGTTTGCGATGATCGCGGCCATCGCATACGCGACACATTGGGTTGTCTGCCTGTTGGTGCGTCGAACTTCTCAGGCACGGTTTCCCCTGAACCTGAAGTGACGGAGCGAACCAACGGTGGAGGCGTTGATCGCGCGACGAGCTCAGGGACATGATCGATGTCGCCGCTGGCACGGCGCCTCTTGCTCGACACATCGACGCCGTCGAGGTCCTGCGACTGATGCCGCCTGTAGCATCCGCCGGCTGACGGGCCCACGAAGCGACGAACCACACGCAAGGGCTCCGAGGTTCTCGATGCTCGTGATTCACCCTTACCGCGCCGAACACCGCGGATCCTCGACGACGCGCGAACAGGCGCCGGCCCGCGACGTAGCTCCCGTAGCGCGGTCGGTGATGGCACAGGTTTTTCCGGAGCTCGTCGCGCGATGAAAGGCTCCTCATGAAGATCCACTGCAGCTGCGGGTTCATGATCCACGACGGGACGGACGACCTGCCCCAGAAGGGGCACCTGATTCCAGATCGGTCGTGGTTCGCGACGCACGACGCCATCGACGGCGAGATCATCGAGCCGCTCGCCGCCGGATGGCTCGAGAAGGACGCTGCGCACCAACTGGTTCGACACATCATGAGCCGGTCGGTGCGGCTCATGTGGCAGTGCCGCGACTGCGGCCGGCTCTACATCGATGGTCTCGACGGCCAGCTTCGCTGCTTCGTCCCCGATGGCAAGGCGGTCGACCGCGAGATCCTTCGCGGCGGCCCGAGCCGTCCGACGAACACACCGGGCGGAGACTCGTGACCGATCCCCAGACGTTGGCAGACATGCAAGCACGGTCGCGATGAAACTGCGCCCTGTCGTTCAGTTCATGCAAGGCTGCAGACTGCCGGTCCAGTCCTCGGTGTCTCCGACCGGCTCGCCGCAATCCGCTCGTCGGCATCGTCGTGACTGATGACGGCCACCTCCTCTTCCGCACGCTCGAGCAGACCAGGAAGGTCTGCGAACCTGCGCCGCGACCCGAGGATCGCGTTCGTGATCGGCGGCACGTCGGGCGGCGAGGAACGCACGGTGCAGTACGAAGGCGTTGCCGACGACCCCGCGGATCCGTCCTCGAGAGCCTGAAGGAGCTCTACTTCGCGAGATTCCCCGATTGCCGTCAACGAGCGGCATGGCCGGGCTTGATCTACATCAGGGTTGTGCCGACGTGAATCCGATTCAGCGACTTCCATCGCAGCCCACCCGAAATCCTCGCCTTCCTGGCCGGTGACTTCAGAGGCCTCGAGGCGCGCTGATCGACGGGCCGCTGCGCGCGAGGACTCGCGCTGGCGATCGAGGCCAGCAGCGAATCGACGCGACGGCTATCGTGGCGCGATGCGCTTTCCCCGCGCCGTCGCTGCGCTGACCGTCCTGCTGGGCCTGTGCCCGGGCCAGACAGGACCCTCGCCACCACGCCCGCCGAACGTCGTCTTCGTGCTCGCCGACGACCTCGGCTACCGCGAGGTCGGCTGCTTCGGCCAGACGAAGATCAAGACGCCTCACCTCGACGAGCTCGCGCGGAACGGCATGCGGCTCTTGCGCCACTACTCCGGTTCTCCCGTCTGCGCGCCGTCGCGCTGCGTGCTGATGACCGGCAAGCACCCGGGCCACGCCGCAGTGCGCAACAACAAGGAAGCGCAGCCCGAAGGACAGTGGCCGCTCCCGGCCGGCAATGCGACGCTCGCGGACATGCTGACCGCGGCCGGCTACCGGTGCGGCGCGTTCGGCAAGTGGGGCCTCGGCATGTTCGGCACGACGGGCGATCCGCTGCAGCGCGGCTTTCAGCGCTTCTTCGGCTACAACTGCCAGCGGCACGCGCACAGCTACTGGCCGGCCTTCCTGTACGACGATGGCCAGCGCATCGCGCTCGCGAACGAGCCGCCCGTGCCGAGCACCGGCAAGCTGCGCGAACAGGACGACCCGCGCGCGCCGTCGAGCTACGCGCGCTTCGTCGGCACGGACTACGCCCCGGACCGCATCCACGCACAGGCGCTCGCGTTCGTGCGCGAGCAGAAGGACCGCCCGTTCTTCCTGTACTACCCGTCGACGCTGCCACACCTCGCGCTTCACGTTCCCGACGCGGAGACCAAGGCCTACGCCGGCGCGTTCGCGGAGACACCCTACACGGGCCAGAACGGTTACACGCCGCACCCGACGCCGCGCGCCGCCTACGCCGCGATGGTCACGCGGCTCGATCGCGAGGTCGGCGCGATCACGGCGTTGCTGACCGAGCTGCAGCTCGCCGACGACACGATCGTCGTCTTCACTTCCGACAACGGCGCCACGCACAGCCCGGTCGGCGGCAGCGACGTCGATTTCTTCGCCGCGTGCGGCGAGCTGCGCGGCCGCAAGGGATCGATGTACGAAGGCGGCATCCGCGTCCCGGCGATCGTGAGCTGGCCCGGCCACGTCGGCAAAGGGACCGAGAGCGCGCACATCACGGGCTTCGAGGACTGGCTGCCGACGCTGGCCGAGCTGTGTGGCGCAAAGGCGCCCGCGGGCAGCGACGGCATCAGCTTCGCGAAGGTCCTGCGCGGCGAGCCGCAGCCAGCGCGCCCGTTCCTCTACCGCGAGTTCGCGGGCTACGACGGCTGGCAGGCGGTGTGGGCCGGCGATCACAAGCTCGTGCGCAAGAACCTGCAGCAGGGTGAGGTCGCAACCGAGCTCTACGACCTCGCCGCGGATCCCGGCGAGGCGAAGGATCTGGCCGCAACCGAGCCCGAACGCGTGAAGGACCTCGAGGCCTTGCTCGCACGCGAGCACGTGGCGTCGGCGACGTTCCCGCTGCGCGCGGTCGACAAGAAATAGGCAGGAGGGCGCAGCGGCCATGCCCCCCGTCCCCCACTTGGGTGGTGGACGGCAACCAGGATGACCCATGACCACGACTCGCTCTTCCGCCTCACGTTCGCCGGCCGGACCTGTACTCTGCACGGGAGCGAACGGGTCTGACGAAGGCCGCTCCTGATGCGCACTGATCGGCGGCTGCCGGCTCCATGCCAGGCCGCGTGGCCGCGGGCGGCAGGGGTAGACCAGTTGCATGCGATGCGGTCTCATGCTCCCGCACCAGCCAGACTGGGCGCTGCCCGACGGCAGCGACGCACGCGAAAATGCAAAAGACGCAAACGCAACGGATCGCCCGCAACGTGCTGGGCACGGAACTGAGACCCTGCAGCACGAAACCCATGACGGGCTTCCTGCGCGACGGGTGCTGCAACACGACGGCGGAAGACCTCGGCGCGCACACGGTCTGCTGCGAGATGACGGCCGAGTTCCTCGCGTTCTCGAGCGCTCACGGGAACGACCTCTCGACCCCGCACCCGCAGTTCGGGTTCCCAGGCCTCAAGCCCGGCGATCGCTGGTGCCTCTGCGCGTCGCGCTGGGCCGAGGCCTACGAAAAAGGCAAGGCGCCGCGCGTCGTGCTCGAGGCGACGCACGAACGCACGCTCGAGTTCGTGCCGCTCGCAGCGCTGCAGCGATACGCGATCCCGGGCTGAGGCCGATCGACCGAGTTGTCCGTTCGCACGGACCTTCGGAGTCACTTCGCTGCGCCTGGGACCAGGCCGTACCGGGACATGACAGCGACGAGGGCCTTCTTGTCCGGCGGACCGCCCGCATTGATCACAGCCGCAACGTCCCTGAAGTACTGGGCGCCGATATCCGGCGAGTTCACGATGAGCGCTCGTGCCGTCGAGGCGAAAGGATTGGCGAAAGCATGCGCGACGCCTTTGGGCGTGCTCATGCTCTGGCCCACCGAGAGATCACGTGTTTCAGAGCCGACCGTGTATCGCAAGGTCCCCTCGAGAACATAGACGCACTCTTCGTTGTTCGAATGACTGTGTGGCGGGGGGACATTCGAACCTGGCGGAACCGTCAACTCGAACATGCCCAGACTCGACGTGTTGGCTCCGTCGAGGATGTAGTTGATGCCGAGCTGTCCCACCTTGATCACGGATGAGTTCATGGCTTCACTCCCGGCGCGAGCGTAAGGGCAGAAGGACTCGCTGGCTGCCACCAATCGCTTCGTTGCCCTGGCGTCAGTGGATCAACGCTCAGTGGATCAGCTCGCGCGCGTCGTAGACCGGCCCCTCGGTGCAGGTCCGCGAGTAGGGCCACTGCGGGAAGCGCGGCCCCTTGACCTCGACCGTGCACCCGTTGCAGACGCCGTAGCCGCAGGCCATGTAGGTCTCGAGGCTCAGGAAGCAGCGCAAGCCGCGCTTCTCGCAGAGCGCTGCGACGGCGAGCATCATCGGATCCGGACCGCAGCAGAACACGACTTCGCCGGTGCGCACGACGCCTCGCGTCACGAGGTCGTCGAGCAACGCCGTGACCATGCCGCGATGACCGTGGCTGCCGTCCTCGGTCGACGTGAACACGCGCGCGAGGCCGTCGAAGTCCTCGAGGCCGGCGAGCGATGGGCGATTGCGCCCACCGAACACGAGCCGCATCGTGCGTCCCTTCGCCTTCTCGACCCTGGCCTGCAGCAGGAACGGCGCGAGACCGACGCCGCCCGCGACGCAGACCGGATCGGCGACGTCCTGCGGGAAGGGCTGGCCGAGCGGGCCGTTCACGACGAGACCGTCGCCTGGCCGCAGATCGCAGAGCGCGCGCGTGCCCTCACCGATCGGCTTGACGAGGAAGCTGCCTTGCGACCCGTCCGGCGAGCGATCGTAGAGCGAGAACGGGCGCGGCAGCTGCACGGGCCAGCGCTTCTCGGTGCGCAGCATGTAGAACTGTCCCGGCAGCGTCGGGGCGATCGGGCCCTCGATCTCGAGCGCGAACGAGCCACCGCCGAGATCGCGACGGCGGCGCAGGGCATGGACTCGGGTCAACATCGGGCGCCGGAGCATACCGACTGCCTCGCGGCCGGCCGCGCTCAATCGCGCGCCATTGCGGCGGCCGCACCGGACGCGGCCTGCGGGGCCGGATCAGGCGCGACGCCGCAGCGCAGCGTCACGATCGGGATCTCGGGCGGCGCGTCGATGCGGATCGGCAGCACGGTCACGCCGACGCCGCGGCCGACGTAGAGGTGGCAGCCGTTCTCGCGGAACCAGCCGCGCTCGTAGCCGAACCGGCTGTGGTGGATCGGTGCCCATCCGGCAAGGCGGATCTGGCCGCCGTGCGTGTGGCCCGACAGCGTGAGGTCGACGTCCGCGGCGGCTGCCTCGAAGAAGAAGTCCGGGTGATGGCTCAGCAGGATCGTCGTCTCGCCGGTGCGCCGCCCGTGCAACGCGCGTGCGAGCACGGGCAGCCCCTCCGTGAGGTCGTCGACGCCGCAGAGCCACAGCGAGGAGCCGCCGTGCTCGATGCGACGGCCCTCGTTCAGCAACACGTGCACGCCGCAGGACTCGAGCACGCCGACCCACGCTTCGATGCCGCGACCCCAGAAGTGGTCGTGGTTGCCCGGCACCGCGAACATGCCGAGGCGCGGGCGCAGCACGTCCAGCGGTCGCTTCCAGAGCAGCACCTCGCGTTCGCGCGTGTTGATGAGGTCGCCGCCGAAGAGCACGAGATCGGGAGCCGTGGCCTGCACGCGCTCCAAGATCGCGCAGAGGTCGTCCTCGCCGAGGAAGCTGCCCGCGTGCACGTCGGACAAGAACGCGATGCGCAGACCGTCGAGCCCGGCCATGTCGGGTCGCAGCGGCAGGACCAGCTCGGGCATCTCGAGTTGACGGCGGATGCGCCGGTGCAGCCACTGTGCAGGCGGCAACAGATCGAGGCCGCGGTTCAGCCACGCGATGACCTCGGCACCAAAGCGGCGCCATCGCGTGCGCGGGCCCGACAACGGGCCGCGCGGCATCGGCGAAAGCCGGGGATTTCGCGCGGCGGACGGAGCCACGGTCTCAGCTCCCGACGAGCGGGGGCGTCGGATCCTGCAGCTTGTTGAAGAGCGTCCGCACGCCGATTCCCAGCATGGCCGCCGTTCGTGTGCGGTTGCCGGCACAGAAGGCCAGCGTGCGGCGCACGAGCTCGCGCTCGATCTCGGCCATCGGCCGGCCGAGCAGCGCCGTGTAGGGATCAGCAGGTTGCAGCACGGGCCCCCGGGCACTTTCCGGCTCGGTCGTAGGGTGGATTCCGCGCCACACCATGTCGCCCGTCACGACGCCGTCGTCGCTCGCGAGGCCGACACGCTGCACGACGCTCTGCAGCTCGCTCACGTTGCCGGGCCACGACCACGCCTGCAGCGCCGCCACGGCGCTCTCGTCGAACTCGCAACCCGCGCGCAAGAAGTGCCGCGCCAATGGCACGATCTCGTCGGTCCGTTCGCGCAGCGGCGGCACCGCGATCGGCGTCGTGTCGAAGCACTTCAGCAGATCGCCGAGGAAGCGGCCGCAGCCGACCTCTGTCTCGAGGGACCGCGTCGTGGCCGCCACGACGCGCACGTCGGCGCGCACCGCACGCTTGCCGCCGACCCGCTCGAGCTGGCCTTCCTGCAGCACACGCAGCAGCCTGGCCTGCAGGCCCGGCGACATCGCGCCGACTTCGTCGAGGAACAGCGTCCCCGCGTCGGCGAGCTCGAGACGGCCTTCGCGCCGCGTCCGTGCCGTGGCCGGCGACGCCGCGTCGCTGCCGAACAGCTCGATCTCGAGCTGCGCCTCGGGCATCGCCGAGCAGTCGAGCTTGACGAACGGCCCCTGCGCGCGGTCGCTGCAGCGATGGACCATCGCGGCGACGCGGTCCTTGCCGGTTCCACACTCGCCACTGACGAGCACCGGAATGCGGCTCCTTGCCACGCGCCACACGTGCGCGACGACGGCCTGCATCGCGCGCGACGCGACGATCAGGTCGCCGCCCGTGGCCTCGGCGCGCAGGAAGCTGTTCTGGCGCAGCAGACGCCGCCGATCGGCAACGCGCGCCAGCAGCACCTCGAGCTCGTCGAGCACGACGGGCTTCTCGAGGATGTCGTCGGCGCCCCGACGCAGCGCCTGCACGGCGCCGTGCATCGTGCCGTGCGCCGTGACCACGACGACGGGCCGTTCGGCACAGGACTGCTTGCTCGCTTCGAGCACCTGCATGCCGTCCGCATTCGGCATCTGGAGGTCCGTGACGATCAGGTCGAACTCGCGCTGCTCGAGCGCTGCGATGGCCTGCTGGCCGTCCTCGACCGCGTGCACCTCGTGGCCGAGGCTCTGCATCGCCTCCTGCAGCAGCCGGCGCGACACCGGGTCGTCCTCGGCGACGAGGACCACTTCGCGCGGGTTAGAGCCGTTGCGGGTCACAGGTCGCGCTCCCCGGGCCAGGTCAGCGCCTCGATGTTAGCGCGCCGCGAGTAACCACCGTGCAGGTTCATCCAGCGGAAGTGCTCCATCGCGGATTGCGCGGCCGCGCCCCACGGCCCGAGCACCTCGACCTCGAGGCGGGCTCCGGTCCGCACGGCATCGCGCGCGGTGATCGCGAGGAACGGATCGCGCACTTCCTGTTCGCGCCGCTGGTAGTCGAGCGTCGAACCCGAGAGCGAGAGGCCGTCGTAGCGCTCGCTGAGCCGGAACAGCAGCTCGAGCGTGCGCCCCTGCGTGAAGAGCGCCGCGAACGCCGCGTCTTCGGGCTGCACGACGGGCGCCAGGTGCGCGAGCGCCTGCTGCAGGCGCTGCCTGGCCTGCGTGTCGAGCTCCCGCGCGAGCGAAGTGTCGTCCTGTGCGCGCGCCGCCGAGGCGCGGTCCATCAATGCCTCGCCGGCCTGGAACAGGGCCTTCGCGATACGCACGGGATCCACCGAGCCGCGGATCTCGAAGCACGGCGGCGAGGGCTGCGCCGGCTGCTGCGCGACGGGCGCAACCGCTGGTGCCACGGGCGCAGGCGTCGGCACCGGCGCAGGCGCCGCCACTGGCGCAGGCTGCGCTTGCCGCGCCGGCGGCGTCTCCGCCGCGGGTGCCGCGGGCACGTCACCGGGCTCCTCGTCCCGAACCCGCTCGGGTGGCAAGGAGGCACGCGCCTGCCGCTGCTCCAATGCCGCACGCAGCCTGTCGTGCTGCTCGCGCAGCGCCGACGTCCGCGCCTCCTGGTCGCGCCGTTCCTTCGCCAGCTGCTCGATCGCTTCGGCCGTGACTCCCGGCGATCGGAACTCCGCTGCGTCCGCCTCGAGCAGCACGCCGATGCCGTGGCGCATCCGCAGGTCGAACAGGCGCTCGACCTCGCTGCGATTCTGCTGCAGCTGACGCTGCAACCGCACGAGGTCCGTCTCACCTCCCTGCGCGAACGCCGGTGCCGCCGTCGCGAACAGGGCCCCGAGGAGCCAGAGTCGCCTCATCGCAGGATCCCCCGGTAGGCGTCGGCTGCGTGCTCGAACATGCCGAGCTGCATGTAGGCGTCACCGATCATCGTGGCGGTGCGGCTCTGCAGCCCGGCGTCGGCGATCCTGGGCGCCGCGGCGATCGCCTGCGGCGGGAACTCCGCGAGGTGCCTGCTCGCAACCGCCTGCTCGAAGAGTGCAACGATCGTCTGGAACCTGGCCTGGTCCCCGATCGTGTCCTGCCGCGCCAGCAGCGGGCCGGCGACCGTGATCGCGCGTTGCCACTGCCGATCCGCCAGCAGCTCGTCGACGAAGTAGAGTGCGAGCGCCGGCTCGTCGCCGCGCGACACCATCAGCTCGAGCTCGAGAAAGGCCTTGTCCTTCTCGCCGAGCGCCAGCGCGGTCTTCGCCCAGCCGCGCAGCGCGCGCTCGCGCCACGCGCTCGACATGCTGCCCAGGTACCGCGTGCGCGCTTCGATGCTCGCCGCGCGAGCCTGCACGAACCGCTTCTGCTCGAGGTAGGACTCGGCCAGCAGCACGTGCGCGATGCCGCGCCGCGCATCCGCCTCGCCGTGGCTCAGGAACCACTCGAACGAACGTGTCGCCAGATCGGCATCGCGCTGCGCCGGCGCGCCATGGCCGAGCGAGCCGTAACCCCGCAGGAAGTGATAGTCCAGCAGCTGCGGCTGCGTGAGCTCGGCGATGTACGACGATTCGCGCAGCGTCAGCATCGTCGCGTGCACGGCCTCCGCCTGCTCGAGGTGGAACGAGGCCTGCGCGATCTGCAGCCAGACGTCGAGCGTCGCGACGCTGTCCGGCAACCGGATGACCCTCGCCTGCAGCTCGCTGCGGCACCGCTCGGCCTGGTGCCGGAAACCCTCCGGCTCCGCTGCCGACGCGGCCTGACCGAGGATCGCCTTGCCGAGCAGGACCGTTGCCAGCGCGACCTCGGGCGCTCTCGGCATGTTCTCGAGCAACCGGCGCGCCCACGCTTCGGCCTTCTCGAACTCTTCGCGCTGCTTCAGTCGATCGCCGTGTCCGCGCGCGAGGTCGAGGTGGCATTCGCCAGCGCGCAGGATCGCCGCGGCGACGTGCGTGTGGGCACCGGCCTCGCTGGCCCCCGCGAAGAACACGATCGCGGCATCGAGGTCGCCGCCGGCGACGAGCAGCTCGCCGAGGTTCAGGCGCACGCGCGCGGCCTCCTTCTGCACGATCGGCTCGTGCTGCAGCTCGTCGCACAGGAACGAGCGGTACCACTGCCCCGCGAGCGCCCGCAGCCGCTGCCGTCCGGACGCCGTGTCGGCAGCTGGCGCCCGCACGACGTGCAGCGTGGGCCTGGCTCCCTCCTGGGACCCGGGCTCGGCGAAGATGCAGTCGGCCCCGGCAGCAACGGCGATGAGCTGGGCCGCCATGCGCGGATCCTGGTTCGTGAAGTCGAGGTCGACGACGCCGAGGCGCAGGTCGTCCTCGAGCGGCCGGCTCTCGATCGTCACGTTCCAGCCGGCCGCAGCGCCGAGCCGCTGCAGGGCCTCGAGGCAATGCACCGCCCGGGCATCGGCCTCGACGACCGTGCGCGCCGGCGATCCCGCGGCCTCCGGCAGCGTGCGCACGACGAACAGTTGACTGCTCGCCTGTTGCGCCTGCACGACCGCAGTCAGCAGGCAAGCGGCAACGAGAGTCATCTGCCCTGCTCCCGACCCTTCGCCTGCTCACGCAGTCGCGCCGCCGTGCTCTCGAGCTCCTGCAGGCGCGCCTGTTCTTCGGCGGCGTTGGCCTGCTGCCGGTAGCTGTCGCCGAGCTGCAGGTACGCCTCGGCGACGTGTTTGTAGAGCCAGCTCGGGATCTGCCGCTGTTGCAGCAGGAACCGCGCCCAGACGCGCCGCAGCGTCTCCTGGTCGCCGCTCTCGGCCGCGGCCTGCGCCATCGACACGAGATCGTCGGGCAGCGAGTGCCCCTGGTCGATCGCGTCGGCGCGGCGCTGGTAGTCGAGCGCCTGCTTGAAGTCGTCGTTCCTCGCCGCGTAGTGCGCAAGCGCCATCAACACGCTGAGCTGCTGGCTCGGCAGCATGCGCGGCGAGTCGGTCAGGTACTGGTCCAGGATCGCGATTGCCTGCGCGAAGTCGCGCCTCTCGGCCGCGGCGAGCGCACGGTTGTACGGCTCCGTGAAGTTCGCGTGCGACGACGCGCTCCCCGTGGCGCCCGCCGCGGGCGTGCGCGTCGAGCCCGGCACGGCACTGCGCGCCGACGGCGACGGCAATGCCGCGACGACGATCATCGCGATCACGTTGACGGCGAGCAGCACACGCAGCGCCCACTCCCGCCGGCGGCTGCGCCGCAGCCCGACCTCGTCCGCGCGCAGGTCGGTTTGCGCATCCACGAGCGCGCGTTCGCCTTCGACGAGAGCCTGCTCGGCGGCGGCGATGGCCTCGCCCGCGAGGTCGCGCGGCTTCCTCGTCGCAGAACCGGTTCCGCTGCTCGCGCCGGCCTGCCCCGTCGACATCAGGTCCTGCAGGGGCACAGGCTGAGCCGGTGGCACGCGCGGGTTCGCGGGCGGCGTTGCAGCCGCCTTCGACTTGTCGCCCTTGTCTTCGGTCACGTCTGGCTCCAGAGGTCGGCGAAAACCGCCGGCAAGCGGGGTCCGACCTTCTCCCTCATCGGCATGTCATGGGCCATTCCCTGACCTGCGGCCAAGGAAGCTGCTGCTTCGGGCATGTTCAGGAAGTGCACGCGCCGTCCGGCCGCCGTGAACGAACGCCATCGCAGCAGGCATGAAGCGAGCTCGCGCGGCGACAGCGAGGTGCCGTGGAAGTCGACGGCCAGCTCCGGCACCTCGGGCCAGGCGGCCTCCGGCGAGGTCACCGGCACGCCGGGGTCGGGCCGGCCGTCGCGGCACAACCGCAGCTGCATTCGCAGCCGGCCGCCGCTCGTCAGCACCTGCAGGTCGCCGCCGAGCGCGTCGAGCCCGGCGGCAGCGGCAACGTCGGGCAGGGCCGCCCGCAGCACTAGCAAGGCGCCGTCGTCGAGGACTTCGAGCTCCGTAGGCGGCGGCAGGTGCGCGCGGACCGCGTCGATCACCCGCTGCACGTCGATCGGATGGACACCGGTCCGGCCGCTGCCTGGAGCCGGCGCTGCCATCGCCGTCAGCACGTCGAGCAGCCGCGCGGGCAGGACGGGCTTCGGCAGGACGAGGGACACCGCCGGATGGGCTCCGACCTCGTCGGGATGGCCGCTGATCGCGACGACCGGCGCGCGGCAGTCCGCGAGAAACCGCGCCGCGGTCCCGTCCGGCAGCCGCCAGTCCGTGACGACGACGTCGTACTGCGCACCCGCGAGTGCTTCGCCGGCACTCGCGCAGTCGGCGGCCGTGTGCACTTCGTGCCCCTTGCGCCGCAGCAGCGCGGCCAGGCCCTCGCGGATGCCCGGCTCGTCGTCGACGAGCAGGCACTTCATGCCAGCGCCGGGCTCGCTGCCGCGTGCGGCAACGTGATCGTGAAGCGCGTGCCGCCAGTCAGCGGCACGCAGCGCAGGCGACCCGACAGCGACTCGACCGTCCGCGCCACCGCGTAGAGACCGAGGCCCGTGCTGCCGCGCGACGACCATCCCGCGGCGAAGATCCTGTCGACGTCCTCGGGCGCGATGCCCTCGCCGTCGTCCTCGACGTGGATGTCGACCTCGTGGCCGTCGCTCTGGGCTGCGAGGCGGATCGAGTGGGCACCGGCGTGGCGCGCGTTGTCGCAGAGGTTGTCGAGCGCCCGCTCGAGCAGGGCCCGGTTGCCCGACACCACGGGCTCGCCACGGCAGCAGACGACTTCGGCGCCGCACCTCCTCGCGACCGAGGCGAGCAGTTCGCAGACGTCGACCGTCGCATGCTGCGGGCGGCCTGTTCGCGCGATCGCGAGCCAGCCGTCGAACAGGCTGCTCAGGCGCTCGAGATCACGCAGCGCGCCGTCGAGCACGGGTGCACGCGGATCGCCGGCGTCGACCATCTCGCGCGCGAGCAGGACCCGCGTCATGGCAGCCGCGAGCGGGTTGCGCAGCTCGTGACCGAGCAAACCAGCGAGGTGCCCGGCCTCGATCGGGTTCACACGACCACCCTCGAACGCAGCGGCCGCTTGCCGAGCTCGTAGACGCGGATCTTGTTGTAGAGCGTCGTGCGATTGATGCCGAGGATCGCCGCAGCGCGGCTGATGTTCCACTGCGTGTCGTCGAGCACCTTCGCGACGAGCTGGCTCTCGAGCGCGCGGATCGAACGGTCCTGGCCGGCCAGCACGACGGCCGTGCGATCGATCTGGTCGCTGCCATCGGGCATGCCCCCGGTGAACGTCGGCAGGTGCTGCTCGTCGATCATGCCTGCCGAGCAGACGATGCAGGCGTGCTCGATCGCGTTGTGCAGCTCGCGCACGTTGCCGGGCCACGTGTACTCACAGAGCGTCTCCATCGCCTCCTCGGTGAAGCCCGACAGCGCCTTGCCCATCTGGCGCCCGATCTGGTCGAGGAAGAAGTGCGACAGCAGCGGGATGTCGGCCGCCCGGTCGTGCAGCGGCGGCACGTGCACGGTCATCACGTTGAGCCGGTAGAACAGGTCCTCGCGGAACACGCCGGACTGGACCATCTGGCGCAGATCGCGGTTCGTGCTCGCGACGATGCGGACGTCGGCCGGCACGTCCTGCACGCCGCCGACCCTGCGGAACGTCCGTTCCTGCAACACGCGCAGCAGCTTGGCCTGCAGCGTCGTCTTCATCTCGGCGATCTCGTCGAGGAACAACGTGCCGCCCGACGCCACCGCGAACAGCCCGTCCTTTCCGTCGCGCGAGGCGCCCGTGAACGCGCCGGGCTCGTAGCCGAACAGCTCGGCCTCGAGCAGCGCTTCGGTCAGCGCCGCGCAGTTGATCGCGACGAACGGCCCGTGGCGCCGCGCACTGCGTTCGTGGATGCAACGCGCGACGAGCTCCTTGCCGGTGCCGCTCTGTCCGCTCACGAGCACCGTCGTGTCGGGCGCGTGCGAGACCTGATCGATCCGAGTCTGCACCTCGCGGATCGCCGGCGAGAGGCCGACCAGCTCGGTCGACGTCAGCTCGCGCACACGATCCTGCAGCCAGGTCAGCTCGTTCTTGAGCTGCCGCGTCTCGAGCACGCGCCGCGTGACGGCGAGGATGCGATCGGACGAGAACGGCTTCTCGACGACGTCGCTGGCGCCCTTGCGCATCGCCTCGACGGTGTTCGCGACGGTGCCGTAACCCGTCAGGATGATCACGTCGGCCGGCGGTGTGCCGCGCCGCAGCTTGCCGAGCACCGACAGGCCGTCGTCGCCGGGCAGTTGGAGGTCCAGGAAGATGATGTCGAAGCTGCGTGCTTCGACGCGGCGTGCACCGTCCTCGGCAGTGACGGCGGTCTCGACGTGCAGACCTTCACGCTGCAGCATCAGGCGCAGGCCTTCGCGCACGCCTTCCTCGTCGTCGACGATCAGAACGCGGGGGAGTCCGGGGAATCTGAGGTTCTTCATTTGCCGACCTTGTGTCAGTTTTCGCGCCATCCGGAACCCTCCGGCTGGCGGCGAAACGGTTGATCACCTTGCCATGGGCTCTTTCGGCGCCGCGGGCCGTCGACCTTTTGGGCAGTTCGCGAGAATTGCCGAGATTCCGGCCGGTTCGGCCGTGCAGACCCCGACTGCAGCTCAAGGCGCAGCGCCCCCGGCCGAACATCACTGTCGGATCATCCGATCATGGGCCTACGCGTCGCCGGCAACGTCGCATCCACGAACACCCAGGGACGGCACAGCCATCCGCGCCGCCGGCTGTCGACGGGCCTGCACGTCTCGACCGCCGAAGACGACGGCTGCCTCGCGGTCTCGGAGCGGCTGCGCGCGCAGATCCGGTCGCTCGAGCAGCGCCTGCCCCACGCCTCGGACGGCGCGTCGCTGGTGCAGACGGCCGAAAGCGCGCTCGACGAGATCGGCTCGATCCTGACGCCGCTCGGCGAGCTCGTGATCGGCAATCCTGGCGTGGCAGCGCTCGACGACGAGTTCCAGAGCCGGATCGTCGAGATCGACCGCATGGGCCGCGGCGCCGAGTTCCGCCGCGCCGCGGACATCGACGAGGCGATCCACACGCTGCTGATCACCGACGAGTATCCGAACACCTGCGAGTCGCCGATCCGCGACGCCGGCGTCGCGATCGAGACCGCGCGGCGGACCCGCGACTCGATCCGCCGTCACGCCGGCGCCGCGGTGTTGTCGCAGGCCAACGCGCTGCCGCAGTCGGCGGTGCGCCTGCTCGGCTGATCCACTTCCCGCGAGGAACCCGTCCCTTGGCTTACGCACCAGTCGCCATCAGCAAGCACAACGTGGTCCTCACGGCGTCGCCCGAGAAACTCGTCCGGCTGCTCTACGACGGCGCGATCAAGCACCTCGAGAAGGGCCGCCTCGGCCTCGCCGACGCGAAGACCGCGCGTTCCGCGGCAGTCGGTCGAGCGCTGAGCCGCGCGATGGGCATCATCGGCGAGCTGCGCGCGAGCCTCGACCACGCCGCCGGCGGCCAGGTCTCGTGCGACCTCGATCGCCTCTACGAGTTCAGCCTCGATCAGCTGAGCCAGGCGAACCTGACGCGCACCACGACCGGCGTGGACAACGCGCTGCAGGTCGTGCGCACGCTGAAGGAAGGCTGGGACGGCGTCCTCCCGGGCTGATCGTCGATCGCCCGCCCAGGCGCCGCCGCCGGTCAGCGCACGCAGCTCAGGTTGAACGCCGCGTCGGCGTCGTTCGGGTCGATCTGCAGCGCCTTCTGGAAGCAGACCTTCGCGTCGGCGATGCGCTGCGTCTTCCACAAGCACACGCCGCGGTTGTTCCACGTCTGCGCATCGTCCGGGTGGATCTCGGTCGACCGGCGGAAGCAGTCCTCTGCCTCCGCGTGCTGCTTCTGGCCGAACAGCACCATGCCGAGGTTGAACCACGCCTCGTAGTTGTTGCCGTCCGCCATCAACACCGCGTTGAACGCGTCGATGGCTCCTCCGTCGCTGCCGGTCAGGTAGCGCACGAAGCCGAGCTGCATGCGCAGCTCCGGCTCGCCGGGGCCGAACGTCACCGCAGCTTCGAGGTGCGGCAGCGCGCCCTCGTAGTCGCTCTGCGACAGATACGCCTCGGCGGCATTGCGATGGATCTCGGCCAGCTTGCTGCCGAGCTCGCGCAAAGCCTGGCGGACCGCAGCCTGGCTCTGCTCCGCGGCGGGCTCGATCACGAGCGGTGGCACCATGGTCTCGCGAAGGTCGCGGATGCGCGTCGGGATGCTGCGGAAGACCGTCCGCGGCGCGAGCACCGCCGGAATCGGGGGCGTCTCGTTCTTGGTCATCGTTTCCGTTGCCTGCGTGGACGACCGTCCAACGCCTCCACACCATCGACAGAACTGGACGCACAACTTCAATCGACGATGATGTGGCGCCTTCCGCTCCGCTCCCTCCCGATGCCCGACGACGCCCGGATCGAGAACCTGTTGTCCGAACGCACGCGCTTCCGCCGCCTCGTGCACGTCGTGTCGTGTGCGTCGACACAGGATCTCGCCGCGGCCGATCCGTGCTTCGGTGACGCCGTCTACTGGGCCGACCACCAGACGCGCGGCCGCGGCCGGCAGATGCGCGAATGGCACGACGAACCGGGCGCCGACCTCGCGGTCACGTTCCGCGTCACGGCCTCGCTGCCGCACCCGCTGGCGCTGCCCGCGGCGGTTCCGGTGGCCGTGCTGCAGGCCTGCCAGCCGTTCGCGGGACGGCGGCTCAGCATCAAGTGGCCGAACGACGTGCTGATCGACGGCCGCAAGCTGAGTGGCGTGTTGATCGACGCCGGCGTCGGGAGCCCCGACACCTACCTGATCGGCATCGGCGTGAACTGCAACCGCGTGCGCTTCCCGCCGGACCTCGAGTCGACCGCGGGCTCGCTCGCGCTCGCGACGGGGCACGAAGTCGACCGCGCGGCGCTGCTCTTTGCGATCGCGGTCCAGATCGAGGCCCTGCTGGGCCACCTGACGCTGCGCCGGCACGACGGCCTCGAAGCCGTGTTCCGCGACCGGCTCGGGCTCATGGGCCGCCGTGTGCGCGTCGACTCGGCCGAGGTGCACGAAGGCGTGCTGACCGGCATCGACTTCGAACGCCTCGTGCTCGATGGCCGCCGCGCGGTGCCGCTCGCGATCGTTCGCGGCATCAGGTGATCACTGCGCAGGCGCGTTCCTGCCGCGCGGCGCGCTGTCAGCCGGCAGTGCCGACCGCGGCCAGCAGGCGCGACTCGAACTGCAGGATCTTGGTCGGCGGCGGACCGTTCGCGAGCCGCGCCAGCAGCGCCCGGTCCTCCTCGTGCGCGTGCAGCAGCGGATAGCCCTTCACCTGCAGCCACGCATTCATGCCGAGCCAGGCGACCATCGCGTTGAAGTCCGGGAACGGGGCGATGCGCATGAACCGCCACAACACGCGGAAGCCCTGTCGCACTGGGTGCAGCGCGTCGAACGCGAGGGCTATGTCGCGGTAGCGGTGCGCGAGGTCGAAACGATCGATCAGGAAACGCAGCTGGTCCGGCGACGGATGGGACACGTGCAGCAACGCGTCCCACGGCGGCCCGCGGCGCAGGTCGTTGTTGCGGAAGCGCGACAGCTCGCGCGTCATCGTCCGGAACAGCTCGACGAAGAACCAGCCTTCCGGCGGGGTGCCGGCGACGGCGCGCTCGCGAATGAGCCGCAGGCACTCCCTCGACCCGAGCAGCAGGCGATGCTCCTGCGTGATCGGGGACAGGCGCGCCGGGCGCCCCTCCAGGACGTCGGCCGCATCGTCGTCGGCGAGCGTGAATCCGCGCAACCGCAGCAGCCCGGCCAGGAACTGTGCGTCGTTCGCCGTCGGCTGGCGGACCTCGTCCAGCAGGCGTTGCGAGGTCGCCAGCGGCTCTTGATGGTCGGACGCATTGGCAAGGCGGGTCGCCAGGGCCAGATCCACCCGCTCGAGCAACGATGTCGCTTGAGTGTCCTCGTTCGTCACGATGCCGCTTTTTCGGCATGATTGTGTCGCGCATGGAAGTCAGCTCCCCGCGAACCGAGACGCCGACGGTGCAGCCGATGCCACGGAAGCGCCGGCGATGGTGGCGCACTGCTTTTGTCGTGCTGGTCGCGTTCTTCGGCCTCTTGCTGGCCGCGCCGCACGCGGTCGCGATCGATGCGGTGCGTGAGGAGATCGAGACGGAGCTGCGAGCCGAGCTCGGCATCCCGTGCCGCATCGGACAGCTCGGCTTCTCGTGGTTCACGGGCCTCGCCGTGCAGGGCTTCGAGATCGGCAACCCGCCCGAGTTCTCGCAAGCGCGTCCGTTCCTGCGCTGCAAGCGCGCGGCCCTCGACGTGTCGCTGCTGCCGCTGCTCGACGGCAGGTTCGCTCTCGACGGGCTCGTCGACGGCCTCGAGATCCACGTCGAACGACTCGCGGACGGCACGACGAACCTCGAGAGCCTGTTCGGCGTGCAGGCCGGGTCGGACGGCTGGCCCGGGGTGCCGCCCACGGTCGGCGGACGCGACCTGAACGGCGTGAGCGTTCACCTGCAGGTGCGCGAGTCGGCGCTGCAGCTCCGGCACGAGGGGGAGCTCGTCGAAGCGCTCTCCGGCGTCACGTGCAGCGTGAACAAGGCATTCGACTCGCAGCGTGTCGCGGTGGAGGTCGAGACGCGGCTCGTGCCGATCGCGTCCTCGGACCGGCTCGGCAAGCTCGGCCTGAGGGCCGAGGCCGACGTGCTGACCGGGATCTTCGACGCGCGGTTGAGCGCCGCGGACCTCGACCTGCAGCGCTACGGGCCGCTGCTCGGCGCGCTGTGTCCGGGCCAGGCAGACGTGCTCGCGGGCATCGCGAGCGGCGTCCTGACCGTGCGGCGGCGCAGCAACGAGCAGTTCACGATCGACGGCGACCTGTCGGTGCTCGGTCCGCGCCTGTGCGGCGACCTCGTGGCCGGCATGGACCTGCAGAGCAGGCGCTGGAGGCTCGCGCCGGTCCTGCAGCTGCGCCGCGCGGGCGGCGCGCTGCACGTCGCCGATGCCGAACGTCTCGCGATCGACCTCGGCTGGCTGCGCGTGAGCGGCCTGCCGAAGGCAACCACCCTCCCGATGCGGAGCGACAACGGGCCGGTCCGCTTCGCCTACGAGTTGGACGTCGATGCGCTCGCCGCGCTCGGTGGCCCGGTTCCTGACTGGCTCGACGCCGACGGCGGCAAGGTTCGCGGCGAGGTCGGCGTGCCGCGCGCGTTCGGCACCTCGACGCTCGACGGATTGCTCTCGCAGTGTACGGCGACGATGCACGCCACGGCCAACTCGATCGCCGTCGCGGGCTTCGAGCTCACCGCGTTCGAGGGCACGGGCAGCCTGCGCGATCGCCAGTTCCGCTTCGACACGAAGAACGGCACGCTGCTCGACCGCGGCGCCGTCGCCCTCGGGCTCCAGGTCGATCTGCGCGGCGAGCGCCTGCCGAGTGTGTTCACGCTGCGCTGGAACGGCGGCCAGCTGCGGCCCGCCGGCGTCGAGGTGATGCGCTACCTGGTGCCGATGTTCGCGGGTCTCGACACCGACGTGGCCACGCTGAGCGGCCAGTGTGATCTCGACCTCGCGCTGCGGGGCCCCGCCTGTGCCAGAGCGGACCAGAACTGGCTCGAGCTGCTCGACGAGTGGGCCGGCAACGGATCGGTCACCGTGCGCAACGGCACGGTGTCGCCGGCCTCGGAGCTGTCCGGCCTCCTGTCGCCACTCGGCTCGCTCGCGCCGGCCGACGTCCAGCTCGGCGACGCGGCCACGCTCTCGATCGACCGCTTCGAGGCGCCGTTCCGCTTCGAACGCGGCGCGATCTCGACGCGCGCCGCGAAGTGGCAACGCAAGGGCAAGGAGATCGGCATCGCCGGCAGGACGCGCCTCGACGGCCAGCTCGATCTCGCCTTCGACCTCAGCGCGCTGTTGCGCGGTCACCGCGACGGCGAACGCGTGTTGTCGGCCGCGGGCGGCTCCCTGCCTGTGGCGCGCCTCATGGGCACGGTGCAATCACCTTCGCTCGCGCTGCCGAGTGCGACCGCGCTGCTGCAGGAGGTGCTGCAGACCGGACCGAAGCAGGCCGGCAGCGACACGCTGCAGCGCGAGCTCGACAAGATGCTCGAGATCTTCAAGCGGATCGAGCTCCCCGCGCGCAAGCAGTGAGCGGGACCCCGGTGTCCGGGCGACCTACTGCTCGCGGTAGCGGTGCGCGGCCGGCATGCGGCGCCCGGCCCAGCATCGATCGCTGACCTTCAGCGTCGGCGGGTACTGGTGGCGCTTCCACTCGGCAGCCTGCACCTTCGCGGCCAGCTCGGCTATGCGCGTGCGCGCCATGCCGGTGCGCGCAGCCGCCTCGGCGACCGTCAGGTTCTCCTCGATCAGGCAACGCAGCACCGCGTCGAGCTCCGGGTACGGCGGCAGGCTGTCGGTGTCGAGCTGGCCGGGCCGCAGCTCGGCCGATGGCGGCTTCTCGATCGAACGCCGCGGAATGCGCTCGCCGTCGCGGTTCAGCCAGCGGCTCAGCGCCCAGACCTCGGTCTTCCAGAGGTCGGCGATCGGCGCGAGCGCGCCGTTCGTGTCGCCGTAGATCGTGCAGTAACCGACCGCGCATTCGCTCTTGTTGCCGGTGGCCAGCACGAGATGGCCGTGCTTGTTCGCGAACGCCATCAGCAGCACACCGCGCATGCGCGCCTGCAGGTTCTCCTCGGCGATGCCGGCCGCGGTGCCCCCGGCCGAGATCCCTCCGAACACGGGCTTCAGCACGTCGGCGAACGTGCGCTGCAGCGGCTCGATCGGCAACACGTGGAACGCGATGCCGAGGTTCTGCGCGAGCTGCCGCGCGTCGGCGAGGCTGTGCTCGCTGCTGTGGCTCGACGGCATCGCGATCCCGGCGACGTTCTGCGGGCCGAGCGCGTCGGCCGCGAGCGTTGCCACGAGCGCCGAGTCGATGCCGCCCGACAGGCCGACGACGACGCGCTGGAAGCCGAACTTGCGCAGGTAGGCCGCGATGCCCTGCACGATCGCGGCGTGCTGCATCGCTTCGATCGGCTGTGGCTTTGGTGTCTCGGTCCACGGGGCGTCCGTGTCGACGAGCAGCAGCGCCTCGCGGAACGCGACGGGCTGGCACGCGACGCCGGTCGCCTTCACGGCCAGCGAACCGCCGTCGAACTGCAGCTCGACGTCGCCGCCGACCATGTTCACGTAGAGCATCGGCACGCCGTGGCGCGCGGCCGCGGCCGCGACCATGCGGTGGCGGAACACCTCCTTGCCGCCGGCCCACGGGCTCGCGCTGAGGTTCACGACGAGCTGAGCACCCGCACGCACGACGCGCTCGACGGGGTCCAAGGCGTAACTGCGGCGGTCGAAGAAGTGCTCGTCGTTCCAGCCGTCCTCGCAGACCACGATGCCGACGCGTTGCCCGCGCAGCGCCAGGACGTTGGTCTCGGGTGTGCGCCACGGCTCGAAGTAGCGCGACTCGTCGAACACGTCGTAGGTCGGCAGCAGGCACTTGCGCGCGACGATCCGGTGCTCGCCGTCCTGCAGCAGCGCAACCGAGTTGTGCAGCGAACGGCCGCCCTGCTCGGCGGCCGCCTCGTTCCGGGTCACACAGCCGACCAGGACGTCGAGGTTGCGCGGCACGCGTCGGCTCAGCTGCGCGAGCGCTTCGTCGTGCGCCTGCAGGAAGCCGGTGCTCAGCAGCAGGTCTTCGGGCGGATAGCCGCAGACCGCGAGCTCCGGGAAGACAGCGAGCTCGGCGCCGCGTGAAGCGGCCTGCTGCGCGTACTCGACGATCTTCGCGCCGTTGCCGGCGAAGTCGCCGACGGTCGTGTCGATCTGGCCGAGCGCGACATGCATCGCGTCAACGCACCTCGTGCGGCAGCATGAACTCGATCGTCTCCGGGATGCCGTCGATCTCCTCGACCGACGACGCGCCGAGGCTCCGGAGCCGCGCGACGACGGCCGACACGCTGCTCTCGGGCGTGCTGGCTCCCGAAGTGATGCCGACGTTTTGCACGCCGTCGAACCACTCGGGCTGCACTTCGGAAGCGCCGAGCACGAGGCGCGCCGGCACGCCGGACTCGGCGGCGATCTCGCGCAGCCGGTTGCTGTTGCTGCTCATGCGGTCGCCGATGACGACCCAGAAGTCGACCTTGCCGCGCAGGTTCTTGACGGCCATCTGGCGGTTCGTCGTCGCGTAGCAGATGTCCTCCTTGCGCGGCGTCGCGAGCGCCGGGAACCGGCGCTTCAGCACATGCATGACCCGCATCGCCTCGTCGACGCTCAGCGTCGTCTGCGTCAGCACGGCGATGCGCGTCGGGTCCGGCACCTGCACACGTTCGGCGTCCTCGGGCGTGGCCACGACGATGGTCCGCTCGGGCGCTTCGCCGACGACGCCTTCGACCTCGACGTGATCGGCGTGGCCGATCAGCAGGATCGTCATACCCCTGTCGGCGAACCGGCGCGCTTCGACGTGCACCTTGGTGACGAGCGGACAGGTCGCATCGATCGCATGCAGGTCGAGGCGTCCGGCCTGCGCGAACACGTGCGGCGCGACGCCATGGGCGCTGAAGATCACGTGACTGCCCGGCGGAACCTCGGCGAGGTCGTCGACGAAGATCGCGCCCTTCTGCTCGAGGTCCAGCACGACGACCTTGTTGTGCACGATCTCGTGGCGGACGTAGATCGGGCGCCCGAACTTGGCGATCGCGCGCTCGACCGTCTCGATCGCGCGTTCGACGCCGGCACAGAAGCCGCGCGGGCGGCAGAGGAAGACCTTCATGAGGGAACGCCTCAGTGTCGGACCTGGCCATCGGGCGGGCAAGAGACCGCCGGGCGCTTTGCCGACAACCCCGCGGAGCGCGCGCAAACGGGGCCTGGCACCGCGGAACAGCGTGCGGCGAAGCACCGTTCGCACCGCGCGAACCCGGGCGCCGGCAAGGCGGGAGCGCGGCCGTGCGCAGGGCCCGCTCGCGAGGTGGTCCTGGCGCGGGACACGCGGGTCAAGATGGCGGCTCGGCAGGCCGATGAAGGGGTCGCCGCAGTGTCCGAATCTCCGACACAACCCAAGGAGCAATCCGTGCAACTGGAAAGTCATGCAACGCCGACCGCAGAGTCGCCAGAACAGCGTTATGCGAGCATCCATCGGGCCATCGAGCGCGGCCTCGAGTCCGACGAGCTCTGGAAGGACCTGGCGCTGGTAAGCCATCAGCTCGGCCATACCGACGAGGCTCTTCGTTGTCTCTCTCGCATCGTCAACCCGACGGTGCTGAAGACCGTCGAGTCTCGTCTCCAGCGCGCGGGCCTCGTTCTTGCGAAAGCCCATGGCAAGGCAGCGCTCGCGCGGCGGGCCAGCAAGACGACCGGCGCCGAGGACAAGCTGCTGTCGCACACGCTCGGCGACCACGTCATCGACGCGTTCCAGTACCTGTTCCATCAGCACATGCCGCTGCTCGTGCTCGTGACGACGCTGGCATTCCCGCTCGTCGTCGGTGCCGGCGGCATCCTGACGGGTGGAGGCTCGTGGCTGCTGCTCGCCGCGATCGCCGCCGTGCCCGGTCTCTGCGTGATGACGCTCGTCGGCGCGATGGGACGGCAGATCCTGATCGCAAGCAGCGAAGGCACCGGCGATGTGCCGCAGCTGCCCGCGTTTCCGCAGCTCGTCGCCGACGCACGTCGCTTCGTCCTGGACGGCCTCGTCGTGCTCGGCCCGTTGCTCGGGCCGGGCGTGCTCGCGCTCATCCTCGATGCGCCGTTGGCGTCGAGCCTGCCGGGCCTGCTGATCGGCGCGTTCTTCGTGCCGCTCGCATGGGCGCTGCGGCAGTTGCGCGGCGACTGGGGTGCTCTGTCGCCCGTCAGGCTGTTGCGCGGCGTCACTCGCGGTGGCGGTTCGTACGCCTGCCTCGCCGGCGTGGTCTGCCTCCTGTTCGTGCCCGGGGCGCTCGTGTGCTGGTTCACGATGGGACGCCCCGTGTGGGTGCAGATCGCGGCGACCGGCCCACTCTGCGTCGCGCCGCTGTTCGTCGCTTCGCGCCTGCTCGGCACCTGGCTCGACAGCATGAGGGACGAGCTCGGCAACGTGCTGTCGCATGCCACGAGCGCTGCGCCGACCACGCCAGCCACGGCTCCGCCGGCCCCGGCGGCCACCGCGACGACTGGCGCCAAGAAGCATGGCTTCGCGCGGCGGCCGACGAAGGCCGAGCAACGCGCGACGCCGGCACCCGTGACGACGCGCCGGAAGCCGGTCACTCGAGTGCCCGGCCAGCCGCCGCAACCGGTGGCGAAGGCGATCGAGGGTCGGGAGCCTCAACGAACGATCATGGACGACACGCCGGACCTGTCCAACATGCCGGGAGCCATCGTGGTGTCCGGCAAGGACCGCGAGCGCAGTGGCGCTGCGGCCCCGAGCGGCCCGTCCCAGTGAGACGGGCTCGTCGCCCTCGCGCTTTCTGCGCGGGGGCGGCACGATTCGCGCATGGATCTAGCCAAGCACCTGCGCGACGTGCCGGACTTCCCCAAGCCCGGCATCCTGTTCAAGGACATCACGCCGCTGCTCGCGTCGCCGAAGGCGATGCTGGTCACCATGAACCGCCTCGCGGGGTTCGACTTCGGCCGCGTCGACAAGGTCGCGGCCGTCGAGTCGCGCGGCTTCCTGTTCGGAGCTCCCCTCGCCATGCGGCTCGGAGTCGGCTTCTTCCCGCTGCGCAAACCCGGCAAGCTGCCGTGGAAGACGAACCGCGTCGAGTACGTGCTCGAGTACGGGAACGACGCGATCGAGATGCACCAGGATGCCGTCGAGCCCGGCGAACGCGTGCTGCTGATCGACGACCTGCTCGCCACGGGCGGCACCATGGCGGCCGCCTGTAAACTGATCGAGAACTGCGGTGGCAAGGTCGCTGCGTGCGCCGTCGTGGTCGAGCTGTGCTTCCTGCCCGGCCGCAAGCGACTCGAGCCGCACCGCGTCGAGTCGCTGGTGCAGGTGAGGTAGCCGCCCCAGCCGGGAGCGAGTTTCTGCCTTCACAAGCCGTGCATGCACACGGACTTGCGAGTTTCTCTCAAGAAACAGCTCAACCTGCGCGCCGCGTGCGCCGATCATGGGCCACTGACCCGCACGCGGGTCCGTTCTTTTGGTCGTCCGCTCACAGAGAGCAGTGCTTCTCGAAAAGGCAAACCCGACGAAAGTCGGTGACGCAAAGCCATAGGGCCTTCAACCGGTTCCCGCCGGTCATGGCAGCCTGGTTCCCGAAATGAAGCGAGGGTTAGCTATCGCCACGGCCGCGCAGGATTCGGCCGATCGGTTCACCGATCGGTTGCGCGCGTCCACAGCCTTGCTGCCCGAGATCGACTCCAGCCACCCGACGACGTGTCGAGGTGTGAGGGGAAAGGGAAACCAGGAATGGCTTTGCCACGCGACGCGCGCGACCGCGTCGCACACCGCCTGCCGCACGGAGCGGTCGGCGCGGTCCGTTCCTTCCCTCCTGTCCTCAGCTGCACCTCCGCTGGAGATCTGATCATGGCAAAGTCCTCCGTTGCGCTCACGTCGTCCCGCCCCGCCGCCCCCGCGACGCGCCTCAAGGCCCTCGCGCGCGAAACCAAGACCACGCGCACGCCTGTCGCCCCGCCGAGCCAGAGCCCGGCCGTATCCGAGCTCGATCTCGAAGTCATCTGGAAGACCTACAAGCGGACGCGGGACGAGAACCTGCGCAACACGCTGATCGAGTACCACATGCCGCTCGTGCGCGCGATCGCCGAGCGTGTGCTGCAGACGCTGCCGAAGTCGATCGAGCTCGACGACCTGAGCTCGGCCGGCACGTTCGGCCTGATGGACGCGATCAACGGCTTCGATCTGTCGCGCGGGATCAAGTTCAAGACCTACTGCACGACGCGCATCCGCGGCTCGATCCTCGACGAGCTGCGTTCGCAGGACTGGGTGCCGCGCCTCGTGCGCCTCAAGGCGCACCGGCTCGACCGCGCCATCCGTCAGCTCGAAGGCGAGCTCGGCCGCGCGCCGAACCAGGCGGAGATCGCTTCGACGCTCGGCATCTCGCTCGAAGAGCTCCAGTCGCACGAAGCCGAGGCGAATGCCAAGACGATCTTCTCGCTCTCCGAGAAGTGGGACGATGGCGAAGAAGAGAAGGAGATGGAGAAGGTCGAGATCCTCGCCGATCGCAAGTCGGTGGATCCCGTCGACACGATCCAGCAGCACGACGCGCTCGAGACGATCACAGGCAGCCTGACCAAGAAAGAGCGCCTGATCATCCTCATGTACTACTACGAGGGCCTGACGATGCGCGAGATCGGCGAGATCATGGAGCTCACCGAGTCGCGCGTCTGCCAGATCCACAGCAACGTGATGGCGAGGCTGAAGGCCCAGCTCGATCGGCCCCAGAACCTCGTCGGCTGAGCCCCGGGGCCGGCGGTGGGATCGATCTTCCGCGCGCCGCCCGCCGCGAGCGGGACGACGGCCATGACAGCGGTCGCCAACCGTCGGCTCATCGCGCGCTTCGGGGCGCAAAACCACTGAACCTGACCGTGCCCTCGGACCGATACGTCGAGACACGCACGCTCCATGGCACAGCACATCGTGATCGTCGAAGACTCGCCAGGCATCCGGAAGTCCGTCATGCGGAGCATCCGGCACGACGACGGTGCGGACACGATCGAGGCGGCGCGCGATGGCATCGAGGACACGCAGGCGATCTGGTCGGACTCGCACGACCTGATCCTCTGCGACGTTGCCGGCGCATCGATGCGCCGCGGTGCCACGACGAGCGTGAAGGAGCCATTCACGGCCGAGCAGCCCGAAGAACACGTTCGGCGGAAGTGACGGGTGTAGAGCGACCGGAGACGAACTCGAAGAACGGACCAGACGACGACGCGCAAGGAATGTCGGTCACAACTCTCAAGAAGGGAACTGCCGAGGAGCTGACGCGGCTCTTCGCGAGGCTCAGCGCGTCGATCGGCACCTCGATGGGTCCGCTCGTGGGGCGTCACATCGCGATCGAAGCGCTCGAGCCCGAGATGCTCGACGCGACGGCGTTCGCCGCGGGGCTCCACAAGCCATGCGTGCTCGCGCGCGGCCTGATGGAGAGGGGATACGCCGGCAAGCTGCTCTACGTGCTGTTCGAGCTGCCGGAGGCCGTCGCGATGGTCGGGCACCTGATGATGGCGCCCGACGAGATCATCGCGGAGCGCCGCAGCAAGGCCACGCTCGGGAGCGACGACTCGCAGGCCTTCGGCGAGCTCGGCAACGTGCTGTTCGCCGGCCTCGCGAGCGTGCTGCGCGACCAGCTCGGCAACGTCGACGTGCACATGCAGGATCACGGCGTCGTCGGTCCCGGCCACGACAAGAGCCTGTTCGGCAGCGAGCCGCTCGCGGCGTTCCCGTTCCGGCTGAGGGTCGGCGACCATGCCGAGTCGGTCGGCTACCTTGCGGTCGATCGGGCCACGGCCGAAGCCTGGAACAAGGCTCCGCTCGAGCTCGGCCCCGCGCCGGCGCGCGGCGCAGCGAGCGCTGCGGCCAAGGACGACGAGGGATTCGACAACATTCCGGCTGCCCCGATCCGCGGCACGATCGCCGCGTTCGTGATGCACCCCGAAGTGTTCCCGACGCTGCGGCGCAGCTGCCGCCGCGTCGGCTTCGACCTGAGGCGACACGGCCTCGGTGAGATCCCGAACCCCGCTGCGCACCGAAACGAGGTCGTGCTGCTCGACGTGCCGCCCGGCGAAGACAGGCGCTTCGATTGGTGCCGCCGGATCAAGGAGCTGTCGAGCACCACGCGGGTCGTGCTGCTGATCCACCAGCCTTCGCGCCAGCGCGTGGTCATGGCGTTCATGTCGCAGGCCGACGTGATCCTCGGGTTCCCCTGCGACGAGACGGATCTCTCGCTGAAGCTCGGCACGATCCTGCCGCGCGAGCCGCGCGCGACGCCGGCCAGCTGAGCGTTCGGCTGCCAGTGCGCGCGGACTGCAGCTCAGCGGCCTGCCGACTTCTCGGCCGCGGCGCGCAGGCGCGCGACCTCCTCGCGGGTCCGCCGCGCCGACTCGACGATCTGCGCCAGCGCATCGACATAGGCCGGCAGCGCACCGTCGCCGCGAGCCACTTCGGCCTGGATCTCGATCGTGCCGAGCAAGTTGTTGACGCGGTGCACGACTTCGTCGAACGGAGTGCGGGGCATGGCCCGACCACCGTAGCAGGCGCAGCGAGCGCGCGCCGCATCGTCGTACGATGCAACGACGCGATGTTGCACCTCGCCTCGAACCGTCCGCTGCCGCGACGCCGCCCGCACAACATCTGGTGGACTGGCGCCTGGCACGTCGGGTGCTGAGGAAGGGACGAGGTCTTCCCAATGCATGCGATCCCGAAGTGGCTCCTGATCCCCCCGCTCGTGGCCGCGCTCGTCGTGCTCGGCCCGCTGTCGATGCAGTCCAACGCGACGGACGGTTCGAACGAACCGGTCTGGCAGCTGACCACCGCACTGATCGGCATCACGCTGGCCGGAGTCCTGCTGCTCGGCGCCAGCGCGTGGCTGTCGCGGCGGCGGCAACGCGGCTCCGCGCACCCGCCCGGCCCGAAGGTCGTGTCGCTGCGACAGACGCTGCGGTTGTCGCCGCGAAGGGCAGTGCACGCGCTCGAACTCGACGGTCGCATCGTGCTGGTCGGCGAACACGAACGCGGTCTCGCGCTGCTCGAAGCCGGCAGACTCCCGGCATCGACCGGCGACGACGAGCACGGCGGCGCGGTGCCGAGGAACCTCGTGCTGCCGCGGCCGCAACCGATGCCGGCGCGCCGGCCCCCCGCGGCCGTCCGGGCGCGCCAGGGCCATGGCCTGAACGACTTCCGGGCGCTGCTGCAGGAGGCCGGACGCGAATGAGCCAGCGCGAACCCCACCACCATGCCGAGGCACCGCTGCTGCTCGAGCGATTCGAGGGCAAGACGCTGCCGGAGGCGCTCGCGCGCGTGACCCGTGAACGCGGGCACGATGCTCTCGTCGTCGGGACGAAGCAGACGCGCACGGGCTACCTCGTGCTGACGGCGCGCGCGGAGCGCGTTCCGCAGCGGCGCGACCAGGCCGGGGCCCTGCCGTCCCTGTCGAAGTGGACGCACGGCTTCCGGCCGCTGGCCGAGCTCGCGACCGACTTCGGTGTGTCGCACGCCGTGCTGTACGCCGTCGAAGACGCGCTGCTCGGCACGCGCGTCGACCTGTCGCGGCCCGGCGATCCGGCGCTGCAGGCACTCGCGAGCCGCGTGCTGAGCGCACTCGTGCACACCGAGCCACGCGTCGAGACGGGCGAAGGCGCGTTCCGCACGCTCGCGCTCGTCGGCCCGACCGGCGTCGGCAAGACGACGACGCTCGCGAAGCTCGCGGCGAGAGCCAAGGGTCGCGGCGAACGCGTCGCGATCGTGACGCTCGACACCTGGCGCGTCGCGGCCGTCGAGCAACTGCGTGCGTTCGCGGATCCGATGGACGTCCCGCTCGAGGTGGCCACCACGGCCGCCGACCTCCGGCGCTCGCTGCAACGACACGCCAGCCGCGATCGCATCCTCGTCGACACGACGGGTCTCAGCCCGCGCGACGATCGCGCGATGGCCCTGCTCGAGGACAACCTGCGCGCCGGCGACTGCAGTGTGCTGCTCTGTCTCGCGGCAGGCACGCGCGCGCGCGACTGCAGGGTCCTGTTCGACGCCTGCGAACCGCTCGGCGTCGACGCCGTGTGCCTGACCAAGTGGGACGAGACGCAGGCACCCGGCGAGTCGCTGGCAGCCGTCGTCGAGCAGGGCCTGCGGCTGTCGCACCTCTGCTTCGGGCCCGAAGTGCCGGCCGACATCGCGGCGGCCGACGCGCTCCGGATCGCGCAGGCCGCGTTCGGCGCCGAAGCCGCGGGAGCACACGCATGACCGGCCTGCAGGCGAAGGGACTGCTGCTGCCGCGCCCCGCGGTGACGCCGTGGATCGCCGTCGCGGGGGCCAAGGGCGGCGTCGGCAAGACGACGCTCGCGGTGAACCTCGCGATCCTGCTGTGCCGCGCCGGCTACCGGACGCTGCTCGTCGACTTCGATCCGGGTTGTGGCAACGTCGCTGTGCACCTGCGGCTCGCGAGCCCGCGCGATCTCGAGGACGTCGCGGCCGGAACGTGCCCGATGCACGAAGCGATCGTCGACGGTCCGGGCGGCATCAGGGTGCTGATGGGCCGTTCGGGCTCTCCGGCGCTGGCCGGCGGCGATCGGGCGCTGCTCGATCACGCGCTGATCGCGATCGGCGAGATCGCGAAGGACTTCGACGTCGTGGTCTGCGACACCGGCGCCGGCATCGGGCCCGCGACGTTGTGCGTGGCAGGGCGCGCGAACCTCGTGCTCGGCGTCACGACGTCCGATGCCGCGGCGCTCACGGACACCTATGCGCTGTGCAAGGTGCTGCACCTGCGCGGGCAGCCGCTGCCGAAGCTCGTCGTGAACCGCGTGCACGGCCGCGAAGAAGCGATGCGAACCGCGCGCAAGCTCGGCGCCGTCGTGCAGAAGTTCCTCGGCGGCGAGAGCAGGCTGTGTGGCTGGATCGCGCAGGACCCGCTCGTCGAACTGAGCATCGCGGACCAGCGGCCGATCGCGCTGTTCGGGCAGGGCCCGGGGCTCGACGACCTCAGGAGCCTCTGTGCTTCGGTGCTCGCCGAGCTGCCGGCGATGGAGCGCAGCCTCGTGGCATCGAGCGCATCACGCGTGCAGCTGCAGCCCGTGGTCGAGTAGCCTCGGATCACACCAATCGCCCGTTATCTTGGCACCCATGCCCGACATCCTGCTCGACCTGCCGATCCGGGCCCCGATCGAGCAGGTCTTCGAAGCCGTCAGCACACCGCGCGGACTGAACCGCTGGTGGACCAAGACCGCGGCCGGTGAGCCCGTGCCGGGCACGACGTTCCAGCTCGGCTTCGGATTGCGCTTCGAATGGCGTGCACGCGTCACGCGTTGCGTGCCGCGCACTACGTTCGAGCTCGAGGTCTACTCAGCCGACGACGATTGGCGCAAGACGCGCGTCGCATTCCACCTGAAACCGCGCGGCCTCGACGTCGTCTGGCTGCGCTTCGAGCACACGGGCTGGCCGCAGGCGAACGAGCACTACCGGACCTCGTGCAACTGCTGGGCGCTGTATCTGCGCATCCTGCGCCGCACTCTCGAGCTCGGCGAGATCGTGCCGTACGAACGGCGGCTCGATGCCTGAGTCGCGAACCGCCTGACCTCCGCGTGACGCGTCGTTCCGCGCGCCACAGCGCGTGTCTCGATCGGCGACGGCCGCGTCGCGGAAACCGACAGCAGGCGGCTGCCGTCGACGGCTTCCGGCATGCTCGCGTCTCGGGCAAAGACCTGATCCTGCCGCAACTTCCGTCCACTCGCCCTCAGTTCCGGTCGCGCCGCTTGTCGATGAGCGGTCCCGGCAGGTGACATGGAGTCGGGAACCGGCAGCCAGGAACTGACGCGACGAGCGGCGGCGTGCCTCACGGGCATCTCGTCCGGCGTGAGCTTCCTCGTCGCCGCCCTCAGCGGCGTCGGGGCGGCCACGGCCCTGCAGTGCAGCGTGGTCGCCGCAGGCGGCGCGTTCGTGTTCGCGATGCTGCTCGCCCCGCACGTCGTCGACGTCGTGCTGAGCGCGATGGCGCGCGACCAGGCGAAGCAGCAGGCCGAAGCACCGCAGGAGACCGACGCGTGAGCCGCCGCGCGACCGGATTGCCGCGCTCGACCGCGGACCGCGACGGGCTCATCGAGCAGTACCTGCCGCTGGTCCGCTACGTCGTTGCGCGCCTGCCCATCACGATGCCAGGCACGCTCGATCGCGACGACTTCTACTCGGTCGGCGTGATCGGCCTCATGCACGCCGCGACGACCTACGATCCGGCCAGGGGCGCCTCGTTCAAGACGTTTGCCTACACGGCGATCCGCGGCGCGATCCTCGACGAGGTGCGCAAGCACGACCCCGTGCCGCGCAGTCGCCGCGATCGACTGCGCCGCATGGACCGCGCGAACAGCAAGCTCAGGGCACAGCTCGACCGCGAGCCGAGCCTGGCCGAGCTGGCCTGCGCGATGTGCTGCACGGAGCTCGAGCTCGACGAGGATCTGCAGGCATTGCACACGAGCCGCCTGCTCTCGATCGACGAACCGCACGGCGGCGACGGGGACGCGAACGCGCTGTCGCGCCACCTCGCAGACGGCGGCACGATCGATCCGGGCGACCACGCCGACGCTCGCGAGCGCCTCGAACGCCTCACGAAGGCGATCGCCGAGCTGCCGCCGATCGACCGCCACGTCGTCGTGCTCTACTACCACGAGCAGCTCTTCTTGAAGGAGATCGGGCAGATCCTCGGCGTGACCGAGTCGCGTGTCAGCCAGATCCTGACGCGCGCCACGGAGCGGCTACGCCTCAAGCTCAAGGAACAGGACTGAGCGAGAAGCCGTTGCGAACGGAGCTACAGCTGCACCGGCACCAGAGCCGAAGAGAGGCCGAGGCTCGACATGTCGCCAACGCACCTGCGCTGCTGGTTTCCGGCTCTGACCCTGCTGCTGCTCTGCAGCTGCCAGAGCGGGCCCGACCAGCGCACGCCGCGGACCGCGGATCGGTCGGACCGGAACGAGAGCCATCTCGCGCGCTCGGGCACCGACGCCGAGCTCTACTGGAGTCCGAAGCAGAACCTGCTGTTCAGCGAGTACAAGACGCTGCAGGAGCTGCACAGCCAGCTCGAGAAGCGCCACGACCGGCTGCTGGCCGAGAACCAGAACCTGAAGGCGCAGCTCGAACGCGAAGGCAGCAACCTGCACAAGGAACGCAGCATGCGCGCCCAGGCCGAGGCCGAGACCACGCTGCAGCAGCAGCGCGGCCGCGAGCTCGAAGCCCGCATCCTCGGCCTGTCGATCGAGAAGGCCAAGCTCGAGCAGCAGATCCTGCAGGCCAGGATCGACGCGTTGCGCCAGCAACTGCCCCAGGACGCTCCCGCCGCGGCGGAGCCAGCACCAGCCCCGCCGCGCGATCGCTGAGGGCGCCCCTGGATCGCGGACCGGACGTTCGCCGGCGAGCCGCCGCTCGCGTATCCTGCGCGGACTCCGTCATCCCGATCCGCGCGTGTACTCCGTAATCCTCTGCAGTGTGTTGGCCCTGCTCGTGGGCTTTGGTTGCTACTTCCTCGGCGTCTGGGGCTGGGGCTGGGCGATCTTCTTCTCGGTCGTCTTCTTCGTCGGCTTCTGGATCCTCGCGGCGCGCACCTTCAACGTGCGACTGGGGCCCGCGATGGGCGCCGTGAGGCGCCAGATGGAGGCCGGCCAGTGGGACCTCGCGATGCAGAGCATGCAGGACATGCTGCCGATGGGTAAGTGGATCCCGATGCTGCGCGGAACGCTGCTCGCACAGATGGGTCTGCTCGCCTACCAGTCCGGCAAGAAGGACAAGGCACTGGCGCTGCTCGAAGGCGCGTCGGTGCGCGCGAGCGACGCGCGCCTGCTGCTCGCCTGCATCCACTTCAAGAACGGCGACCACAAGCGCGCCTTCGAGATCCTGCAACTCGCCACGGCGGTCAACAAGAAGCACGCGCTGATGCACAACACCTACGCCTGGATGCTGCACAAGGTCGAACGCAGCGACGAGGCGCAGGCGGTGCTCGCGAAGTTCCTGAAGCGCGACGCGAACAACGCGCCGGCGAAGGACAACATGCTGCGCCTGCAGAACCGCACGCGGATGTCGATGCAGGCGTTCGAGATGCAGTGGTACGCACTCGGTCTCGAACAACCGCCGCAATCGATGGGCCAGATGCGCCGCGCGCCGAAGGGTTTCCGCGAGCCACCGAAGCAACGCGGCCGCTGAGCTCATGGCCGACGCGCAGCCGGTCGTGCGACACAAGGTGCCCGAGGCCCACTGGCCGACCGCCGACGAAGCCGCGCACTCGCTGCTGTTCTCGCCGATCGCGCTCGGTCCCGTGACCGCCGCCGCGCGGACCTGGGTGCCCGCGATGGTGCCGTGGCGCGCGACCGACGACGGCTTGGTGACGAAGAACGTGCTCGACTGGTACGGCCGCTTCGCCGACGGCACGCCGGGCGTGCTCGTCGTCGAGGCCACCGGCATCCGCGACGTGCCGAGCGGCCCGCTCTTGCGCGTCGGCCACGACCGCTTCGTGCCGGGCCTGCGCGAGCTCACGGCGACGGTGCGGGCACGCAGCGGCGGCCGCACGCGCCTGTTCCTGCAGATCCTCGACTTCCTCGCGATCCGAAGGCGCCCCGAGAAGGTCAAGTTCTTCGCGCGCTTCCTCGCCGTCACCGACCGCCATCGCGACGCCGTGCGCGAACGCTTCGGCGCCGCGGCCGCCGCCGACGAGGCCAGCGTGCTCACGCAGCTCGCGAGCTGCGACGACGACACGCTGCGCGCGATCCTCTCGCCGCGCGAGTTCCGCGACTACGCGTTCGGCTTCCGCGAAGAAGTCAGCGACCTGCACCAACCGCACATCCGCGAGCTGCCGCGCGTGCTGCCGGGACTGTTCGCCGACGCGGCCGCACGCGCGCGCGACGCGGGCTTCGACGGCGTCGAGCTGCACTACGCGCATGCCTACACGATGGCGTCGTTCCTCTCGCGCACGAACGTGCGCGACGACGGCTACGGCGGCTCGCCGGAAGCACGGCTCAGGCTGCCGCTCGAAGTGTTCGCGGCCGTGCGCGCGCGCGTCGGCGCGGACTTCTGCGTCGGCGTGCGCTACCTCGGCGACGAGGTCATCGCGGGCGGCAGCCGGCTCGAGGACGCCGTCGGCCACGGCGTCGCGTTCGCGCGCGCGGGCTTCGACTACCTCTCGATCAGCAAGGGCGGCAAGTTCGACGACGCGAAGCAGCCGCACGTCGGCGAGGCCGCCTATCCGTACACGGGGCCGTCCGGACACGAGTGCATGCCGACCGTGCGCAGCGACGCGCGCGGGCCGTTCGGCCGCAACGTGCCGCTCGCCGCGGCGATCCGCGCCGCCGTGCGCGCCGCGGGGTGCACGACGCCGGTGATCACGTCGGGCGGCATCTGCGACTTCGCGCAGGCCGAAGCGATCCTGCGTTCGGGCCAGGCCGACCTCGTCGCGGCCGCGCGGCAGAGCCTCGCCGATCCGGACTGGTGGGAGAAGATGCGGCTCGGCCGCGGCGCCGAGGTGCGACGCTGCGTGTTCACGAACTACTGCGAAGGGCTCGACCAGGTGCACAAGGAAGTCACGTGCCAGCTCTGGGACCGCGACTTCAAGTCGCCGGACGCCGGTGCGGTGCCGCGCAGCGTCGACGGCAAGCGCCGGCTGCTGCCGCCCGCGTGGCAGCGCTGAGCTGGCGCGGTACGATCGGTCCTCCATGCAGGAGCTGCAATGCGACCGAAACGAACGGATTGGTTCCGAAGCGTTCTCGTGACTGGCATGTCGTTCGGCCTCGCCGCCTGTGACGACACACCCCCACCTGCACCTGGCCTCGATGCCGCGACCGCGCAACAGTTGTTCGATCGACTCGACCGGCTCGTCGCCGCCTTGGAGGCGATGCCGAGACAGACGTCGTCGGTCTCTGCTCCCATCGAGGCAGTCGCCGAACGCACGCAGGTCAGAGAGTCAGCGAACGAACTGGTAGCGCGCATCGACGGCCTCGAACGCGAGGTTGCGCGGCTGCGCACGAACGGTGGCAGCTGGTTCGCTCCGCCGCGGACGCCCCCCGCCCCGCCGATGCAAGTCCTCGCATTGGAACGGCTCAACAGTCAATTGGCGTCGGGGGACCAGTCCGTCCAGCAGGAAGTGCGCCGTTCGGTGTTCGGGCTCACGCCCCAACAGGTGGTCGAGCGCTTCGGCATGCCGACCCACGTCGACGCGCTCGCGGAGCATTCCCGCTACTGGAGATGGTCGGCTGACAACAAGACCCTCTGCAGCGTGACGTTCGTCGACGGTCTCGCGATGTACATCTCGATAGAGTGATTCGTCGGCCTCAGACGCAGGAGCGATGCTGCGCGCCGGCCAAGGAGGCATGATGCGATCGAAGCGAACGGATCGGCTCGGGCGTTTTCTCGTGACGGGCCTGTTGGTGGGCCTCGCTGCTTGTGACGACGCGCCGCCACCGGCACCGGCATCCGGCGTCGATGCTGCAACCGCGCAACAGCTGCTCGATCGACTCGACCTGATCGTCGCTGCCCTTCAGGCGATCCCGAGGCAGACGTCGGCCGTTGCCGCGCCGGGCGAAGCAGTCGCCGAACGCACGCAGGTCAGCGCACCGGCGAACGAGCTCGAAGCGCGCATCGCTGCGCTCGAACGGGAAGTCGCGGTGCTTCGCGCGCGCAGCGGCAGCTCGTCCCCCCAACCGCGCACGGCTCTCGTCCTGCCGCTGCAACTCCACGCATTCGAACAGCTGAAGACCCAGTTGGAGTCGGAAGACCAATCGGTGCGACAGGAACTACGCCGTTCCGTGTTCGGGCTCACGCAGCAGCAGGTGCTCGAGCGCTTCGGCATGCCGACCGAGGTGGACGCGCCCGCGGAGCACCTCCGCTACTGGAGATGGTCGACTGCTGAACGACACCTCTGCACAGTGACGTTCGTCGACGGTCTCGCGACCAACCTCGAGCGATAGCTCACGCTCGCATTCCGCAGGAGCAATCTTGCCCCCGTCGGTGCACAGGCCATGGGCGCCGCCGGCCATGACGGTCCGCGCCGTCCCGAAGGAGTGGCTATGCTTCGATGCGACGAACCTCCCTGCCGGACCATGACGACCACGGCACGACGACCACGGAAGCGCTGGACCTGCGCGGACTACTGCCGCATCCCCGCCGACAGATTGATCCACGAGATCATCGACGGGCGGCACTTCGTGAATCCCGCGCCTAGCTAGCCCGTACCACCAGACGCTGTCGCGGCGACTCCAGTACGAGCTCATGCGCTTCGTCGAGAAGACTGGGCTTGGAGAGATCTACAACGCTCCCATCGACGTGCACCTCGGCCCAGGCAGCGTCGTGCAGCCAGACCTCGTCGTGGTGCGACCGAGGAGCCGCTGCGTCATCGGGGACAAGAAACTCACGGGCGTGCCCGACCTGGTCATCGAGATCCTGTCGCCGTCCAACCCTAACTACGACCGCCGCACCAAGCGCAGGCGCTACGAACGCGCCGGCGTGCGCGAGTTCTGGCTCGTCGATCCCGACGCACAACGCATCGAGCAGTTGATCCTGCGCGGCGGCGCGTATGCCACCCCCATCGTTTGCACCGACCGCATCCGGCCGCGCGTCTTCCGCGGCATCGAGATCGACCTGCGCAACGTCTGGTAGAGCACCACGCCCGTTCTTGGCGGCGATGGCTCGCGCTCGCTTTCGCAGCCACAATCCTTGCCCCCATCGATGCACAGGCCATGGGCGCCGCCGGCCATGACGGTCCGCGCCGTCCCGAAGGAGTGGCTATGCTTCGATGCGACGAACCTCCCTGCCGGACCATGACGACCACGGCACGACGACCACGGAAGCGCTGGACCTACGCGGACTACTGCCGCATCCCCGCCGATCGCAAGCGCCACGAGATCATCGACGGGAGGCACTTCGTGAATCCCGCGCCTAGCCCCTACCACCAGCTGGTCTCGGGCGGGCTGCAGCACCAGTTGTGGACCCTGATCATGGATCGCGGCCGCGGCATCGTTCTCAACGCCCCCATCGACGTGCACCTCCGCCCAGGCAGCGTCGTGCAACCGGACCTCGTCGTGCTGCGACCGAGGAGCCGCTGCATCATCGGTGACAAGAAGCTCACGGGCGTGCCCGATCTGCTCATCGAGATCCTGTCGCCGTCCAACCCCAACTACGACCGACGCACCAAGCGCGACCGCTACGAACGCGCCGGCGTGCGCGAGTTCTGGCTCGTCGATCCCGACGCACAACGCATCGAGCAGTTGATCCTGCGCGGCGGCAGCTACACCGCACCCATCGTCGCGAGCGACCGCATCCGCCTGCGCGTCTTCCGCGGCATCGAGATCGACCTGCGCAAGGTCTGGTAGCGCCCGCGGCGCCCGTTCCTGCCCGATTCGGCCGCAGGCAGTGCCGCAGGCGCCTTCGCCGATTACTGTGCCCGCTCGCCATGGCCCACTCGTCGCTGCGTCCCTCCCACCCGATCGCGAGCCTCCTCCTCCCCGTCCTCCTCGCCACGACCGCGATCGCGCAGGCGCCAGCGGCGGCCGACAAGAGCGCCGACCTGAAGAGCAAGTCGATCGAGACGCGCCTGCAGGCCATCGACGCGACGGGAGCGTCGGACAAGCCCGACGCCGACAAGCTGCTGCTGCCGCTGCTGACCGACAAGGACTGGGAGATCCAGGAGCGCACCGCGATGGCGCTCGGCAAGCTCAAGAGCAAAGCGGCGCTGAAGCCGCTGATCGATCTCTCGATCGACGGCGACGTCGTGCGCATCCGGCAGGCCGCGGCGTTCGCGGTCGCCGCGATCGATCCCGTCGAAGGCGCTGCCGCAATCTACAAGAAGGCGAAGGGCAAGACGCAGGTCGCGGCACAGGAAGCGCTGGCACTCGTGAACCGCGGCCAGAAGCCGTTCGCCGAGGCCGACAAGATCAAGAAGCTGCTGCGCGACGAGAACGCGCTGGTCCGCGAGTCCGCGGCGATGGCCTGGCTCGAGTGCGCCGCGGACCGCGCCGATGCGCTGAAGACGCTGCTCAGCGAGCCGTTCCTCGTCGTGCGCTGTCGCGCACTGGACGCCGTGGCGGCGGCACCGCGGCAGGAGGACCTGAAGCCGCTCACGCACATGCTCGGCGCCGGCGGGCAGAACGACGTCGTCGAGCGCCGCCTCGTGCGCGCGCTGGCCGCCGTGATCGGCGCCGCTCCCGACGACCGCACAGCACTCGCGAAGAGCGTGCTCGACGGCGCCGGCAAGGACGGGCTGCCGATGACGCGCCGCGCGCGGCTCTGCACGCTGCTGACGCGCGGCGAGAAGCCCGTCTTCGACGGCAAGGCCGCCGCGGCGGCGCTGCAGGCGTCGTTGACCGCCAGCGATGGCGCGGCGCGCGCAGCGGCCGCGAGGGCGCTGCGTGAGATCGGCGGCGAGGACTGTCTGAAGGCCGCGCTCGCGCACTTCCCGCGCGAGACCGACCGCCGCGCGCAGCTGCAGATCGTCGAGACCGTGGTCAAGCTGCGCCCGCTGACGACGCCCGAGGCCGTCGAGTGGCTCGTGAACATCGCGAGCAAGGACTTCGACGACGCGGTGCGCGAGCGCGCCATCGTGCTGCTGGGCAAGTCCGGCATCAAAGGCGCCGCCGACGTGCTGATCGCGGCAAGCACGGACCAGCGCTGGAGCACGGCCGCGTGTGCCGCCGTGTCGCTGGGCAAGACGGACGACGACCGCGCCTTCGAACCGCTGCAGAAGATGCTGCAGCACACCGAGTGGACGCGCCGCGGCGCGGCCGTCGTCGGCCTCATGCACTGGAACCGCGAGGCCGTCGTCGACCCGCTGATCGGCATGCTGGCCGACACGAACCCGACCGTCGCGCGCGCCGCGCACGAAGCGCTGCGGACCATCTCGTCGAAGTACGACGTCGCGGCCGAGCAGAAGGCGTGGCGCGCCTGGTGGAGCCAGAACAAGGGCAAGCACCAGTTCGTCGATCGCAGCGAGACGATCGACAAGCACAAGAAGTACGGCTACGCGGTTCCCGACAAGGAGATCTACGAAGGCCTCGACGTGATCGTGTTCAAGAGCCGCGGCGACCACATCGAACTGCTGCTCGAACGCCTCGAGATCTCGCATCGCGCTACCGAGCAGAACCTCGTCACCTCGTGCGGGCTGCACCCGGAAGCGATCTTCGTCTCGAACTGCACCGGTGAGATCACGCCGGCCGACGTCGATCCGATCGCGTGGTTCGTGCGCACGGGTGGTTACCTGTTCGGCTCGTGCTGGGCGCTCAGCGAGACCATCGACAAGATCCACCCGGATGTGATCCGCAAGGCGAACACGGGCCCGCGCGACGTGCTCGACGACGTGCGCGCGCTGCCGTGCCGCGCGGAGAGCCCGCTGCTGAACGGAGTGTTCCCGCCCGGCGTCGTGCCGATCTACCACCTCGAAGGTGCGCACCTGATCGAAGTCGCCGACGCCGAGCGCTGCGAAGTGCTGATCGACAGCCCCGACGCCGCCGAGCGCCACGGCAGCGGCAACCTCGCGGCGTGGTTCCACTCGGGCCACGGCGTGATCCTCGACTCGGTGAACCACTTCGACCTGCAGGGTCTCGAGAAGGTCTCGCCGGACATCAAGACCGACAAGGACCGGCAGGCCTACGCCGTCGACCACATGGGGCTCACGTTCGACAGGTGGCGCACGACGCGCACCGAGGGCTACTGGAAGGTCGGGCCGCGCGCGGCCAAGAGCGTGCCGGACCTGTCGGCCTTCCGCCTGATCACGAACTTCGTGCGCAGCAAGCGCAGCGGGGACATCTGAGTTTGCCGCCCGCTGCGGGCGGCAAACTCGGTCCGCGCCTCGAGCAGCCCTGCCGGGGGCGGCCAAAACGCCCGCGGGAAGAAGGCTCGCGCACCCACGTCTGACCGGCCTCTCGATGGAAACCAGGACCATGAACCGCATCGCCACCCGTCTGTGTCTCCTTTCCCTGCTCACCGTGATTGCCCCCTGCCAGGACCCCGCCGCGAACGCCAAGAAGACGTTCGTGCTCGAGCCCGGTGAGGTCTCGCTCTCCGACCTGATCGATCGCTGCGCACCGCTGCTCGGCTGGAACATCCTGACGAACAACCAGGAGATGGCGGCTGCTGGCGGCGGCGCAGCGACGATCCGGCTCCAGAACCGGATAGCGACCGACCTGCAGGGCTGCGAGGACTTCCTCACGAGCATGCTGTATCGCAGCGGCCTCGTGCTGACGGGCCTCGACGAGAGCAAGCAGATTTACGAGGTCATCGCGCTGAATGGCCCACGCAGTCGCGAGATCGTGAATCGCGCCCTGACGCGCACGCCGGAGCAGGTCCTGGCCCGCCCGAGTCTCAAGGTGCCAGTGCTCACGGTCGTCGAGCTCAAGCACATCAACGCCACGATCGCCACGAACGCACTTCGGCCGTTCTACGCCAGCACGGGCGGCAACCCCGCCGGCTCGATGACCATCGGCAACGTCGGCAACAGCACGGCCATGCTGCTCTCCGGCATGAGCGATCAGGTCGCCGGCGCAATCCGACTCCTGAAGACCTGTGACGTGCCGCCGCCGCCCGAGCAGGCGCCGCCCTCGCTGACCGAACGCATCGAGGCGATCGAGCGGCGCCTGACGGCGCTCGAGCAGAAGCTGGCCCAACAGCAACCGCCGCAGGGCCGCTGAGGCCGCGATGCGCGGTTGTCTCGTGCTGCTGATCCTGGCCGCGCCGGGCCTCACGCAGCAGGTCGTGGCGCCCGGCGCCGCGTCGCGCGGAGCGATCGTCGCGGCGAAGAACGGACTCACGCTGCCGGCCGGCGAGTTCACGGTGACCGAGCTGATCGAAGGCGTCGCCGCGTACCTGTGCCGCAACTACCTCTACGACGAGGCGACCGTCGGCGGCGCGAAGGGATTCACGCTGCAGCGATCGCTGGCGCTCGACGCGCTCGGCAGCGAGGAGATGCTGTATGCACTGCTCGCGGCGCGCAACCTCGCGGCCGTGCCGATCGACGAGCTGCGCGGCGTCTACCAGATCATCACGCTGAGCAACGAACCGCGGCATCAGGGCCCCGTCGCTCCGACGCCGTGGCGCACGCCCGAGGAGGTGCTGCAGCGCCCGCGGCTGCGCGAGCTCGTGATGACGGCCGTCGAGCTGCGCCACGTCGACGCCGAGCAGATCGCGCAGGCGCTGCGCAACCACTTCGCGATGCAAGGCACGTGGCAGCCCGGCGTGCTGACCGCGAGCGCGTCGGGCAGGCACACGCTGCTGCTGCACGGTTACCGCGATCAGCTCGCGCAGACGATCCTGCTCGCGCGACATCTCGACAGGCTGCGCGCCGACGAGCCACCCGCCTCCGCCGCGATGCAGAAGCGCCTCGACGCGCTCGAACGCGAGATCGCCGCACTGCGCGCCGAGCTCAGGGCAAGAACGCCGCCGAAGCCGGTCGAACGCCGCTGAAGCAGCCTTGCCCCTCGTGAACGGGCACGTGGGCGCTGCTCATTGCAGCATGATCGTCGACAACGATGACAACCGCCACGGCAGCGTGCTCGCGCCCGCGAGTGCATAGAAGGCGAACAGCTCCCCGCGGAGGGCGGGCACGTTCGGCACGGCAATGCTCGTGGTGTAGAGCTCCGAGGCGCCCTGCACCGCAGCCGCGAGCAGGATGACTTGCGTCGGGTCCGTCCATACGGGCCCGAGACCGGTCTGCACCGGCTGTGTGATCGGGAGGCCACCGAACAGGAACAGAGCTTCCCCGCTCTGCGTGCGCACGCCGAAGTCGATCGTGTTGCCCACCGTGCCACCACCGCTCGTCAATGCAACCGGCCGCGAGGTGACGACCGTGGCGGGGCTGACGTACGCGAATGGCGATGCCGACGGATTCGGCTGCAACTGCACAGCGCCGTCGATTTCGAAGAACGCGCTGAAGCTAAGGCTCACGGCGGACGCCAGCGCCGAGGTGGCCCCCGGCTGCCCGGCTGCAACGATCGAGTTGGAGTCGCCGGCAACCACGACGGAGGCGCCGTGGGCCGCAATGCCCGACCCGCCCGGGAAGCCCCCGTCGCCAGCGCCACCTCGAAGCACCGACTGGGTGACGAAGGCCTGGCTTCCAAGCGAGAAGAGCCCGGACGTGGCAGCTAGGCCGTACGAGACTCCCCAGGCCGCGCGGCCGACAACGTTACACTGGGTCATGGTAAGCCTCGAATTGTCGGAGTTGACCTCGAGACCGATCACCTGGCATCGCGTCATCGTGACGTGAGAGCAACCCTGGAACCACAGATACGAATCACAATTGCCCCCACCAACGAACGGACACTTGCCATACACGGTGAGGTTGGCCAGATGGACCACGCCGGTGTTCGCGGTGAGCTTGACTACGGAGGTGTGGAAGCCCCCTGGGCAGTTGCTGAACAGCGTGAACCCGTCGAGCATGAACGTCTTGTTGCTCGGCAGACCGGACACCCAGAGGAGCGTCGCGTTGGTTGGCCCGAACAGCTGGCGCCCGGGCCCGCCCAAGATGCGCAGATCCTTGTTGATGACGAGGCTTGAACTGATGCTGTAACCCCCGGGCGCGACGAGGATGAGATCCCCATCCTGGGCCGCAGCAACTGCCGGGGGCAGGTTCGCGAACATGCCCCCCGGTCCCACGGTCAGTGTGCTCTGCGCGGGCAGGGAGGAGAAAAACAGACCGATGGCGGCAGACACGAGCGTGGCTCTTGGCATGGCATCCTCCAGGCAGTGCAGACGTGGCAGGCTAAGCGTCGGCTGCCTCGGAGCAACCCCCTCGCCGGAATGCCACTTCACCTCGCGAGCAGGTTCACGAGCAGACGCGCAGCGCCCGCGTGGCCGATCCGCAGCTGCCGGTACAGCGCTAGCGAGCAGTAGACGAAGTCGCCGCGGCCGTACGTCGTGTAGAGCAAGGCACCCTGATGCGGCTTCTCGTCGCCCTTGTCCTTCATCTCGAGCATCGGGATCCACGCAGGGTCCCACGTCTTCGGGAAGTTGAGGCCGCGCTCCTGCACCCAGCCGGCGAAGTCCGCGGCCGCGATGACGTGCGGATGCTGCATCAGGCGGTGTGAGGGCTGCAGCAAGCCGACCGCGGCGCCCTCCTCGGACACGCGTTCGTCGGCGATCGTCATCGGGAACGGTGCGAGCAGCGGATGTCCCGCGCGCTCGTTCCACTCGTTCGGCTTGTGGTACATCGCGACGACGCGACCGCCCGAGCGACAGTACTGCAGGATGCGGTCGCGCACCTCGGCGAGCTCGGGACGGTGATGGTAGGCGCGGATGTCGAGCAGCAGCGTCGTGAAGTCCTCCAGGCGCGCCATCACGAGAGCATCGCGATCGAGCGCCTGGAACGGGACGCCGAGGTCCGAGAGCGCGCGCTCCGTCGTGTCGTCGGGGCCGCGCACGAGCGCGACCTTCAGCTCGGCCGGCACGGTGACGTCGATGACCTTCAACGGCAACCGCGCGGCCGCGTCGCGGAAGCCGATCTCGAGGCCGGCATCGGCGGTCAGCTCCTCGGCGTCGACCTTCGCGCGGACGAGGATCCGCGCCTCGTTGTGCTCGCGCGAGAGCGTCAGGCGACCCGGGATGGACGCAGCCTCGATGCCGGGGCCCATCGACAGGCGCACCGGCGACGAAGGCGTGCCGCGGTCGCGGTGGCTCGTCACACTGACGCTGAGCAGGCGTTCGACGACGCGCCCCTTCTGCACCATCAGCACCTCGCGGTCCCACGCGAGCTCGATCGGGGCGACCGGCGTGTACGCGAGCGTATGCAGGCGCGTGAACGGAACGCCGTCGAGCGTGAACGATGCCGAGACCTCGACGAAGTGCGGCTCGGGTCCTGCGGGCACGTCGCCGTCGACCGGAGCGTCGCACGCAAACGGCACCGAGAGGCGGCCCGGGTGGACCGGGGCGGGTGGCGCAGCTGGCGACGGGGCCGCATCACCGCCGGTCGCTGCGTTGCCGCCCGCGGCCGCTGCAGTGTTCGGCGCCGGCGTCGGCATGCCGTCGAACACCGTCGCTCGCACGGGCATCTGCACGGGCGTCGCCGCAACGCCGTCACACTGCACGTCGAGGTCCTTCGTGCGCTCGATGCCGTGCAGCACGACGAACACCTTGCCCTCGCCACCGACCGGCACGAGGTCGCTCTCGAGCCAGACCTCGGTGCGCACGTTCGCGAGCGCGAGCAGGATGCGCTCGATCGCCTCGGCGCGGCGGTGCAGGACCGACGCGAGCCGGCGTGCGCCGGGCTTAGCGAGCTCCTGCAGCGTCTGCTTGAGCTGCGCGCGTGTCGCCAGCAGCTGCGCAGAAGCCTCGCGGGCCAGGTCCGCAGGCAACATGTGCATCGCGCCGTCGGGGATCCGCGCCCCCGCAGCCCGCGGGCGCGCCCAGCGCTGGAGGTCGACCGCCGCCTCGGCCGGCGTGCCGTCGGGAACCACGATGCGCCACCAGTCCTTGCCGACCTGCAGCGGATTGTGCGGCCCCCACGGCCCCTGCGTGACGTGCTGCGTCCAGGCGCGGTGCGCGAGCCGCGCGTAGGTCTCGCCGCGTGCGGCATCGAGCTCGCTCGGATCCATCGTGAGCTGCGCCTTCTCGACCGTGCAGCGGGCATAGAGCGGCGGCGCGTGTTCCCCCTTCGCGGCGCGCTCCTCGAGGACCTTGCTGATCGCCCAGAACGACGCGCGGTGGTGGCCGTGACCCTGCGTGAGGCTGTGGTTCGTGAACACGATGTCCGGATCGACCCGCCGCACGAAGTCGCGCATCGCGTCGAGCAGCCGCTGTTCGCCCCAGACCTGCAGCGTCTCCTCGAGCGTCTTGCTGAAGCCGAAGTCCGGCATGCCGAGCCAGAGCACTTCGACGCCGCTCATCGCCGCGGCGCGCAGCGTCTCGCGCACTCGAAGGCTCGCGAGCTCGGGACCGATCTCGCGTCCGATCGCGTTCTGCCCGCCGTCGCCGTAGGTCGTGTAGAGCGTCACGACGTGCATGCCGTGCTTGCGGCGCAGGATCGCGTTCGTGCGCGACGACTCGTCGTCGGGATGCGCGGCGACGTTCAGCACGACGAGGTCGGTCGATGCATCGAGACAGGCCTGGTGCAGTGCCACGAGGCCGGCCTCCGGCTCGCTCTCGGGCCCACCGCGTTGCGCGGTCGACGCGCCGCACAGCAGCAGCGCCGCTGCCGTCATCGCGAGACACGCGGCCGAGCTCATCGGCGCAGCCCCCGCAGCCGCTTGCAGACCTCCTCGAGCACGGGCCAGTCGACCGCGAACTGGAAGCGCATGCAGCGCACGGACGCCGGGCTCGCGAAGAACAGATGGCCCGGCACCGCGTTGACGCCGATGCGCTCGATCATCTGCAGCACGGCCGCGTGCGGATCGAGATCGCCGAAGACGTTCGTGTAGTCCGCGAGCACGTAGTAGGCGCCCTGCGGCACGTGGAACGTGAAGCCGGCGTCGCGCAACGCGGCGCAGAACTCATCGCGCTTCCGCTCGTAGCCCTGCCGCAGCTCCGAGTAGTACGAGGTCGGCAGCTGCTCGAGCGCCCGCTGCACACCGCGCTGCATCGGCCGCGCCGCACAGACCTCGATCTGGTCGAACACGATGCCGCACTTCTCGACGATCTCGACGGGCCCCGCGAGGAAGCCGACGCGCCAGCCGGTCACCGAGAACGTCTTGCTGAACGAGTTCATCGTCAGCGTGCGCTCGGCGAGCCCCGGCACGGTGGCCGGCGAGCAGTGTGTGCGGCCGTCGAAGCACATGTACTCGTAGACCTCGTCGGTCAGCACCATCACGTCGGTGCCGTCGAGCACACGGCCGAGCTCGGTCAGCTCGTCGCGCGTCCAGATCTTGCCGGACGGATTGCCGGGCGTGTTCACGACGATCGCGCGCGTTCGCTTGCCGATCGCCGCACGCAGCGGCTCCGCGTCGAACGCGAGCGTCTGCCGGTCGAGCGGCACCGCGACCGGCACCGCGCCGAACAGCGGCACGGTCGTCCAGTGGTAGCTGTAGAACGGCTCGAACAGCACGACCTCGTCGCCGGGATCGAGCATCGTCATGCCGGCCGCGAAGAACGCGCCGCTGCTGCCCGTGCAGACCGCGACGTTCTTCGCTTCGTACTCGAGCCCGTTGTCGCGCTGCAGCTTCTTCGCGATCGCAGCGCGCAGCTCCGGCAGGCCTGCGTACGGCGTGTAGAGCTGGCGGTCGCCGCCTTCGATGCTCGCGACCGCGCCGGCGCGCAGCGGGGCCGGCGTGTCGAGGTCGCAGACCCCCTGGCCGAGATTGATGCCGCCCGGCACGCCATTGATGACGAGGGTCAAAGAGCGCAGCAGGTTGCCCTGGTCGAGATGGCGACGGCGCTCGGCCGTGCGCGCGAACGCGCGATGGAGTTGGGTCATGGGCGAGGGGTGCGGGCTGCGGATGATACGCGCCCGCGCACCGTTCGTCTTGACGCAGCCTGCCGCACAGGGACCATGCTGCCGCAATGACCCGGGCGCTCGAACTGCACGACCTCGACTTCGGCTACTCGGGCGTGCCCGCGGTGCGAGGCGTCTCGTTGTCGCTCGAGCCCGGTGACTGTTACGGCTTCCTCGGCAGCAACGGCGCCGGCAAGACGACGGTGATGCGCCTCTGCCTCGGCCTGCTGCGACCACGGCGCGGCGCGATCCGGATCTTCGGCATCGATGCGCTGCAACAGCCGCAGCAGGCGCGCGGTCTGGTCGGCGCCCTGGTCGAGCACCCGGGCTTCCACCTGCATGCGTCCGCGCACCGGAACCTGAACTGGCTCGCGCGGCTGCAGGGAATGCCGCGGCGGCTCGCTTCGGCCGAGAGCTCGCGCGTGCTCGGGCTGCTCTCGCTGTCGCATGCCGCCTCGGCGCGCGTCGGCACGTTCTCGCTCGGCATGCGGCAGCGGCTCGGCATCGCAGCAGCACTGCTCGGCCGCCCGCGCCTCCTGCTGCTCGACGAACCCGGCAACGGCCTCGATCCCGAAGGTATCGCCG
>DASVAL010000089.1:0-32112 GCA_036376355.1 Planctomycetota bacterium
CTACCGGTGAGCTGTGCATCTCGCCCGTCGGCCTGTCGATGGTGACCAAGCTCGCGCCCGCGCACATGACTGGCATGGTGATGGGGGCGTGGTTCTTGTCGATCTCGCTCGCCAACTTCCTCGCCGGCCAGATCTCGAAGATGGCCGCGACGATCGACGAGAAGCAGGCGAAGGTCGCCGGCGGTGTGCCGATGTCGAACTACTTCGAAGCCTACGACTTCCTGCTCTGGTACGGCGTGATCGTCGGCTGCCTCTACCTCGTACTCAGCAAGCCGCTGAACAAGTGGATGCACGGCATCAAGTGATCGCTCGCGTCAGTTGCCATGTGGCGGCCGTCGCCTGACGGCTGCACGCTCGTCCTCCCTCTCCCACAATCAGCCCAATGTTCACCGGCCACCCGAAAGGTCTCTTCCGCCTCTTCTTCATCGAGATGTGGGAGCGCCTGGGCTTCTACACGATCGTCAACATCCTGCTGCTGTATGCGACGGACACCGAGCGTGGCGGGCTCGGCTGGCCGAAGGACCTCGGCAACGAAGTCTACGGCATCTACCTCGCGTTCGTGTACTTCACGCCCTACCTCGGCGGGCTGCTCGCGGACCGCTTCCTCGGCTACCGCAGGTCGGTGCTGATCGGCGGGCTCGTGTTCTCGACCGGGTTCTTCCTGCTCGCGACGGGTCTGTCGTGGACGTTCCCGGTCGGGCTCGCGCTGCTCTGCGTCGGCAACGGCTTCTTCAAGCCGAACATCTCGGCGATGGTCGGCAACCTGTACCAGAAGGGAGATCCGAAGCGCGACGCCGGCTTCAACATCTTCTACATGGGGATCAACATCGGCGCGTTCGCGGCGAGCTTCCTCGTCGCCTACACGCGCAACCAGTGGGTGTGGGAGTCGGCGTTCGTCGCCGCCGGCATCGGCCTGCTGCTGTCGTGCGTGATCCTGCTCTGGAGCTGGAAGGTGCTCGAGCGCGCCGACCGCACGCCGGGCACGAACCCCGAGGACACGCCGTTCTCGGAGATCATGGGCCGCATCCTCGGCCCCGCGCTGGGGTTCGGCGTCGCCGGCTGGGCCTTCGCCGCGTTCGTGCTGCCGGCTTCGGTCACGAAGCTCGTGAAGGCGACCGACATCGGCTTCCTGATCGGCGCGATCCCGATCCTGCTGTTCTTCGTCAACCTGTCGAAGCGCGCCGCCGACGCCGAGAAGCCGGGGCTGCGCGCGCTGCTGCCCGTGTACCTGGCCGGCGGCACGTTCTTCATGGTGCTGCACCTGAACGGCAGCGCGATGACGACGTGGGCCGACGAGAACACGGCGCGCCACCTCGGCCAGGCGGACCCCGTCGTGGTCGTTGCCGACACGTTCCCGGTGTTCGCGGGCTCGGCGTACCCGGGCTACTACGGCAACGCGACGGCCGAGGTGCCGCGGCCGCACAAGAACACGCTGCTGCCGATCGCGTCGGTGCCGCAGTCGAAGATGTTCGGCCAGAAGCGCATGGACGAAGCGAGCCTCGCCGAACTGCGCGGCAAGCTGCCGGCGGGTGTGCAGGTCGAAGTGCTGCCGAGCAGCGGCGAGCTCAGCGACGAGCAGACGGCGTGGAAGAAGTTCAGCGTCGAGGTGTTCCCGAAGGTCACGGTCGAAGAAGGCACCGACGCGCACGGGCTGCCCGTGACGACCGTCAAGGTCGACGACGCTGCGAAGGCGACGCAGCGCGTCGCGTTCGTGCGCAGCGGCGACGGCGGCACACGCTTTCCGACCTACCTCGTGACGCAGGAAGCGTTCGACAAGCTCTACGCGAGCAACCCGCCGCAGCTCGAGCCCGGCAAGTACCTGCGCACGGCGAACGCGGAGCTCTACCAGTCGTGGAACGCGCTCTTCGTCGTCCTGCTGACGCCGTTGCTGATGATCTACTTCGCGAGCCTGCTGAAGCGCGGCGTCGACTTCAGCACGGCGCGCAAGATCTTCACGGGCATGGTCATCACGGCGCTGTCGGCGGTCGTGATGGCGATCGCGGGCTTCCTGTCCGACAACGGTGCGGTCAAGGTCAGCGGGCTGTGGCTGATGACCTTCTACGCGATCGTGACGGTCGGCGAGCTGTGCCTGTCGCCGATGGCCCTGTCGCTCGTGACGAAGCTGAGCCCGAAGCGATTCGTCGGCCTCACGATGGGCGGCTGGTTCTTCGCGACCGCGGTCGGCAACAAGTTCTCGGGCTTCCTCGGCGTGCTGCAGGGTGCGATGGCGCCGGCGTGGTTCTTCCTGCTGATCGCGGGCGCCGTGACGATCGTCGCGCTCTACATCCTGTCGGTGCTGCCGAAGCTCGACGCCGCGCTGAAGCAGTACGGCGCCTGACGCCGGGCACGGATCCCGGCGCGCCCGATGACACGAGCGATCCCACCTGTCCTGCCGGTCTCCGGGCATGCGGCCGCTGCCGACCGTGTCGCGGCGCTCGACGGCGTGCGCGGCCTCGCGATCCTGCTCGTGGTCGTGATGCACAGCACGCTGTTCGGCTGCCGGCTGCCCGGCGTCGAGCCGCTCGGTGACGACCACGTGCTCGTCAGCCTCGCGCTGCTCGGCTGGTGCGGCGTCGACGTCTTCTTCGTGCTCAGCGGATTCCTGATCACGGGCATCCTGCTGCGCAGCAAGGAGCAGCCGCACTACTTCCGGAACTTCTATGCGCGGCGGGCCCTGCGCATCTTCCCGCTCTACTACGCGGTGATCGTGCTGCTGCTGTTCGTGCTGCCGCGCGCGCCGACGACGACCGCCGAGAAGCTCTCGTACCTGCTCTACTACCAGAACCTGAGCTTCGCGTTCGTCGGGCCCGACCCGGACCTCGCGCGGCTCGTCACCTGGTCGCTCGCGATCGAAGAGCAGTTCTATCTCGTGTGGCCAGCGATCGTGTTCTTCGCGTCGCGCCGCGCGCTCGTGGTCCTCTGTGCCATCGCGATCGCGGTCGCGTGGACGCTGCGCTTCGTCGCGGTGGCGCAGGGCTTCGAGCACACGCACTTCGTGACGCCGTGTCGCATGGATGCGCTGGCGGCCGGGGCGCTGCTGGCGCTCGTGCCGCTGCCGTCGCGGTGGTTCGGCGGCTTCCTGACGCTGCTCGGGGCCGCGAGCCTCGTCGCGATCGCGTTCACGATCGGCAACCCGCTGCCCGAGGACATGAGCATGCAGCGCTGGGGCCTGCTCGGTGCCTTGTCGCTGGCCGTCGGCGTGCTCGTGCTCGCGCGCGGGGCCGGTGCCTCGTCGCGCCTGTTCTCGACGCGGGTGCTGCGATCGCTCGGCCAGTACAGCTACTGCATCTACCTGACCCACCTGCTCGTGATCCAGCTGATCGCGTGGTGGATCGATCGCCCGCAGATGTCCGACGCGCGCGCCTGGGTCGCGGCGAACTGCCCCGGACCGCTCGTGCTCGGGTGCTTCACGATCGGGTGCCTGCTGGCCGCGTGGCTGGTCGGGCTCGTGAGCTGGCACCTGTTCGAGAAGCACTTCCTCGCGTGCAAGCGCTTCTTCGGGGGAACCGCGGCGAAGGCGTGACCGGGGCTGTGGGCCGCGCGCCGGTCACTTCTTCTTCGGCGGGGGCGGCTCGTTCGGGTCGCGCCCGAGCCGTTGCCGCAGCGCCTGCTGCAGCAGCCACTCGATCTGTCCGTTGATGCTGCGCATGTCCTGCTCGGCCCACCGCCGCAGCTCTTCGAACAGGCGCGGCGGCAGCCGCAGCAGGAAACCCTTCTTGTCGTCGGCCACGGATCACCCGTGCAGCGTGCCCGCGTTGACCACCGGCTGCGTGCCGCGCTCGGAGCACAACACGACGAGCAGGTTGCTGACCATCTGGGCCTTGCGCTCTTCGTCGAGGTCGACGACCGAGTGCGCCTTCAGCTGCTCGAGCGCCATGTGCACCATGCCGACCGCGCCGTCGACGATGCGCTTGCGCGCGTCGATGATCGCTTCGGCCTGCTGCCGCTGCAGCATCGCGCCGGCGATCTCGGGTGCGTAGGCCAGGTGGCTGAGCCGTCCTTCGAGCACTTCGATGCCGGCCATCTGCAGCCGGGTCGTGAGCTCCTTCTGCAGCTCGGCGTTGACGGCGTCGCTGCTGCCGCGCAGCGAGACCTCGGTGTCGTGCGGCGAGTCGTACGGGTGCATCGACGCGAGATGGCGCAGTGCCGACTCGGTCTGCACTTCGACGTAGGACTCGAAGTCCTCGACGTCGAACGTCGCCTGCGCCGTGTCGCGCACGCGCCAGACGACGACGGCGCCGATCTCGATCGGGTTGCCGCGCTGGTCGTTGACCTTCAGCTTGTCGCTGTTGAAGTTGTGTGCGCGCAGGCTGACCTTGCGCCGCGCTGCGAACGGGTTGACCCAGAAGAACCCGTCCTGGCGCAGCGTGCCGCGGTACTTGCCGAACAGCACCACGACCTTCGACTGGTTCGGGTTCACGAGCACGAGCCCGCGGAAGACCAGCACCGCGCCGGGGACACCGAGGACGCCGAGCACGATCATCGGCGCGCCGAGGACCTCGCGGCGTTCGCTGCACAACCAGCAGCCGACGATGAAGGTGGCAAGGCTGCCGAGCAGCAGCAGGATGCCCTGGAACAGCCGCATGAGGCCGGAGCCGGGGTTCGGATAGAGAGACTCGCGAGAGGGTGTGTTCATGGCTTGCTATTGGAATGATATCATTCCGATAGCCCCATGTGGACGGCGGCGCCTCTGCCCTGTCGCGCTAGATCTCTCGAAGATCGGAGATTTCCTGGCCACCCTCGCCCGAGAACGGCAGCGCGCGCAGGAACGACCGGCCGTAGGCCTTCGTGCGCACGCGAGGATCCATGACGACGACCTTGCCGCGGTCCTTGTGGCTGCGGATCAGGCGCCCGAAGCCCTGGCGGAACTTCAGGATCGCCTCGGGCAGCGAGTGGTCGCCGAACGGGTCGAGCCCCTTCGCGCGCAGCGCCTCCATGCGCGCCTGCACGAGCGGGTGGCCCGGGCTCTGGAACGGCAGCCGCGTGATCACGAGCATCGTCAGCGCGTCGCCGCGCAGGTCGATGCCCTCCCAGAGGCTGTCGGTCCCGATCAGTACGGAGGTCGGCTGGTCGCGCTTCTGCACGAGCAGGCGCGCGAGCGGCACCTCGCCCTGCACGAGCAGCTCGATGCCCGCGTCGGCGAGCGGCGCGCGCAGGCCGGCCGAGATGCGGCGCACGAAGTCCCACGACGTGCAGAGCACGAGGCCGCGGCCGCCGTTCTCGATCAGGTGGCGCAGCGTGCGCGCGACCACCTCGCGGCAGTACGAGTCGGTCTGCTGCGACGGATCCGGCATCGCCTCCTCGAGCACGAGCTCGACGTTGCGGTCGTAGTCGAACGGCGAGCCGAGCCGCAGCGTGTCGGCCTCGTCGATGCCGAGCTGGCGCCGCAGCCAGCCGAAGTCCGTGTCGTCGCCGGTGCCGACCGTGGCACTCGTCAGGACCGCGAGCGGGCCGTTCGTGAACAGGTGCTGCCGCAGCGCCTGGCTCACGTCGAGCGGCGCGCCGCAGAGCACAGCGCCTGTGCGCGACGGCTCGATCCAGCGCACGAGCGGCGTGCTGGCCTCCGGATTGTGCTGGCACAGGCCGCGCAGCATCGCGCACAGGCCGTCGAGGCCGTTCGCGCGCGCGGTCAACTCCATGCGCGCATCGACCTCTTTGGTGCGCGCGGCCGCCATCGCGAGCTCGGTGCTCAACGCGCGCAGCACCGGCGTCAGCGGCTCCTCGATCGTGGTGTCGCGCAGCGCCAGCCCTTCGCCGGTCCCGCCGGCGCGCAGCCGCTCCTGGATCTCGGCGAAGAACGCCTCGTTGTGGTTGTGCGCCTCCTCCCACAGCACGCGCGCGGGCGGCGTGCCGTGCCGCGACAGCAGGCTTCTGTCGCTGCGGCGCGCGTGCAGGCGCCGCAGGTGCCAGCCGACCGTGCGCGCTCCGACGCGCAGGCCGAGGCTCTCGGTCGCCGTGCGCTCGAGGTGGTGCGCTTCGTCGAAGATCACGATGCGGTGCGCGGGAAGGTACGACGCGCCGGCCATGCGCAGTGCCAGGTCGGCGAAGTAGAGCGCGTGGTTCACGACGAGCACCTGCGCCTGCTGCATCCTCCGCCGCGCCCGCTGCCAGTGGCAATGGTCGAAGTGCGGGCACGCGCGCTGCAGGCAGTTGCCGTGCTCGGCCTGCACCTCCTCCCAGACCTCGGGCAGCGGCGGGAAGTCGAGATCCTGGCGCGTGCCGTCCTTCGTCGTCAGCGACCAGTCGACGATCGCGCGCAGCTGGCTGTGCCGCTCGGGATCCTCGAACAGGTGGCGCTCGCGCTCGGCGATGTGCATGCGGCGCAGGCAGAGGTAGTTGTTCCGTCCGATCGCGGTCACCGACGACCACTCGAACGGCAGCACCGCGTGCAGGAACGGCAGGTCCTTGTGATCGAGCTGCTCCTGCAGCGCGATCGTGCGCGTCGAGACGACGATCGGGCCTTCACCCTGGTGCTGGTCCGCGTGCACGACGGCCGGCAGCAGGTAGGCGAACGACTTGCCGGTGCCCGTGCCGGCCTCGGCGATCAGGTGCTTGCGCGTCGCGAACGCCTGCTCGATCGCGAGCGCGAGCTGCAGCTGCTGCGGCCGGATCTCGAAGTCCGGCAGCCTTCTCGCGATCGGGCCTTCGGCGGAGAGCAGCGCCTGGACACCGTGCTCGGCGCCGGCCGTCACGTGATGCCGTTCGCCGGCAGCGCGTGGTGGCTGGCCTGTGGCAGGAAGTCGCCCGGCAACAGCATGCGGTTCCACTGCGGCAGCCGGCGATCGTGCAGGACCGGCATCGGCTCGAGCCAGCCCGTGTGCATCTGGCGCACGAGGCGCGAGCCGAGCGGGCCGTGCACACGCACCCAGTGACTGTTCACGCGCGTCACGGCGCGGTGGTCGCGGAACTCGTAGGTGACACGCAGCATCTCGGGCAGCACGAAGCGGACGTTGGCGATCGCCGTGACGCGGCCGACGGAGACGTCGCCGTGCACGAGCACCTGGCGCAGCTGGAAGAAGCCGGCGAGCCAGCCGAGCAGGATGACCACGCCGGGCACCACCATCGTGCCGATCCAGAAGCGCGCCTGCAACCACGCGCGGTCCGGGTACAGGACGCCGCCCTTGACGCGGCTCACGTTCGGGTCGGTCGTGGAGACCTCGATCGTGACCTCGTCGCCGACCGCGCAGCTGCCGCCCGCGACGAACGAGATGCCGCTGAGCCTGACGCCGTTCCAGTGGAAGTCGTAGCGCACCTCCTGCTTGCCGTCCCAGACGAGCGGCTCCGACACGAACGTGATCTTGCCCACCACGTCCGCCGCGGGCCCCTCGTCGAGCAGCGGCCCCTGCGACAGCTTGCCGCCGCTCTGCAGGAACATCAGCCACGCGATCAACATGCCGAGCACGAGGAGTGTGCTGCCGATCGCGAGCAGCGGCCAGCGGTGCCCGACGAGCGACCGCAGGCGCACACGCCGCGGTGCCGGGGGGATGCTGCGCACTTCGTGCATCATGCAACGTGGATCAGACAGCACCGGCTCCGACTCGTCGAGCCCGGGCGATCGCCCGTTCATCCCTCCTGCCACTTCGCCGGAGGATGCTGCGGCTGTGGAGAGTTCACGGGCCGTTCGTGTTCACGCACGGCCTTCGCGTCGCATGAGGCGGTCCAAGAGCGTGCGATGGCTGGTCAGGAACAACTGATCCTTTGGACGCCCTGCCAGCATCTTGGATCGGACGATGTGCGCGAGCCGCGCAACCGGAACGGACACCCCATCGACCAGGAAAGAAGCCTTCGCGGCGTCGACCTCCGCGAACGAGAAGCCGGTCATGGTCAGCGTGAGATCGATCTCTGCACCCGTGTCGTCCACCGCGGTCGTCAGTGCACGGCGGGCTACGACGGCTTCAGCCAGCTCGAGCGTCGGCGGTCCGAGCGGCTCGTCACCGGCCCACAGCGTGCATCCAACCGATTGGCAGGCTTTCCACGCGAGCACGAGGTTGTGTGCGTCCAGGGGCAGGAACGCGTCGAGATCCAGGGTCGCCAAGGTCGTGCCCGCCGAACGGGCGTAGTAGTTGGCTCCCCAGACGCCGATCACCACGAAGCGAACACCGTCCCGGATCAGCGCCCGGCACGCGTCGACGAAGGGGATCATGGCAGGCGGCGGCACGTCGCGAAGTGAGCGACAACGCTGTCGTGCAGTTCGTGCACCCAGGTCTTGTCGGTCCCTGGGCGGTTGCATGGCATCGCATCGACCCAGGCGATCATCGCGAGGTACTCGTCGTCCAGCACGCAGGGAGGGAGTTTGCGCGCGGCCTCCTCTGCTTGGTCGAGGGCCTCCAAAGCCAGTTCGGTCTCTCGATCGAAGGTTCTGCCAGTCGGGACGGGTGATGCCGCGGGCTTCAGGCCTGTACCGTCGTGCTCGCGATGAGGAGTCATGGTGTTCATGGTACAGGTGAGTGTGGGGACGGGGGGATCGCTTCCTCACGATCCGCCCGACACACTCTCCCCGCGCACTTTCGCAACCCCCTTCCGGCTTGCACGAGCGTGGGCCATGGTCACGAGCCGCACGAGCAAGCTGTAGAATCGAGACCTCCGTTCCTCGATGACCCAGAACGACCCGTATCCCTCCGCCGCGCATCACGCGTTCACCGGTTCCGTGCCCGCGCTCTACGACCGCCACCTGGGGCCCGTGATCTTCGCGCCGTTTGCCGATGATCTCGCCGGCCGGCTGCAACCCGCGGCGAAGGCCCGCGTGCTCGAGGTTGCGTGCGGCACCGGCATCGTCACGAGCCGGCTGCTCGCGCGCCTCGGCGGCGCAGGTCGCCTCGTCGCCACCGACCTGAACCAGGGCATGCTCGACCATGCCGGACGTCTCCTGCCGGCCGACCCGCGCCTCGAGCTGCGCACGGCCGACGCGCAGCAGCTGCCGTTTCCGGACGCGTCGTTCGACCATTACGTGTGCGAGTTCGGGGTCATGTTCTTCCCCGACAAGGTCCAGGCGCTGCGCGAAGCGGCGCGCGTGCTCGGAAAGGGCGGCGAAGTGCTGCTGAACACGTGGGGCGCCATGGACCAGAACAGCTTTGCGCGGATCGGCCACACAACGATCGCGCGCTTCTTCGCGAAGGAACCGCCGACGTTCTATCTGACGCCGTTCGGCTGGCACGACAAGGACGCGATTCGCGCAGCGTTCGCGGTGGCGGGGTTCACGCGCGTGCAGATCGACGTCGTCGACAGGCCGGCTGTGGCCGTGTCGGCCGCCGACTTCGCGATCGGCATCGTGCGCGGAAACCCGATCGCGGCCGCGATCCAGGAGCGGCTCGGCGACGCGCACGCACGCATCATCGCGGCCGTCGCCGAGGACCTCGCGCGCGAAGGCGGCGACCTGCCGTGGCGCGGCAAGCTGCGTGCCCTCGTCGTCCGCGCCGTGAAGTGACCTCAGGCCTTCGGCAGCAGGAACAAGCCGTCGCCGTGGCCGAGCGTCTGCTGTGGCCTGGCCGGCGCGCCGTTGACGTTCGCGACGACGTCGACGCCGGCGAACGCGGGCAGCCGTTCGCGCAGCAGGGCGAGAGCACGCGCGACCGTGGCGCCCGGCCCGACGTCGAGCCACATCGTCTCGCGGCCGGCCACCCGCTGCAGATCCGACAGGAAGGTCACCTCGATGCGAAGGCTGCGTGCCATGCGCAGATCATCGCACGCAGCTTCGAGCCGAGCCGCGCTTTCAGGCGAAGAACTCACCACGGCGGCGCTGGCTCGCGGCGCCGGCAGGCGGCGAGCCGCTGCTGCAGCAACCTCTGTTCGGGATCCGAGCACGGCTGTGTCAGCGCGCGCTCGAGACAGAGCTGCGCGCTCCCGTGGTCGCCGAGCACCCAGTGCAGCTGCGCGGTCGTCGCCGCGAGCAGGAAGTAGTCGCCGAGCGCGCGGTCGTCCTGCAGCGCACTCAGCTCCGCGAGGCCCGCTGCGGCGCCGTGGACCTTGCCGACCGCGACGGCGCGGTTCAGGCGCACGATCGGCGATGGTGCCAGTGCGAGCAGCCGGTCGTACTCCTCGAGGATGCGGCGCCAGTTCGTGTCCGCGTAGGTTTCTGCGGTCGCGTGCAGTGACGCGATCGCGGCTTCGCAGTGGTACGGCGTCAGCACGTCGCCGCCGATCGAGAGCCGGAAGTGGTGCAGGCCGCAGAAGAGCCAGCGGCGGTCCCACCGGCTGCGGTCCTGCGCGGCGAGGGTCAGCAGGTCGCCGCTGCCGTCGGTGCGCGCGGGAATCCGCGAACCGAGCATCAGCATCAGCGCCATCAGCGCCTGCGCGGGCCGCGTCGTGGTCTCGGGCCGTTCGAGCAGCAGGGCACAGAGCCGCACCGCTTCGTCGACGAGGTCGCTGCGCACGAGGTGCTCGCCTTCGTGGGCGCGATAGCCCTCGTTGAACAACAGGTAGATCACCTGCAGCACGAGGTCGAGCCGGTGCGGCAGCTCCTTCTGGCTCGGCACCTCGAAGACGATGTCGAGCGCCTGCAGCCTGGTCTTGGCGCGCACGAGGCGCTGCGCGATCGTGGGTTCCTTCTGCAGGAGCCCGCGTGCGATCGCCGGCACACCGAGACCGCAGGCCGTCTTCAGGATCAGCGGCACACGCGCGTCGGCTGGCACGGCCGGGTGGCTGCACAGGAACAGCATGCGCAGCGTGTCGTCGGCGATGCCTTCGGGCTCGTCCTCCGCCGGCGAGGGCTGTTCGGCCCAGTGCTGGAGCTCGGCGTCGACCTTCGCGGCGATCTTCTGTCGGCGCAACGCGTCGAGCGCCTGATTGCGCGCGACGCGGAAGACCCAGGCCTCGGGATTCTCGGGCACTCCTTCGGCGGGCCACACGCGCAGCGCGCGCAGCAGCGCTTCCTGCACGACGTCCTCGACGAGATCGAGGCGGCCCGGCCCGAGCACGCGGCACAGGCCCGCGACCATGCGGGCATAGCGGTGGCGGAACAGCTCGTCGACGAGGTCGGGCGGCAGCATGCGTCGGCGATCAGTCCTCGGGCTGCCCCATGAAGTCGATCTCGCGGACCTCGATGCTGCCGAAGCGGAAGTTCGGGTGGCCGGCGCAGAGGCGCACCGCGTGGTCGTAGTTGTCGGCCTTCAGCACGTAGATGCCGCCGACGACCTCCTTCGTCTCGACATAGGGGCCGTCCTTGACCTCGGTCGTCTTGCCGCGCGGCCAGATCACCTTGCCGCCCTGATCGGTGAGCTTCTTGCCCAGATCGAGGCGCCCCTCGGCTGCCAGCTTGTTGCCCCAGGCTTCGTACTCGCCGAGGATGGTCGCGAAGTCGTCGGGGGTCAGCTTGCTGTAGTCGACGGTGACGTTGGTGCGCAGCACGAGCATGAACTTGGGCATGTTGCTTCTTTTGGTTGGGCCGGGTTGCCGGCGGTTACGCGGGGAAGACGAACGGAGAGATGCTGCTGCGACGGCAATCTCGGAAAATGATCGTGCGATGTCGGATCGCGGCAGCGAACGATCCGGTTTCGGCTCCGCGGTAGCACCGTGCTCGGGGCATCGCTAGCATCGGCCGCGGATTGGAGCGCGCCAGCATGGACAACCACTCGTCGCGTGAAAAGCCTGCGTCCTCGTCGTCACTGCAATCGGGCCGGCAATCCGTGGCCGGGCACCCTGCAATCCGGCACCCCGTGATCCGGCACCCCGTGATCCAGCGGCTGCGGCTCCCGTTCGCGGCGCTGGTCGCACTCGCGGGGTTCCAGCTCTTCGGCTGCAGGACGACGTCGAACTGGCGCCCGTACGAGCCGCCGGCCGAGGGAGCCGGCGCTCGGGTGGCCGCCGACTCGGCCGTGCTCGACGCCGCGGGCGGTTTCGTCGGCGACGGACAGTGCGCGGTCTGCCACGCCGGCTGCAGCGATCCGCATCCCGGTGGCCGGCAGGCGTCGTGCGTGCACTGTCACGGCGGCGATCCGACGCAGGAAGATGCCGCGAAGGCGCACCCGAAACCGAGGTTCCCGAAGGCGTGGAAGGACTCGGCGAACCCCGAGCGGCCCTACATGCTGACGCTCGAGGAGAGCGAGGAGTGGATCCAGTTCGTGAACCCGGGCGACCTGCGCGTCGCGAACAAGACGTGTGGTCCGTGCCACGCGGCCGAGACGCTGCGCGTCATGAAGTCGCTGATGACGACGTCGCAGCACTTCTGGGGCACGGTCACCTACGCGAACGGCATCGTCAGCACGAAGCGTTCGATCCTCGGCGAGTCGTACGGACCCGACGGCACGCCGCAGCGCGTGAACCACGTGATCCGCGAGCCCGACATGCCCGACCGCGCGCCGACCGCCGAGGAGCTGCAGAAGCACAGCTGGTCGCCGCTCGCGGTGCCGCTGCCGCACTGGGAGGTCACGCAGCCCGGCAACGTGTTCCGCATCTTCGAGCAGGGCAGCCGGCTCGGCGGCGTCGCACTGGGCCTCAACGGCCTGTCGTCGCCGGTGCCGGGCCTGCCCGACAAGTTCGAGGACCCGGGCCGCCCGAACAACCGCTCGTCGGACCGCGGGCTCGGCACGCTGAATCGCGTCGACCTGCCGACGCTGAACGTGCACAAGACGCGGCTCAACGATCCGCACCTTTCGATGTTCGGCACGAACGACCAGCCCGGCGACTTCCGTTCGAGCGGCTGCAGCGCGTGCCACATGATCTACGCGAACGACCGCGATCCCGTGCACGCGGGGGTCTTCGCGCAGTTCGGCAACAAGGGCCACGGCAACGTCGGCGAGCGCGCGGCCTTCCTGCAGAAGAAGGGCACCGAGCGCGCGCAGCAGGCCGACCCGCGGATCCCGCAGGACCGCTCGGGCCACCCGATCGCGCACCGCTTCACGCGTTCGATCCCGTCGAGCACGTGCATGGTCTGTCACATGCACCAGCCGAACTCGTTCCTGAACACCTACTACGGCTACCAGATGTGGTCGTACGAGACCGACGGCGACCAGATGTGGCCGCCGTCACAAGAGCCGAAGTCGAACGCCGAGCTGCACGAGATCCTCGATCGCAATCCCGAGGGTGCCGCGCTGCGCGGCAAGTGGGGCGACAAGACGTTCCTCGAGCGCGTCGCGGAGGACGTGAACCCGAACCTGCAGCACACGCAGTTCGCCGACTACCACGGCCACGGCTGGATCTTCCGCGCCGTCTTCAAGACCGACCGCAAGGGCAACCTGCTCGACGGCAACGGCGAGGTGATCCCGTACGACAAGAAGGACAAGTTCGCCGGCGTGATCCCACCGCTCGGACAAACGCCCGTCGATCGCGGTTGCTTCGTGCCGCAGCCCGGCAAGGCCGTGCACCTGAAGGACATCCACGCCGAGAAGGGCATGCACTGCGTCGACTGCCACTTCGAGCAGGACGTGCACGGCGACACGCACCTCTATTCCGAGTACCAGGCCGCGATCCAGATCCAGTGCCAGGACTGCCACGGCACCGCGACCGAGCTCGCGACGCTGCGCTTCTCGGGCCCGGCCGCGAAGAGCGAGAGCCGCGAGCCCGACGCGAAGAAGACGAGCATGATCGAGCCGCTCGGCGGCAGCAGGCCGCAGACACCGTTCGGCGACTCGCGGTTCGAGGTCAGGCGCGAGGGCGGCCGCATGCGCTACATCCAGCACTCGATGCTGTACCCGGACCTCGAGTGGGAGATCTCGCAGGTCATGTACAGCTGCATGCCCGGCGACCCCGACTACAACGAGAAGGCGGCCTACGCGAAGCTCGCGCAGAAGCAGGACGGCAGCTGGGCGCACACGACGAGGAACATGGACTGTGCTTCGTGCCACACGTCGTGGGTCACGTCGTGCTTCGGCTGCCACCTGCCGCAGGAGGCGAACTGGCGCACCGACATGCACCACTTCGAGCAGAAGAAGCTGCGCAACTGGGCCTCGTACAACCCGCAGGTCGCCCGCGACGACATCTTCATGCTCGGCGTCTCGCCCGACGTGAAGGACAACAAGGTCGCGGTCGTGCGCTCGTCGTCGGCCGTCATGGTGTCGACGCAGGACGCACAGCGCCGCATCGCCTACAAGCAGCAACTGACCGTCGCCGCGAACGGCATGAACGGCCAGTGCTTCAACACGCACTTCGCGCACACGGTGCGCAAGACCGAGACGCGCAAGTGCTCGGACTGCCACCTCAGCGAGAAGAACGACAACAACGCGTGGCTCGCGCAGACGCTGCTGCAGGGCACGAACTACGTGAACTTCTTCGGCATGTTCGCGTACGTCGGCGAGGGCACGCGCGGTCTCGAGGCCGTCAAGATCACCGAGTGGCCCGAGCCGCAGGCCGTGATCGGCTCGAACCTGCACCGCATGGCGTTCCCGGCCGAGTACGAGGCGCACGAGCGCAACGGGCGCCGACTGACCGAGGCGCACCACCACAGCGGCAGCGTGCGAAGCCTCGAGGTGCGCGGTGAGTACCTGTACACGGCGTCGGGCGAGGACGGCTTCCGCGTCTTCGACATCGCGAACGTCGCGAACAAGGACTTCAGCGAGCGCATCGTGACGTCGCCGGTCTCGCCGGTCGGGCAGGACATCCACGTGCGCACGAAGTTCGCGACGGCGGTCGCACTGCCGACGAACATGTCGATCAGCATGGCGCGGCCGTGGATCGAGGCGAACCGCGAGCAGAAGTACACCTACAAGGGCAGGGACCAGAACCTGCACGAGTCCTACCGCTACGCGTACATCAGCGACCGCTTCGAGGGCCTGATCCTCGTCGACATCGATCCGCTGACCGACGGCGACCCCGACAACAACTACTTCGAGCGCGCGCTGACGTTCAACCCGGGCAACGCGCTCGACGGCGCCGAGGGCCTCGCGGTCGCCGGCACGACGGTCTACGTGTGCTGCAAGCAGGGCCTGGTCGCGGTCGACATCACGGATCCGCTCGGGCCGAAGATCCTCGGCGCGGTCCCGCTCGACAAGCCGACGTCGGTCGCCGTGCAGTTCCGCTACGCGTTCGTCACGGATGCCAATGGTCTGTCGGTCCTCGACGTCACGGCGCCGGCGAGGATGCAGGCCGTCGCGGGTGCCTCGGTGCCGATCCAGGACGCACGCAACGTCTACGTAGCGCGCACCTATGCGTACGTCGCCGCGGGTGCCGGCGGCGTCGCGGTCGTCGACGTCGAGGTCCCGACCGCGCCGAAGCTGATCATGAACTTCACGGCCGACGGCGTGCTGGCCGACGTGAACCAGGTCAAGGTCGGCATGGTCAACGACAGCGTCTACGGCCTCGTCGCCGACGGCAGGACGGGACTGCACGTGCTGCAGCTCGTGACGCCCGAGGACGGCGGCCGCAGCGCGTACGGCTTCGCGCCGGAGCCGCGGCCGAAGCTCATCGCGTCGCACCGCACACACGGGCCGGCCCTCGCGATCGCGAAGGGTCTCGACCGCGATCGTGCGGCCGACGAATCGGGCCACCAGGTCGCCGTGTTCGGGCGCATCGGCGGGCGGCCCTTCACGCAAGAGGAGGCGAGCCGACTCTACCTGCGCGCAGGTGTGCCGTTCACGATCCCCGACGCGGTGCCACCGGGCTGGAAGCCGCCGGCCCCGAAGTGAAGCGCGCTGCCCGCCTCCACACCTGCCTCCCTGCCCGCCTGGCCACTGAATCCCCAGCTCACCCAGCTCGCTGCGTTCCATGAAAGGTGACAGTCCTTCCAATCCCCTGGATCTCCTGGTCGTCGGCGCGGGCCCCGCAGGCACCGCCGCTGCGTGGCGCGCGCACGAGCTCGGCATGTCGGTGCTCGTGATCGATCGCGAGTCGGTGCTCAGCATCCTGCGCGACTGGGCCGAGCATCAGCCGAAGCCGAAGCTCGTCGACGCCGAGTACGGCGACTGCGCCGAGCTGCCGTTCCCGCAAGGGGGTGCCTTGATCTCGCAGCTGCCGTTCAAGGACCAGACGTCCGCGGACCAGCTCTACCAGAAGTGGCTCAAGATCTACGACGACAACAAGATCCCGTACCGCAACGGCGTCGAGATCGGCGGCTGCGAACGGCTCTCGGGCGGCGTGCTCGCGGCCGAGTGCATGGAGCTGCAGACGCAGGCGAAGTCGAAGGTGCACACGAAGGCGATGCTGCTGGCACTCGGCAGCGGCGGCGCCGCGAAGGTGCGCGTGATGGGGGACGGCCGCGGCATCCGCTACAAGCTCGGCAACAGCGCCGACTACGTCGGCTCGCCGGCGTGTGTGGTCGGCGGCGGCATGTCTGCCGCCGAAGCGGTCGTCTCGATCGCGGTCGCGAAGATCGAGGCCAAGGACAGCTCCGACGTGTTCTGGTGCTACCGCGGCCGCGGCATGCCGAAGGTCGCGCAGGGCAAGGCGCTTGCTTCGCGCTTCTACGAGTCGTGGATGCAGGGCAACATCCGCTACCTGCCGCTCAGCGAGCCGCTCGCGGTGTTCAAGGACGACCAGGGCAAGGAGTTCGTCGCGGTCAAGACGCGGCGCGTCGAGCTGCCGAACCAGCCGCCCGAGCTGATCTGCTACGAGTTCGAGAAGAAGCAGCTGCTCGCGTTCATCGGCGCCGAGCGACCGGTCGAGCTGCTCTCCTCGATGGGCATCAGGGAGTTCGCGGCGGCCGACGCGCCGGCCAAGAAGCGCCTCGCCGTGTCCGCGCTGCGCGAGACGCAGGTCGGCGGCATCTTCCTCGGCGGCAGCATCCTCGACCCCGCGTTCATCGAGACGACCGACTTCCGCCCCGAGGCGCTGCAGTCGACGGTCAAGGAGCATCCCGGTTGCTTCAAGACGGCGATCGTCGACGGCGTGCGCGCGGCCGAAGCCGTGCACCAGCGGCTGCGGCGCGGCGCCAGCGACGATGCGATCCGCGAGCAGCTCGCGAAGCAGAGCCAGACGATCCCGCTGCCGCCGAGGACGCCGGCTCCGCTGCCACCCGTCGAGGCACCGCCGCTCGAGCCGTCGATGGGCGCTGCGTTCGTGCAGATCGGGCCCGGCGAGACCCCGACGAAGACGGACCACTTCTTCGCGGTCGGCGACAGCGTGATCGGCCGGCTGTCCGGGCGCGTCGTCGTCGGCGCGGACACGCTGCTGCTCGACCAGCACGCGGCCTTCCGGGTCGATGCCGACGAGTGCTACGTGACGAACGTCCCGTTCGGCGGCGAGTGCTACGTGCGCTTCAACTCCGAGCGCACGGTGCAAGCGGGCGCAGTGATCGTCGCGGGCCGGCAGCGCCTGCGCGTCGACTTCACGGACGGCAAGGTCGTGCTGTCGCGGCTCGATTCGAGCGGCAAGGTCGCGCGCGCGATCCCGCTCGCGCGCGAAGAGCGTACGATCGGCCGCGACGATCTCGATCCGCGCGACTTCGCGTTGTCGCGCTCGCACCTGACGGTCAGCGACGCGGGTGGCGTCGCGCGCGTCCGCGACGCGAGCCGCAACGGCACGTTCCTCGAGCTGCGCGGCTCGCTGCGCCTCAACGAAGGCGACGAGGTCTGGATGGGGGAGCAGCGCTTCCGCTTCGTCGAGATGCGCACCGAAGGGCCCGCCGCATCGAGCACGTCCTCGCTGCAGCGGCAGACGCCGGTGCTCGACCAGACGCAGCCCGGCGCTGCAAGGCCCAGCGCGCCCGCGATTGCGGTCGCCCCGGCGCAGAAGGAGCCAGCTGTCGCGGCGCCGGCCGGCGACCCGGTCATCGTGCTGCCCGACGGCACGAAGGTCGCGGCCGCCAAGGACCGTCCGATGTTGAGCTTCCTCGCCGAGGCCGGTGCAGCCACCGACGACTCGGGCAGCATCGCCGGCAAGTGCCAGACCCTCTGGGAGTGCTGGGACCAGAACGAGCCGAGCGACACGGGCGGCAGCTGCGGCAAGTGCGTCGTGACGATCCTCGAGGGCATGGCCTCGCTGAACGAAGCGAGCTCGAAGGAGAAGAACACGATCAAGAAGGCCAACAAGAAGCTCGGTGGCAAGCTCGACGAGAGCAAATGCCGCCTCGCGTGCCAGTCGATCGTGCAGGGGCCGGTCAAGATCCAGCCGAGCGGCAAGACGGATGGCTGACATGCGGGCGCCCGTCGTGTCGATGGCGCGGCGCGTGTTCACGCTGGCGCTGCTGCTCGCGGCTCTCGCCTCGCTCGCGGCGATCCAGCGGCCGCCGGCACCCTTGGTTACCGCTGCAGCGACGGGTGCTGCGAAGCCGTTCCGGCACGGCGAGCACGTCGCGCAGGAGTGGCTCGATGCGAAGGTGCCCGAGGTCTGGCGCGACTGCCGCGGCTGCCATCGCTTCGACGCCCAGAACCTCGTCTCGTCGCCGCAGCAGCAGTGTGCCTCGTGCCATGGCGCGGGCCTCGCGCCGGCCCCGGGCTGGCCGGCCGACCTGCAGCGTTTCCGCTCGCGCACCGGCGGCGCGTTCCGGCACCACACGCACGCGGTGCTCGAGTGCCGCCAGTGCCACGGCGCCATCGGTCAGGCCTTCCTGCTCGACGACTTCGACATCCGCACGGGTCCCGGCCAGTGCGCGAAGTGCCACGAGGAGGGCCGGCTCGACAGTCTCGACGCGCTGCGCTTCTTCGACACGAAGGCCGGCGACGACGCCCGGGCGCTCGGCCTCGAGGCCTACGCGAAGAAGCTCGTCGCGGCGTTCGCCGGACCGACCGGCGGGATCAACACGCAGCCGCTGCCGGCCGGCGGCGACTTCGACCACGGCGACCACTGCGGCGTCGTCGAGGCCGGCGGCTCCGTCGGTCTCGGCTCCCTGCTGCGCTGCGTCGACTGCCACACGAACATCCCGCAGGCCGGCGCGCGCGAGACCGGCACGGGAAGGATCCCGACCGACAAGTGCGGCAGCTGTCACAGGTCCGAGAACGCGCCGGCGCGCGCCGCGGCCGGCGACAAGAAACCGCAGCGCCGGCTGTGGTCGCTCGGCACGTTCGCGCACGCCGACCACTACGCGTTCCTCGCGGGCCAGAAGCAGAAGAAGCCCGGCGTCTGCAGCGACGACGCCTACGCGAAGATCGAGAACGGCTGCGACGCGTGCCACGAGAGCGACGCGAAGGCCCTCGGCCGGCCCGATGCCGACTTCCCGTTCCGCGGCGGCTTCAGCAAGAACCGCTACGTCGATTGCCAGGAGTGCCACGACGTTCCGGGCTGGCAGACCGGCGAGACGACGGCCGCGCCGCTGCACGCGAGCACCGGTCGCTCGGGCTGGGACCGCTGCACGAGCTGCCACGTGTTCGGCGAGCCCGACATGGCGAGGGTGCGTGTGACGACGCAGGTCGAGCGCCTGGCCGGGCGCACGTTCGTGTTCCCCGCCAACGTGCATCCGGACATCACGCAGAAGGGCATAACGCGAAGCGAGCAGCGCGGCAGGGCGACGGTCCAGGAGTGCAAGACGTGCCATCGCGCGCGCGTGCCGGAGCTCCCCTCGCGGCAGCGCAAGAGCCAGTTCCGCCACGACACGCATCTGCCTGCCGCGCCGAAGCCCGAAGACTGCACCGCGTGCCACCCGAATGCCGCGACGGCCGGCAGGTCGGCGGAGCTCGCGGGCGCGGACCGTCGCACGTACTCGCTGGCGCGCTGCAGCGACTGCCACTGGGGCGACGTGGTCGGCGAGGAGCTGACGGCCGGCGAGACGCGCGAGACGATGGCAGCGCAGCAGAAGGCGTGCGTCGAGTTCCCGCACGGGCCGCACGTGACCGCGGCCAAGCTGTCGTGCCTGCAATGCCACGCTCCGGCCGCCGAAGGGCGCGCGATCGAGACGTTGCCCGGTGCACTGCTGTGCAACCAGTGCCACGACCACGAGCCGGGGCAGGAAGGGGAACCGAAGGTCGAGGGTCTGTTCGACGGCGGGGCGACGAGTTGTGCGCGCTGCCATCACGAGGCGCGCGCGCAGGATGCAGCGCGCGTCGCGGTCGTGCCGCGGATCGGTGCTTCGGCCGCGGACCCGCGCTACGCGGTCGACCAGACCACGTTTCCGGGCTTCGCCGATGCGCAGTTCCATCCGCTCGGCGGCAACTGCACCGAGTGCCACAAGGCCAACGAGTCGAAGGGCCGGCTCGTCGAGGTCTTCACGCCCGTCGGGAGCGGCGACCGCCTGTTCGCGACGCTGAACGTCAGCGTGCACCCGCCCGATCAGCCGCAGAAGACGCCGGCGGACTGCCTGCGCTGCCACTGGAAGCCCGTCGGCAAGTGGCAGGACGCCGTGAACACGTCCGCCGGCAGCGAGGACGACAAGAAACTGCGCCGCAGGCCGGGATCCGCCGAGACGCGAAAGCTGTTCGGCAACGACAACGAGGGATATCCCGGCAGCCGCGCGCGCGGCTGATCCGCTGCTCGTGGGCAGCTACGGGTCGAGGTAGACACCCGAGCCGACGATGAGCGTGTCCTCACCCGCCTGGACCCTGCGCACGTAGGTCAGCTTGCGCGAAGGCGTGTTGCTGCCGGGTCTGTACCACGAGTACTCGACCCAGCCGGCGCCCTCCTTCGTGGCGGCCGCAATGCACTCGCGGATCACCGACTTGCCGTTCAAGTCCCTGAGATCGAGGAGGTTCGTGCCCTCGAGGCTGGGTTGGGCCGGATTGACCAGCTCGACGCCGTCGATCGTGGTCACGAACACGTAGGTGTCCATGAAGACGAACGGCCCCGTCTTGTCGCGCAGCAGAGCGAAGGCTGCCGTGCCGCGGTCGGCGACCAGCGCCGCAGCTCGATCGACGACGTCCTGGACGAGCGCCTTGTCCATCTGCATGTTGTAGTTGCCGGCGCCGATCAGGTGCTGCTTGCCGGACGGGGAGTTCACCCGCTTCACGAAGACCGACTTCCAGGCCGGGAACATGTCGCCGGGCTCGGGGTACATGTAGTGGACCCATCCCTCTCCCGACGGGCGGGCCGCCACTTCGAGGAACATCCGGCCGTAGGGCCTGCCGAGGACGTCCTTGGCCTCGGTGCCGTTCCTGCCTTCCAGCGTGGGGTCGACCGCGTGGAAGATCCTGGTCCCGTCCAGTGTCCAGGTGAAGAAGTAGGTGTCGTCGTGCAGCCACTTCGATCCCTCGGTGCGGAACTCGGGATACGCCTTCTCGCCGCGCTGCTCGAAGACCGCCGCCGCCTCGCGGACGAGCGACATGAACTGCGACGCCGTCATCTTGCCGGCGATCGGGGCCGCCTTGGGAGCGTCGGCCAGGTAGACGCCGCACCCCACGAGGCACCACTTGCCGCCGACGTCGGCCTTGCCCACGTAGGCGGACTTCTGCGTCGAGACGCTGTCGCCCGGCTTGGGCCACATGTACTCGACCCAGCCGCGCCCCTTGGCCTTGGCCACGTCGAGCATCTCCCGGATCAGCCGCTTGCCTTGCGTGTCCTTCACGTCGAGGACCGTGCGTCCCTCGAGGTTCGGGAACGCGGGGTTGACGAGGTCGACGCCGTTCGGGTCGATGACGAAGACATAGGCGTCCTTGGCGAGGAAGGAGCCCGTCCGGTCGCGGAAGAGCGCGAACGCCGCCTCGCCCTGCTTCTCGACCCGGCCGATGGCGTCCTCGACCATGTCGACGACGAAGGCCCTCTCCATGCGGTCGTTGTAGATGCCGCTGCCGACCACGAAGCGCTCGCCGGACGGCGCCGCCGTGTGCCGGACGTAGCTGCTCTTCCAGCGCGGCAGGAGTCCGCCCGGGACCTGCCACTCGTAGTGGTACCAGCCCTGCTTCTTGTCGGGCAGCGACGTCGCGGCGTCGAGCAGGCCCTTGACGATGAGTCGGCCGTTGACGTCCTTCAGTGCCAGCTGGTTCTTGCCCTCCACCGTCGGGTCGGGATGGACCAGCATGTTCCCCTCGGGATCGAGGACGAAGATGTAGGTCTCCTCGTGCCGCCAGCGGCTGCCGGGGACGCGGAACTCGGCGAGCGCAGCCTCGCCCTTGGACTCGATCATCTTCGCAGCGTCGTCCACTAGCGCGACGAGCTCGCGCGTCTCCCTGTGCTCGTAGGGTTGCTGCCCGAGCCCCTTGGCCGCGCCCTCCTGCGCACCGCCTGTGCACACGAACAACGCCGCCACGATCGCCACGATGCCGAGCGGCCGTGCGATCGAACGCGAGCGAGAAGTCAGTCCTCGAGTGAGCATGAGCATTTCAGTGCCTCCTGTCTGCGCGGTGACCCGCGCTGCCAATCCGCCGGCTCGTCGGCTGTTCGCCTCTCGAGCCCGCTGCCTTCCGGACCATCCGGAAGCGCGCCGATGGTCGCGAGGCTTCGCGGGCCGGACAATGAGCACAAGGAGGGCTCGCGGACTCCCACTGTGGGCATCCTGCTCGGAGCGGCGAGCGCACGGCAAGGAGCTCGACCTCGGTCGCAGGCTCAGCGCCAGTGGAACTGCTTCTCCACGTGGCACTCGCGGCAGACCGCGGTCCGGTCGTCGGGGATCGGCACGCCTTCGAGCGTCTTCGCCGACTCGATGCCCGTCGTGCCGTGGCACGTCGCGCACTTCAGGTCGGGTCCGACGTGACCGCGCGAGAAGTGGCTGAAGCCGCTCCTCGGCCAGTCGCGCTGCGGAGCGGGCGGCACGACGCGACCAAAGGCGTTCGCGCCGGCCGGCACCATCGCACTCAGCAGGAACGAGTTGCTCTTGCCGGGCTCGGCAGGGTGGCACTTCTGGCAGCTGTTGCCGCCGATGTTGTCGTGGCCCGCGTGGCACGCGATGCAGTTTGCCGCCGCCGGTTTCGTGCGCGGCACCATCGCGAACTCGCCGCCCGCACGCTCGAACTCGTGGCACGCGAAGCAGCCGCCTTCGAGCACGCCGGTCTTGCCGAAGGTCGCGTGGTTCACGTGCACGTCGTGCGGGAAGGCGGTGCCCATCGCGCGTCGATCCGCGGGGATCTTCAGCGCTGGCTCCTCTGCGATCAGCTCGCGTTCCCGTTCCCGGTGGCATTGCTTGCACACGGGCTCCGCCTCGGCCGCGGCAGGCCACCGGTAATGATTGTCAGCCGTGCGCAGCTTCGACGCCTGCGGGATCTCGACGTGGCACGAGAGACAGCCGTTCTCGCGGTCCAGGCTGATCGCGGCACGTTCTGCCTCGCGTGGCGATAGGGATCCCTCGGCAAGGTGCAGCGCGTGCCAGAACGTGCGCGGCGGGTCCAATCTGCTGCTCAGGACGCGGGCACTGCCGCGCAGGTGGCATTGCGTGCAGGCGTTGCCCTGCGCGTGGGCCTCGAACTGCTCCTCGTGCGTGCGCCGCCCGATCGTGTACTGCGCCTGTTCGTCCGCGTACTGCTGCGCCGTGAAGGACGGCCGTTCGATCATCGTGAGCTCGGGCCCGAACACCGTGCGGCCAGAGCGCTCGGTGGACGCGTGGCACTGCTTGCAGTGTTTGCCGCCTTCGTCGGTGCCGTGCCACCGCACGGGCCACTGCGGCGACTCCTTGCGCCACCGCGCCTGCTCTTCGACCGTGATCCGCATCGGGCGCGCATCCGGCACGTGGCACGACGCGCAGATCTCGAACGGAGTCTCGGCGAAGTCGTCGTTGTCGGCGCTGCTGGCACCTGCCGCGAAGCGTTCCTTCGCGGCCGGGTCGACCTCGTGGCAGATGGCGCACGCGATCTGCTTGCCGAGGTGCACGTCGTGCGGGAAGCGATACGTCGCGAGCGGGTGCTTGCCCTGCGGCGGCGCGGTCACGGGCACGTTCGCGACGAGCCGCTGCTTCAGGTCCTTCTTGCCCTGCTCGTCGAGCGGCGCATTGCCCTCGCTGTGGCAGCGCTCGCAGCGGCCGACGAGCTGGTCCGACGCGGGCTTCAGGAACTCGCCACCCTGGTGGTCCTGGTGGCACACGGTGCAGAACGCCTCGCCCGCGTTCATGCCGGGCAGGGCACCGAGCTCTCCGTCGCGCAGGTACGGATGCCGCCACGTCGCGGGGTCCGCGGGATCGCGGATGTCCTTGTGGCACTGCAGGCAGTTCCGCGCCGGTGTGCCGGCACCGGTGCTGTGGCAGACGTCGCAGCCCTGTTCGTGCACGAGCCGGCCCGCGGCCGCGAACGCGGGGCTCGGCGGCGCCGCACCGCCCGCGACCTCGGCGACGAGCGCGTGCTGTGGCAGCAGCGGACCGGGATCGGCGAGCGGTTCCATGACGGTGCTCACGAAGGCACTCGCTACGAGCAGCACGAGTGCCAGCACGATCGCGAACCGGTTGCCGACCTCGAGTGCGCGGAAGCGCCCGAAGCCGACCTCGGCGCGCACCATCGCGTCGGGATCGTTGTCGAACACTCCCTTGCCGGGGCGCTTCCACCAGAACACGTTGCGCTGCAGGTCGAGCACGAGTGTGTTCACGCCGTCGCGCGACTGCACGCTCGCGACGAGCTTCGAGATGCCGATCACGATCTCGCTGCCGTCCGTGATCGCCGCCGACGGACGCGCCTGCTTGCCGTCGACCCAGGTTCCCGTCACGGAGCCGAGGTCGCGCACGACGAAGCCGTCCTCGAAGCTCATGCGGCAGTGGCGCGCGGCCACGACGGGATCGTCGAGCACGACGTCGCAGCCCGTTCGCGCGCCGAACACGACCTCGCCGTCCGTGCCGAGCAGCGGGCTGCCGTTGCTCTCGACCACGATGCGCGGCCCCGCCTTCTTCGCGCTCAGAGGCCCCTCCTGCCGTCGAACAGGCTCTGCGGTTCACGGCGCAGGATCGCCGTCGTGGGGCAGTTGTAGACGCAGGCTTCGAACGGCAGCCCGGCGCACAGGTCGCACTTGATGGTCTTGCCGGCGATCGGCGTGAGCTTCGCGCCGGCGCCCGCGGCGCGCGGCTTCTCGCCTGCTGCCGGTGCTGCAGCGGCGGCTGCAGGCGCGGGGCTGCGGCCGAACCACTTGCCGACCAGCGGCAGCGAGGCGAGGAACGAAGGTGGCGGCGCCGCAGGAGGTGCTGGCTCGACGAGGCGGATCACTCCGTAGGGGCAGCCGTCGATGCAGCCCGCGCAGCCGACGCAGTTGTCGTACTCGAAGCGGATCCTGCCCTGCGGGTCGCGGCGGATCGCCGCGTAGTCGCACGACAGCATGCACTGCGGCACCTCGCAGTGGTAACACGCGGTGACGAGCACCTCGTCGGTCATCACGGTCGTGCCGACCTTCGAGAGCCGCGGCACGCGATCGTCGTGGACCGCCACGCACGACTCGACGCACATGTTGCACCGCACACACTTCGTGCGGTCGATCACGAGTGCGCGGCCGCCCTTCACGGACTCGTGCTCGACCATGACGAAGAGCTCGTCGAGCAGCGAGCGGCTGCCGAGCTCCGCGGCCGGGTTCTTCCTGCCGTCCTCGGCGTCGGCCGCGCCGATCAGCCGGTTCGCGGCGCGGCCGAGGCCCGCGCGCGACTCGGCGCCGAGCCGTTCGAACGCCGCGCGTGGCAGCGCGACGAGCGCACTGCGCATCAGGGCCTTGTAGGTCGCTGGCCACGTCGCGCCGCCGCTCGTGACGACGTGCTCGCCGAACGTCGCGTTGCCCTTGTAGAACGCGAGCACACGCTCGCCGCGCTCGCCGTCGACCGAGCACGAGACAGCGCCGGCCCGCACGAGATACACCGTGTCGGCCGCCGCACCGGCCTTCGCGATCACGTCGCCTTCGTCGGCCGTCACGAGCTTCGCGGCCTTCTGCAGCGTTGCGAGCGCCTCGTCGTCGAGCTCGCGGCACAGCGAGCTCGCGCGCAGGTGCAGCGCGAGGTTGTCGAGGTAGCCCGCGTCGATGCGCTGCTTGAACTCCTCGTCCTCGGCGTAGAGCTTCGTGAACAACCGCGCGTCGAGCGCCGCGACGGAGCTCGGCTCGATCGCGCGGCAGGTCGCGAGCGCCGGGTGGTGCGAGTGGGCGCTGACCTCGCCGAACCACGCGCCGGCCGCGTACTCGCGGTGCCTGAAGGTCCCACCGCCCACGCGGACCTGGATCGCCTCGATGCGTCCCGACAGCACGACCATCAGCTCGGTCGTCAGGTCCCCCTGCCGCACGAGGTCGTCGCCGGTCCGCGGCGACAGGAAGCGCACGAACCCGGGGCGCTTGCTGACCCCGGCGCTCCACTCGAAGCTGCCCGCGGTGATCGCGGCTTCCTTGCGCACCGCTTCGAGCAGCTTCTTGTCGACGTCCGCGAACAGCGGCATCGAGAGCAGCGTGTCGACGTCGGTGCCGGGCATGGTGAGCGGGAGTCAGTAGTACCAGATGCTGAGGACGTGGACGCCGACGAGTGCCAGCAGCAGGATCGACGCGGGAACGTGCAGCAGGCGCCACGCGCGCAGCAGCGCGCGGAAGCGGCCGAGTCGCCGCAGCTCGGCCCGCACCTCGTAACGTTGACCGACCAGCGTGTTGAGCTCCCTGCCGGCCTTCAGAACGGCGTCCCCGTCGGCCGCGTTGCGGGCCGCTGCTGCCGCGGCCACGCTCGCGTCGTAGTGCTGCGCCAGTGCCCAGGCCTTCTCGATCGAGATCTCGCGCTCGGCGCGCGTGAGCCAGGTCGGGCCGAAGGTCCAGAAGAACGCGCCGACCAGGCCGCTGCCGATCACCAGATAGCTGAGCCCGTTCAGCAGCAGGCCCATCGTCGACCCGGTCCGCAGGCCGCCGTGGAACCAGACGAGCAGCGCCGCGCAGAAGCCGTAGAAGACGTGCGCGTGCAGCCAGCTCGCGAGGCGGCCGATCGGCTCGCGCGGGCCTGTGCGCAGTCGCAGGAGACCGAGCCTGCCCGGGTCCGGCTCGACGTCGACGCGCAGCACACGGGCCACCTCGAAGCTGCGCAGGATCGCGTCGATCTCGGTGCGCACGGCCTTCCTGCCGACCACCTCGCGCCGCGCGATGCGGTTCTGCAGCTCCGCGAGGTGCGACTGCGCCTGCTCGAGCTGCGGCAGCTTGACCTTCCAGCCGAACTCGGGGCTGAGCCGCAAGCGGTGCGCGGCGCGCCGCACCGCGTAGAGCGCCAGCACGACGTAGCAGGCGACGGCGAGCCAGCCGGTCGTCAGCAGGAAGCCGAGGTTCGCGTCGGCGCGGCTGCCGAACGGCGAAGGAGCGAACCAGTGCCAGAGCGCGAACGCCGCGACGATGCCCGCGGCCGCGAGAGCATGCCAGGAGCGGTAGAGCCCGAGGTTCATCGGGCGCTAGGAGGGCTTCGGTGCGGGCTCGCCGCGGCGGAACAGCCGGCGGATGCGGTCCCAGAGCGTCACCTTGTTGCGCGCGCCCGCGATGGCCGTGACCCAGTCCGTCGCGGCGAGCGCGGTCTCCATCAGCACGATCTCGGCGATCGACTGGCTCGAGTCCGTCGTCGACATGCGCAGGATCTGCACGCCTTCGTCGCGCGTCAGGCGACCGGCGGCGACCAGCAGGCGCAACGCGCGCACCTCGTGCCGGCGATCGGACTTGGCGCCGTGCTGCGAGTTGCAGAGGAAGATCGCGCGCAGCGTGCCGACGCCGATCAGCGAGTGGCGCGCGAGCGGATGCTGGGTGCTGCGCAGGTGGATGCCGTCGACGTAGGTGCCGTTCGTGCTGCCGCAGTCGCGCAGCACGAACCGGTTGCCGTCGAACATGATCTCGGCATGCGTCTCCGACACGGACTCGACCGGCAGCAGCACGTCCGAGCCTTCGCCGCGGCCGACCATGCAGCGTGTCTTCAGCAGACGGATGCGCCGCTTCATCGTCTCGCTCTTGACGAACAGGCGCGGGTTCGCCTCGTGCAGCCGCGACTCGAGCTCGAGCGGGTTCACGACGGCGCTCGGCGTGAAGCCCTTCGGCATGATCTGCGACGGAGTCAGCGCAACGGTCGGAGGCTTCGCGCTGTCGAAGGGCCGCGCAGGCTGCGCCGGTGCCGCGGCCGGCGGTGTTGGCGGCGCGGGCGGCGTGGGCGGCGTGGGCGGCGCGGGTGCTCGCGACACGGGAGCCTGCGGCGCAACCGGAGCCGGCGGGGGTGTCGGCGTCTTGAACGGAGGCCGCATCGGGCCAGTCGCATCCGCCGCGGGCGCTGGCCGTGCCTGCTGCGGCGGCGTGACGGGGCCGGCCGCACCGGGACGGAACGCGCCCTTCCATTGCATCGTCTGCTCCGGCTCCTGACCCGCTGCCGGCGGTGGTTGTGCCGGGCCGGCGGGCTGGGCCGGAACCGCGGCGGATCCAGCAGCAGGTGCTGGCGCGCTCCTGCCGCCGGGCCGCGACAACTGGATGGTCCGATTCGGCCCCGCAACGGGGCCGGTGCCATCCGCGGCCGGCGTCTGCGCGGATGCGCTTCCTGGCGAGGTCGCTTCCGCAGACCGCGGTTTGACCGGCCCGGCGGTCAGGGGGTTCAGCGCGGGCGTGGCTACGCGCGGCTGCGACGGGGCGATCGTGGTCGACTCCTCGTTCTGCAGCACGAACGTCGTCCTGCCGACCATGATCGTGGCGCCGATCGACAGCGTGAGGCGCGAACCGGGATCGAGCACCGTGCCGTCGACGATCGTGCGGTTCGTCTTGCCGATGCCTTCGACGACGACGATGCCGCGATCGATGCCGATGCGGAACTGCTCTCGCCCGACCTCCTGGTCCTCGACCGTGACGTCGGCCCGCCGCGAGCGTCCGACGACGAGACTCTGCGTCAGCGCGACCAACCTGGGCTGCTTCCCGGGCTCACGAATGCTCAACTCGAAGCCGGCCATGATTGCGACGCGATGCTAGATCGAAGCGTCGACGGATGCGACAGCCTGCGGCGGAAAGCGGCGCCGCACGCACCGCTCCGGCGCGGGCGTGAAAAACCTTCCCTGCGCGCTGGCCGCTCGCTCCAATGCCCGCCACTCCATTGGGCCCGTAGCGTCGAGAAGCCTCGCGTTGCGCGAGGAGTCCCGAACGCCGCGTCGGTAGGAGTCTCACGAGGAGCGCATGACGCGTTGGGTCAGTACTCTGCTGGTCGGCTGCGGCTCGGCCATGAGCGTGTGCCTCGCGCAGGATCCTGCGCCCCAGGTGAAGCCGCCGGCGCTGCGCGACTTCGAGCCCTTCCCTTCGCGCTGGTTCGCCGCGGGCAACCCGGACAACGGCATCGAGCCGCCGCGCTACATCGTCAACGAGCCCGCGGCCTGGTGGAACCCGTACCGCCAGCACGAGCTCAAGGGCGACTTCCCGGTGCTCGGCACCGAGGACGTCTTCTTCTCGCTCACGGCCACGAACCGCTTCTTCTTCGAGAAGCGCGACGTGCCGACGCCGAGCGGCATCACGGGGCCGGGGCCCGTGAACCCGAACAACTTCGGCGACGGCCGGCAGACGTTCCTGCAGAACGACCTCGCGTTCCAGATCGACCTGTTCCGCGGCCAGCAGGCGTTCAAGCCCGTCGACTGGCGCCTGCGCGTGACGCCGGTGTTCAACTACACGCGGCTCGAGGTCAACGAAGTCGGCGTCGTCGTGATCGATCCGGCGCAGGGCACGACGCGCGAGCGCGGCGACGTCACGCTGCAGGAGGCGTTCGTCGAGTACCACCTGTTCGACCTCAGCGACCGCTACGACTTCCTGAGCGTCGAGGCCGGCGTGCTGCCGTTCCGCAGCGACTTCCGCGGCTTCCTGTTCGAGGACACGAACCTCGGCATCCGCTTCTTCGGCAACGCCGACCAGAACAAGTGGCAGTACAACCTGGCGCTGTTCGACCAGCTCGACAAGGACACGAACTCGGGTCTCAACCGCTACGAGGATCGCGACCAGAACACGTTCATCGCGAACGTCTACCGCCAGGACTGGCCCGTGCTGGGCTACACGACGTCGCTCTCGTTCCACTACAACCGCGACCACCGCGGCGTCGAGTTCGACGACAACGGCTTCCTCGTCTCGCCGGCCCCGATCGGCAACTTCACGCCGAACGAGGTCGACGTCTACTACGCCGGCTGGACCGGCGAGGGGCACCTCGGCCGCTGGAACATCACGCACGCGCTCTACTTCGCATTCGGCGAGGAGTCGCAGAACCCGATCGCGGCGCGTCCGGTCGACGTCAGCTCGCAGTTCTTCGCGGCCGAGGTGTCCTACGACATCGACTGGTGGCGGCCGCGCGCGTTCTTCCTCTACGCCTCCGGCGACGGCGACCCGCGCGACGGCGACGGCGGCGGCTTCGACGCGATCTTCGACTCGCCGAACTTCGGCGGCGGTGCCTTGTCGTTCTGGAACACGCAGAGCCTGAAGTTCGTCGGCACGAACCTGACGAACGCGGGCAGCCCGCTCGCCGACCTGCAGACGTCGAAGAGCCAGGGCCAGTCCAACTCGGTGAATCCGGGCGTGCTGCTGTTCGGCGGCGCGGCCGACGTCGAGCTGACGCCGAAGTGGCGCGCACAGGGTGGGTTCACCTACCTGCGCTTCGACAAGACCGAGTCGCTCGAGTTCCTGCTGCAGGCCGCCGACATCGACAAGTCGATCGGCATCGAGGCGTTCGTCGGCACGCAGTACCGGCCGTTCCTGACCAACAACGTGATCCTGCAGCTCGGCGCGTCGGCGCTGATGCCCGACGAGGGCTTCGCGCGCATCTACGATTCGAACGATCTGCGGTACTCGTTCTTCACCACCGTGATCACGACCTGGTAGTGCCCATGTCCGCCAAGCGTTCAGCCTCTTCTCGTCGTGTCTGGTCCGGTGGGCTCTGCCTCGGGGCCTGCGCCGGCCTCGCGACCGCGTTCGCCGTCGGGCTAGGCTCGTGCAGCGGCAAGGTGACCGGGACCTCGGCGCCGGTGTTGCCGGTGTTCGGCAACGTCATCCCGCTCACGGCCGCGGACGTCAATCTGATCCTCACGCGCGCGACGCAGGCGACCAACAGCCCGAACCTGTACGTCGCGGTCGTCGACCGCACGGGCGAGATCCTCGGCGCCTGGAGCACCGCGAGCGCCTCGTTCCAAGACGAGGACAACATCGCGATCAGCCTCGCGCGCACGACCGCGTACTTCTCGAACAGCCAGGCACCGCTCTCGTCGCGTACGGTCGAGACGCTGAGCACGTTCCACTTTCCGCCCACGTTCGACCCGCCGTTCCTCGCGTCGGCCGTGCCGACGAGCGGCGGCACGCTCGGTCCCGTCATCGCGCCGACGCGCACGACTACGGGCATCCCGGGCACTCCGCAGGGACCGCTGTGGCAGATCAACTCGACGAACCGCGGTGCGGACATCGCGACTTTGTCCACGACTCCGGCCACGAGCTACAACACGTCGGCGCAGTTCGACTTCGCGACGTTCGACCCTTCGCGCAACATCAACGGCAGCTTTCCGAGTCCGGGCATCACGCTGCTGCCCGGCGCCGTGCCGCTCTACAAGCGGAACAGCACCGGCGTGCCTCGGCTCGTCGGCGGCATCGGCTGCTTCGTGCGAGAGTCACTTGTCGTGAATCCGGATGCCGTGCCCGACGTCGAGGCCGCGGAGTACGCGGCCATCATCGGTGCGACCGGCACGGGTGCTGCGGGCGACGAGAACTTCTTCCTCGCCATCGAGCCGGAAGGCGCGATCACGATCGGCGGCATCCTGCTGCCGTACGTCAAGCAGACCACGCTGCCGCCGAGCGTCGGCGCAGGGCCTCCCGCGCAGGTCTTCCCTGCGGCGATCACCGCGGGCAAGCTCGATCCGTTCGGCTTCCTGATCGGGCCGCGCGACGGCATCGACGGCGGTCCGACCCAGGTTCTCACGCAGGCGGACGTCGAGCTCATCATCGACCAGGTGATCGACAGCGCGAACATCACGCGTGCGCAGGTGCGCCTGCCGCTCGGCAGCGGTGCGAAGGTCATTGCGACGGTCGTCGACACGCGCGGCCTCATCCTCGCGCACTTCCGCATGGAGGACACGCTTTGCGACGCCGTCGACGTCGTGCCTGCGAAAGCGCGCAGCGTCGTGTACTTTTGTCGGCCGGGCGGTCCATTCAGTGCGGCAACCAACCGTACGCTTGCGAACGGAAACACGTTGAGCTTCCCGTTCGGGGATGCATGGCAGGGGTTCCCCGTCGATCCGACGGGGCAGAACCGCGGCATCGCGCTCACGACGCGAACGCTCGGCTTCCTGTCGCAACCGTTCTACCCGCCGGGTATCGAGGGCACTGGGCCCGGTCCATTGTTCAACCTCGCGCGACTGAACCAGGAGACGGTGCAGGTCGACCGCTGGGGCAACGCGCCGCCCGACCCCGGTTACCAGAACGGCCTCACGTTCTTCCCTGGCTCGGTGCCGCTCTACAAGGGTGGTGAGCTCGTGGGGGCGCTCGGTGTCTCGGGCGACGGTG